>NZ_JAKZGP010000009.1 GCF_022549775.1 Belliella filtrata | reverse complement strand
ATGGAATCCAACAACGTTGTAAAGTCGGGGTAATGCCTTTTTAACACTATAAGAACAAAGATGACCAGTTGTTTTCCCTGGAATTTCCCCAGTTTTTGTCTGCACGAGATTTTTGATTGTTTCCTCTGATTAAAAAGAACAAAAGCACGGAAAAAAACCGACAAAAAATGGCCAAAAAGTGGGTAGATCAGACAAAAATCGCTATTTTGGTAAAAGAAAAAGGGGCTGGATAAGTCTCCCAAGACACAGCCCCTTTAAAATCTAATAAAATATGAGACCAAAGATAGGTATTTCCACTGGAAAGTGGAAATTCTATGCATGTAACTCAGGTTCAGTTATATAGGATTTTTTACGTTCCTTTTGAATAGCCCGAAGATTAATTCTTAAGCATAGTTGTAACAACCTAACAATCAACTTGAAAATTTATGCTCGGAATTGCTGTCTAGTAGTCTATTTTTTGGCTATGTAAAAAAAAGTGGGTAGTCCTATGAAAAATTAAGCAGAAGCAGCATTTAATCTTAATTAAGTGCTAAGCGTTTAGACTTTTGTTGAATAATTTGAGAATTGCTGTCTATTTTTTGTAATTTCAAAATCAATTATGAAAATAACAGGAAGTTGCGTTTCCTATTTTTCTGAAAAAAATCTATAACTTTAGTCATGGGAAGAAGAAGAGTTTCTCTAAAGGATATTGCTAAGGAACTTGGTGTGTCAATCTCTACAGTCTCAAGAGGACTCAAAGACCATTATGATATCAGTCCCGAGTTAAAGAAAAAAATCAAGGATCTAGCCGAAAAATGGAATTATACGCCTAATCCTTTAGCAATGGGACTTCTCAAGCAAAAGACAAAGACTATTGGTGTGATAGTCCCAGATATAGTCACCTATTTCTATGCTTCAATCATTAGTGGGATAGAAAGTAAGGCCACCGAAAATGGTTATTATATAGTGATAGCTTCTTCTCAAGAATCTATTGAGAAAGAAAAAGAAAACGTGAAAAACCTTCTTGACCTGAGGGTAGATGGCTTTATTGTATGCTTATCTCAGTCAACCAACTCCTTCGAACATTTTGATGAGATAGGTGATTCTGAAATTCCACTAGTGTTTTTTGATCGTATCTGTAGAAAAAAAGAATTTTCATCTGTGATAATTGATAATGTATCGGCAGCCAAAGAACTTACAATGCATCTGGTAGAAAATGGTTATTCAAACATTGCTCATATAGCTGGGCCAAGCCATCTCAATATTTCAAAGGAAAGAATTGAGGGATATAAATATGGTTTAGATCAATGCAAATTGCCTTATAGAGAAGAGCTTTTGGAACATTGTGACTTAAGTATAGATGATGCTGCTAGGGCTACAAATAAATTGTTGAGAAATCATCCTTTACCAGATGCGATATTCGGAGTTAATGATACTGTTATTTTTTCAGCGATGAAGGAGATAAGGAAGAGAAACCTCAAAGTGCCGGATGATATTGCTTTAGTAGGATTCACAGATGAATTTCACGCTACTGTTGTTGAGCCTAATTTGACAGCTGTTACTCATCCGACATTTGAAATGGGAAGAGAGGCATTCTCATTATTGTTAGAAGAGATTGAAAATGAAGTGAGTAGAGATATTAAACAGACGGTTTTACAAGCGAAATTGATCCCTCGAGAATCATCCTCTTTTAAAAAAGCAAATAAAGTCCAGTGAGTGTTTAGGTTGTAACTGAAATACAGGTGATTCACAGGTGTTAAGTTTATTTAGTGCTATTATTTATGTTGATTGTTTAATTTTTTTTATAACTAGTCCGTTCAATTTGGAAAAAAAATCGCTATCCTTTTTCAATTCTTCTTTTAATCATAATGGAAAATCCTATTGGGATTTCTCTATCTACAAAATGGAAAAAAAACAGGTTTGTTTTCCTCATCAATAGTAAAATCATAGATTTCATGTTTAGCTTCAATTACTTTGATGAAGTTTCCATAAAAGTCAAAGAAAAGGAATTTTGTGGCTTCTTTTCCTCGTGGAGAAGAACCTTCTTTGAAAACAAATTTTTCCTCACCTAGGTAGGTCGTAATTATTTGATCACTTTTTATTTTAACTCGGTTAAAAAAAACAATTTTTCTCTTATCGTTATTGAACTCCCTTTCTGCTAAAATTTTTAGTTTGATGCTTCCATACATGTCAAAGACACTCAAAATATGCATGCCTAAATCAAGATGGAGGGTACAAAGAAGAGGTGTTAGTTGGTATTAAATAATTCAATTCATTTAAAAAAATCTTATAACCCGGGCCAACCTACAATACCAATAGTCTATTCATAAACGCACATCAAGCTACAACCTAATCAAAAAACCTCTCGGATAACCGAATCTTTCAGCTATTTAACCTTCCAACAAGATCAATTCAATCTCCCAGTTTTCAACATTTAAAGCTCCTAACTTTAAATATGCTTTTCTTTCCCAGAGGCTATTTCAAAAAGCAATTCGCGAGACCTGTGAAGCTGAGCTTTGACGGTACCTAGTGGCTTGTCTAGTTCCTGAGCTATCTCATCGTAAGACAACTCTTGGAAATAGCGTAACTCTACCAGTTTACGGTACTTCGCAGGCAACTTATCTACAAACACCCTGACCATCTCGATTCTTTGAGATTTGATAAACTCGTCTTGTGGATTGTTGTCATCATCTTCCACATCGATATTGACCGAATTACCACCATCATCACTCAAGGTGGTATTCAAGCTCATGGTCTTCAACTTTTTCTTTCGGATAAAATCAATGGTATTGTTCGTAGCTATCCTGAAAAGCCAAGTACTGAATGTATAGTCTTTTTTGAACTTGTGAAGATTTTTGAAAGCTTTTGCAAAAGCTTCCATAGTCAAATCTTCCGCATCATCGGCATCGCGGATCATTTTCAAGATCATGAAGTAAACTGCTTTTTTGTAGCGCTTCATCAATGTGGCATAAGCTTGCTGATCTTTCTGCTCCACTGCTTGATCTATTAGATCAAAGTCTTCTAATGCCTTGTTTGAAAATCCTCTTGAATTTACTTCCATTTAACTGTTTTTGAACGATACCCTATAGTGCCAATGATCCAAAAATAGCCCAGATAAATGAAATCGTAAAATATTGGCCAAAACACTTTTCGAATCCCCTGCAAATTTCTTCTTGCAGCTGTAAATATCCAGGTGAGCATCATTGATCTCACGGTAATTATACCTAGAATTCCAGCAAATTGTTCCCATTTTCCTTCAATTGCCAAAAAAATCATCAAACAAATACCTACAATCCAAAAAAGGAGATGGGTAGATGTATAAAATCCTATTTTATTTTTGTCTCTAGCTCTATAAAATTTACCTGCATAGAAGTGTCTTTTTTTCTGTATAAAAAACTGTTTCCAAGTACTTTTTGGCTTAGAAATAGTGATACTGTCAGGGGAAATCACTAGTGCAGTATTTTTACCAGTTGCATACTTGTTGATAAATAGGTCATCATCTCCACAGGTGATTTGCCAGAGGTCTTTGAATGCTTTTTTCTCCATAAAAAAACTTCTACGATAGCACAAATTTCTCCCGACTCCCATGAATGGAGCTTTCCATAAAGCAAATGAAAAATACAAAATTGCGGTCCAAAGGGTTTCAAACTGTATCCATTTGTTCAGAAAGCCCCTGTCAGTTTCATAAGGAGAATATCCTAAAGCAAAAGTTTTACCTTGTTCTCTTACAGGAGCTGTCATTTGCTTGATCCATTGGTCTGATGTAGGGATGCAATCTGCATCAGTGAGTAAAAGCACATCATGTTTGGCCACTTTTATACCTAGTGTTAGGGCATATTTTTTTGAAGTCACATGGTCAGGAGTATATTTGACCGTTACCGTTCTGATTTGTGGATACCTGGCCATCATTTTCTCCAATAGTGACCTCGTACCGTCAAACGAACGATCATTGATGATCATGATGTCAAAATTTGGGTAGTCTTGATTGCAAAGGATTGGTATGAGTTTTTTTAGATTTTCTTTTTCATTGTGCGCTGCTATCACCACAGTGACGCCCTCTGTTTTTGATTCGGTGGAAATTGGAGACTCTTTGGTCTTGAAAAATGCCAATCGGCTAAAAATAAATAGGATATAGATTAATTGAACAGCAAACGCTACCAAAAAAAGTATCCATAAAACTCCGTTGATCATCCTGATTGATTTTTTGAAAGGCAAATATAAAAGCAAATTCAGCATTCAATTAAATAATAAGCTTATATTTTTGCATTGGGAATGGCTGAAAGTCGGTCAAGCCCGTATATTCAATTTGGAGTGTTGTACTTTAGGAAATGAAATTTATATTAACAGACACTGATCCTCAGTCAAAAGCAAGGGCAGGAATAATAAAAACTGATCATGGGGATATAGAAACCCCTATTTTTATGCCAGTGGGTACTGCGGGTTCCGTGAAAGCCGTTCATCAGCGGGAGCTTACTTATGATGTCAAGGCACAGATCATTTTGGGGAATACCTATCACTTATATCTAAGGCCTGGTCTGGATGTACTAGAAAAGGTAGGTGGTTTGCACAAATTCAATGGTTGGTCCAAGCCAATCTTAACAGACAGTGGAGGATATCAAGTATTTTCATTGGCTGGTACGAGGAAAATCACCGAAGAAGGTGTAGTTTTCAAATCGCATATTGATGGATCAAAACATATTTTTTCTCCTGAAGGAGTAATGGATATTCAGCGAACCATAGGTGCGGATATTATCATGGCATTTGATGAATGTACGCCTTATCCTTGTGAATTTGGATATGCTAGAAACTCTATGGAAATGACTCACCGCTGGCTGAAGCGCTGCATAGAACGTTTCGATCAGACAGAAGGGAAGTATGGCTATAGTCAGACATTATTTCCGATTGTGCAGGGTTCTGTATTCAAAGACTTGAGAAAACAATCCGCGGAATTTATAGCTTCTTGTGAAAGAGAAGGGAACGCCATAGGAGGACTGTCTGTAGGTGAACCTGCGGAGATGATGTATGAGATGACTGATATGGTGACGGATATCTTACCAAAAGATAAGCCTAGATATTTGATGGGGGTAGGGACGCCTGCTAATATTCTCGAAGGGATCGCACTTGGTGTAGATATGTTTGACTGCGTCATGCCGACAAGAAATGCACGGAATGGAATGCTCTTCACCTCTGAAGGAATTATAAATATCAGGAATGAAAAATGGAAGGATGATTTCAGTCCAATAGATACAGGAATCAATTCTTATGTAAGTAGTTTCTATTCCAAAGCATATTTGAGACATTTGACGATAGCCAAAGAAATACTAGCTGCGCAGATAGCTAGTATTCATAATTTGGCATTTTATCTTTGGTTGGTAGGTCAAGCAAGAGAAAAAATCAAATCTGGCGAATTTTCCACATGGAAAGATCAAATGGTCAAAAAAGTAAGCACAAGATTATAATATGAAGATATTAGATAAACTCATCATTAAGGATTTTCTCAAAACCTACTTTTTTGTGGTTTTGATGTTGATTCTTATTGTCTTGGTGTTAGATTTCACGGAGAAGAATGATGCGTTTATTCGTAATAAAGTACCAGCATCAGAGATACTGAAGTATTTGGCTAATTATGGGCTTTACCTGAATAATTTACTCACGCCTATTACGGTTTTTATCTCTGTCATATTCATTACTTCCAAAATGGCCGGTAGAACTGAGATTGTTGCGATTCTCAGTTCAGGAACATCTTTTGTCAGGATGTTACTGCCATTTTTTATAGGAGCTTCTTTGATAGGTGCAGCAAGCTTTTTGCTTAATGGATGGGTGCTTCCTGGTGCCACTTCTGGAGTGACGGAGTTCAAGACGAGGTATTTGGAAGAGACCAAATTCTATAACGAAACCAATATCCATATCAAAGTTGCTCCAGATGTGTATGCATATATATCGAGATATTATCCATCTGGGAATATGGGCTATAGCTTTACTTTGGAGCAAGTCAGAGATGGACAGCTTTTGGCAAAGCTATCAGGAGATAGAATCGTATGGGATACTGCTATCAATTCCTGGACTGTGAAGAACTGGAAGCTGCGTGTGCTGAATGAAAGAGGGGAGGATTACACTACGGGTGAGAGCCTCGATACATTGCTTTCCATAACACCTGCGGACTTTGATTTGCCTACCAATCACCATGAAACACTGACACTTCCTCAGCTTGGTCAGCAGATCAGGACACTTGAAGATAGGGGGGCGGATAATGTTAATTATTATAAGATTGAAAGGTACGTGCGGTATATGTCTCCATTTGCGGCAATCATTCTCACATTCATTGGCGTAATTCTCTCTTCCAAGAAGACTAGGGGAGGGTCTGGTTTTCAGATTGCGTTAGGCTTCCTCTTGGCCTTTGTGTATATCATATTGTTCTTACTATCAAGGACATTTGCCGAGGCTGGTACCACATATCCAATATTTGTTATTTGGTTACCCAACCTTTTGTTTGCATTTACTGGACTTTTCTTGTACAAAACTGTACCAAGGTAAGCATGAGTCAAAAAGATATCGTCAAGGACTACTTGATGCTCCATTTTATCGTGTTGATTTGGGGATTTACAGCAATATTAGGACTGCTGATTACTTTGCCTTCAGTAGAGATAGTTTTTTATAGAACTTTGATAGCATGTGGGTTTTTGGGCTTGGTGTTTTTGGTGAAAAAGCGAAAAATCAGATTGGCTTCCCAAGAGTTAGGAAAGGTAATTGGGACAGGCTTTTTGATCAGCTTGCATTGGATATTGTTTTTTTGGGCTGCTCAAGTGTCTACTGCTTCTGTATGCTTGGCAGGTATGGCGACGACTTCATTGTGGACAGCGCTAGTAGAGCCATTGGTCAATCGGTCGAAGGTAAAATGGTTTGAGATTATGCTTGGGATGATGGTGATTTCAGGCCTTTATGTAGTTTTTAGCTTTGAAGGTGGCTATTGGTTAGGTTTGACAATGGCTGTATCTTCGGCATTGATTGCTGCGATATTTACGGTCATCAATGGTCGGTTAACCAAGAGGCATTCTCCTTATGTATTGACATTTTATGAAATGTTGGGAGCTTGTATATTTTCTGTTTTATTTATGCCTTTTTATGCTGTATTCTTTACTGATGGGGTTGGTCTACAGCTTGTACCAATTGGCTTGGATTGGTTGTGGTTATTTGTTTTGGGAGGGGTTTGTACTGTTTATGCCTTTTCCGTTTCCGTAGAGCTGATGCGTAGGTTGACTGCTTTTGCTATAAACCTGACGGTGAATTTAGAGCCTGTATATGGAATTGTATTGGCTGTTTTGATTTTTGGAGAAAGAGAAAAAATGACTTCAGGTTTTTACTTAGGTACTTTGATTATTCTGATTTCGGTGTTATTGTACCCTGTTTTTAATTATTTGAACAAGCGGAGAAAGGTGAAAAGGGTGCCTGGAGTGTGAAAGATGAGATAGTGATTTTATTAGAGCTGAAATATTGTACTTGAACATTGTCCTTAACTATAAATAAATTCAATTTTTTTCATCAATCAATAAAAATTAAGTGCAAAAGGAATGCTTTTTATTAAAAAAATACCCTAAAAAGGGTATTGTTCACACTTTTCTAATCGGTTATTTTTGTACAAACAGATTTATTACCAAATAATTCAAGCTTATGAAAATGATTGTTACAGAATTTCTTAGGAGTTATCTTTCTCTGATCTCTTTAAAAAGATTGATGATGTCAATCTTAATGATGATCCTAATGCTCGCCTTTATTTGCTAATTCCATCAAATGTAGGCTTGGAAAATATTCCCTTTAAATTAGCTGTTTTTCGACCCCTAAACGAATAGGGTAAAATCTGAACAACTGGGAGTGTTTTAATTTTCAGTAAAAATGCTCATAGATTCCGTTAATTGTGATTTTTAACTTTCAATGAAAAGTTTCTACGAATTTACAGCGTAGTAATATCCCCCAAAGTTGCCAGTGCCATTTGCAGTTCCTTGTCGGAAATTTTACCGATTTTTTCTACCAAGCGCACTTTCGAAATAGATCGGATATGAAATACCATCAATTCAGATATTTCCCTCAGGTTATTGCTCGTGTCAGGGATTAAAATTGGGTTGCCTTGATAATTTTTTATTTTGGAAGTCAAAGGAATCGTGATGACTACTTTGAGGTGTTTGTTGAGTAAGTTTCCACTGATAATGACAACTGGGCGGAATCCAGCTTGCTCAGAACCTTTACTAGGATTTAGATCAGCATACCAGATTTCACCTTGTTTCATCTTCTATCTGCTTGAAGTATTGCGCCATACCTTCCTCTGCCAAATTGACCATGTCCTTGTCTTCTTTGGCTTGACTATATGATTTTACATACGCCGCTCTTTTGAGATGCTCAAGGTATAATCTTAAGGCTTTTTCAATAAGCTTGTTTTTAGGAATCTCTAATTTCTTGGCATGCTCGTCGAGCATTTCCAATAAGTCATTTGGAAGTGAGCTAGTGAAAGTTGTCATATTTTTACTTTTGAAGTAAAAATACAAAATATATTTATGAAATTTAAATATGAATCTGTCGTGAATGACTTATGAACTTTACTACATCACCTCCTCAAACACAAAATATCCTTCATTCCAAATTCCTTTGTCCACCTTCTCATCAAAAAGGCCAAATACCGTTGAGCCAGATCCCGACATGGCGGCATAGAAAGCACCCATTTCATAGAGTTTGGACTTGATAGCAGCAATCTCTGGGTATTTAGGAAAAATGCTTGCTTCAAAATCATTGACCAACTCATTTTTCCATCTTGAGCTGTCAGCAAGTACGTCTCTTAGATTGATCTTAGGCGTTTGGGGAATTACGCCAGCATAAGCTTCTTTGGTGCCAATGTGTATGTTTGGATTGACCAATACAAGGTATTTACCTTTAAGGTCAATGTTGACAGGCTCCAAAATCTCACCTCTTCCTTTAGCAATCTTAGGAGTGTTTTCTACAAAGAATGGGCAGTCACTACCTAGCTGTGCTGCATAATCTTCCAAAAACCAATCTTCGAGCAAGAGGTCAAAAAGATTATTCATCATACTCAATGCAAAAGCAGCATCTGCGGAGCCTCCTCCCAAGCCAGCACCCATAGGGATGTTTTTGTGAAGATGAATACTTACATGTGGTAGTTCATTGAAGTCCTTACGTAGTAGCTTCAGGGCTTTGAGGATTAGATTGTCCTTGTCAGATCCAGGGATAGCTAGGCCAGTACTTCTAAAAGTAGTTTTTTTATCCAATATCATTTCAAGTGCATCATATAGAGGAATTGGAACCATACAAGTTTCAATTTCGTGATAGCCATCCTTTCTTTTGGATGTAATATGGAGGCCAAGATTGATTTTTGCGTTTGGGAATGATATCATAATTCGAAATTAAAAATTTCAGATCAAATCTACATGATTTTGAAAAATACATTTGTTTTTTAGAGTCAAACGGAATAATGTGCCGATTTTGATCATTTCTTCTTTTTAAAAATTTTCGGTTTTTATTGCATAAAAAATCTTTAGCGAATTTTTTTCTTATAAAAAAATCAGAAAAAATGGCTTTTTCTTATCATTTAAGTAAATTGATATTTTATTTCAAAAATTTAAAATAAATCGATATTTAAAACAATAATGTTTTGTTTGATTAATTTATGTGTTTATTTAATTTTTTAAAAATAATTAAAAGCATATTGAAAAAATTGTTAGTGAGTAAAAAATAGAATTTAAATATTGTAAGTGTCGAAAATGCACTTTAATATTGTATCGTTGATTGATAATAAAACAAAACCACATGACACGTCTAGTCAGCTTTATTGGATTCCTTATTCTCATTATTGGAAAGCAATGAGGCGCTAGACTATATCATTAAAACAACCATATAAATCTAGGTGCCTCATCCAAGTGGGGCACTTTTTTTTATACAAGCAAATTAATAAACCTATTGATACCATGAGTTTGAAAAAATATAGTTGGGAAATCAGCCAAAACGAAGAGCATCCAGCAGGTAAAGCCATGCTTTATGCGACTGGATTGACGGATAAAAAGATGAACCAGCCCTTTGTAGGGGTAGCGAGTTGTGGATACGAAAGTAATCCTTGCAACATGCACCTCAACGACTTCGCCGGTCTGATCAAAGCTTCTTCTCAAGAACATGATCTGACCGGTTTGGTTTTTAATACCATTGGTATATCTGATGGTACTAGTATGGGAACCTTAGGCATGCGATATTCTTTGGTGTCTAGGGAGATTATAGCAGATTCTATTGAATCATTTATCATAGGCCATTCCTTCGATGGCTGTGTAGCGGTAGCTGGTTGTGATAAGAATATGCCTGGGGCTGTCATGGGAATGACACGTACCAATAGACCATCTATCATGGTGTATGGAGGTACGATTGCATCAGGTAATTATAAAGGAGAAAAGCTAAATATAGTATCTGCTTTTGAAGCATTTGGTAAGCGTGTGAATGGAAGTATATCTGATGAGGATTATGATGGTGTAATCAGAAATGCTTGCCCTGGAAAGGGTGCCTGTGGAGGGATGTATACGGCTAACACCATGTCTTCAGCAATTGAAGCCATGGGAATGTCATTGCCTTACTCAGCTTCTTATCCAGCTAATTCTCCAGAGAAATTGAGAGAGTGTAGAGAAGTAAATAAGTACATGAAAATTCTTCTAGAGA
The DNA here is from genome assembly GCF_022549775.1 of Belliella filtrata. Classification (GTDB taxonomy): domain Bacteria; phylum Bacteroidota; class Bacteroidia; order Cytophagales; family Cyclobacteriaceae; genus Belliella; species Belliella filtrata. The sequence continues at coordinate 92,160 of NZ_JAKZGP010000009.1, read as the reverse complement.
AAGATATCAAACCAACAGATATCATCACTAGAAAAAGTATAGAAAATGCAGTAACAGTGACTATAGCCCTTGGTGGCAGTACGAATGCTGTGATGCATATCATCGCTATAGCACGCACAGCGGGGGTGGATTTCACCATAGAGGATTTCAAAAAGATCAATGCTAAGACACCAATGATTGGTGATTTTAAGCCATCTGGAAAGTTTATGATGGAAGACTTGCATGAGCAAGGTGGTCTTCCTGCTTTTATGAAATACATGCTTTTGAATGGATATCTTCACGGTGATTGTCTCACAGTGACAGGAAAAACATTGGAAGAAAACCTTGAAAATATAGATCCTATCAGTCCATCATTGGTCAATGTGATTCATCCGCTAGAGCAACCAATCAAAGCAACTGGTCACTTATGTATCCTAGACGGAAACTTAGCCCCAGAAGGTGCTGTTGCAAAAATCACAGGAAAAGAAGGAAATGCTTTCACTGGACCTGCACAGGTCTTTGACTCGGAACAAGAAGCAAATGAAGCGATCAGAGATCATAAAGTGAATAGAGGCTCCGTTATCGTCATCAGGAATATTGGACCAAAAGGTGGTCCAGGGATGCCAGAGATGTTGAAGCCAACGTCTATGATCATAGGAGCAGGGCTTGGTTCAGATGTAGCCTTGATCACAGACGGGAGATTTTCAGGTGGTACGCATGGCTTCGTAGTAGGGCATGTCACTCCTGAAGCTTACTTAGGAGGACCTATTGGACTCTTGAAGGATGGAGATATGGTTACTATAGATGCTGATAATCTGAAATTGACTTGTGATGTATCGGACGAGGAGTTTGAAGCAAGAAGAAAAGTTTGGAAGAGAAAGGATTTAAGCGACTTACAAGGCACTTTAAAAAAGTACAATATACTCGTTTCAACCGCATCAGAAGGTTGTGTAACTGATAAATAAAACCCAGCAACAAATGATAAGAGGAGCAGATATCGTAGTGAAATCTTTAATTTCCGAAAACGTACAGCATATTTTTGGCTATCCAGGTGGGGCAATTATGCCAGTGTATGATGCACTGTATGATTATCATGATCAAATCAAACATATTCTGACGCGCCATGAGCAAGGAGCTATCCATGCTGCGCAGGGCTATGCAAGAGTATCTGGGAAAGTTGGAGTTGCGTTAGCTACCTCAGGCCCAGGAGCGACTAACCTTATCACAGGACTTGCAGATGCAATGATAGATAGTACCCCATTGGTATGTATCACTGGTCAAGTAGCTGCTCAACTGTTAGGTACTGATGCTTTTCAAGAAACAGATGTCGTGGGTATCTCTATGCCTGTGACCAAATGGAATATCCAAGTAAGAAGAGCAGAGGATATAGCGCCTGCTATTGCTAAAGGCTTTCACATTGCAAGATCGGGGAGACCAGGACCTGTTTTGATAGACATTACCAAAAATGCACAAGTGGAGTCAGGGGCTTTCAACTACGTGCCTTGCTTAAGTATTCGTTCTTATAGACCAAATATCCCTGTTGAAGCCAAGGCGATCGCAGCAGCGGCTGAGTTGATCAACCAAGCCGAAAGACCTTATGTATTGTTTGGACAAGGGATAATCATAGGTAAAGCAGAGCAAGAGTTCAAGGCATTTTTAGATAAAACAGGAATTCCTGCAGCTTCTACGCTTTTGGGTTCAGGAGCACTTTCTGAAGATCATCCATCATTTGTTGGGAAACTCGGTATGCATGGCAATTATGCGCCAAACCTTTTGACAAATAAATGTGATGTGTTGATTGCAATAGGTATGAGATTCGATGATAGGGTGACTGGAGACTTGAGCAGATATGCCAAGCAGGCTAAAGTCATTCATCTAGAACTAGACCCTGCAGAGGTCAATAAGAATGTGAAATGTGAAGTAGCAGTCTTAGGAGATTGTAAAGAAAGTCTTGCTATGCTGACTGCTGAAGTGAAATCTAGCACCCATGAAGGATGGATGGAGAAGTTTCGTGAGTTGGAATTGTTAGAAAAGGAATCGGTAATCAACCATGACCTTTCTCCAACCAAGACAGGCTTGACCATGGGAGAGGTGATCAGGTATGTCAATCAATACAAGGCAGATGATGCTGTGTTAGTTACGGATGTTGGACAACATCAGATGATAGCTTGGAGATACTTCAATTTCAAGACTAGTAAAACTCAAGTTACTTCTGGTGGATTAGGAACGATGGGCTTTGCTCTTCCAGCTGCTCTTGGTGCGCAGATGGCAGATTATAGCAGACAGGTAATATGTGTAGTTGGTGATGGTGGTATCCAGATGACCATTCAGGAATTGGGTACGATCATGCAAACCAAAGCACCAGTAAAAGTTGTCTTATTGAACAACAATTTCTTAGGCATGGTGAGGCAGTGGCAGCAGATGTTTTTCGATAGAAGGTATTCATTTACAGAATTGGACAATCCTGACTTTATCAAACTTGCCGAAGCTTACAATATAAAAGCAACAAAAGTCAATGAAAGAGATGACTTAAGTGATGCAGTAGCAGACATGTTGACTCATGATGGGCCGTACTTCCTTGAAGTAGTTGTAGAGAAGGAAGACAATGTGTTTCCAATGATCGCTACGGGAAGTTCAGTAGAAGAAGTGAGGCTTAGCTAAATTCGTAAAAATTATGAATAGATATACCATATTAATCTATACAGAAAATTTCATAGGGATCTTGAATAGGATCACCATCATCTTTACCAGAAGAGGGATCAATATCGATGCACTTACAGCATCAGAGAGTCGACTTGACGGGATTCACAAGATCACGATAGAGTGTACAGTGACACAAGATCAGATTGTCCATTTGGTACAGCAAATTGAGAAAATCACTGATGTGATCAAATCATACTATTTTGAAGATTCTGAAGTAGTATACCAGGAAATCGCACTTTACAAATTGCCAATTGAAAGCTTAGATGCAAGTCTTGAAAAAGTAATCAGAAGGTATAATGCACACATCATCGCTGCTGAAAAAGCCTTTGTCGTTGTAGAGTTTACAGGTCATAAAGAAGATACACAAGCACTTTTGGAAACACTAAAGCCTTATGGACTTTTGGAGTTTTCTAGGTCAGGTCGCGTGGCCATTGCTAAGCCTAGATTCTCCGTATCGGAATATTTAAATCATCAAACCTTATAAAAACCAATAACTATGAAACTGAAATTTGGATCAGTAGAGGAAAATGTAGTAACCAGGGAAGAGTTCCCTTTGGAAAAAGCCAGAGAAGTATTGAAGGACGAAGTGATCGCTGTACTAGGGTATGGTGTACAGGGGCCAGGTCAAGCTTTGAACTTAAAGGATAATGGCTTCAACGTAATCGTAGGTCAAAGAAAAAATTCTAAAACTTGGGATAAAGCAGTAGCAGATGGCTGGGTTCCAGGCGAGACTTTGTTTGACCTAGAAGAAGCTTGTGAAAGAGGAACTATCATACAGTTTTTACTTTCAGATGCTGGGCAGATTGCTTTGTGGCCAATGGTGAAAAAACACTTGACTCCAGGTAAGGCATTGTATTTCTCTCACGGATTTGGTGTGACTTACAAAGAAAAGACAGGAATCGTACCACCAGCAGATGTAGATGTGATTTTGGTGGCACCAAAAGGTTCAGGTACATCATTGAGAAGAATGTTTGTAGAAGGTAGAGGTTTGAACTCTTCTTATGCAATCTTCCAGGACGGAACTGGAAAAGCCAAAGACCGTGTAGTTGCATTGGGTATAGGAGTGGGTTCTGGATATTTGTTTGAGACAGATTTCTACAGAGAAGTGACTTCAGATTTGACTGGAGAAAGAGGTACTTTGATGGGGGCTATTCAAGGGATATTTGCTGCTCAATATGAGGTGTTGAGAGCCAATGGTCACACACCTTCAGAAGCATTCAATGAAACCGTGGAAGAATTGACACAATCATTGATGCCTTTGGTAGCGGAGAATGGTATGGACTGGATGTATGCCAACTGTTCTACAACAGCTCAAAGAGGTGCATTAGACTGGTGGAAGCCATTTAGAGATGCTACTAAGCCAGTTTTTGAGCAATTGTACGATTCTGTAAAAACAGGCAAAGAGGCGCAAAAGTCAATTGACTCTAACAGCAAAGAAGATTATAGAGAAAAGTTAGAGGTGGAGTTGAAAGAGTTGAGAGATTCAGAAATGTGGCAAGCAGGTGCAGTCGTCAGAAAATTGAGACCAGAAAATAATTAAAGATATGAGTGATAAGCTATGGATATTCGATACCACCCTTCGTGATGGGGAACAGGTGCCGGGATGTCAGTTGAATTCCCGAGAAAAAATTGTGGTCGCTAAGGCATTAGAAGAACTTGGAGTAGATATCATTGAGGCTGGATTTCCGATTTCCAGCCCAGGGGATTTCAACTCCGTAGTGGAGATCTCCAAAGCAGTATCCAATCCAATCATCTGTGCCCTTTCCAGAGCTGTGGAAAAGGATATAGAAGTAGCTGCTGAAGCGCTCAAATATGCCAAAAAAGGAAGGATTCACACTGGTATCGGTGTGTCTCCTTACCATATTCAGTACAAGCTTAGGTCTACACCAGACGAAATCATCGAAAGGGCAGTTCGTGCTGTCAAATACGCGAAGAGATACGTGGAGGATGTAGAGTTCTACGCAGAGGATGCCGGTAGGGCAGAGAAAGACTTTTTGGCTCGCATCATAGAGCAGGCAATCAAGGCAGGTGCTACAGTAGTAAATATTCCTGATACCACAGGTTACACGCTACCAGAGCAGTATGGAGCTATTATCAGGCATTTGAAAGAAAATGTTTCAAATATCGATAAAGCAATCATCGCTACCCATTGTCACAATGATTTAGGTATGGCTACTGCCAATACCATATCTGGTGTACAAAATGGTGCTCGTCAAGTAGAAGTAACGATCAATGGTATAGGTGAACGTGCAGGCAATACTTCTATGGAGGAAGTCGTAATGGCAATCAAGTGTCATCATGATATACCTGTAGAAACCAATATCGTCACGCCAAAAATCTATGAAACGAGCAGGTTGATATCAAAACTGATGAATATGCCTGTGCAACCAAATAAGGCAATCGTCGGTCGAAATGCATTTGCACACTCCTCAGGGATTCACCAAGATGGTGTCTTGAAGCATAGAGAAAACTATGAAATCATTGACCCAAAAGATGTTGGTGTTCATGAATCCTCTATCGTTCTCACTGCCAGAAGTGGTAGGGCGGCTTTAAAGCACCATTTGGATAACCTTGGAGTTGTGTTAGAAGGTGAGGCTTTGAGAGAAGTTTATGAAGAATTTTTGATTCTTGCTGACTCCAAAAGAGATATTAGCCCTAAGGACTTGTTGACCCTGGTAGGGAAGTACATTGATGATTCTACTTTGATCGAATTGGAGCGTGTCTCATATCAGTCCAATGGAGAGATCCAGGCAGAAGTGACACTTAAAGTGGGTGGAGAGATCAAAAAGGAAACTTCTTCTGGTAATGGCCCAGTGGATGCTGTTTTAAAATCAATTGACAAGATTGTAAAACCAAATATTGAATTAGAGGAATTTTTGATCCAAGCCATCACAGCTGGAAGTGATGACGTGGCCAAAGTTCACATGCGAATCATGCAAGGCAAAGTGCCTTACTATGGATTTGCATCCAACACAGACATTGTCTTGGCATCTGCACAAGCATTTGTCGATGCACTAAATAAAATACCAGTCAAAAATAAAGTGACAGTAGCCTAAGATGGAAAAGAAAACATTATTTGATAAAGTTTGGGATGCACATGTAGTAAAGTCTGTGCAAGATGGACCAGATGTATTTTTCATAGATAAGCATTTTATCCATGAAGTGACTAGCCCAGTGGCATTCCTAAATTTGGAAAAGCGTGGTATAGACGTGATGTTTCCAGAAAGGACAGTAGCTACTCCGGATCACAATGTTCCTACCATTGATCAAGATAAAACGATCAAGGATAAGCTTTCAAGGATGCAAGTTGAAAAACTTCGTGAAAACTGCAAAAAACATGGGATTGATTTGCATGATCTAGGGTCAGCACATCACGGTATCGTTCACGTGATTGGTCCAGAGCTTGGTATTACGCAGCCAGGTATGACGATAGTATGTGGAGATAGTCATACTTCAACTCACGGTGCTTTTGGAGCCATTGCTTTTGGTATTGGTACTTCAGAAGTTGAGATGGTATTCGCTACACAATGCATCATGCAAAGTAAGGCTAAGAAAATGAGAATTACAGTGGATGGAACACTAGGTAAAGGTGTCACTTCAAAGGATATCATTCTATATATAATTTCTAAAATATCAGCTGCAGGTGCTACAGGTTACTTTGTAGAGTATGCAGGATCCGCCATCCAAAGCTTAAGCATGGAAGCTAGGATGACCATTTGCAACATGAGTATTGAAATGGGGGCTAGGGGAGGTTTGATTGCTCCAGATGAGACTACTTTTAATTACCTAAAAGGTAAACAATATGCTCCAAAAGGTGAGGCATGGGATAAAGCAGTAGCAGATTGGAAGCAGCTCAAAACAGATGAAGGCGCTACTTTTGACAAAGAGTACAACTTCGATGCCGAGGACATTGAGCCGATGATAACTTATGGAACCAATCCAGGAATGGGGATCAAAGTAATAGGCAATATCCCTTCTACTGAAGGAATGGAAGGTAGCAATAAGAAAACCTACCTCAAGTCTTTGGACTATATGGGATTTGCTCCTGGAGAAGCGATCAAAGGCAAGAAAGTGGATTTTGTTTTTGTAGGAAGCTGTACCAACGGAAGAATTGAAGATATCCGTGCAGTGGCAGGTTTTGTCAAAGGAAAGAAAAAGGCAGACAATATCACTGCTTGGATTGTGCCAGGTTCTCGTGAAGTAGAGAAACTTGCTCATGAAGAGGGGCTCGTGAAGATTTTGGAGGAAGCAGGTTTTGAATTGAGGCAACCAGGTTGCTCCGCATGTCTAGCCATGAATGATGACAAGATACCAGCAGGGAAATACGCAGTCTCGACTTCCAATAGAAATTTTGAAGGTCGCCAAGGTCCAGGAGCTCGCACCATGTTGGCTAGTCCTCTTACTGTAGCTGCTGTAGCGGTAACGGGCGAGATATGTGATCCAAGAGAAGTATTTTAATTAAGATTAGAAAAAAATATGGCTTACGATAAATTTAATGTATTGACTTCTACAGTGGTTCCTCTTCCAACAGAGAACGTAGATACTGATCAGATTATACCAGCAAGGTTCTTGAAGGCAACTGAGCGAGAAGGGTTTGGGGACAACTTATTTAGAGATTGGAGATATGATGTAGAAGGGAATCCGAAAAAGGATTTCGTCCTCAATGACCCAACCTATTCAGGAAAAATTCTGATTGCTGGTAGAAACTTTGGCTCTGGGTCTAGTAGAGAGCATGCCGTGTGGGCAATCTATGATTATGGCTTCAGGTGTGTAGTGTCCAGTTTCTTTGCAGACATTTTTAAAAATAATTGCTTGAATATTGGTGTCCTACCTGTTACTGTTACCCCAGAATTCGCAGAAGTAATTTTCTCTGCTGTAGAAGCAGACCCTAGCGCTGAAGTAGAAGTAGACATAGACAAGCAAACAATTACGCTATTAAGCACAGGTCAATCTGAATCTTTTGATATCAATGCCTACAAAAAAGAGAACATGAAAAACGGCTTTGATGATATCGATTACCTATTGAATTTAAAAGAGGAAATAGTAGCCTTTGAGAAAGAGAGAAGGTAAAAAAGATGAAGGTAGAAGGCTGAGGGATGAAGCGTTTGAGTCTATTGGAGACAGTGAACATAAGTGTAGACTAATTAGCTGATGATTACGGATAGATGGGAATCTTGAGCTTTTGAAGTTTATAAATAGAGGAAACAACATCAGTCAACTCAATACAGCTGAAACCGAAATTTTATCCTTCAAGACTTATCTTTCAACCTTCCAAAATCTACCCTCAACAATTTAAAATATTATGGGAAACCAGAGAAAAATAGAAATCATGGATACAACCTTGAGGGATGGGGAACAGACCTCGGGGGTATCTTTTCTACCTTCTGAAAAACTTCAGATAGCTAAGCTGCTATTGGAAGAACTCAAGGTAGATAGAATTGAAGTGGCTTCTGCTCGCGTATCCCAAGGAGAGATGGAGGGTGTTCAGAAGATCACCCAATGGGCAGGAGAGAGAGGGTATCTTCAGAAAGTCGAAGTACTTGGGTTCGTCGACACGCCTGCATCTGTGGATTGGCTAGTGGAGGCAGGTGCCAAAGTGATGAATTTGCTTACAAAAGGTTCATTGAATCACTTGGTCCACCAATTGAAAAAAACTCCGGAGCAACATTTTGAAGATATCCAGAAAGCAGTAGATTATGCAAAATCTAAGGATATCACCGTCAATGTGTACCTTGAGGACTGGAGTAATGGGATGAGAAATTCCATAGATTATACCTTGTCACTGATTGCTTTTTTGAATGAAATCGAGGTGAGTAGGATCATGCTACCAGATACATTGGGTCTTCTGAATCCAAAAGAAACCTCCGAGTTTATCCAGTTGATTACTTCTAAGTTCCCTGATTGTCATTTTGATTTTCATGCGCACAATGATTATGATCTTTCTGTGGCTAACGTATTGGAGGCCATCAATGGCGGAATCTCCGGGATACATACCACTGTAAATGGACTTGGAGAAAGGGCTGGTAATGCCCCTCTCGAATCTGTGACGGCCATTATTAAGGACTTTACTGATTTTGAGATTGGTCTCAATGAGAACAAGATTTATAGAGTCAGCAAGCTTGTAGAGCAGTTTTCTGGTCAACATATTCCAGCCAATAAGCCGGTGGTTGGTGAAAATGTCTTTACCCAAACTGCTGGTATTCATGCTGATGGAGATAATAAAAAGAACCTTTATTTCAATGATTTACTGCCAGAGCGTTTTGGTAGAGAGCGAAAATATGCCCTTGGTAAAACCTCTGGGAAAGCCAACATCTTAAAGAATTTGCAAGAGTTAGGAATATCTCTTGAGCCAGATGAACTTACTAAAGTTACCCAAAAGATCATAGAACTAGGCGACAAGAAGGAAAGGGTTACTACAGAAGACTTACCTTATATTATTTCTGATGTGTTGCAAAACAATTCTATCACAAAGGAAATATTTATCGAAGGCTATCACATGACTCATTCCAGAGGTTTGAAGCCTACAGTACAGTTAAAAATGAGTATCCATGGGAAGTCATTTGAAGAGCATTCGTCTGGTGATGGTCAGTACGATGCCTTTATGAGAGCCCTTGTGAAGATATACAAGTCTCAAGGACTTCAGCTTCCTAAATTGACAGATTATCATGTGTCTATTCCTCCGGGTGGAAAGACAGATGCCTTTGTGGAAACAGTAATCACTTGGGACTATGGACGTATTTTCAAGACCAAGGGATTGGACTCAGATCAAACTGTAGCCGCGATGATGGCCACAGAGAAAATGTTGAATATTATAGACAAAATAGATATAAATAATCCTGATAAGGTAAACTTAAAGGAACTAAAAAATCACAATCCCAAACAAGACAAAGAGAATTTCTATGGAAATGAATATAGCGCTACTGCCAGGTGATGGCATAGGACCTGAGGTAATAGCTCAGGCAGTAAAAGTGGTCAAAGCAGTAGGAAAGAAATTTGGCCATACGATCAATTTTGAAGAAGGAGTAGTCGGAGCTACAGCAATCGATCAGACTGGAGACCCTTATCCAGATGCTACACATGAAGTTTGCTTGAGAGCAGACGCTGTGTTGTTCGGTGCGATAGGTGATCCGAAATATGATAATGATCCCAAAGCTAAAGTAAGACCTGAGCAAGGACTTCTTGCTATGAGAAAGAAGCTTGGCCTTTTTGCAAATGTGCGACCTACATTTACCTTCCCTTCCTTGGTTCATAAATCTCCTTTGAAGCTCGAGAGGGTAGAAGGTGTGGATTTTGTGTTTTTTAGAGAGCTTACTGGTGGAGTTTACTTCGGTGAACCTAGAGGACGAAATGAGCAAGGAACCAAAGCTTTTGATACCAACGTGTATACTAAGGAAGAAATCTCAAGACTTGCAAGAATGGGGTTTGAAGCAGCTCAAAAGAGAAGAAAAATTCTAACATGTGTAGATAAAGCCAATGTGTTGGCTACTTCCAGATTGTGGAGAGAGACTGTGCAAGAACTGGCACCTGAATATCCAGATGTAAAAGTTGAGTACGAGTTCGTTGATGCGGTAGCCATGAGATTGATTCAATGGCCTAAAGCTTATGATGTTTTGATCACAGAGAACCTTTTTGGTGATATTTTGACTGACGAAGCTTCTGTGATTTCGGGATCTATGGGCTTGATGCCATCTGCATCTGTAGGTACTGAAAACAAACTATTTGAGCCAATTCATGGATCATATCCTCAGGCAGCGGGAAAAGATATTGCAAACCCTCTTGCTACAGTCCTTTCAGCAGCTATGATGTTTGAGTATGCTTTCGATATGAAAGCGGAAGCCCAAGCCATCTCTGATGTGGTGAATAAATCCTTGGCTGAAGGTATTGTCACAGAAGATATCGCTGAAGGAGGTAAAGCTTATAAAACCTCTGAAGTAGGAGACTGGTTGGCTGAGAATCTCTAAAGTGTAATGTAAACCTCCTCTGGCGTAGATATTGCTGAGGAGGTTTACTTTTTAACCCTCATTTTTTTTGAATTTTGTAGATTTCCATAAAATCATCCTCAAATAATAGCGCTAAGCTAGTTCTTACTTGAAGTAAATCTAACCTTTTGAATGCTGTAGCTACAATGTCATCTAAGTATAGTGGATGGGTACTTTTGGTCATCACCACATAATCAGCATATAATTCAGGAATCTGCAAAGCTTGTTGATAACTTGAACTAAAGTGGCCTTCCCATACAAAACCCTTTGGTAGCGTTGTGAGTTCTGGGTAGAAAATAGCATCATCAATCAATATCCTTCCTGAAGGTAGTTTTTTGAATGTTTTTTCAAAACTGTCTATGCTTTTTACTCTTATACCCTCTTGTGGATCTACGATAGATTTGGCAAAGAGATTTTCATTTTCTTGAATGCTGATGTTGAAATATTGCCATTGAAGGTAAATTCCTAAAGTGGCAATAATTGAAATAAGCAGGTAGTTTAATTTGCTAGGTTTTTGGAAGTCCTTTCTGAAGAAAAATGCTGAGGCAATACCTGCTCCAGAAAGCAAACTAAGGTATTGAATGTTTAACTTTTCGATTTTAAACTCTTGAATTTCAGAAAGCAAAAATAAAATTGCCAATAGCATCAATATACTTTTAGCCTTAACACCTCCATAATTGAAAATTTGGAAAACTGTAAGTAATGAAACTGATAAAAAGCTAAAAAGATAGTAAGGTGTGTTCGAAGCGATAAATGGGCTGTATTTTTCAACTTCAGCAATGAAAGGGAATATTGTTGAGTAGCTGTTCCAGTTATTACCATAACTTTCCATAAAATAGAAAGTACTCCCTGCAAAAACCTTATTCAAAATAAGAAAAGTAGTTAAGCCCATCAGCGGGATAAAAGCCACAACGAAGATTGAAGAAAAGAAACTTGAGAAGAATTTTCTCCTTTGAGAATCATTGCTCAGAATGAGAGAAGCTCGATTATAAAAGGATCCTGAAATTCCTTTTGCTTTGTGAAAACTACTAAAAAAGAATATAGGGATTAAAAGGAGTATCAATTTTAGCACTTCGAGGTTGAGAAGGATAAATACGCCAATAAGAATACTCAAAAGTGTAAGATGAAATACAGAATAGGTTTCGGTATATTTTAACACTAATGTGAAAAAAAGGTAATGGAACAATAAATATAAAGCCAAGCTTCCTCCCGAAATCCCAGCGTACACAATTACAGGACTAAAAATAATATATACAATCAGATAAGAAGGGATTTTTTGATTTGAGATGGATTTATGAATGAGGTGGTTTGAGAGCCATCCAATAATAAATGCATTGAAAATATATGTAGAACCAATGAATTTGGGGAAACCAAAAAGAGAAGAACCTAAAAACAAGAGAAATGGCTCCGTGAAATATACAGTTCTCAAAAGGCTATCTTCATCCATCAATGTAATGAGTTTTTTATAGTCTATAAAGTATGATTCCAAATTGTAGTAACCCCTTTGCTGAAGCCAGTAGCTCAGCATAAGATACCCACAACTTAATAGCAGCCAAGTGAGGAAATATATGATTTTTTTTGATTTCATTGTACAGGCCCTTTGGTTGCTTTTGTCAAACCATGATTAGTTTTTTCCCAATAGAATGGTTTAGTGATTAATTGAATCAAACCTTTATAAGCAGACACTGAGTGCATAAGCCAGTAAAATGGATTGATCAATGAAAACAACATCAAACTATAAGCTTTTCTTCGGAATACAGCAATCATGTTCACATATATCATCATCAGGTTGCCAACTACAAAATTGAACACTGATAAGATTACAAGCCAGTCAGGAAAAAACAGTCGAACATTGTCTAGGATGATTTCACTGATTTCAATCTCATTCCAAAATACCATTTTATCCAAAATACCAGTGTATAAAAAGAGTATGAACAGGAGAAAGGTTAGTAATATTGGATAAACAAGAAAAGTGAAAAAGGTACCTCCAATAAAGAATTGGAAAGAGAGAAACCCTTTTAATCCCACTTTTTTGTAAAGCTTCAGGGGATTACGCATGTGTACCAAAAAGGTCTGCATATATCCTTTGATCCACCTTGATCTTTGGCGAATCCAATTGAAAAAATCATTATTAGCCTCTTCAAGGGTAGTAGAGTCAAGCACAGTGACTTTATAGGATTTGGCATAAGCTCTTAAACCTAAATCTGCATCCTCTGTCACATTGAATCCATCCCATCCACCTAATTCCATCAACTTGTCAAATCGGAAGTGGTTCGATGTGCCGCCGAGTGGTATCGGAACATCTAGATTGTCTAAGCCAGGCAACATGTAATCAAACCAGTAGGAATACTCAAGTGTGAACAATCGCGTGAGGATATTTTCTTTTTTATTGAAATAATTTAAAGCACATTGGACGACAACATATTCTTCACTGATTTTTTTGAAAAGTGTGTAGACCAGTTTTAATTGGTTGTTGTCAGGAATATCCTCAGCATCATATATTGTGAGGTATTTACCTTTACTAAAGTATAGCCCATAATTACACGCTTTTGGTTTAGTCTTTGGCTGAGCATAGGGGATGATTACAGGTTCAAAAACACAAGGGAAATTCATGTTTTTTACTGCATTATAGGTCATTTCGTCATCCGACTCGATCAAGAGTTTTATGTCCAGCTTTTCTAGAGGGTAGTCAAGGTTTTTGAGATTATAGACGAGCTTATGAATAACTTCTGATTCCTTGAAAACAGGAAGTAAAATGGTGTAAAATGGTAATTCCTTGTCGTCAATGGCCTCTAGTTCATCAGGATTTATCTTCTTGGCAACCTCAAACTTGGATCCATAAAGTGTGAGAACAAACTTAAATGAAATTGAAATAAAGAGGAGTAAGTTTAGTACGATGTTTATAGTAATGGCAGTTCCTATAGGGAAAAAGAAAAAAAATGAAAGTCCAATCGAAAATAGTATTCCCAAAAAGTATAGCTGAGGTTTTGTAAATGTCTCAATAGCACAACTTTCTCTATCACTATCATAGATGCCAAACACGGCTTTGTCTAGGTATTCTGCCCCATAAGTGACATGCAAAGCTTTTAACACATCTAAATCCTCGGCAATTTCAAAACTATTTATCTTCTGACCCAAAATAGCTTCAATTCTATTTATATTAATGCCGTCTGAAGGGTCACATAGAATAACGTGAAGCTGATCATCAGTTTGTTTTATAGGAAAAATCAATGCATCTAAGAACTGGTGCAGGTTTTCCTGAATAAGTTTACTCTTTTCAATCGGTAGTAAAGAATTATAATCAAACTGGTACAGTTCAATATCAGAATCTATCAAAGTTTGTCTCCAAGCACTTCTACTTAGATAGCCAAAGTTAAGTGCTATTTTTAGAAAGCTTTGTTTAAGTTTTCTTTCCAAGCGCTCAATTTCTTCTATTTGGATAGTATTAAGCTTGGCCTTTTCCTGAAACAATGATTTTCTATAATATTCTAGTCTCATTTTACTTTAGATTTCATTCGAATAACTGAGAATACTTGAAAGCCACTTCCTATACCAGAGTTTCTATTCAAAATATCATGAAATAATCCACCATATAAAGAGAATTCAGGAGTGAACTCATAACCAATATTTAGAGAGGCCTTTACCATCGTGAAATCTGACACCAGTTGAAGATTGTTTTCGAAAAATTGACTCTCCCTGCTGAAAGAGAACATTCCATCGATTTCTCCAAGAAGTACTGTTTTTGGTGCGAATCGGATACCTTGGGAGGAAAATAGCCTGATTTGAGAAGGCCCTCCAGGGAAAAATTGTCTAAACGCTCCTTCCACCTTATGAAAGTTGTTACTTTCCCCCAACCAAGGGGAGTTGCCAGCTAATATTAACCTTCCTTCCATTCCAAACCTTCCGAAACCAGCATAAGGAAGGTTGTTGTTTTGATAGGCAGGGATGAATGCCGTCAATGCCCCCATGAGGTAATGGTTTTTCATCTGTCTCAGGTGAAATCTCGCTCCCAGCTCCAGATCGCCAAGATCTACATTACGTTGACGTTGTTGTGTGTCATCAAATCTATTTATGAATAAAGGAATTGATCCAAAAAAATTCACTTTATAGCCATTCAGTGGTAAAGAAAAATACATACGGGGGTTATAATTGGTAAACAACCCTTGGTCTTGGAATGGAATCTTTTCCCCATCTCTAGACCTAAATGCTGTTGCCCTATAATGGCTGACAAATGGAGAAATCAATGCTTCGCCTTTATCCTGTTGCCATGGATTTTGCGCATAGCTTTGAGCTATCCCAACCAACATCAATAGAATTATCAAACAGCATAATTTATTTTCTTGCATCTTCAATAGATTTTTGAGCAAAGCGTGATTTCTTATAAATGTAAATGAGTAATACGATGAATAATGCGGCTAGCATACTGATGATAAGGATTCTATAACTGCTCCAAAATGAGATAAATCTGACCTCACTTTCCGATTTCTGCTTCTTTAGATCAGATTGACTCAAATCAAAAAAGAAATATCTTTCTGAGTTAGAAATCATAACATTACCAGTATTTGTGAGGTATTGTTCTCTAAATCCATCCAAAAGTCTTTCAAAGGCCATCCTGTCCTTTGAAAAGAGGTTAAATTTTAGAATTTTATTTCCTTTATTATTAGTTAATTGAACGTAATTCAGGGGTTTGTCAGAAACAAAACCAAAGAATGTGTCAAGTTCATCTGATCTATAATTTACTCTCGATTGTGAAAATTCAACATATGAGTTACTTTGAAGAATTTCCTCAAAGTTGTTGTCAGACCTTGATAGTAGTATTAAATTCTTGTTGAGAAGTGAATCTCGACTGTTTTTTAAGCTGCTTACTCTTGGTAAGTATATGCCTAATGCTTTTGTGTCCCTTAGATTTAATAGACTAATGAGCTTAGAAAAATTAGGGATATCTTCTAAAGTTAATTGGTAATCATAAATTAAGTCTACTTCACTCCCAGCAAAATTTGCTGGGAATGCATGAAAGGTTTCAGGAATTTTATTGTGGTATTGAAAGCTGACAGATGAATTTGAAGGATCGATTTGTGCAAAGAAATCTGGAGCATCTTGATCACACATTCCACCTTCAGGGATGTAAATAAATTCAAAACCGATATAATTACTTGCCCCAAGTTGAGCTTTTCTTGAATCAATAGTCTTCTCTATTACTCCATTTCCGTCTAGTTGGTAAGTTTGGAGAAGTTTGTTATTGATAAAAATATTTAAATAAGCCTTTTCAGTAGTTTTTATAGGGGTGTGATTGACCGAGATATTAAATGATATTGTGTTCAGAGCCTGTTTAGCTAAAAATTCTGGAATGGGGATGTTTTTTCGCATACGCCCTTTTCCATTGATCACTTCTTCATTTAATCCTAGTGCAGCAAGATTATAACTCTTCCCAATATCAAACCTATAAACTGGATCGACATGGTGCTTTTTATCAATAATTGATAAGGATTGATTTAAAAAAACACTCTTTCCAAAATCTGTAAACAAAACTTGAATCAATTGATCTAAATCGTATGGTTTTTGTCCCAAGATAAAGAGATTGTTTAGGAAGATAGGTTCACTTTTTAAAGAGTCTGAAAATTCAAAAGTATGGATAGATAATCCCGAAGTTTCTATTTTTTTCTTGCTTACAAATGAATCAGGTAAGCCATTTCGAATTGCTGAGGGCTCACCTAACAGTACAGCATGGTGAAAATCCAAAGGCTCTGCATCTTCTAAGAATTTCAATGAAAGATTTCTGCCTTGGGTGTTCAGAAAGAAAAAATGAAGATGAGAAATGGTATTAGCATAGGACTCTAGATTTGCCTTTGGGATTAAAATCGCCTGAGCACTAGGTAGAAATTCAGATATGGTCCATTCTTTATATTCAGAATTAGGCTCTTTCATTTTATCTTGAAAATACGAATTTTCCGAGATGCTGAACCAAGTGCCTTTTTGGTCAATATCCATGCAATCATCATTAGTAGTTCTAAATGATGGCTCGATACTCAATTTAGTATAACCTGATTCGGACGTACTATTTTGTAAAGGAACAAAGACTTGTATGGTGTCAGATTGCTCTCTTAAATCTATCTCTAATACAGGATTATTGTCTAGTTTTATACCTATTTTACTTTTCTCTTTTTGGATAGATGGTGAGACAAGGATTTCTAAAAAAAATCCACTTTGAGCAAGATCCCTCAAAGGGTCATTTTTGAAATAAAATTCAGCACCACTTTTTTCACCAAATGAGATGGTGCTTTTTGGATATCCAAATTCTGTAAATGATCTTTTGACTGGATCTTTAGCCATTACAAAAGCATTACAAAAGAAAAATAAAACAATAAGTATGTGTTTTGACCTCATGATGCTGATTTTTCAGGAGATTTAAATTCAAGCTTAAAAGTCACACCACCATTTAAGTTGGTTTGGTATTTAAAGTATCCTCCTAGTTTTTCAGTCATACTTTTTGCAATTTGAAGTCCAAGTCCTTTGGGTTTTGCGAAACTTGAAGTGAATTCAAAATTTTCAATTGGCATAAAAATATTATTTAGTTTTTCTGGACTAACTTGGGTAGATGGTGCCTCTATTTGAACCTTCAAATTCGGTTGGCTCTCAACAAAAGATACAATTATTTTACTTTGAATATTTGACCAGTCAATAAGATAATTTAGGATGTTTTCCAAAATATTGTTGATAATCAAAAGGTCAGCTTCAATATAGGTTTGAGGGTCGCTTTCAGGTAAAATCAGTTCGATGCCCTTTTTTTCGAGCTTAGCCTTCATTTCATTTTTAGACTTTCTGAAAGCTGCGTATATATTGAGAAGTTCTAGATTGATGTTCAATGGTGATTTTAATTTCTCTTCATTTTTGCTATAAAGACTATCCGCATATTTGAGTAGATCTGTACTGACATCTCTAAGAAGTTGGATATACATCTGATCTTCCTCGGCTTCCTGACCGTCAATTAATTGAGACAAGCCTATGATATTACTGATTTTGTTTTTTAGGTCGTGACGTAGGATTTTTTCTTTCTCTCTGTCAATCTTATTAAGTTGCTGGATTTCTTCCATTTGAACTTGAAGCTCATTGACTTTTATGTTGAGATTGTTTATGATGTTATTCTTTTTTAAATCCCTGTCAATATTGAGTAGATAGTTCCTCTTTCGTGCATCTGGAATAAAGGAGGTAAGAATGATAAATAAAAAGAACACATATCCTCCTAAAGCCATTACTTCCCATAAGTTTGTAAATTGATTCAACCATTGGAAAGTCAAAAAGATAAAACATACAACAAGGATTTCGATAATTGAAAACTTGGACTCCCACAACATCAGGTAATTGGTGACACTAATTACCAAGGTTAAGATAGCGAAGTATAGAGTTACTATAAACCCAACTTCAATATGTATAATTGTTATACAATAGACAGAAAATAAAGAAACATAGATTAAAACCAGTACATTGGGGGTTGGGGAATGTTTTTTTAATAGGTGATACATTATAAAAGCTAACCCAATTAAAATTGATTTAAACAAAAGTGTTGTATGCCAAATGGATTTTAAGATAAAAAATTCCAAAATAAATAGACCTAGCAATATACTAGTGATACCCCAGTATACATAGTTGCCCGAATCCCATGATTTTTTATCATAGTGACTTTGTATTTCTTTAGGAACTTGATTTGTTGGATAAAGAGTGGTCTCCATATTTTAGCTAAATTCAATTCAAATATAAAATTTTATTTCACTTATGGGTAATTTTGCGTATGAAAAATAGTTGCTATTTAATTATTATTTCCGTAATGACTAGTCTTGCTTTTACAAGTAGCGCACAAGTATTGTCTATATCAAGTGCATATGGAGTGAATTTGACAGGTAATGAAAGGACGTGGGATTGTCCTACCTTTGATGTGAGCAAACTTGAAAGGGAGATCAAGAGAGTGGAAGATTTAGGTCTAAAAGCTGTTCGCCTGCCGATTTCCTTTAGGTATCACTTGAAATCAGACCCAGACTTTGGCAAAAAGCTTAGGAGATTACTTCGATCTTGTGCTAAGGTGAAAATTGAATTAATCTTAGCAAATTTTGATCATCAATTATCTGAAGAGCATTTAGAAGAGGGAACTTTTCAAATTATAGATCAATGGATGGCTGTTTTGGATATTTTACCTAAGAACACAAAGGGTGTTTTTTTAGAAATTGTAAATGAACCAACTATTTCTCCATCTTCATGGTACAAAGCCTCTATGTCAATTCTATCAGAAATTAGAAAACGGAATAATGAAATTTCAATTATTGTTGGTGCTTCAAACGCCAATAGTATGTTTGAATTGAGTAGGATGAAACCTTATCCCTTTAAAAACCTGATTTACACTTTCCATTATTATGAGCCATATATATTTACTCATCAAGGGACTTCTTGGACTGGAGATCAACATGCTACCGTGGGAATACCTTATCCCTATGATGAAGAAATGATGCCAGTAATGAACACTAAAGTCAAAGGTACTTCAGGAGAAGTGAATTTTAGAGATTACGACAAGACAGGGAATATTGTAGCTGTAGAGGACAAGATTTCTCAAATCTTCAACTGGGCAAAGACTCACGATGTGATTATTTGGTGTACTGAATATGGTGTTACAGAAAATGCAGATAGAGAGTCACGGATAAATTATTTGAATGATGTAAGTCAAATACTAAGAAAATATAGTATACCATCATTTTTATGGGAATGGGAGGGTAACTTTGGGGTTAAAGAGATCATGAACTTGTCAAATAAGTAATTTAAGAATGCAAACAAGACCCTTTACCTACCTTTTTTATATTCAATACCTTGGCCTTCGCTATCATGGTTGGCAAAAACAACCTGGCTTGAAGACCATTCAAGGTAGATTAGAGCGTGTGATTAGGTATGTGTTGGGGCATGAAGATTTCACGGTTTTAAGTGCGGGTAGGACTGACTCTGGGGTTTCTTGTCATAGAGGAGCGTTTGAACTTTTTAATGTTGAAGAAGTTGATCTAGATGATTTTATTGTAAAAGTCAATCAAAATCTCCCAGATGATATCAGACTGATGGAAGGTGAAAGGGTTTCTTTAGACTTCAATATCATACAAGATGTAGCTGCTAAAGAGTACAGGTATTACTTTGCTATAGGGGAGAAGTTTCATCCTTTTGGAGCAGGTAACCTGACATTGTTTCAGGGAGATCTGGATGTGAAACGAATGCAATCAGTAGCAGGTCTTTTCGAAGGTGAGCATGATTTTAGGAGGTTCTGCGCCAAAGGTAAGCAATCGGACAATTATCGAAGACAGATTTTTGAGTCTGAGATTTTGGAAGATAGGGTGATTTTATCTGATGGTTCTGAAGTGAATAGATATTGCTATAGGGTAAAAGGAAAAGGATTTTTGATGCATCAAGTTAGGCTAATGATGGGAGCTTTACTGGTACTGGGTCTTGGGGAGATTAGTGAAATAGAGATTCAAGCGGCTCTAGAAAGTGCTGAGGTTAGCCCTTTGTGTGGGAAGGTTCCTGCAAATGGCTTGGTGCTCTATGAAGTGGAATTTAAGGGGGTGAAGCGTATTTAATTTTATTTATTAATACCTAGTCTTTTTTACCTACTTGGGATAAACTTTCAAAAGATTAAGTACTTGTAAGAATCTACTTTAGTGTAACTATGCCAATAATTGGGTTAGATTCCTCAATAGATCGGCTAGTATATTCTGAGTTTTTTACGAAGTAAAATGTATCATTGGACAAGTCAAAAGGTCGCAGTATAACTGGGCTACCTTTTTCATCTAGAATACCTTCTTTCAAGTTGTACCCCTTTGAAGCCTTCTTGTTATAAAGGAATAGCATTTTATTGCCGTTATGAGAATACTCACAGATGATATAGGATTTCGAATGAATGATGTTATAAATCAAAGTTGATTTTATGCCTTTCTCATTAAGTACTAGTTGTCCGAAATCCAATTTTAAGTGTGGTGATACGCTACTTTCCTTAATTTGGTATAAAGTGTCTCTGTGAATTTTTTCATTGGTAAATACTGAAGCATAAAAGTAAGCATCATTATCTATGATGGACAAATAGTGATTGTGTGTATATGCGGATGCAGTTTTATTCGGTCGAATCACCTCTCGTACAAAAAGTGTATCGATGATTGAGAGTTCCGAGTTGATTTCATAAAGGCTGGTATAGCTTGCAAAGCCATTTTCGATTGGTATGCTATACTTATGCTCTACGGAGTACATTTTGCCTTCAAAAAAGCCTATATAGTCCCATGAATTTTCTAATAATACTTCTCTTTTCAAGTCATGATTGGGCGAGTAGACCAAAACTTTTCTAGTCGAAGCCACATAGATTTCATTTGTTTGTTCATTGACCATGATTGATTTGACAAACCTATATTCCCCAGGACCATCACCTTCTTTACCAAGCCTCTGAATGTAATTACCATCCATGTCAAACACCAAAACCTTTTGATTTGAAGATTTGATGTATAACTTGTCATTAAAGTGAAGTAAATCTGTTAGATTGATTATATAGGAGTCTATAGTAGTTTCCAATCGGATCAAATTGACATCTTTAGTGACATCGGACAGCGATAATTCATCTGATTTTTTAAGGTCAACTTCAATCATGGGGAGCGTATCCGTTTGGTTTTGATCACAGCCAAAACATAGAGATGAGCAAATCCAAATCAAGCATAAAGCGGTTTTTATGTTCATGTTTTTTAAATTGACTTTTAGGTATAGGTATCAATTTGCCCTAATTAACTTTTAAATGAATTGTTTCCCTAAAAAAAAAGCTGCCCTTTCGGACAGCTTTGAGATTATTTGATGCTAAATGGCATGCTAACTTTGACCTGATCCCAACTGAGGGAGATAGCTCCTTCGGTATCTGAGATACTTTCTACTTCATAAGTCAGCCTTTGAACCTCCTGGTCTAGTGATTGGGCAGGTACCTCAATTCTTACGACATCTTCAGACTCTTCATAAGAGTCCGCAAGGTGTTGATCATAATTTTTATTCAAAATCAATGTCCAAGTTTCTCTTCCTGGAATGGTAAAGAATGCATACATACCTGCTGGTATCTCAACTTCATTGATCACCATGTCTTCTGAAAATGTCACAGCAGTAGCCCAATGAGAACCGCTCACCCACACCTGGTCATATGACACCAGGCCATTCCAGATCACTCTGCCTCTTTTACCCGGAGATCCATAGTTGACTGTGACTATGGCATCGCCGATTGAAGCTTGTGCTTCTCTTCTTGCACTTCCTTTGAATGTGTCTTCGAGAAGTCCAGCATTGACACTATCAGCATATGCTACCTTTTCGGGTAGATGCTCTTTCTCTAAGTTAGAAAGCTCCTCAGAGGGTTCTTCGAGTGTTACTTCAGTGGCTTCTTTTTGTTCACCACCACAGGAGAATAGTAGTGAAGCAGAAAGTATTGTGATAAGTGTTTTTTTCATGATATATAAATTGATATATGCTTCGCGATATTGAGTAGAAATATGCCTCCGGCGATATATTTGGAATAAGTGTGAATTGAAATCAAACTGCAAGATCTTGTTTCGAGTTTCGGGATTGGACAAGCTTTTTAAATCTTTCAAATCTTGGGACAACCTCCGTCCCGATAGCTAAAGGGACGGATTTAAAGTCTTTCTTATTACTCTTCCTTAAAACCTTCCATCAAATCCTCGGAAATCCCTGTGAAAGAGTATCCTCCATCGTGGAAAAGGTTCTGCATGGTGACATACCTAGTTAAGTCAGAGAACATCGTGATGATATAATCAGCACAAGCCTCTGCTGACGCATTTCCAAGTGGAGACATTTTATCTGCAAAATTGAAAAATGTATCAAATCCGCCAATTCCTGTTCCTGCTGTAGTTTTTGTAGGTGATTGTGAGATGGTATTTACCCTGACTTTTTTAAGTTTTCCATATCTATAACCATACCCTCTTGCAATGCTCTCTAGCAAAGCCTTGGCATCAGCCATGTCAGTGTAGAAAGGATACACACGCTGAGCTGCTATATAGGAAAGTCCCATAATGGATCCCCACTCATTCATGATGTCCATTTTCTCGGCTACATGCATCATTTTGTGGAATGATACTGCTGATACATCATATGATTTCATTGCCCAGTCATAATTCAAATCGCCATAAGATCTGCCCTTACGGATATTTGGAGACATGCCTATTGAATGTAGCAAGAAGTCAAAATTACCACCGAGATATTCTTTGGCTTCTGAATAAAGTTTTTCTAAATCCTCCAAGGAAGTGGCATCAGCCGGGATCACAATGGTGTTACATTCTTGAGCCAACTCGTTGATTGCTCCCATTCTCATTGCGATAGGTGCATTGGTCAATACAAATTTAGCACCTTGTTCTTTGGCTTTGAGTGCTGTTTTCCAAGCGATTGAGTTCTCATCCAAAGCACCAGTGATGATACCGATTTTTCCTTTAAGTAAATTCTCAGGCATAATATTAATAGATTTTAGTTCTTCTTTGAAGGGGTAAAAATACATAAAAAAAATTGATCAATACACTTGAAGCTTTTTAAGCTGTTTTAAGCAATTCCTTTGCACTTGCAATGGCGCTTTCGGAAGGGTTTGATCCTGCTATCATTTTGGCGATTTCTAGGATACGATCCTCGGTATTGAGCAACTTTATTTTTGACACTGTTCTTGCACTGCTGTTGTCCTTGAATACAAAGTAATGCTGTTCTCCTTTAGCGGCTACTTGCGGTAAATGGCTGATGCAAATCACTTGATGTGTTTTTGCAATTTGCTGCATCATCCTGACCATCTGAAGGGCAACCTCACCTGAGACACCCGTGTCTATTTCGTCAAATATCAAAGTAGGCAGCGCCATTTTATCTGCCATGATATATTTTATGGCAAAAATAAGCCTGGAAAACTCTCCGCCGGAGGCGACCTGTCGAAGTGCTTGCGGTTTTACACCTTTATTTGCAGAGAAAAGTAAGTCTATCTGGTCAAGTCCTGTTGAAGTAGGAGCGATCACTTCATGGGTAAAGTCAATGCTCGCATTTTCCATTCCAAGCTGATGGAGTAAATGGCCCAATTCCGTTGAGAATTCTTTGAATCCAGATTTCCTTTTTATACTAAGCAGATTGCCGACCCTATTCAGTTCTTTAAGTTTGGTTTCTTTGTCTTTTTCAAGCTGATTGAGCGAGTCTTCTAGGTTTTCAATCTGAAAAGCTTTTTCTGCTAAGGATTTTTCTAATAATATAAGGTCATCTACAGACTCCAATCCGTGCTTTTGTTGAAGAAGATAGATTTTACTCAACCTATCTCTTGTAACTTCTAACTTTTCAAAATCTACCTCAACTTGACCATCTTCGTCTTCCAATCCAGCAGCAATATCTCTTAGCTCGATGAGTGCACTTTGATACCTCTCCCTGTAAGCGTCAAACTTATGCGCTATTTTGCTAAGTTGTTGCAAAGAAATAGAGGCTTGACTCATGATATTAAAAGCACCAAATTGATCGTCCTGTAGGTAACCAAGGACTTCTGCAATTTTGCTTTTGATTTCTTCGGCATTTTCAAGGATCTCTTGTGAGGACTCTAGTTCTTCTTGCTCTCCTGACTGAAGTGAGAGGCTAGAAAGTTCATTAAGTTGAAACTGATTGAAGTCAGCTTCTTTTTTCAGTTCTTGGGCTTCTGCTTTAAGTTTCTCAAAAGCTTTTTTAGCCTGATGATATTCACCGAATGCCGTTTTGTATGCCAATAGTTCGGACTTTGTATTGGTATAAGCATCCAGTAAGCTTAGCTGATAAGCACCTTCCCCAAGCTGTAAACTGTCGTGTTGCGAATGGATGTCCATGAGAGACTTTCCAAGCTCTTTGAGAACCTCAAGCTTTACAGGGCTATCATTGATAAATGCCCGAGACTTTCCATTGGGACTAATATCCCGCCTAATGATACAGCTTTGGTCAAAATCTAAGTCTTCATTTTGGAAAAAATGCTGCAAGCCATAAGCCTGGATGTCAAACTCACCCTCTACGATACACTTTTTCGATTCATCAAAAAGGGCTTTAGTGTCTGCTCTATTTCCAAGTAATAAGCCCACTGCACCCAGCATGATGGATTTCCCAGCACCAGTTTCTCCAGTGATCATATTCAAAGATCTACATGGATTCATTTCTAATGACTGTATCAGTGCGTAGTTTGCAATGCTAAGGGATTTGAGCATGAAGTGTGTTTATTATTCAGACTTGTAAATCTAATAAAATGTCTTTAACCTTTCAGGAGGTCGTTGTATTTTCTGGCGTTGTTTGGATCAACTTTGAGGAGGATTTCTACAGCTTCTTGTCTTATTTCTAAAGGAGCTTTCTTAAAAATCTTGCTGATTTCATCACTTTTAGCATCCATAAAAGAAATAGTAAATATGCCATTTGGCTGAGCTGTATTTGCTTCTTCCACTTTACGGATAGCTTCTAGCATGTTTTTAAATGCTTCCTCTGGTTTTTTGTTTAGTAGATCCATGCCCTTACGATGGTAGAGGTAATATGCTTCTCTAATGGGAGCATAGACCGATGAAGCATAGATATCATTGATCAGCCAGTATCTATTTCTACGATCATTTGGGCTTTGACTCCATCCTGCACGATTCGATTGCTGTGCATTATTGACGATATTGTTGGCTATTTCAAAGTATTGATCGCCTCCTCTAAGAGAAAAGGAATCAAAATCTATCCCAATAGCCATATAAGCATAATAGGCAAGAAGGGAAGAAATGTTGTTTAAATATGAAAACCTGTTGAACTCCAAGGGCTGATTTAATATGAATTCAAAAGACCAGTTTCTATCCCCGAAATTAAGTAACATAGACTCGTATCCTGTCCCATATATTGGTCTTACTACTTGGATTTGGACTGTAGCATTGTATACCCCTACTTGAGGCATATCATTGATTGTGATGAGCATGTTACCCTTGATTCTTTCGGATGCTCGAAATTCTTCATTTGTCCAATTTCGCCCATTGAGAAATTGCTCAAACGTATTTTTCATGTTTTCGAAAACGTCTTTTTCCTGAGTCCTTGCGCGATCACTATTTATGATTACTTGAAAATTGAGCTCTTGCCCATTTGAAATCAGGGGTAAAGCAATAAGTAGAACTCCTAAAATAAATCTTTTCATTACAGCAAAGCTTTCGTGACTGTGTAAAGTTAAAAAAAAGTTTAAACTGATTTTGGTAAATCTTGAATAGCTTGTAATATCAAGGAAGCAATTTCTGGTTTGGGCAAAAGCTCAGAAGTAACACTTTGGTCAAATTGATTGTAGATTGTTACTTTGTTGGTATCAACCTGAAAGCCAGCGCCAGTTTCACGCATAGAGTTAAGCACAATAAGGTCAAAGTTTTTTTTCTTTAGCTTGTCCTTTGCATTTGCATGCTCATTTTCTGTCTCCAGAGCAAAGCCGACATGGATTTGATGTTGTTTCTTTAATCCACCAAGCTCTTTTGCTATGTCTACATTTTTGACCATTTCTATGGTCATCACATCACCAGATTTTTTGATTTTTTCGGATGCGATAGTTTTAGGTGCATAATCAGCAACTGCCGCCGCAAATATAGCGATATCTACTTGACTGTGAATATGCAAGCAAGCCTCATACATCTGCTGAGCTGAGGTGATTTGACTTATTTGGATTTTCTGGTTTACGGGACGAGCCGCTCCTTTTCCCAATACTACATGTACTTCTGCTCCAGCATTGGCAAATGCGTCAGCGAGTGCTGCTCCCATTTTTCCACTGGAATGGTTACTGATAAACCTAACAGGGTCTATGGCTTCTTGCGTTGGTCCAGAAGTGATGAGAACTTTCGTGCCCGAAAAAATATTTTTTTCTTCAAAATGTCTAATAGCTGATGATAAAATCAACTCTGGCTCAACCATACGGCCTTGACCAGAAAGTCCAGACGCTAGTTCTCCTGAAGCAGCATCAAGCACTACATGCCCATAGGATCTCATCGTCTGTAAGTTGTTGCGGACGGAGGGATGCACGTACATGTCCAAGTCCATTGCTGGAGCTATCATAACTGGGCATCTTGCTGATAGGTACACCGCTGAAAGTAGGTTGTCACACAATCCATTAGCGAATTTGGCCAAAGTATTTGCTGTGATCGGAGCTATGATGAAAAGATCCGCCCATAGTCCCAGCTCTACATGGTTATTCCATTCCCCAGCCTGATTTTTTTCAAAAGTGGATAAGACAGGTTTCTTTGAAAGTGTGGCCAGTGTGATCGGGGTAATAAAGTCAAGAGCAGAAGCACTGGCTATAACCTGTACTTCTGCTCCTTCTTTGATAAGTAATCGAGTCAAATTGGCTGATTTGTAAGCTGCTATACTGCCACTTATGCCCAATAAAATTCGTTTACCTTTTAGTTTCATTTTTCGCTGTTATCAGCTTCAGTATGTCTATAATATACTTTTGATTCCATGAATTCTTCCATTGCCAAGGTTGATGGCTTTGGCATTCTTTCATAGAATTTAGAGATCTCGATCTGCTCCTTGTTTTCAAATACTTCTTCCAAATTATCCACTGTAGAAGCAAATTCAGACAGTTTACTCGTCAATTCTTCTTTTTGTGTTGAAGATATTTGCTTAGCTCTTTGTCCGATTACATGGATTGATTCATAGATATTTCCAGTAGGTTCTGCGACTTTGTCCAAATCTCTGGTGATGATGGATGGATTGATTGCCATATCGATTTTTAATTATTTGTTTCTGTTAATGGGATAGTTCTTACCTCTTCTCCTTCGATTGAAACAGCTCTTGCTGCCTCTTCTTCTTTGTACTTGGCTAGTCGCTCATCGTACTCTTTCTTCATCACGATGAATTTATCGTACTCTTTTGTTGTCTTTAGTGACAATGCGTCTACTTGAGATAAGTATTTACTTTCTGGATATTTTCTTTTGAATTGCTCTGCAAACTTAATAGCGTCTTTGAGTCTATCTTCTTTTTTATCGAAATTGCTTCGCTCTGCGTAGCTAAAAGATACGTCAACAAGTCTGAATGCTAGTTCTTCGTTGTACTTACTATCTGGGTAATTTTTGGCAAAATTCTGAAAATTGATGATACAAGCCCTGTAGAAATCACCTGGGAACAAACCTTCCGTTAGTCTTAGGTACATGGATGATTCTTTGTATGCTTTCTCCTCGAATCTTCTTTGCAAATCATCAATCATTCCCATTGCTCGTTCATAAGAGTCTGACTGTGGGAATTTGTTGATGAATAGCTGTATGGCATTTACTGCATCTTTGCTGCTTTTTTGATCAAGATTGTAATCTGGTGCATCAAGATATAGCGAATACGCATTCATAAACATAGCTTCTTCGGCCATTGGGCTTCTGCTGTATGTTTGGTAGAAAGTGTTGAAATAGCCTGCTGCCTCTATGTACCTTTTTGTTCTAAAGTGGCTATAGGCATAATTGAAATCTGCTAATTCGGCCCTTTCACTTCCCCTGATTACAGGTAAGACTCTATCGTATAGAATAATGGCTTTGTTGTACTCTCCCTTTTCGTAATACTTATTTGCAGCTTCGTATAATTCTTCCCAATTTGTACTTTTCTCTAGCTTATAGAATTTGCCACAGGCACTAAAAGCTAAGATTAGTGAGAAGGTAAAGATATAAATAATGGATTTCTTCATAATTTCAGGGTGCAAATATAAGGGAATTATTGGTCTTGATCAAACTTTCGGTTTGGCCTACAGCCTATTATTCCACAACGAGCTTTTTGGTGACTATATTTTTGTTTTCTACAAATAAAGTATAAAAATAAACTCCAGGTCTGAGACCTTCTATGTTCATCACTAAGGTACTCTGAGATGGATCAAGTTTGTATTCTGCCACCGGGTTTCCGATAAAGCTGTTTATGCTGATTTTAGCCAAGGCATTTTTGTTTTTGTATTCGTAATCTAAGTGTGCGACTCTATTGCTTGGGTTTGGGTATACATCACCGATGGCAATGTCTTTATGATTTGTTTTATCCAAATTATTTTCTGGATTGGAAACGTTATACACTGATTCGACTATAAATATGTCTTTATTATTTTCTGTGTTTGCAAAATGAAGCTCAAAGTTTCCTTTAGTTTCTATTATCCCAAGATCGAATTCCAAATATAAATCAGTCACCAATTCTCCAGGTTTGAGACTTATCTTGATTTTGCTTAATTCCTTTGTTGGGTCGTAGCACTGATCGCCAACACAAATTTTCACCTTTTGAGATGTTCCGACATTTCCCCTGAGAAATCTTAAAATATAATCCTTCTTAGCATTACTCTCATTTTGAATAATGATAGATTTTCTCTGAGTCGCGCCAATTTTACCGATAAATTCTCCCCTTTCGGACAACACGCGCACTTGTGCTTCCGAATACAGCGGAAACAGCAGCAATGTGCATGCAAGTATCAAGAGGAAAGATTTCATGTAAAGTTTTTACGATAAGCTGAACTAATTAACTGATTTACTTCATACTAATACGTATAAAATTACCGAATAGGTTTCAGGTTAAAAAGATTTGTGGGTTAAATTTTGTTAACTCTCCTTAAAATTTTTTTATGCCTTAATCGTTTACCGTATTTTTTATTGACTTTATATCTTGTCGGGGTTGTTTATTTCGTCTGAGTTCAGTCTTTCTTCAATTAATTTCTGAATTTCCTCATCTGTCGGAAGGGGAATATCGATCTCTGGTATATCAAAAAGGTTCTCTTGATTTTCTCTCCGATTGATCGGATCACGCCAAGCTTTGATGATTTCCATGTTAGGTTTTTCAGCCTCTCTCCAACGTAAGCCCTCCAAAGATTTTTGATCATCTTTGATGAGATGATTTGGAGTGAACTGGCCTTCAGGCTTTACCAGATAGTTGATTTTTCTGACATTTCCTTCTTGAAAATACATGATGATGTTGGCGCAGAGGCTTTTATTTATACCTCTTAGGGTGCTGTCATTGAGTAGATCGAAATATAAAGACTCTCCATTGCCAGTTACATCAAGCCTTTGGATTTGAGAATCTTCAAGGTATCCAACCATATTTCTTCCTTTCAGCTGATTGAAATGGCCCAAAGTATCTTTGGAAACGGAAAATGCTTTTCGATTTAAAAATACCCTTTCAATTTCTTCATTTGCTATTAAGAACCTTATGCTATCAGCCGAAATTTGAGTTTTGTCATTCCAAATCACAGGGTCATCATAAAGGTGTATTGTAGAGTCGGAGTAAATGTAACTAAGTGAATCAGCTCTGCCGGCAAGGTCTGATTTGATGATTCTGACATTGTAAAAGGCTTGAAGAAATCTTTCAGCGGCTTCTTCGCTGTCTTGAGAAATTAAGGTGTCAGCGATCATATACATGGTATCTTGCTCAAAGTATTTTTTCACAAGAGCTTTGCCATATACTTTAGAATATTTCCTGTCTTCCCAATACTTCCCTTCATCACCAAAAATCTCTGTCTTCCTTTCTTTGTTGTACACAGCTACATCTCCTCTTCCTTCGTAATAGAGTTCGTTTTCGTCGTAGTAGAGATTGTCAGCATAGACCCAAGAAGTCTCAGTTTCTACATCGCCTTCATAGAACCGGAATATTTTATTTTCAGTATCATAGAAGCTTCCTTTTTGGGCATTCAGTTTGTTGCCTTCTGCCGATACAATGTTTGTTAAACCAACTGTTTCGGCTGTTTTTGGAATTGTGAAATAGATGAGGAAATTAGTTTTTAGCGTATAGTCTGGGTTCACGAGAATCACATCATCAGTAAAAGTTATTTTTTCTATAGCAGTTTCATACACCCCGTTTTTACTTGTCAAAACATTGGTGGAGTCTACTACTTTGCCATCATTGAAATAGTTTGCGATACCAGTTTCTCTATTATAATCGAGAAATTCAGTGTATAATGTTGTTGACTCGTTTTTGAATACGACATTGGTTCTAAGCTTTGCTATTTTTGTGTTTCCGTCGTATTCGGCATATCTACTTACAGTAGAAACGGGATCATTCTGATCGATGATTCTAACATTGCCATACAGTTTGGCCATGTTTTCTTTTTCATAAAAGTGAGCTGAATCACAATAGATTAGAGAGTTTTGGTGTCTCATTTCAGCATTACCCAAAAGTCTTTGGAACCCACCACTACCTATGAGCCTATCTGCCTTTTTGATTTCCAATGAATTGTCAGACTGACTGAATGCCACAAGTGTTGTGAAAAGACAAAATAAGGTGGGAATTATATATTTTTTGATCATTTGATTCTTAACTCGGCGACAAACTTAAGCAAAAATGATATTTTTGATCTATGGTTGAACATTTTATCCAGCATATACGGTCAAAAAATCTTTTTGATTTAGAAAATCACTATTTATTAGCGATAAGTGGTGGCGTAGACAGCACTTGTCTTGGGTATTTACTCAAGGAAGCGGGCGTGAAGTTTTCTCTTCTGCATTATAACTTCGGATTGAGAGGGGAGGAAAGTAATGGAGATGAGGCGTTTGTAAGTGAGCTAGCGGATACGTGGGGGGTACAAATGTATGTTCAGAGAGCTAGTGATATTGATTTTCAAACGCCTGGAAAATCTATTCAAATGATAGCGAGAGACTTGAGGTACCGTTGGTTTGAGCATGTTTACCAGTCTGGAAATTACTCAGGTGTGATTGTGGCACATCATATGGAAGATCAAGTGGAGACAGTTTTTTTAAACCTTTTGAGAGGGTCAGGGATTGAGGGAATGTATGGGATGGCGGATAGAAGAGGTCATCTGATTCGTCCCTTGTTGCCATTCAAGAAGTCTCAACTTGAAGCCTACATGGTAGCGCATAGGCTTCCTTGGAGAATCGATAGCAGCAATCAGAAGAACGTTTACAAGCGGAATTTCATAAGGAATGAAATGATGCCATTAATTGAAAGTGGTTTCCCCAACGCTTTAGAACTCTTAGGTGGGAGTTTTCAGCGGGTCAAAGACACAGGTAAAGCATTCTTTTACCTTTTTGAACAATGGAAGTCTGAAACCATAAAACATGAGGGGAGCTATCAATACCTAGAGATGCAATCTGTAATAAATCTGCCCGGAAGAAGCTCCATGTTGTATTATTGGTTGAGAGATTATGGGTTTTCTACAGCGGATATTTCTGATATTTTAAAAGTTGCCGAGAGTGGAAGCACGGGCAAGCTGTTCTATTCTAGTGAGTATTCTCTCAATGTGGATCGAGATGTTTTTATATTGGGAAAGGTGAAAGGAACTATGGATGCATTCAGCATTGATGAAACTGATATCCTTTTTCAAATCAACGGAGAAAAATATGAGGTACTTCACATGCAGTCACCTGTTACGATTGATAAATCATCTCAGAATGCGATGCTTGATAGGGATAAGTTAGCTTTTCCGCTTGAAATCAGGACTTGGGCTCATGGAGACAAAATGATTCCTCTGGGAATGAAGCATGAAAAGAAAGTATCTGATATATTGATAGACATGAAGGTTCCGATGATTCAAAAAAGGGATGTTAAGGTGATGTGTGCAGGTGAAGAAATAGTATGGCTGATCGGTTTGAGAATTAGTGATCGGTTTAAATGTGATGATTTCAGTAAAAAAATTGTATATTTCAAAAAAGCGTGAACATGATCAATCCTTTTTCTAAAACATTTACGCCCTCAGAACTAGCGTTATTTGATTTCTTATCACAAGTAAAATTCTTTGAAAGACTCAGACATCATGAAATGCACAGGTTTCTCCCTGCCATACATCAGCGTAAGTATAAAAAAAATGAGGTTGTATTTTTTCGTAACGATCCAAGTCAAGCGCTTTATATCGTAAAGAAGGGCATGGTGAAATTGACCATTGATATTAAGGAGAATTTTGAAACTATTTTGGAATTGAGGGCAGGAGAAGCATTTGGTGAAAACTCACTTTTGCAAGATTCTAAAAGAATATATACAGCCATAGTAGAGTCTGAAGAAGCGGAACTGATGGTGATCCCGCACTTTTCGATTCAGGAGATATTTGAAGCCAATCCAAAAATCAGGGGTAAGGTTATGACTTCGTTGGCGGAGTTTTATAACCAAAATAATCAAAAGCTATTTAAATCTTATCAGGGCTCTTTCGGTTTCTTCAATTTGGCACAAATGTTTGATTCAGAAGAGTGATTGATGAGTCGCATGTGAA
The DNA here is from genome assembly GCF_022549775.1 of Belliella filtrata. Classification (GTDB taxonomy): domain Bacteria; phylum Bacteroidota; class Bacteroidia; order Cytophagales; family Cyclobacteriaceae; genus Belliella; species Belliella filtrata. Next base: position 59,310 of record NZ_JAKZGP010000009.1, on the reverse strand, counting down.
ATCTATACTTTTTAGCAAAACATTTTTTCCAATTTTGAAGTAATACTTGTTGTGGCTTTATTAAGTGTCCATTGTTTAATAACTTAGCGAGACTTTTGAAAAAAATAAATTAAAACTTAAATACAAACATATAAATCATGGCAAAAGTAACCGTAGTTGGAGCTGGTAACGTGGGAGCAACCTGCGCAGATGTGTTGGCTTACAGAGAGATTGCAGAAGAGATCGTATTGGTAGACATCAAAGAAGGAGTGGCCGAAGGTAAGGCACTAGATATCTGGCAAAAAGCACCAATCAATCAATATGATAGCAGAACTGTAGGGAGCACGAATGACTACTCCAAAACTGCAAATTCAGATGTAGTAGTAATCACATCAGGTCTACCAAGAAAGCCGGGTATGACCAGAGATGACCTTATCGAAACCAATGCTGGTATCGTAAAGTCTGTGACTGAAAATGTAGTGAAATATTCGCCAGATGCGATTATCATAGTAGTGTCTAACCCACTAGATGTAATGACTTTCCAAGCACATATCACATCTAAGCTTCCTAGAACAAAAGTGATGGGAATGGCAGGAATACTAGATACGGCTAGATATAGAGCATTTATTGCTGAAGAACTTGATATTTCTCCGAAAGAAATCCAAGCTATCTTAATGGGGGGACATGGTGACACCATGGTGCCTTTACCAAGATATACTACTGTAGCAGGTATACCTGTGACTGAACTTATCGCTAAAGATAAATTAGATGCAATCATCGAACGTACAAAATTCGGTGGTGGTGAGCTTGTGAAGTTGATGGGTACTTCTGCATGGTATGCACCAGGTTCTGCGGCGGCACAGATGGTAGAAGCTATCTTGAAAAATCAAAAGAGAGTATTCCCAGTATGTATCAAGCTCGATGGAGAGTATGGCATTGACGATTGCTACCTAGGTGTACCAGTGATCTTGGGCAAAAATGGTATCGAAAAGGTTATCGAACTTGACCTTAATGAAGATGAAAAAGCACTACTTGAAGTATCTAGAGGACATGTGAAAGAAGTGATGAGTGTGTTAGAGAAAATTACAAGCAAGTAATATTCCCTAGTCAAACAATACCTAGAGACTTTAATGATTTTCATTTTAGTCTCTAGGTTTTTTTATTTTTGACCTACCTATTTATTTTCATAATTTAGCATACATTGTTTTCGTTTTGATCATGTCACACCAAGCAATCATCCTATAAAGTGCAAAAAATAAAGATTTCCCTTATCAGCATTTTCTTAGTCCTTACAGCATTAGCAGCTTACTTTTTATATAATGGCACCTTAGGGAATCGTCAGGTGGATGCGTTAGATCTCATTGCAGCTGATGCAGTTTTTGTTTTTGAGACGCATGAGCCAGTATTGGCCTGGAATCAAATGGTCACTCAATCATTTTGGCAAAAACTAAATGAGATACCAGCTTTGAAAAATGCCGAAGAGCAATTGATTGGGTTAGACAGCTTGGTGGGAAGATCTGGAAATCTTGACAGGTCGCTCAAAGGTAATCAATTGGTAGTGTCACTTCATGGTATTGGAAAAGAAGAGTTTGACTTTATGTTTACACTTTCTTTCTCAAAAAAATCAGACCGGTCTTTTATCGCCGCGCTAGAAACTAGCATGCCAGAATTATCCAAAGTAACCGAGCGAAATTACAGCCAAGTACCAATCTATGAACTTCAAAACATCAATCTTCCCAGAAATCTCAGCTATGCCAAGATAAATAATGTAATAGTGGCTAGTTACTCCTCCTTTTTGGTGGAAGAAGCCATTAGACATTATAAAAACTCAAGGGTTCCAAATTTTAAATCTTCCAATGCTGAATTGATAAATACATCAAAAAAACCTAAAGGTCTTGGAATGCTCAGAATGAACAGCTTAGGGCTATCAAAGTTGATTTCGGGAATGAGTCGGAAGGAAGGTTTTGAGCTTGTAAATGAATTGGTGTCAAATCAGTTTGCGGCAAATTATGAGCTGAAGTTTGCAGAAGGTAAAATACAATTTGAAGGGCAATCATTTTTTATGCACGGTAAGAAGATGGATTTTTCAGAGGGGCCAGCCGATTTCAAAAATTCAGCAGCATTCATTTCCAACCGTACAGCTACATTATTTAGGTACAATTTCAAAGATATTCAACAACTTGGGAAGTTGCAGAACGCTAATTTTGAGTTTAAAAGTACCTTTAGTGGGGAATTGGAAAAGTCCTTGATCAGTAAAGGTTTTAAAGAAAAGTTGACAGGGAATGTGCTTTTTATGGGATTAGAATCTCCAGGGCTGAACTCTCAAGATAAGGTTTTACTGTTTAGAACTCAAGATCTGAAGAGTCAATTGGAGCTTTTGAAAGCTTATAGCAAGGAGCAGCAAGGTGAAGAAAGAGCTAGCAGTTCTATAGATTATCATCAGGGGCAAGAGATATTTGTGGTAGGTATGGAAGAATTTCCTGCACATCTTTTTGAAGGTAAGTATGTGGGGTTTGAAGATACCTACGTATCAGGTTTAGGAGATTTTATTGTTTTTGCGAATAGCAGCAAAGCCATGAAGCTATATTTGGATGATTATTTTTCGGACAATACTTGGGGGAAAACATTGCAGTACAAAGAGATTGCAGAAAACTTTGGGAAGCACTCATCTTTTGGTATGTTGATTCAAGTTCCACGAGTTTGGGAAATGTATTTGAACCTGTGTACACCCAGTTGGCGAGTTTTTCTAGAACGGTATGCTTCACCTTTGAAGGCTTTTGAGTCTATTAGTTTGCAGGTGAATGAAGCGGGTAAGTCTTCCCTAGTTGAAGTCAAATATGGCAAGGTGCCTCAGAGAGCGGTACAAGGAGTTACTTTGACAGAGAACAGGAGGTTTAGCTTGAGAGAAGAGTTGATTTATGGGCCAAAAGTACTTTCAAATTTCAATGATAGCAGTAAGGATTTCATCGTTCAAGATGAGAATTATCAACTTCACCTAATTTCTGGTGAAGGGGAATTAGTGTTTTCTCAAGTTTTAGATGGTCCTGTGATTTCAGATGTTTTTCAAGTTGATTTTTATAAAAATGAAAAGCTGCAGATGCTATTTGCTACTTCAGATCGCCTATACTTGATAGACAGGCTAGGGAATTTTGTAGATGGCTATCCAAAAGAAATTCAAGGTAAGACTTTGACTCACCTGAATGTAGTAGACTATGACAACAGCCGAGACTATCGCTTCTTTGTAGGGACTTCTCAATCAGAATTGTTTCTGCTCAATAAGCAGGGTGAACCACTTGAAGGCTGGGATCCGCTACTAATCAATTCTAATCTGGCAGTGTCGCCAGCGCATCACAGAGTAGCAGGTGTTGGTGATCAGATGATAGCCTTGACTAGAGGTGGTGATGTACACTTCTTCAGTAGAAGAGGAGAGCCACAGATGGATTCACCTATTAAGTTGGGAGAAGGGTTTGAGACAGGTTATCTTTTGATAGAGCGAGGCAGTGCTACGGCAAGTCGTCTGATTTCAGTTACAAGTATGGGTGAGGTAGTGAGTGTTAATTTGAAAGGAGAAATAGCCTATAGACACCAACTGGTAAGGCCCGACAAAGAAAGTAAATTTCATTTGCTGAAGGATCAAAGAAATGATAAATACCTCTTTGCAATTCATGAATTCAATAAGGTGACTTTCATAGATCAAGATTTCAATGAAGTTTTTGCCTATAACTTGATATCTGAAGATGTGGGTTTTCAATACTTCTCCTATAGTTCAGGCAAGCAGCTGATCATTCTTACCGATAAGGAGCAAGAATTTGCATACCTTTTTGATGAAAAGGGTCAAATGCTCAATACGTTGCCTATAAGTACCAAAAACCCCTTGTCTGTAAGTTTTTCTACCACTCAAAATGAATACATCATTCATGCAATCTCTGGTAAAGACCTCGTTGAGTATAAATTGCCTATTTGATTTTAGAATAAAGTATTCCGATATGTTTTTTTAGTCTTAATTTTTCTGAACAAAGTGTAGAGTTTAGAAAATAAGAAGGTATAAAAAGTTTGAGTGCAGCATGCTAGGCTGTATTTAGGGCCAGGCAAATTTCTAACAAAAAAGGCTTTACGGTATCGTAAAGCCTTTTTTTATCTAATTTTGTACCCAGGGCCGGAGTCGAACCGGCACGCCCGAAGGCATTGGTGTTTGAGACCAACGCGTCTACCAATTCCGCCACCTGGGCTTATGTGATTCTAGCGAATCGTTCCGTTCCTTGCTGAACGGGATGCAAATATGAACACTATTTTTTTTTCTTGCAAGCCATTTAACCTAGTTCGATGATTTTTTTTGAACTAAAGGCCAAAGGTTTTTCAGCAAACAATATCTTTGTAGCAGCCCATACAGACTTAAATAATTCAGAATCACGATATTGATTCAGCGCCACTTCATCTGTCCAAATGCTGTAAGTATTGAAAATATTTTTGAAATTTTCATCTTGCCAGAGTTCCAAGTGCTGACAACCTGGGAAGTTTCTTATTTTTTCCTTGTTGGCATGGAAGTTTTCTAAAAATTCGGGCACCTTGTCTTCTTGGAAATTCATTCTTACTATCCTTATGAGCATCCTAGCCTTCGATTTCAAAGTTGATATATATTGGTGTGTCAAGTCTTAGCCCAAGAAGTTCGGAGCCATTACCATGATTGATGCCTAATTCTAACAGCTCAAGACTATTGAAGAAGGCAAAGCAATCTCCAGCTTCTACATTATCGTAAGACCTATTTATCTTGTGAAGTTTTTCTCTACTGAATTCAATGCTGAACCTTCCAGGATTCAGCTGATCAAAGACATCTTTTCGGATGTTGGTAATCAAGTTTCCGTAGTTATCTATTCGGATCACGTGACCTACAATTTGCTTTTTGGATGCTTTGAATTGCCTTGGCAGCATTTTCTTTATCTGATTCAAAGGCCCTCCAAAATCGTGAATCGCTGCACCCGAAGCTACCTTTGCAGCAATAGGAGCCAAGATGTCTTTGGTAGGGAAGGTGCTGTCTTTGAGATGAATGTCTGCAAACTGAACGATTATCCCAGGGTCGTGGTCTGCAAGGAGACTCAAGACTCCATTATTAGGGCCTATAAAGATGTGCTCTTCTAGTTTAATCCCAATATAGCCGTCATTCATTTGGCTTGTCCCATTCATAGCTACCAGGTGAACAGTTCCTTTTGGGAAATCTCTAAAAACAGCCCTCAAGATAAAACCCGCATGAGCGATATCATATGTGTTGATGCTGTGTGAAATATCAACAATGTTAAGCTGTGGGTTTATAGACAACATTTTAGCCTTTACAGCAGGTACATAATAGTCACCGTATCCGAAATCTGAAATGAATGTTACCAAAGCCATATAAGCAAGTCAATTAAAATTTTATATTTTTGTAGAAGGTATGAACAAAAATAGGGATTTTATCCTTACACCTTAAACAAACTCTAAAATCAAATTCAATAGATTGGTAGAAAAGGTCATTACATTAGAAAATATTTCCCTTTTGGACTTTTTAGGTTCGGGGAATGAAAATGTTCGCCAAATAGCGGCTGCATTTCCAGAAAGCAAGATTGTATCTCGTGGCAATGAGATTAGGATTCAAGGGCAAGCGCCAGAGATTCTTCGAATCAATGATATCGTCAACATGCTACTGCAGCATTACCATAGGTTCGGTCATATTACTCCTGATCAGGTGAAGGATTATATCTCTATGGAGGGTGTTCCTTTCGAAGAAAATCAGAAAAATGATGTGATTGTATTTGGGAATAAGGGCCTTGTCGTTAAACCAAAATCTCCCAACCAAAGAAAATTAGTCGAGGCTTGTTTCAAAAATGATTTGGTTTTTGCACTAGGGCCAGCTGGTACGGGAAAGACCTATATTGCAGTTGCGCTTGCTGTGCGAGCTTTGAAAAATAGAGAAGTAAAACGAATCATCATCACCAGACCTGCCGTGGAAGCAGGGGAAAACTTAGGCTTTTTGCCCGGAGACTTACAAGAGAAGCTGGACCCTTATCTAAGACCTATATATGATGCCTTAAGTGATATGGTGCCTTCGGAAAAGTTGAAGTTTTACCAAGAGACTCGCGTGATTGAAATTGCACCTTTGGCATATATGCGTGGAAGGACATTGCACGATGCCTTTGTACTTCTGGATGAAGCTCAGAATACTACAAGTGAGCAGATCAAAATGTTCTTGACTAGAATGGGGCCAAACTCAAAAGTGATCATCACAGGTGATCAATCTCAAGTAGATCTTCCAAAGCGTCAGAAATCTGGTCTTTCTGAGTCTTTGAAGGTTCTTAAGGATGTAAAAGGTATTGGGGTGGTAAACCTAAGTGGAAAAGATGTGATCAGGCACAAGCTAGTGAAGGCAATCATTGAGGCTTATGAAAAGTCAGAATCAGTAAAAAGTGATAACAAAGATGAGTATATCCGTAGAAAAAGTTCAGAATAAAAAACAGTTTGAAGAAATCTTTGAGATCAGAAAAGTTGTATTTGTTCAAGAGCAGCATGTAAGCCCTGAAGAGGAGTATGATGAATTTGAAGAGACATCGACACATTTCATCGCTTATGTAGATGGTGTTCCAGCTGGAACAGCCAGGTGGAGGTTTACTAAAAATGGCGTGAAGCTCGAAAGATTTGCAGTGCTGAAGTCTGCAAGGGGCAATGGGGTCGGTCAAGCACTAGTACAGGCAGTTATTGATGATATCAGTGCAACAGAAGAGGCTAAAGGGAAATTACTCTATATGCATGCACAATTGACAGCGATGCCGCTTTATGCTAAGTTTGGTTTTGAGAAAGTTGGCGAGATCTTTGAGGAATGTAATATAATGCATTATCAAATGGAAAGATATTTGTAGTTTTGAAACGTTTTTAAATAATTTTATAATCATGAAAAAAGTAATACTAGCAGTTTTGGCGCTATCATTTGTTTCAACGATGGGTTTTGCTCAAGGAATGTCTCAAGATGTAAGAGATCATAGTATTGGAGAAGTGAAGCTAAATTTTCTAAACACCATTCTACTTGGATCAGTAGAGTTAGGTTATGAACATTTCATTGCCAGAGATCAGTCGATCAGTTTAGAGGGGCATTTTAATGATAGGTTTGGTTATGTTTCGACCTCTGACGGAAGAGATTTTAATGCTACCTCACTTCAAGTGGCGTACAACTTCTATTTCGATAGCCCCACTCAAGGGCAAATGTACTTGTTTCCGTTTTTCAAGTATAGATTTGGGGATTTTACAGAATCAGTTGGTCAATCAACCCCATTGGTGACAGACTTGAACAGTGCTATCCTCGGACTTGGAGCTGGGTATAAGTGGGTATTCAATGAGCAGTTTGCTATGGGACCATATGCATCGATAGCTAGAGGTTTTGGATCTGAAGTAGGAGATAGATTCTCAGCTATTGAGTTCAAAGCTGGGTTTTCTATAGGGTACAGGTTTTAATAAAAATTAGTCGACTAATATTTATAATGAAAGGGAGCAAATGCTCCCTTTTTCTTTTTTAATTTATCGAAAAGCTTTCGAATAGGATTTTTTCAGAAGTCTCATTTTTAATCGACCTGTTAGTCTATCTTTCAGAGACATTGTTACATGTAGTCAATACCATGATTTTCATGGTTCAAAGCCTTCCTTTCGCCAAGTCGTAGCTGTTTGTTTCAGAGTGCTTTATGCTGGTATATTGGTTTTTGTTGGCAATGGTATTGGTGAGGTTTTCAAAACCAGAGAAGTGGAAGATCTATGTCGTTTCTATACTTTTTGTGATTTCGGGCATATATAACTGTTTCGAACTCTTTGTTCCAAACCATTTAGAACTTCTATTCTATGATGTGAATGAAAAGGGTGTTGCATTGGATTTTGGGGATGATTATCACTTTGATTTTGATCTTAGCAATGATAAACTTGCTTACAAAGTATTTCCAAATAGGGTTAAACACCTCTAGTCTAAAGAGGTTTTAGTGGGTTTTGTCAAAGAGGATTCCCTGTTGATTCCATTGCCAGGGGGTGGGGCGATTACAGTTTTTGAAAATAATCCTGCAGTATCTGTAAACCCTGATGCTCAGCAAGCATTTTTTTAGCAAGATGGAAAAAGTAGTCCTACTGAAGACAGGAGTAAGAATCAGCCTGGAGCTTTTAGGTTCATTTTAAAGTAGCTTTGCTTTGGATTGACAAGAAAACGGCTCTATATTGTAAGAAATGCTGTTTTTATAAACCCAAAAAAGTAAGTTGTCTCATGGACCATTCAGTAAAGTCTCACATATCAAATAGGATTGGGTATTTAACCTTAAACCGGCCTGAAAAGCGAAATGCATTGAACTACGAAATGGTTAGCGCTATGAGGTCGATCTTGACTGATTTTGAGTCAGATGATACCGTCAAAGTGATCGTAATCAAAGCGGAAGGCAAAGTGTTTTGTTCTGGGGCTGACCTTGCTTCACTTCAACAGCTTCAGGCCAATTCTTTTGAGGAAAATTTAGCAGATAGTAATCATTTGAAATTGCTTTTTCACCAAATTTATACCTCTAAAAAGGTGGTAATAGCACAGGTACAAGGCCATGCACTTGCTGGAGGGTGTGGGCTAGTGACGGTTTGTGATTTTGCCTATGCAGTACCAGAGGCGAAATTTGGCTATACTGAAGTTAAGATTGGCTTTGTGCCAGCCATAGTGAAAGTTTTTTTGCTGCGGAAAATTGGAGAGGGCAAAGCAAAGCAGTTGCTTTTGGGGGCAGAATTATTGAGTGCAAAAGAAGCTCAAGACTTTGGTTTGATCAATTGGCTCATAGAAGCAGATCAACTTGAGCAAAGTGTGTATGATTTTGCACAGAAATTAATCACCCAAAACTCTGGCGTAGCGATGGGAATGACCAAGCAAATGATAGCCGAGGTTCAAGAAATGTCTTTAGAGTCAGGATTGAACTATGCAGCAGAGATGAATGCAAAAGCTAGAGAATCTCAGGATTGTAAACAGGGAATTTCAGCTTTTTTAAATAAAGAACCACTGATCTGGTAAATGAAAACTTTAGCAATACAGACTTTACAAAAATATTTTGGCTATCAGGATTTCCGACCTGCCCAGCTGGATATTGTACTTGCAGTCTTATCCGGCAAAGACTGTGTTGCACTTTTGCCAACTGGTGGAGGGAAGTCCATTTGCTTTCAAGTCCCTGCACTGGCTCAAGAAGGATTATGCTTAGTAGTGAGTCCTCTAGTAGCCTTGATGAAAGATCAAGTTGATAACCTCAAGGCTCGAGGGGTATTGGCAGCTGCAGTCTATTCTGGGATGAGAAAAAGAGAGATTGACACTATTTTGGATAATTGTGTATATGGCAATTATAAATTTCTTTATGTATCTCCAGAGCGGCTTAAAACGGAAATTTTTATAGAGCGATTCAAAAGGATGAATGTCACTTTGATAGCAGTAGATGAGGCCCACTGTATTTCTCAGTGGGGCTATGATTTCCGTCCACCCTATCTAGAGATTTCCAATATCAGAGCACATCATCCCCAAGTTCCTTGCTTGGCATTGACAGCCTCTGCCACGAAACAGGTAAAGCAGGATATTATAGATAAGTTGGAGTTGAAAGCACCAGAGGTTTATGTCCGTTCTTTTTCAAGAAAAAACTTAAGCTATGCTGTGCGTCTGGTTGAAAATAAGGTCACAAAGGCAGTTGAGATTTTGAATCGGATTCCTGGTTCAGCTATTATTTATACTAGAAATAGAAAGGGGACAAAAGATATCGCACAAGAGCTCATTAGACTTGGTCACTCAGCGACTTTTTATCATGCAGGGCTAGATTCCTCTATTAGGGAGCAGCGTCAGCAAGAATGGAAAAAGAATCATATCCGTATCATGGTAGCTACGAATGCATTTGGTATGGGGATAGACAAGCCAGATGTGCGAGTAGTGATCCACCTGGATTTGCCCGAAAATCTTGAAAACTATTACCAAGAAGCTGGTAGGGCTGGCAGGGATGAATTGAAGGCTTACGGCGTATTGCTTACCAATGAGCAAGATCTCGATACCCTAAGGAAAAGGGCAGAGATTGCTTATCCTCCGATTGATTTTTTGAAAAGGGTATACCAGTCTTTAGCCAATAATTACCGAATAGCTGTAGGTAGTAGTTTGTTTACGAGCTATGATTTTGACCTAACACATTTCTGTGCGATATACTCCTTAGACATCTTGCTGACATACAATGCCCTCAAGGTTCTGCAAGAAGAAGGGTTTTTGGAGCTCAATGAAAGTTTTTTTGCACCGTCTAGTATTCATTTTTTGGTGGATCAATCAAAGTTATATGAGTTTCAGATTTCAAACGCTAAACTTGACCCATTGATCAAAGTCTTGTTGAGGGCGTTTGGTGGGGAATTGTTTGTAGAATATATCAAGATTCAAGAAAATAAGCTTGCCAAACAGCTTCAAATGTCTGAAGCTGACTTGATAAAACAATTGGAGCTATTGGATCAATTCAATGTCTTGGCTTACAACAAAAAGAAAGAAACCCCGCAAGTCACTTTTCTTACACACCGCTATGATGCAGGTAAGCTTCCTCTTGATACCAAGAGGATAGCCGAAAGAAGAAAGCTCGCCGAGACACAAGCCAAGGCAATGATTGGATATGTGAAAAATCACACGAACTGTAGAGCATCACAAATATCGGCTTACTTTGGTGAGCTAAGTGATCACCATTGTGGGATTTGTGATGTATGTATCGAAAAGCGAAAAGCTGAAGATGATCAGATAGAAAAATTGAAAAATAAGGTAATCCAAACTTTAAGAGCAGGAAATGAGTTTTCTATATTGACACTTGAAAAGTTAGGCTTAAAGTCCGAAGCTCAAACAGTTGAAGTGCTGAGGCAATTAGAGGATGAAGGTAAGATTGTGTCAGAGCCAAATGGGAATTATAAATTGGGAAAATAATGAGTTCATTTATTGATGATCTTTTCGGGAAACTTTTTCCTCAAAAGAGCACACCTGTCAGACATAAAGAAAACTTTGTACATACAGAGGAAGAGCAGTCGGAAATCATTGCTTGGTTGGACTCAGCTGAAGGAGAATCAATGATGAATTTGGTCAAAAGAAATTATCACTTCAAGACGACAGGAGTGGATGCAAAACCAAGTGTACATGTTTTGAATTCTCCTTATGCCAATGGGTTTGCCGTAAGCTTTGATCCTCCCTTTGATCAGGAAATTTTTTCAAAACTTTTCTTTGCATTTGGGCATCGCGTGTTAGCTTTGGGATACCAGAAGATAAGTCTTGACAGAAAGCTTGAAGAAATCAACGATTCGATCAAGCAAACCGAAAAGCAATATTTTAAGCCTCCTTTGAGTAATATTGGAGAAGATGAGAAAATTGATCAATTGTTTGGTAATATTAGTATTGAGAAAATCAGTGTTGATAATAAACCAAGCTATTTAAAAATACTTGTAACTGTCTATTCAGATTTCTTATACAAAAAGGCATTGCCTTTTGAGAAATTTATAGATGAATTATTTGAAAATTAATTACCGCATGGATAGAGTAATATTGAGACAAAGTCTAGAAAACTACAGAACACCTTTTGATGAAGAGAAAGCCTTTGCAGCAGAATTTATTGAATTGACGTATGATGATGACGCCTTTTTGCGTTCAAGAGAGCAAGGGCATTTTACAGCCTCAGCTTGGGTTGTTGATAAATTCCGAACGCATACACTCTTGACACTTCATAGAAAACTCAATAGATGGCTACAGCTAGGAGGGCATGCTGACGGTGTCGAGAATCTTCTTGAAGTAGCCATGACAGAAGCTAGGGAGGAAAGTGGGCTTACTTCTTTGCGCTTTGTTGGAAATGGGATTTTTGATATAGACAAGCATATCATTCCTCAGAGAGGAGATGTTCCTGAGCATTTTCACTATGATGTAAGGTACTTGATTGAAGCGGAGTTGAATGAGCCACTCACTTTAAGTAGTGAAAGTATAGACTTGGCTTGGGTGCCCTTCGATACCGTTGAGGATGTGGTGGGTTATAGTCCTTCTATTTTGAGGATGTTAGAAAAAACCAGTAGATCAGAATACGTAATATAAACTTATGACTAATTATAAATGGGAGGATTTGAATTCCTCCTTTTCTTTTTCAGAAGATATTCAGATTCGGTTTTCGGACATAGATGGATACATGCATGTGAACAATGGCATTTACTTCAATTATCTGGAGCATGCTAGGGCGATGTATTTACATAAGACTTGTCAATGGGACGCCATGAAATTTGGTACAGTGGTGGCTAATGTCAATATAGACTATAAGACCCCCATTCATTTCGGAGATGAAGTAAAGGCATTTGTCAAATGTGTAAAAATAGGATCGAGTTCATTTGTCCTTGAGCAAGTTCTGGGAGGAACTAGTTCGGATGGTAAACATAAAGTGTATGCTGTAGCTCAAGTAACCATGGTATCTGTGGACTTGAAGACCATGAAGCCAGTAGCTGTACCCGAGTCTTATGCTGCAAAAATGCAAAATGACAATGTCTAGCTAGATAATTCATTATCTTTGCGAAAAAATAAGCGAATGTTAGTAAAACAAATCTATATCTTGGCTGTAGTTGGATTGATGATGTCAGCATGTGGTGCAAGTGAACAAGAACTCTTTGATGAAGGTGTACGTCAGCTTGAAGCTGGAGAATACAGTAAAGCCGTAGGGTATTTCGATAAAGTTGTAGAGAAGAACGAAGAGAATACTTCTGCGTTCAATGCCAAAGGAGTAGCGCTTTTTCAACAAAAAAAGTTTGATGAAGCTATAAAAGCCTTCACCAGTTCTATTCGACTAGATTCTACTTCTTACAAGCCATTCTTCAATAGGGGAAATGCTTACTTGGAGAAAAAAGCTTACAAAGAAGCGATACGAGATTATAATGTAGCAAGTGGATTGGATGCGCAGCAAGTAGATGTGTATTACAATAGGGGATTAGCTCTTTTGGCACAAGAAGAGTATGAAGATGCCATCATGGATTTTGATATGGCGCTTCAAGCTACGCCTGACCAAGCTTTGGTACACTTCAATAAAGCCAAAGCGCAGCTCGGAAATAATGATCCTCTTGGAGGAATGGAATCCTTGATCAATGCGATTAATCTTGATAATAATAATGGCTCAGCATATTACCTTTTAGGTGTAACTCAGATGAGTGCACTGAATCAAAAGGAAGAAGGATGTGCCAATTTGAAAATGGCGCTCAATTTAGGCTATGCAGATGCACAGACATGGATTGACGATTTCTGTAAAGAGTAATGGCTGATATTGGTGTAGATATTCAAAAAGCGAAAGCAATCCTTGCTTCAGGTGAACTTGTAGGTTTACCCACGGAGACAGTTTATGGACTTGCTGGTAATGGATTTGACGAAGATGCTGTTGCGAAGATTTTTGAAGTTAAGAATAGGCCAAACTTTGATCCATTGATTCTACATGCTTCAAGTGTAGATCGTGTGGAAGGTTTTGTGACGCATATACCTGCTCAGCTAAAACTATTGGCTGATGCTTTTTGGCCTGGGCCTTTGACTTTGCTACTACCTAGGAAAAGCAATGTGCCTGAATTGGTTACAAGTGGTCTCGACACCGTTGCGGTTAGAATTCCTTCACATCCCCTGACTAGGGCATTGCTAGCATCTCTTGATTTTCCGCTGGCTGCACCGAGTGCCAATCCATTTGGCTACATTAGTCCCACGCTGGCCAGTCACGTGAATGATCAGCTAGGAGAAAAAATCACCTATGTACTCGATGGAGGGCAGTGTGATGTAGGATTAGAGAGTACTATTGTGGGCTTGGAAGCGGAAGAAATTACCATCTTTCGACTTGGTGGACTTGATATTGCTAGCATAGAACAGGTGGTCGGAGCGGTCAAAGTGATGGCCCACTCTTCAAGTAATCCAAAGGCTCCGGGACAATTGAAAAGCCATTATGCTCCTTCCAAACCTTTTGTCATTGGTAATATAGATGAGTTGGTCGCTACTTACCGTGAAAAAGGGGAGAAATTTGCAATATTGACATATCAAAAGGATTTTCCAGAAGTTCCTGATTCCAATAAAGTAATCTTGAGCCCTGGTGGAGACTTACGTGAAGCAGCAAAAAAGTTATTTGCAGGGATGAGGATTTTGGATAGCGTAGATGTTTCCGTAATTTTAGCAGAGCTTTTGCCAGAAGAAGGCCTTGGCAGAGCAATCAACGATAGATTGAAAAGGGCCTCAGTGAAAAATTGAATACTCAAATACTAAAAAACCTAATAAAACCATTAATCATGAACAAAAGAATTAAAAACGTTGACAACTTAGATTTTTCAGGGAAGAAAGCCTTGATCAGGGTTGATTTTAATGTTCCTCTAGATGAGCATCAAAATGTAACAGATGCCACTAGAATAAGCGCAGCTATACCGACCATTCAAAAAATCCTTAAAGATGGAGGTTCTGCCATTTTGATGTCTCACTTAGGTAGGCCAAAGGATGGCCCTACAGATAAGTACTCATTGAGGCATGTGATTTCTGATCTACAGAAGCTTTCAGGAACCTCTGTAAAGTTTGCACCAGACTGTATTGGTCAAGAAGCTAAGCAGCTAGCAGCAGGGTTGAAACCAGGTGAGATTTTGCTTTTGGAAAACTTGAGGTTCTACAAGGAAGAAGAAAAAGGTGATGAGGAATTTGCAAAGAAACTTGCTGCCTTAGGTGATGTATATGTCAATGATGCATTTGGAACAGCTCACAGGGCTCATGCTTCTACAGCGGTGATTGCTCAGTACTTTGATACCAAAGTGAGTGGGTACTTATTACAATCTGAATTAGAAAATGCAGATAAGGTCTTAGAGGAACCACAAAGACCATACACTGCCATTATGGGAGGAGCGAAGATTTCAGATAAGATTTTGATCATTGAAAAGCTTCTTGATAAGGTAGATAACTTGATCATTGGTGGTGGTATGTCCTACACTTTTGCCAAAGCTAAAGGTGGTCAAATCGGTGACTCCTTGTGTGAAGCAGACAAAATGGACTACGTGCTAGAATTGATGGAGAAAGCAAAAGCAAAAGGTGTAAACTTGATTTTACCCGTAGATACTGTGATCTCCACAGCCTTTGCCAATGATGCCGAGCAAAAAGTGGCGGTAAGTGGTCAAATCCCTGACGGATGGATGGGCTTGGATATCGGACCAGACACTAGAAAGCAATTTGCAGAAGTAGTTAAAAATTCAAAAACTGTGCTTTGGAATGGACCAATGGGCGTATTCGAAATGAGTAGCTTTGTTCATGGTACTGTAGCGATAGCAGAAGCAGTAGCAGAAGCTACGCAAGCTGGAGCATTCTCACTTATCGGAGGCGGTGATTCTGCCGCCGCAGTCAATAAGTTCGGGTTTACAGATAAGGTATCCTATGTCTCTACCGGTGGAGGGGCCTTGCTTGAGCACATGGAAGGTAAAGTGCTTCCAGGTGTAGCTGCACTTGAGCCATAGTATTCATTAATTATCAAATTTTAAAACACTGCCGACTTTCTGATTGGCAGTGTTTTTATTTTTTGGAAAGAGAGGGTTTGAAAATGCTTTATTTTCAAATTGAATTTATATTTTTGAGTAGTTATAGTTAGGGTGTTATGAAAAAATTAAGTGTAATCTTTTTATTCCTATTGATCAGCTTTAGTTCTTGTACTGAAGTTGAAGAATTGAGTGGAGAGTGTATTGTGTACTTGAAGGAGTTTGACGATTCGGGCACTCAGCTGTCTTATGTGATCGATCAGGATGTGAGGAGGAATAAAAAAACTGGTGTATTTACTTACAGGGTGATGCTTGAAGATGGTCGATCTAGGCTTTGGTCTATCTCCCGTGATCCTGAGCCAGATGAAAATGGGAATTATATATATTTTTCTAAAAGTCAAAATGGCGAAAAAATAGAAGTAGACTATGTTCAATGTGCAAATGATGTTTACTTGGCTGATTGAGGAGAGAGCTTTGCAGCAATGAGAGATTGTATTGATTTTAAATTTTGATTTTATATTTCACCAATATTGGATCTTCCTGATCCACTAAAATGTCCATTGCAGATTCCAATTTTTTATTGTGCTTTCCGAACAAATCTGTTTTTAAAGCAAAATCAATTCCTTCTGGGAACAAAACTTCATAATAGTATCCATCTTTACTAAAGCCAGGCTTGCCAATAGAAGAACCAAAGGCACTAGAAAGTTTATATTTCATACTCGGGTATTGTAAGTACAAATGGTATAAAGGCATGCTTTCTAAGCCTGCATCTTGTGAAAAATTATTTGGTTTTATCCCAAAAAGTAGGATCCTAATTATGTCGTTTGCAGCTGAAGCACTACCGAGATTGAAGTTGAATTTTTGTGAAGGAATTACATTCTCCATCACATCATCGACCTCATTTTTTAATTTATCAGGAAGATTATTGTTAGCCAAATCAAGGACTACAAAGGGATTGATTTTGTTTTCTTGGAAATGATAAAGCGTATCAGAAGCTCCAAAGTTAAGTAGATATGTATTGTCAGATAGCTTTGTGATCTCACCTTCTACTAAGTTTGAACTCAGTTTCCAACCTTTCGGATAAAGAGCCTGTTTTGTTTTAGACTTTTCATCATAGATATAGAATGGTTGGTATTGGTTATTGCCATCTTCCTCAAATCCATAATCGGAGACAAATAACCATTTCTCATCATCGATTTTTGCAAAATCGGGGATATTTGGAAGGTCTAAATTCTCAAATTCTTTTGGCCTTTGTATTCGAAAGTTTCTTTGTCGTATAGCTTGAAGACACCTTTGTAGTTCCAGATTGCAAGTTTATCACCAAACATATCTAATCTTAGTATGAAAGGGTATTCTTCGGGGCCACCACCTTGCTTATTGAATGATTGAATGTATTTACCTTCTGTGTCAAAAACATGTATTGGAGTATCTTTATGGCCTCCTGTAGAGAAATAAATATGTTCATCTTCTAAAAGCATGGCATTATGACTAGATTTTTTGATTGGAGAATCATCAGGTATCTGAAAGGGAAGAAATATAATATCTTCAATTATTTCATCAAGTGCTTTAATATCTTCAGCTTCAATAAGCAATGTTGAGAAATCATGGTTGGTGTCAGTATTAGGGCTACAAGAAAGACAAAGGATTAATAGTAGAAAAAGGGTGGAGAGAGTGGATGTTTTTCATATCAATAAAATGCTAAAACAAGATAACTAAAAATACTGTTTTTTTTCAGGATTATTCCTCTGACTGTTTCTTTTTTTTAAAAAAGTGATTAGTTTTAAATATTAACTAAAGTGTTGTTAATTATAAAAAAGAAAAAACAAATTAGCAAATTCAGATATGGCAGTAAGCATCATGACAATGGGACAAGGGCTAGTTCAGCCTGTGAATTTAGAAGCACAGTCGGGAGGGGGAGTAGAATGGTGTTAATTTATTGATGGTTGTAAAAATTTGTCTTTCAATAATTTATGTCTTTGTGAGTAGTTCTAAACCGCTATTGATATATTTCAATAACGGTACTTTAAACATACAATTTATGAAACAGATTTTATTATGCTTCATCATCGTTTTGATTGTGAGCTGCAAATCAAGAACTGAAACTGCGGGGTTATTGGAATTTGAAGAGACAATTTCATTTCAGGCTTCCGACATGGTACTTACTAACCCTGGAATGATTCAACTTGTTGAAACTGACTCAGGAGAATTCATTTTTTATTATAACCATATTATTAAGAAGTTGCAATTCACTGAATTTCCTTCTGGCAAGCATATATTAAATGTACCCTTGGAATTCGATGAAGAAAAAAGAGCAAGAAGGCTCACAGGAGTAACCTTAATTTCAAAAGATACAATAGGAGTTACCTTTTTCCTCCAGCAATTGGAATCATTGATTTTTCTGGGAATCTTTTAAAGTTTGAGCCTTTGAATGAAGAGAGTTTTAATGTTAGCCATATTGGTGCAGGAAGCTACACTCCTTTATTTTTGGAAGGGAATGAGATCTTTGGTGCGCAACCTTTTTTGATGGCGCATCATCAAATGAAAAAATCAGACATTCAAAAACAGCATCTGCTATATAGTTTTAATTTGTTGACAAGTAAATTTCAATGGCAAAATGTTTTTTACAAAGAAAACTATTGGGATCAAGGCAAAAAGCTATCGTATTTTGCATGGGCAAGAAGGGAGAATAAAATTTATATATCTCCATATTATGATCATGAAATCCAAGTGTACGACAATGACTCTAAGGAAATTACTCTAAGGAAAGAAGTCAAATCAAAATATGTCAATAAATTCAATTTTGTTGATGAGTTACCAGGAAGTTCAGAGGAAGCGGTTTTAAACACTATTGGTTCTGATCAATATGAAATTTTTCTTTATGATAAATATAGGGATGTGTTTTATAGAATTTTCCTCCCAGGTTATGAACCTCAAGAGAGCCTTGAAATTGAAAAACTTCGTATGCTTGAACGCTCAAGACCAATAACGGGCATTATGATCTTGGACAAAGATCTTAACACCTTAGCGGAACATGTTTTTGATGAATTTGAAGTACATTCCTCGGATAATTTTTTGGTTGGAAGACAAGGTCTATATGTCTCTACCAATAATATGAACAGAGATGATTTTAGTGATGATTACTTTAGATATAAGATATTAAAGGTCAATCTAGATGAAAAGTAGGGATTGCAATAAAAAAACACCCCAAGAAAATCATCTTGGGGTGTTTGATTGGCTTTGTGTAAGCAAGTAGCTATTGACAACACAGGGCTTTGTCCAATCTCTTTTGATTGACATTTCTCTCTTGTATCTTGACTCTTGTCTCTCGCTTCTACGAGAGATTGTGGATTAAATTTACTTTGTACTTAGCACACATTAAAACTCTTGTTTCTTGTTCCTGCTTGCAGCAGGCGAGTCTATCTATCTAATCTCTCGCTTCACGCCTTTGGCTTCTCTTCTCACTCCTCACCCAAAAACGGATATCTATAATCCACAGGTGATACGAATGTTTCTTTGATTGTTCTTGGAGACACCCATCTTAGCAAGTTGATCATTGACCCAGCTTTATCATTGGTTCCAGAAGCTCTAGCGCCTCCAAATGGCTGCTGACCTACCACTGCTCCTGTTGGTTTATCGTTGATATAGAAGTTACCTGCTGCATTTCGGAGTTTTTTGGTCGCAAACTCGATGGCATATCTGTCAGTTGAGAAGATGGCTCCTGTAAGGGCGTATGGAGATGTTTGGTCCACCAGTTCCAGGGCTTCTTCGAAATGCTCTGCATTGTACACATAGATTGTCAATACTGGGCCAAAGATTTCTTCCTGCATGGTCTTGTACATTGGATCTTGGGTGACGATCACAGTAGGTTCAATGAAATAACCTTTTGACTTATCGAAATTGCCACCCGATATGATCTCAACACCTTCAGCACCTTTTGCTTCAGTGATGTATTTGCTGATTTTGTCAAATGATTTCTCATCTATTACAGCATTGATAAAGTTGGAAAAATCCTCTGTAGGTCCCATTTTCATGGATGACAGGTCTTCAAGCAAGTATTTTTTCACATCAGCCCAGATATTGTTTGGGATATAAGCTCTTGAAGCTGCACTACATTTCTGACCTTGAAACTCAAAAGCACCTCGTGATAAACCTACAGCTACTGCTTTTGGATTCGCTGACTTATGCGCAATGACAAAGTCTTTTCCGCCAGTCTCTCCTACGATTCTTGGGTATGATTTGTATTTGAATATGTTTTCACCGATTGTCTTCCAGATATGTTGGAAAACTCCTGTGGATCCAGTGAAGTGAATTCCGGCAAAGTCTGGGTGATTGAAAATGATGTCTCCAGCTGTTGGGCCATCTACATAGATTAGGTTGATTACTCCGTCAGGAACTCCCGCTTCTTTGAACACATCCATCAGGACTTTTGCAGAATAGATTTGTGTGTAAGCAGGCTTCCATACGATGGTATTACCCATCATGGCTGCGGAAGTTGGGAGATTTCCTGCAATTGCAGTGAAGTTGAATGGTGTCAATGCGAATACAAAACCTTCCAATGGTCTTTGCTCCACTCTATTCCATACGCCATCACCTGATACAGGAGGCTGCTGTGCGTAGATTTCTGTCATGTATTGTACATTGAACTTTAAGAAATCTATAAACTCACAAGCAGCATCAATCTCTGCTTGAAAAGCATTCTTAGATTGACCAAGCATGGTAGCAGCATTAATTTTTGCCCTATATGGTCCAGCTAGGAGGTCTGCAGCTTTCAGGAAAATAGCTGCACGCTGTTCCCATTCCATTGTTTCCCAAGCGGCTTTAGCTCCAAGAGCTGCGTTGATGGCTTGCTCTACATGAGAAGCATCACCTTCGTGGAAATATCCCAAGATGTGCTGATGATCATGTGGGGGAGACATGGATTTTTTATTGCCAGTTCTCACTTCTTCAGATCCGATGTACATGGGTACATCAATTTCTTGAGAGCGGAATTCTTTTAGTGTCTTTTGAAGCTCAGCTCTCTCTGGTGATCCAGGTGCATAAGCTTTTACCGGTTCGTTTTTCGGTACCGGTACATTGAAAAAACCTTTAAGCATTTCTATTTGGATTTTATATGATTTCTGAATGTTACAAATATAAGCAACATGGACTGGAATGCCTTTGGATCAATGAATTTTATATGATTTTTGGATTTCGGCCTTTTTTAAAATTAGAATGAAAGTTGGTGTTTTTATAGTAAACCTTCCAATTCCTTCAAATGTGAAATGGTGTAAGTAGGCTTATAATCGCAGCCTTTTCCCGAAGGGTCGTAATACACTTGATCAATATTGGCATTGATAGCACCTAGAATGTCAGAATTGGGATTGTCTCCAATCATTAGGACTTTGTCATTGGTGACGCCTAATTTTTCCAAGGCATAATGAAAAATCCTAGCATCTGGCTTTTTGTGACCAGTTGTCTCGGAGGTGATGATCAAATCAAAGTAAGGAGTCAGCCCAGATGCGGTGAGTTTTTTTTCTTGGCTTTCATTGAAGCCATTGGTGATGATGTGCATGGGATATCCGGGTTTTAGGTATTCCAATATCTCCAATGCATAAGGGAGCAAATGCTGCTTGGTGGAGGTTCTGTGCATAAAATCGAGTTCAAGCTCCGAAGGTATTTCAAGAGATGTAGCTTTGATCTCTTCGAATATCAACCTGAAGCGGGATTCTCTCAAGCCAATTTTATCAATTTTACCTTGGTTGTATAGATCCCAGAGTTTGTAATTAACTTGATAAAATCCCTTTATGAAATGATCAGCATTCGTGATGCCGAAGTTAATTAATTCAAAATGGTCGAAAATCTCTGATAAAGATTCTTGTACATTGCGATCATAGTCCCAGAGGGTATGGTCTAAGTCAAAGAAAATGTGTTGGTATTTTTTCAAAGCTGTTACTTTCTGTATGGGTTGTTTTGAATCTTGTTTATGGCAAGTTCTCTGTTGGAAAATAAGATTTGATATACTTCCTGATCTTTGATAAGATTAGGGTCTTTTTGAATAAACTTAAAAGTTTGCTGTATGATTTCAATGGCTTCGTCTAATATGTAGTAAAAAGTCCATTGATCCACTCTTCGGCTTGCTACCAAGCCCGCGTTTTTTAGGTATATCAAATGCCTGCTTGTCTTCGTTTGGGTGAAATCTAAGATATGTTCAAGATCAGAAATCGATAGTTCTTTGTTTTGAATGAGCAAGTGAAGGATCCTTACACGAGGTTCTTCGGATAATGCTTTGAATATCCGCATCCCATAGCTCAAACTGATGTTTTTAAGTCTCATTAATAACTTTTAACAGAGAAATTCGGTTATGAATTAAGTAAATGATGTGAAAATAGGCTATTATTATACCGTGATTTAAACATAGCCTAAATTTAGGCCGTAAATAAAATAAAACGCTAAAATTTGGACACAATTATAAAAAATATTGCTTCATTTTCGATTTTGTTATTTTTGGTTGTCGTTTTTAAGCCAGCGCAAGCTCAAGATCAAAAGGATAGAAAAGTGATTCAGTTGTCAGGTATTGTCCTCAATGCTGATAGTACAGATGCCGTTCCAGGTGTCAATATCTACGTACCCAAAAAGGGAAGAGGTACCAGTTCTGGTAGGTTTGGATATTTCTCTATGCCGGTATTAGAAGGAGATTCAGTTGTATTTAGTTTCATTGGGTTGCAGCGTCAAGTTTTTGCTGTTCCTGAGAATGTGGCAGAAGATAAGATCAGTTTGATTTTGACGATGCAAGATGATGAGATGTCCTTGGCTGAGATTGAAGTGATGCCTTATCCTACAGAAGAGGAATTCAAAAGAGCTGTATTGGCAATAAACTATGAAGCACCAATGGCCATAGATGCCCGAGGTAGCCTTAGTCCTGAGACCTTGTTGCGATGGGCTGAAAACATGCCAGCATCTGGGAATGAGAATTTCCGAGGATTCCAACAAGGCCAGATTATGCAGATTCAAGATCGATATGGACCGAGACCATTCAGATTGCTTGATCCATTTGCGTGGTCACAATTCATCCAATCTATCAAGAGAGGGGATTTGAAGAAGAAAGATTAAGTGGGAAGTTGAGTGATGAAGTACCATGTACAATGTATTAAGTACTAAGTAAATATAATCTACAATTTTAGAATTTCCATTTCTTTATCCTTTTTTGCCTACAGGTAAGTTAGTAGTATGAAAAGTTTCAAGTATTTGTTCTGAGATGGACGTAGCCCAATTCATGAATTGTGAAATGAGATTGAAAAAAAGCCCTGATCGCCAGTGGGTTTGATAGTTCACTAGGTAGAAAAAAATATAAACCGAACACCATTCAGGTTTTTATTGACTACCAATCAGCTAATGTGGGTAATCCAGTTAAACCTGGAAGATTCTGTGTTAAATTTCAGAAGATTCTATTGCTACTATAAATCAATCGAATACAACATTCTCTTGCAGATTCTAGGTTAAAAAAAACCGCTGAATCCTTTGGGTTCAGCGGTTTTGTTTTTTACATATCTAATTCAACTTGCTTAATCTTACTTTTACCTCGATGTACATCATACTTTGTTCTTGGTACTTGAGACTTTGTACATCCTAAAATGCTCTGTATTACTTCATCGATTTCATTAATTTCTGTAATACACCTTCCTCTTTCATTACCTTTTCGATGTCCGCAACAGTCCTTGGAACAAATTGACTAAGGTTCTCGTATCCATTTTCCGTTATCAAAATGTTATCTTCTATACGGATGCCAATACCCCACCATTTTGCATCGCAATCTGAACCTTCTGGGATGTAGATGCCTGGCTCAATAGTGAAGACCATACCTGGCTCTAATGGCCCATATCCACCTCTATCATGTACGTCTAAACCCAAATGATGGCTAATGCCATGCGGTAGGTAGCTATGGTTTTGTCCTTTTTTGATGATACCAAGTTTGGCAAGACCTTCATCTACGATTTCTTTTGAAATTTGCCCGATGGCTCTGAAATCAGCTCCTGGTTTGCTGGCCTTGGTGCTTTCTTCAAGTGCTTTGAGGACGATCTCATAGATGGCTTTTTCTTCAGGAGAAAACTTGCCTTTGATAGGAACTGTACGCGTGATATCTCCGGAGTAGCCTCTGTATTCAGCTCCTATGTCCATTAGGATAACCCCTTCTTGCAAATCTCTTACACTGTTATAGACATAGTGAAGTATGGTGGAATTATTTCCAGCTCCAGCGATAGATCCATAGCCCACGTATTCAGCTCCTAGTGCTTTATGCACAAATTCATGGACACCTTGTATAGCTCTTTCTGATACACCTGGTTGAATTGACTTGAAGGCTTCGATATGACCTTTTCCTGATATTTCAACCGCTTTTTTGATTATTTCGATTTCCTCATCGGTTTTTACACCTCTCATTTGATGCATAATTTGATTCAAAATCTGATCGGCAGGTCTTGCTGGACTTGGATTGACTGCTTTGAAAGAATCAACCATTGATTTCAAGATAGCATTGTGCCTGCCGCCTTCTATCTCAGGGGTATTGAATGCTAGCGTTTGAGAAAATTGTGAGAAATCTACCTCAGGTGTTTTTAGAAAATCACTGTTGAGATATACATGGTTGAGCTTTAAATTTTCTTTAACGCCTTCTATTCCAAGTCTTTCACCGTCCCATTGCTCAGTTCTTGGGTCTCTTGGTTGCACAAAAATCATTTCTGAGACCTCTTCTCCGTCAATGATTTGTGGGGTTTTGAAAAGAATCAGAGCTGCATTTGGTTCTCTAAACCCTGTCAAGTAGTAAAAGTCGGAGTTGGGTCGGAAGTCGAACTCCGTGTCGTTGGACCTATTTCTTGTGGGATTGGTGAAGAAGACAGCTACAGCATTTTCAGGGAGTTTTTCTCGTAGTAGGTCACGTCTCCCTTTGTGGAACTCTGGGCTTAGTCCGTCGTCAAACCATGTTTGTGCCTGAATAGATGCGATTTCAAATATTGAAATGATAGCTACAAGTAAAACTTGTATTGATTTCCTTTTCATAAATTTAATTTAGCTAAAACGAATAGGAAAGATACATTTCATTTTTATAATGATAAAACCACTGGTCAAATTTAGGAATCCTAATCTTTGAAAATATTTATCATACTGATTTCATTGTTTTTTCTCAAAATGGATGAAATATGTGGTTTTTTAATTTGAAAGTCTTTAGAGTCAGGATATGATTTGTTTTCGTGATTAAGCAACCCTTCAAAAAGTTTTATCAATAATTCTTTATCATTATTTCCAGAACTACTTACTTTCTGGTCTTGATTTGTGGAGTTTTTAGTGAAATATAGTACTTCAATAGCATCCCCATTTTTATATTCTGAAGATATGGTGTGTAATGTTTTTTTACTTGAAAAGAATTTTTCTTCGTAATGCTTATGAGTTGTTAATTTTATAAGAAATTCAGAATCATTTGAAGTTCCTTCAGGTTTTACTTCTTCTATTTCATAAAAAGAAAAGTCTGTTTTATCATAGCTGTCTAGGTTTTTATGAGCTAAAGGCTGATCGTCAATTTCTAAGGATATATTTTTTGAGTTCTTCCAGTATTGCCATACTTCCTCATTTATGGTTTTTGTGGCAGGAGGATTTTTAAAATTAAACTTTAAATTAATCCCCTTTTCATTGTGTTGAAGCTCCTTGAGCTTCTCAAATACTTCTGCTTCTAAAAAAGGGAACTCGCTTACTTCTTCTTTTTCTGTATCATTTAGCTTGTTGTATGTAGTTCTTAGGTTTTCTAAGTCCAGTTTGTTTAAAACAAGTGTAAAAGGAGTGTTTTCTCCAAGAGCTTCAGTGATAAGTTTTTCATATGCTTCTACAGATGAAGATCCACTCAATGATGATAGTGTATCTAAGTGTTGGGAAGATGAGCTGAATACCAAAAAGGCAAATAAGCTACTTATGATTGTAAGGCTTTTGATAGATAATGCTTTCGAGATTTTCGTGCTTTCATTCATCATCTGAAGTCTTCGTTTAGTGATTCCAAATGTAGAGGCGCTACTCATTGCATATGCATTTGAACTATTAGTCAGCTTAGAGAGTAGTAGCATTTGATAGCTTTCTCTGTTTTGGTAGGTATTGTTTACTGCCTTGTCTGCCAAAAATTCGTGGTTCAATTGAATGGCTTTCTTATAAAACCAAAGCACAGGATTAAACCAAAATATTACTTTCAGAAGCTCTACAAATAGAATATCTATGCTATGGTTTTGTCTAATATGAGTGAGTTCATGGGTGAGAATTTCATTTTCGATTTGGTTGCTATGATAGGATTCAGCATTGACAAATAGATAATGGAGAAATACAAACGGCGATGTCTTTTCCTCAATCAATACATAAGTGAATCCATAATCTTTGATATTTGGGTTTTGATTTACCAACCTCTTGAATTTATTCATTTTGAAAAGTAAGACTACAAGAAAAAAAAGCGAAATAAGTGAGTAACCTATGATATGGATTGAATTCTTGCCGAATTGCTTACTTGATATTACAGTTTTAGTGGTTTCTGAAACTTCAAGGTTAGATTCACCCTCAACATGTGCCATGATGATTTCATTCTGCCTACCTTCTTTACTATTGTAGCTGATTTGATCTACTATTCTATCAATTTGATGATTTACTTGAGCAGAAACAGGGATAAAACTTGGTATTTGAAAAGTTGGAATGATCAATGAAAATGCCAAACTAGCCAATAAGTAATACCTATTAAATTTAAAGCTGTCGATTTTAGCTAATGCGAAATGGTAGATGACAAGCAGCGAACTCATCAATAAAATTGCCTTTAAAGAATAGAGTATCATGGTTTCTTGGATTTTATTTGTTCATCAATAATTGATTTTAGCGCCTCAAGTTGTTTCTCTGAAAGGTCTGTTTCTTTAGTGAAAAATGAGGCAAACTGTGCTGGAGAATCGTTAAAGAATGTTCTTATCAGTTGATTTACTTTGCTTGAAAAGTAGTTGTTCTTTGAGATCAATGGATAGTATTCTCTTGAGTTTCCAAATACCCTAAATGCGATAGCCTTTTTATCAATTAGTCTTTTGAGTAAGGTAGCAACTGTGGTGCTGGCTGGTTTTGGCTCATCATGTGCTTCTAATATATCTTTCATGAAAGCTTTTTGCTTGTCCCAGATGATACTCATCAATTGTTCTTCTGCGTTAGAAAGGTTCATGTTCGTTAGTTGTAGATTTAGTTCTACAAATGTAGAATGATTAGTTTATTTTCCAAATTAATTTAAACAAAAATTAGGTGTTTGACTAGTAGGTTAGGTTTTGGAGCTTTGTTTTTCTTCTCAAACTTCTGATAAAGCCTTTGCTAGGATTGCTTATATTTGTCCAAATTGAAAAAATACACTGATATGAAAAATTTATTATTAGCACTTTTTAGCTTTCTTACCCTAGATACCATTGCTACAGCCCAAGTCTCATCAGAATCCAATAAGCCTAAGATCGTGGTAGGCATTGTCGTAGATCAGATGAGACAAGAGTATTTTTATAAATTTCAAGAGCGCTACACAGAGGGAGGGTTTAAGAGACTGATGAATGAAGGTTTTATGATGACCAATGCCCATTACAATTACATACCGACCTACACAGGACCTGGTCACGCCTCTGTTTACACGGGGACTACCCCTGCCACGCATGGTATTATTGCCAACGATTGGTATGTGAGGAGTTTAGGGAAAACGATTTATTGTGCTGGTGATAGTACAGTAAGCGCAGTCGGAGGGACAGAAGGTAACGGTAAAATTTCGCCAAGAAATATGAAGTCTACCACCATTTCAGATGAGTTGAGATTTGCGACCAACAAGCGGTCAAAATCAGTGGGGGTAGCCATTAAAGATAGGGGAGCTGCACTTCCTGCAGGTCATTTGGGAGATGCTTATTGGTTTGATAGCAAAAAAGGGGAGTTCATGACTTCTACATATTATTATGAAGACCTTCCTGCATGGGTGAAGGCATTCAATGAAAAGAAGTTGGCGGATGAATACTTGAGTGGTACCTGGGAAACGCTTTTTCCTATAGATACTTATGTGCAAAGCATTGAAGATGATAATGATTTTGAAGGGCCATTCATTGGTAAAGATAACACCGCTTTTCCTTACGATTTGAAAGCTCTCATGGAAGATAATGGTGAATATGGATTGATCTCTACGACACCTTTCGGGAATACAATGACTCTAGAAATGGCTTATGCGGCTATAGAAGGAGAGCAGCTTGGAAAAAGAGGGGAGACGGATTTGCTTGCAATCAGTTTTTCTTCTCCAGATTATATAGGGCATAGGTTTGGACCAAGTTCTGTAGAGCTTGAGGATAATTATTTGAGGCTGGATAGGGATTTGGAGAAGTTTTTTGATTTCTTGGATGATGAATATGGAGCGGGTGAGTACCTTGTGTTTTTGACAGCTGACCATGCCGTGGCGGACATTGTTAATTATATGCAGTCCGAAAATGTCCCTTCTGGTAACTTCAATACGAGGTTTGTGCTTACCCAGATGAGAGGATTTACTTCTCAGATGTTTGGTGAGGGGAATTGGATTGCCAACTATTCCAATGAACAAGTGTTTATCAACCATGATCTTGCCAAAGAAAAAGGTGTAAAGGTAGAAGATGTCCAAATGGCTTTAGCAGATTTCTTGCTTGGATTTGAGGGTGTCAAGGAAGTATATACAGCGGCTGATATGAGGCGAAATGAATATACCAAAGGTAAAAGTTCTTTGCTGCAAATGGGTTATAACCATAAAGCGTCTGGAGATCTGTTGCTGATTTTGGAACCTGCATGGTTGAGTAGTTCATTTAGAGGGACTACACATGGAACTGGGTACACTTACGATACCCATGTGCCAGTAGTGATGATGGGGTGGAATGTGAAGTCAGGAAAAAGTGCACGGTACACGACCATAACGGATATCGCGCCAACCCTTGCGATTATGCTAGGTACTCGTCTTCCAAATGGAGCTTCTGGTCAGCCGATTCTAGAGATTGTCAACCAAAAATCATATTGATATTCTAAATTACAATATTGAAAAGGTCCGTGCAGTTTTTTTGCAAGGTGCTTTAAAGTAAGGTATACTAGATTTGAATATACATTATGGCTTATGCCAGAGGATTTCACTGAAAGAACATTCAAGATGGTTTTCACCTCTTTCCCAATAAGTATTAGGTGTTCTATACTAAAATTAATTATCACAAGATGAAAATCGAGACTATTGCAATTCACGCAGGCACGAAAATCACGGATACCCACCGACCAGCTGTGCAGCCAATCACGCTATCCACCACATTTGAGCATCACAATGATTCAGTGATCTATACAAGAGCAGCAAATCCAAACAGGCTTGCTTTGGAAAATGTGTTGGCTAAACTAGAGCATGGTCAGGAAGCAGCTGCGTTTTCTTCGGGGAATGCAGCAGGTATGAGTGTATTTCAAGCGCTTCCTTCAGGTAGCCATGTGATTGCTCCAGATGATATGTATCATGGTCTGAGACATTTGTTGGTCGATGTTTTTAAGGGAGTTTTGTCAGTTGATTTTGTGGACATGACACATCCAGAGCAAGTGGAGAAGCATGTCAAGGAAAATACAAAACTGATTTGGCTTGAAACTCCCTCTAATCCACTTTTGAAAATTTCAGATATTAGGGCCATTTGTGACATTGCAAAGATCAAAGATATTCCAGTAGTCTGTGACAATACATTTGCAACTCCGGTATTTCAAAATCCGCTTGACTTAGGTGCATCAATAGTGATGCATAGCACAACAAAATACCTTGGCGGACATAGCGATATTCTTGGTGGAGCTTTAGTTACAAAGCATACCGATGAACTTTGGAGTCGTATCAGGCTAGTGCAAACTTCAGGTGGGGCCGTTCCCTCTCCATTTGATTGCTATATGTTGACCCGCAGTATCAAGACATTTCCATATAGAATGAAAGGACATGAGCGCAATGCGGTAGAAATCGCTAGATTTTTACAAAATCATAAAAATGTAGAAAAGGTTTATTATCCAGGTCTGAAAGATCATCAAGGACATGAGATTGCGGCAAGTCAAATGTCAGGATATGGGGGGATGTTGTCTTTTTTAGTGAAGGGAGATGCAGCATATGCTGATCAAGTAATTGGGAAATTAAAGTACTATACCAATGCAACGAGCTTGGGGGGGGTAGAGAGTTTGATAGAACGAAGAGCCGCTGTCGAAGGGCCAAATACCAAGACACCTCAAAATTTGATTAGGCTATCTGTTGGGCTAGAGAATTTGGAAGATTTGATAGAAGACATGGGGCAAGCATTATCGTGATGTCTCTAGGTTTAGTTATGATGTATTTGTCACCTTTTGAAAAGTAGCTACCTGAAGCGGTCTTCAAATCTTTAAATAAAACCTTGTACATTCTTTGTAGGAGAAACACTGTTTATTTCAAAGTAGTCAGTTAGGAGGTTTTTCCATACTTTCAAATTGTCTATATTTGTTCTGTAATATACTGGTGAGGTGTGGAGAAGAGTTTTAATTAGATGAAATGAAGGCTTCTTTCAGAAAATTAAAATGATAGATTCGATTTTCAGTATTATTCGCCAAGTTTCAAGCATATCATGTAGAGTAGCTATTGAATACAAATCTTGATCTTATGAAAAAATATCTCAAATACACCAAGAATTTTTACTTCATATTCACAGCTTTGTTTGTACTATGGATGGTTTTTATTGATTCAAATGATTTTTTGACCCATTTCAAATTGAGTTCCAAGCTCAATGATCTTGAAAATCAAAAGGAATACCTTTTGGAACGTAAAGAAAAAGTAAGACAAGATAGAGAGGAATTGATGAGCAATACAGAACTCTTAGAGAAGTTTGCACGTGAAAGATACCTCATGAAGAAAAAAACAGAAGATTTGTATGTTATTGTCCAAGATTAAGCTTTTTGTATTTTCATTCACTTTGATTTTAGGTGTGTTTATACTTGATCAAAGTGCCAATGCACAGCGATATATCGATCCAGAAGAAAAGCCTCCTCTTAGGGATAGGTTGTATTTTGGGGGGAATTTTGCTGCTCAATTCGGGACGATTACTTTCATCGATGTTTCTCCATTAGTTGGAGCAATGATCACTGACAAGTTTTCAGGTGGAGTAGGTGTGACTTATCAATATTTCGATGATAGGAGGTTTTTCAATACTGGAAATGGAAATAGGAGTTTATATGGAGGCAGAACCTTTCTAAGGTATAATGTGCTGCCTAATATTTTTGCTCATACAGAATATGAAGCATTGAATTTTGATTTATTCAATAGAAATACAAATGAATTCAATAGAGAGTGGGTTCCTTCATTTTTTGTTGGCGCTGGTTATTTCGCTCCTTTTGGCAGTAGAGGAGGAGCTAATTTTACTTTGCTTTACAATTTGATGCACGACAATCTAAGGTCACCATACAATGAACCATATGTGATCCGTGTGGGTTTTGTATTTTGATTTGAAATCACCCCAAGATGAAATCATTAATAGAAAAAATATTTAAATCGCATCAAGATTGCCCAGAATGTCCTTCACCCAAGTTGATTCAGACTTTTTTTGATTCGCTACTAGGTCTTCTTTTTCCAGAATTTACTTTGGAAGTTCTGCGAAATGAAGAAGATGTAAAAGGAAACCTTTTGGTACTCAAAAATCAACTAGCGGATATTTTGCAAAAAAACAAGCATCTGCATCAAGGAGATGGAGAGGTATTGAGTGATTTGTTTTTTGAGCAACTTTCTGGTGTTTTTGATTTGATACATCAAGACGTAGATGCCATGTTCGCAGGTGATCCCGCATCCAAATCTAGAGCTGAGATTCTTAGGTGTTATCCAGGTTTTTATGCCATTGCTGCCTATAGGATTGCCCATGAATTATACCTTTTGGGAGTGAAGATGATTCCAAGGATCATTACGGAATATGCACACAGTAAGACAGGAATAGATATACATCCAGGAGCAAGTATTGGACACCATTTTTGTATTGATCACGGGACAGGGCTCGTAATAGGTGAGACTACCGTTATCGGGAATTATGTCAAGCTTTATCAAGGAGTGACTTTGGGGGCTTTGAGTGTTCACAAAGAAGATGCAGATCTCAAGCGTCACCCGACCATCGAAGATAATGTCGTAATCTATTCAGGAGCGACCATACTAGGCGGAAACACGGTAATTGGGAAAAATTCTGTGATAGGAGGAAATGTGTGGCTGACCAAAAGTATTCCAGCAAACAGTAAGATTTACTATCAGGCAAAGATGTATGATGCTGGGAAAAATCAGACTGATATGTATGTGTTTAAGAATGACCAGGAAAGCTGAGGCCTAGCTTTAAAATTATTATCATGAAACTATTTGAATTGATTGGCAACACGCCACTTGTGGAAATTACCCATATTTC
This sequence comes from Belliella filtrata, assembly GCF_022549775.1. Classification (GTDB taxonomy): domain Bacteria; phylum Bacteroidota; class Bacteroidia; order Cytophagales; family Cyclobacteriaceae; genus Belliella; species Belliella filtrata. The sequence continues at coordinate 27,403 of NZ_JAKZGP010000009.1, read as the reverse complement.
TTACAATGAAGATGTGAAGATTTTTTGTAAACTAGAAGGGCAAAATCCAGCTGGAAGTGTAAAAGACAGGGCTGCCTTTCACATGATAAAGTCCGCATTGGAAAGAGGGGATATCAAACAAGGAGATAAACTAATCGAAGCCACTAGTGGGAATACGGGTATCGCATTGGCTATGGTGGCGAATCTTTTGGGTGTAGGGATGACTTTGGTGATGCCAGACAATTCTACAAGAGAAAGGATACTTTCTATGGAAGCTTATGGTGCCAAAGTGATTTTGACACCAGCAGATAAGACCATTGAATATTCAAGGACTTTGGCTGAAGAATTGGTAGCTAAGGACGGATATTATATGCTCAATCAGTTTGCAAACGAGGATAATTATTTGGCACATTATCATACAACAGGGCCTGAAATATGGAGAGATACAAAGGGGCAAATAAGTCACTTTGTATCAGCTATGGGGACCACGGGTACAATCATGGGTGTGTCGAAATACCTCAAAGAGCAAAATAAAGCTATTCAGATAGTGGGGACACAGCCAACAGAAGGATCAAATATCCCAGGCATAAGAAGATGGTCACCTGAGTTTTTGCCAAAAATCTATGATGAATCTAGGGTAGATTTGATCATGGACGTAAGCGAAGAAGCCGCTGTATCTATGACCCGAAGAATGGCGGTAGAGGAGGGGATTTTAGCTGGGATGAGTAGTGGAGGAGCATTGCATGCAGCACTTGAACTGTCTAAGGAGCTCGATCATGGCGTTATTGTTTGTATTACATGTGATCGTGGAGATCGCTATTTGAGTTCAGGATTATTTGGGTAAAAAAAAATGTCCCAAAAGTATTTGATATTCTTTTGGGACATTTTGATTATTTTTTTGAAGCTATAGTGAAATTATAGCCAAAGTAAAACTGCACAGGCCAAGGCTTGTTTTCAATAGTGATCATGGGGTTATTTTCTATATCGTCCATATCATTTCTGTAATTAGCCCCTCTAAATGGAACCAAAATTCCTAGATCCCAATAAGCCCCTTCTTTTCGTCTAGAATTAAATTTCAATCCAGATCCGAAAGTTGGGCCGTAGTAGGTTTTTTGATATTGGGGCAATCCTTCAATATTGATAACTGCATTGTAGCCGTACATACCTGTGAAATAGAGTTCAGTCAGCTTTTCTGTCGGTACAGTGTATGTCAATCCTGCATTGAAACCAACACCTATAAAGTTGTATCCAAGACCTCCAAAGATCGAAAAGTTGTCTTCAACATTGTGGCTTAGCTTTCCTCCCACAATTCCGCCGTAAGGGAGTCCTATACCTACTCCGAGTGAAGTTGAACCTTTTGCCGAACTTAGGTTTTGTGCCAATGTAATGTTTGCAAGCAATAGCAAGGCAATTAGTAAAGTAGCTGATTTTAGCTTACTGTTAAGTTTGTTAATTGTGTGCATGTTCGGGATTTAGTTTAGTGATGGATTTGTCTTTTGTTTTGTCGTTCATGTGTTTTTTCAAGCCATTTTTGATAAAGAAGTCAAGGTCTTCAGCTTCACCCGAAAAGTCTCTTGCATCCAGATCAATTGGTTCTTTCTTAGAAATCAATTTATTTATGTACTTCAAAGCCTTAGTATTGTCAGGTGCAATTGGTACCAATTTTACCCCCGCTTTCATTGCTCCCGAAGTTGGCTTAACTTCTATGATATAAGTTTTCCCACTTTGTAGATTAGCTTCTATAAAGGATCTGTTTTCTGATGCTGCCCAAAAGAGATGTTCACCAGGCTCACATTCATAGGTGAAATATTTAACTCCGTTGAATTTTCCAAGATATTTTTCCCCGTCAAAGAATTTGAAATTGATCAACATTCCAGTTGCATTTGATCTTACAAAGTAAACTAGAGATTTCCCTTCAGGTGGCAATTTTAATTCTTGAGAAAAAGATTGAAAGAAAATGCCAATAGCAGTAAGACTGAGTAGGAGGACTGACTTGAGTATTGTTCTTTGCATAAGTTTGGATAGGATTTTTGCTACGAATATATCTATAAAATCCACATGTAAATATGCTGTAACTATAATTATTTTCAGTAAACCAAAAATTAGTTTTTAGGGTATAGATCTTAAGTTAAAATTTAAAATGATGCGATTATTTTTGAGGATTATATGATTGAAATTCATAAGTTTAAGGACTGATAAATGCTAAAAAAATAAATTTCATGATTTGGATGGTTTTACTCACACTTTTGGGGATAGGTTTGATATTGATCCTTACTGAGATTTTCTTTATACCAGGTACTACCATTATAGGAGTGATGGGATTTGCGATCTCGGCAGTTGGTGTAGTTTATGGATTTGCAGTTTTGGAATCGAATGTTGCATGGTTGGTTTTTTCCATGGCTTTTATACTGAATTTAGGAGCAATTATCTATGGATTTAAATCAGGAGTCTGGACTAAATTTGCTCTTCACGATACGGTAGAAGGACGAAGCTTTGACGGAAGAATGGATGGACTAGAAATAGGGATGGAAGGAAAAGCCATTTCGGACTTGAGGCCAATTGGTAAAGCTTCGTTTGGAGAGAAAATTTTAGAAGTAAAGTCAGATTCAGGCTATGTTTCTGTGGGACAAAAATTAATTATTACTAAATTGGATCATAATACTATCATTGTAAAAAGTTAAAACATGGAAAATTCAAATTCGGCCATTATTTTATTTGCAGCATTTGGCGCGCTGATCCTTCTTTTTGTCTTCTTGTACTTTGTGCCAGTCAACCTCTGGATCACAGCGATTTTTGCTAGGGTAAAGGTTAGAATTGGAGAATTGATTGGTATGAGAATCAGGAAGGTTCCACCAAGCATCATTGTTAATTCTTTGATTACAGCGACTAAAGCAGGTCTTGATTTGACAACCAATGAGTTAGAAACCCACTATTTGGCTGGGGGAAATGTGCCTAACGTGATTAGGGCATTGATCTCTGCTGACAAAGCAAATATCAATTTGAGCTTCAAGCAGGCAACAGCGATTGATTTAGCAGGGAGAGATGTTTTTGAGGCGGTTCAAATATCGGTAAACCCAAAAGTGATCAACACCCCAAATGTTGCAGCTGTAGCTGCTGATGGGATTCAATTGATAGCTAAAGCTAGGGTAACCGTAAGAGCGAACATTGCACAACTTGTAGGAGGAGCGGGAGAAGATACGATTTTGGCAAGAGTAGGAGAGGGTATAGTAACCTCTATTGGATCTGCACAAAATCATAAAAGCGTACTAGAAAATCCTGATAAGATATCTAAACTTGTGTTGGAACGTGGGTTGGATGCGGGTACAGCTTTTGAAATTTTGTCTATCGATATTGCTGATATTGATGTGGGAACAAACATCGGTGCAAAGCTTCAAATCGATCAGGCTTCTGCGGATTTGAAAGTTGCTGAAGCAAAGGCGGAAGAGCGTAGAGCTATGGCAGTAGCATTAGAGCAAGAAATGAAAGCCAAATCAGTAGAAATGAGGGCTAAGGTAATCGAAGCCGAAGCTGAAGTTCCTCAGGCTTTGGCTGAGGCTTTTAGATCAGGGAAATTGGGTGTGATGGATTATTATAGAATGGAAAATATCAAGTCAGATACTGATATGAGATCTTCTATCGCTGGAAATGATGGTGGTAGTAGCTCTGATTCGAACAAGGGGAAGTTAGGAGACAAGAAGTAAGTTCTTTGTAGTTTCTATTTGTTGATTTTGCATCTTCCAATGTGTTGCTGCTATACTCATATATTGAAAAGTGAAAAGTAAAGCTTATACCAAATTACCTCAGGGCTCCCTCTAGAGTAGACTTTGATCTAGTCTTGATTTATTTTAATAGCTTTAAACAACAAAACCTGACCAAATGGTCAGGTTTTGTTGTTTAATATATAAGACAAAGCTTGAATATTATAAATGCTAGTTACTTTTGAAAGTATTTTTAATCTTTATTTTCTCCAACTTGAGAAGACTCTTCTACAGTTTTTTCAGCTTCCAAAGCCGCTTTTTCTGCAGCTGCTTTTTCGTTCGCCTCTATTTTTCTGGTGAAGGCTTCATAAGTTGTTTCTTTTCCGAAAGGTCTTTTACCAATGAGTTTTTCAAGATCCGTTTGGAAAAGAATTTCTTTTTCTAGTAGCTCCTTTGCAAGGATTTCTAATTCATTTTTTCTTTCAGTAAGTAACTTGATTGTCCTCTCGTATGCAAAACCTATTAGTTTTCTTACTTCTTCATCTATAGTTTCAGATGTTTTTTCAGAATATGGTTTAGACATTCTATATTCAGAACTCTTGCTATCGTAGAAAGAAACATTTCCTATTTTTTCATTCATGCCATATATAGAGACTATAGAATAAGCCAATTTGGTAATTCTTTCTAGATCAGATAGTGCACCAGTAGAGATTTTTCCAAATACAATCTCTTCAGCGGCACGACCTCCAAGGGTCATACACATTTCATCGATCAATTGCTCTGTTTGATACAAAAACTGTTCTTTTGGAAGGTACTGAGCATAACCTAAGGCAGCAACTCCACGTGGGACAATACTTACTTTTACCAAAGGGTCAGCATGCTCTAAAAACCACCCTGCTACAGCATGACCTGCTTCATGATAAGCTACAATTTTCTTTTCCTCTGGTGAGATAATTTTGTTTTTCTTCTCCAATCCACCGATGACTCTGTCTATCGCATCTTGGAAATCCTGCATATCTACTGCTTCTTTGTTTCTTCTTGCAGCGATAAGGGCTGCCTCATTACAAACGTTGGCGATTTCAGCACCTGCGAAACCTGGCGTTTGAGCTGCAAGTTTTTTTGCATCGACATCTGTAACTGTTTTAATAGGCTTCAGATGTACTTTGAAAATCGCTTCTCTTCCTACAATATCTGGTTTGTCTATACTGATCTGTCTATCAAAGCGTCCTGGACGAAGCAATGCAGAATCAAGTACATCAGGCCTGTTTGTAGCAGCCAATACGATTACTCCCGTATCTGTACCGAACCCGTCCATTTCTACAAGAAGTGAATTCAGTGTGTTTTCTCTTTCATCATTAGAGCCTGGCATTTGTCCCTTACCTCTAGATCTACCGATAGCATCTATCTCATCAATGAAAATGATACACGGTGCTTTTTCTTTGGCCTGCTTGAACAAATCTCTTACTCTAGCAGCTCCCACACCAACGAACATCTCTACGAAATCAGAGCCAGAAAGTGTGTAAAATGGAACTCCAGCTTCACCAGCGACAGCCTTTGCCAAGAGTGTTTTTCCAGTTCCTGGAGGGCCTACCAGAAGGGCGCCTTTTGGAATCTTACCACCAAGCTTGGTGAATTTTCCTGGATTTTTCAAAAATTCTACGATTTCTTGAATTTCCTCCTTGGCTTCATCAAGGCCAGCAACATTATCAAATGTGATTTTTACTTTGTTTTCAGCATCAAAAAGTTGCGCTCTTGATTTTCCAACATTGAAAATTTGACCGCCCGGTCCACTTGGTCCAGCCATTCTTCTCATCATAACCCAGAAAAGTACGAATAGCAAAATCATGAAACCAAAACTAGTAAACCAGCTTCCCCATGATTCTTCGTTTTTGACATTATAGCCTATCCTTTGATTCTCGGGTACTTTTGATTCGAGTTCTTCAAAATCTGAAGCAAACTTCTCAGCACTTGCTACCTCTACAGAGTAGTGTGGTCCAGTTGGATTGAAAAATGGACTTTTACCTTCTAGTTCACTTTTGTATCGCTCATTTTCAAGTGCTGATTCTTTCAAGGTGACATCGACCCTGTTTTGGTTTCTGATGATCATCACTTTTGATACATCATTAGCCAAATATATATCTTCAAACTTGCTCTTAGTAATGTTAATTACTGTATTGCTTTTTTGAAACCAAGTCACACCAATCAGCACGATCACAGCCGTAATGATCAACCAAAGTTGTACATTTGGTTTCTGTGGGGTTTTTGGAATGAATTTTTTACTTTTATTATTTTCGCTCATCGCTAGGAATTTGTTGCCTTTATATAATTTTTTTTAAAACGAATCTGGAAGTAGAAAGTTCAATAAAACACTTAATCAATTCTGGTAATTACTGCATCACCCCACAATTCCTCTAATGCAAAGAATTCTCTTTGATCCTTAAGAAAGACATGTGCTACGACATTAGTGAAGTCAATTAGTACCCATTCATTGTTGTTTTTGCCCTCTACTCTCCAAGGTTTCTCCTTGTGGGATTTGAATACGAACTCTTCTATTGAATCAGCTATAGCTTCTACTTGCGTGTCAGAATTACCAGAACAAATTACAAAAAAATCTGTCATTGAATTTTTAACATCTCTAAGATCCATCAGCACGATTTTGGAAGCTTTTTTCTCCTCCATCCCCTTCACAATTACTTTACTCAGCTCTTCTGCTGTCATATTTTTGGTTTAAATTTACAAGATACTCAAATGTTGGCTTGAAAGAGCCTTGTTAAATATCTTTATTGGTTTACAAATTAACTATAAAAAATGTATAAAATCCTTGCCAATACATTATTTCTGGGCAAAGAAGTGATTTATCTGCCAGTCTGTCACTCGACCAATGATTTAGCCATGGATATGCTCAAGTCTGGCAAAGTGACCGAAGGAAGTATTGTCATAGCAGGTGAGCAAACTCACGGCAAAGGTCAAAGAGGTAATGTCTGGAAAAGTGAACCAAATGAAAACCTAACGTTTTCCTTGGTTCTTAGGCCCACTTTCTTGAATGCTATGGATCAGTTTTATTTGAATATTATGATTTCAGTGGCTATAGTTGAGGCATTAGCTAGTTTGAATTTGGAGCTTTTAGTGAAATGGCCCAATGATATTTACACCACTAATGGACATAAGGTAGGCGGGATCTTATTTGAAAATGTAATTTCAAAAGGGAAGGTGTCTAGTGCAGTAGTAGGTATTGGGTTAAACGTAAATCAAAAATTTTTCGATTTAGATCAAGCTACTTCTTTGGTTTGGTTATCTAAGCAAGAATTAAATCTTAAAGAGATTTTTAGCCTAATAATCCATAAAATCGAAAAAAATTATGTTTTACTAAAAGGAGGGAAATTAAGTGAATTGAAGGATAGGTATTTGAAAAGCATGTATTTGTTGAATTCTTGGGCAAAGTATTCAGATGGGGAAGATTTTATTGGTCAAATCATTGGTATCACAGAAGAAGGGAAATTAATCATGGAGAAAGAATCAGGAGTGCAAAACTTTTATGCATTCAAAGAAGTTAAGTTCATTAAGTAATAAGATTTTACATTTGGTGCAAAAAGCTGTAGTTTTGTAATTCTTAATATCCGAATTAATTCATAAACAATATAATAGCATGTCTGAAATTAAATCCGACAAATACGTAAAGTATAAAGTAAAAGATATTTCACTCGCTGAGTGGGGACGAAAAGAAATTAAATTGGCCGAAGCTGAAATGCCAGGTTTGATGTCCTTGAGAGAGGAGTTTGGAGCTTCTCAACCTTTGAAAGGAGCAAGAATAGCGGGCTGCCTTCACATGACAATACAAACTGCTGTTTTGATTGAGACACTAGTAGCGTTAGGAGCTGAAGTGACTTGGTCTTCTTGTAACATTTTTTCCACTCAAGATCATGCAGCAGCAGCAATTGCCGCAGCGGGTATTTCTGTGTATGCCTGGAAAGGATTGAACGAGCAAGAGTTTGATTGGTGTATTGAGCAAACCATTTTCTTTGGAGAAGATAGAAAGCCATTGAACATGATCTTGGATGATGGTGGAGACTTGACCAATATGGTTCTTGACCAATACCCTGAATTGGTAGCTGGAATCAAAGGTTTGTCTGAAGAGACCACTACTGGTGTACATAGATTATACGAAAGAATGAAAAATGGCACTTTGCCTATGCCAGCAATCAACGTGAATGATTCTGTAACAAAGTCTAAATTTGACAACAAATATGGCTGTAAAGAATCATTAGTAGATGCTATCAGGAGAGCTACAGATGTGATGATGGCTGGAAAAGTGGCTGTAGTTGCTGGTTACGGAGACGTAGGGAAAGGTTCAGCAGCATCACTTAGAGGAGCTGGTGCTAGAGTTATAGTGACTGAGATCGATCCAATCTGTGCGCTTCAAGCTGCAATGGACGGTTTTGCAGTGAAGAAAATGGTGGATGCTGTGAAAGAAGCTGATATCGTCGTGACAGCGACAGGTAATAAAGACATCATTTCTGAAGAGCACTTTAGAGCCATGAAGGATAAAGCTATTGTTTGTAATATCGGACACTTCGATAATGAAATCGACATGGCTTGGCTGAATGGTAATTATGGAAGTACCAAAGATGTGATCAAGCCTCAAGTGGATCTTTATAACATTGAAGGAAAAGAAATTATTGTATTGGCTGAAGGAAGGCTCGTGAATTTAGGATGTGCTACAGGACACCCTTCTTTTGTAATGTCTAATTCATTTACTAATCAAACTTTGGCTCAAATTGAATTGTGGACGAACACTGATCAATATCAGCCTGGGGTTTATGTGCTTCCTAAGCACCTAGACGAAAAAGTAGCTGCCCTTCACCTTGCAAAGCTTGGGGTTGAACTTGATACTTTGAGTCAAGAGCAAGCAGAGTATATTGGTGTGACTCCAGAAGGACCATACAAGCCAGAGTATTATAGGTATTAATTTATAAATTGAAATTTTTAGAGGTAAAAAAGGCTGGGTAATCCCCAGTCTTTTTTATTGAATTTATTTTTTGATTTTTGAAGAGGTCAAGCTGTATTTTAAAATAATGGCTAAAACTGATTTGTTTTGATTCTTTGACTTTAAAATTAATTCTTTTACCATGAAACTGAAATTCTCCCCACTCATTCTTTTGGTAGTATTATGCTTCATTTCCACTACCTGCAATAGTTTTACTCAAAATGTACTTTTCAAAGATTTCAACGTGATACCAATGACCAGTGATACTGCGTTGACTTCTCGAAGTGTGCTAATCTAAGAAGATGAAATAATTGCCATAGATCATTTTAAAAACCTGAAGCCTAAGAAGAATAGTAAAACGCAAGTTATAGCGGTAAAGGGGGAGTTTTTGATGCCTGGTTCGGTAGATATGCATATGCACCTTCCAGATAAGGATCGGGTAGAAGAGTTTTTGAAGTATAATCAGGCAGCTGGTGTCACTCATCTGCGTGTGATGAATAGTGTAATCGATCAAAATGAGCTCAAAAGAATATTTGATTCTGAAGACGGAGTTTTAAGGCCAAGTATTCATTTTAGCCATTTGATCAGAAAAAACAATTTGTATACAGTTGGTCAAGCAGATAGCTTAATGAAAGGAATGAAAGAAACTGGGGAGGGATTTGTAAAGTTGCTTAGTCTTGGTAATGAAGAAACATTTGAGAACCTAAGTGAGGCAACGAAATTGAATGATGTGATTTTTTGTGGTCACTTTCCTGTATATCAAAAGTTCGGTCTGGGTTATATGGTGGATATGGATAAAGTGCTTCATAGCGGATTTAGAAGTGTGGAGCATTTAGGTGATTATTTTTGGTTGCAAAGCGATAATCAAATTGAGAAATCAAAACAAATTACTAAGCTCAATGAGGTTTACAATTATCCTACATTGGACTGGGATGTTAAGACATTCAATCTTTTGTATCCAAATGGCTATAAAGAAAGGTTTACCTATATGCTTTTGCCCGAAGAAATCACAAAGAAACGGGAAGCTGATTACGAATCATACATTGATGAATTAGGTGGTCTTGAGGTGATGAAAGCATCAATGGAGAAAAATCAGGGTGCGTTTGAAGCAAAGAAATAAATATTAAAGGGCTTATATGATGCTGGGTGTTTGTTACTGATAGGAGGAGATGCAGATACCCATTTTCAAGCCCTTGGATTTAATATCTATGTGGAAATGTTATATTGGTCTGCCATTGGGATTGATAATTATACAATTTTAAGATCAACTACATATAATGCAGCAAAGTTTTTGGAGAGCATTCGACTTTGGGGACGATAGAAATAGGGAAAAATGCCGAGATGATATTATTGACTTCTAATCCATTGGAAGATATCAGAAATATTGGCACCATAGAACAGGCCGTTTTTGAGGAGCTAATTTATAACAATAAACAAATCATAGAGAGCTTGAAAGAGTTATATAGATGAGTGAAATAATTTGGGAGTGGCATGGATATCGTTTAATGCATCCTTTTTTTTATATTTTAGGAGTTTTAGAATCTGGAAAATAGTATTAATAATCTTCATGAATAGTTTCAGCTTAAAATCATACCTGTCGTCAAATATCGATATAGATGAGATGGAAATATCGGCAATAGTTGAAAAGTGCACAACGAAAAAAATTAGGAAAGATCAGTTCTTGATCCGCAGTGGTGAGTACTGTAAGCATACTTTTTTTGTCGAAAGTGGACTTTTGAGACAGTATTCCATTGACAAAAAGGGAAAAGAGCATATTCTTAATTTTGCACCTGAAAATTGGTTTGTAACTGATAGAGAAAGTTCTTTTTTCAACCAACCATCGGTATATTACATTCAGGCATTGGAAGATAGTGAAGTGGTGTCTATAGACGAGGACTTCATTCATTTACTTTCAGAAAAATTTCCCGCTTTTACAGATTTCAACAACCGACTACTTCACAACCATATCAGAAACTTGCAAAATAGGATTGATTTATTATTGGGTGCAAATGCTGAGGAGAGATATTTACAATTTGTCAAAATGTATCCAGACATCATGTTAAGAGTCCCTCAAGCAATGGTTGCTTCGTATCTAGGGATCACCCCAGAGAGTTTGAGTCGGGTTCGCAAGGAGCTAGCACTAAAAAACCTCAAAAGATAGGAACTTACCATACATCAATGTACACTACTTTCTTTGCAGCTAATTTTACATATAACAAATTGTAAAATTTATGAAAACAAGAACAGTAGAATTGGTGGCAAGCCCAAGAGAGCCTCACTTTGTTGGAGATGGTTTTCGGGTTCATAATTTTATTCCAAGCGCATATAGAATGGATATGATCCGCATGGATCCGTTTATCATGTTGGACTATAATTCATTGTATGAATTCCCACCATCTAAATATCCAAAAGGTGTAGGAGTTCATCCACATAGAGGTTTTGAAACCGTAACCCTTGCTTACAAAGGAAAGGTGCAGCACCACGACAGCAGTGGAGGAGGTGGTGTTATAGGTGAAGGAGATGTGCAGTGGATGACAGCTGCAAGCGGTGTGCTTCATAAAGAGTATCATGAAGAGGAATGGAGTAAAAAAGGAGGAGCCTTTCAGATGGTTCAACTCTGGGTGAACTTGCCCAAAAAGGATAAGATGTCTAAGCCTAAATACCAAGCTATCAAATTCGATGAGATAAGTAGGTTTGAATTGGAAGAGCATGCTGGAATTATCGAGGTTGTCGCAGGGGTATATAATGGTACTAAAGGAGTCGCATCAACTTTCAGCCCAATCCACATGTACAATGCTAAATTGAACAAAAATGGTAAAGTAAATTTTGAATTTCCTAGCCATTTTAATACTGTTTTGCTAGTATTGGAAGGCAGTATCACTATCAATGGAAAAGAAGCAGTGCCAACTGACCATTTGGCATTAATGGCAAATGATGGTGAAGCCTTTGAGATAGAAGCAAACGAAAATGCAGTGGTTTTGGTATTGAGTGGTGAACCGATCAAAGAACCAATCGCAGCCCATGGTCCTTTTGTGATGAATACAAAGGAGGAGTTGAGAGAAGCATTCAATGATTTCAACAATGGCAAATTTGGATATTTGGAGGATTGAGTTAAAATAAATCTAAATGAACTTGGTGCGTGAGACATAGTGCTTTCAAAAACTGGATAAACGTCATATAGGAGGTGATTAAGATTATTTATTTGCAGAAAATTTTGTAGATGGTAGCTTGATAGAATCATTTTCTGTATGATGTTTATCGTTTTTTATGATTGATTTTAGTTGGGTAAAGACTTTAATATCTTGACTAAAAAGTGGTTCCTCGGAAAAATGCTTTACCCTTACAAATCATTTGTTACTGAAATAGGGTTCTATCTCACCTGTGCCAAACTCATCTAGGAGGGACTCAATGAAGATGAAATGGTAAATGATATTTTAGATTTTATGTAATTTCGTGAAAGTTTTGTTTAGTAAACTACAATAGTATTGTTTACTAAACAATAAAAGTGTTGGTTCATCCATTATAAAAGGATCCGTCAGGTTTTTAAAATCAAACAAGTATTTGCAGTTATTTATAAGAATCTACGGGATTTCTTATTCTGGTATCTATCGGAATCCAAAGGTCGAAGTTTGAAAAAAAACCTTTCAGGTCTTTTTTCAGACCACGAAGGTTTATTTCTTAGTTTTTAGCTTATTTTCAATACTTCTTTCATCCTTATTTTCAAAGTTTTGAGAAAATTCAGGGTTTTGTTTAGATTTGAAGACCTTCTTGATTCCAGTAGCTTTCCAAACCCAAAGGTCAAAAAAAGACCCCAAAGTTTCCTTCGGGGTCTTCTTGGTACTTAATACTTGGTACTTGGTTCAGCAATTAAGCGTCTTTCTTAGCCATTCTTGCTCTTTCGTTCTCATCCAAGTAGATTTTTCTCATTCTAATGGACTTTGGAGTGATTTCCAAGTATTCATCTTTTTGGATATATTCCATAGCTTCTTCTAGAGAGAATTTCTTTGGAGGAGCGATTCTAGTATTATCGTCAGAACCAGATGCTCTCATGTTAGTCAGCTTCTTACCTTTCTGTACATTTACCACGATATCGTTATCTCTTGAGTTCTCGCCGATCACTTGGCCTGTATATAGCTCATCACCTGGCTCGATGAAGAATGTACCTCTATCCTGAAGTTTATCTATCGCATAGGCAGTACATTGACCAGCTTCCATAGAGATCAGTGATCCATTATTTCTTTCTGGGATATTACCTTTGAATGGTTCATAAGAAGAGAACCTATGGTTCATGATAGCTTCACCTTGAGTAGCTGTCAATACATTATTTCTCAACCCGATCAATCCTCTTGAAGGAATTCTGAATTCAAGGTGTTGTAAGTCACCTTTTGGTTCCATGATTAGAAGTTCACCTTTTCTTTGAGTAGCAAGTTCGATTACTTTACCAGCTGTAGCTTCAGGTACATCTACCACTAAAGTTTCGATAGGTTCATTTTTCACACCATCGATTTCTTTAAAAATTACCTGTGGCTGACCCACTTGAAGTTCATATCCTTCTCTTCTCATTGTCTCTATCAAAACAGACAAGTGAAGGATACCTCTACCATAAACTAGGAACTTATCTTCAGAATCAGTTGACTCAACTCTTAGAGCAAGGTTTTTTTCCATCTCTTTCATCAACCTATCTCTCAAGTGACGAGAAGTCACAAACTTACCTTCTTTGCCGAAGAAAGGAGAATTGTTAATGGTGAAGAGCATATTCATAGTCGGCTCATCAATCGAGATTCTTGGAAGCGGCTCTGGATTTTCTAATGCAGCGATGGTGTCGCCAATTTCAAAATCTTCGATACCTGTTACGGCACAAATGTCTCCAGCAAATACTTCTGTAACTTTGTTTTTCCCAAGACCTTCAAATACGTGAAGTTCTTTTACTTTTACTTTTTTGAAAACACCATCAGCTTTACAAAGTGTAAGTTGTGCACCTTCTTTGATACTTCCTCTTTTAACTCTTCCGATAGCAATACGGCCTACGAAGTTTGAGTAATCAAGAGAAGTGATTTGCATTTGAAGGCTTCCTTCATCAATTTTTGGAGCAGGAATATGGTCAATGATAGCATCAAGTAATGGAAGGATAGAATCTGTAGGAGTTTTCCAATCAGGACCCATCCAATTTTGTTTTGCAGACCCGTAAAGTGTTGTAAACTCAAGCTGCTCTTCAGTTGCGTCCAAGTTGAACATCAATTCAAAAACAGACTCTTGTACTTCGTCCGGTCTACAGTTTTCTTTATCTACTTTATTTACCACTACTATTGGAGTCAAGCCTAAAGCTAGTGCCTTTCCAAGTACAAACCTCGTCTGTGGCATAGGTCCTTCGAAAGCATCCACCAAAAGGATAACACCGTCGGCCATTTTCAAAACTCTTTCTACTTCACCACCAAAGTCGGCGTGACCAGGGGTGTCAATGATGTTGATTTTGTGATCTTTATACCTAACGGATACGTTTTTGGAAAGAATCGTGATACCTCTTTCTCTTTCCAAGTCGTTGTTATCCAATATTAGATCGTCAAACTGTTGGTTTTCACGAAAGATTTTGGAAGCATGGATGATTTTGTCCACCAAGGTTGTCTTACCGTGGTCAACGTGTGCGATAATCGCAATATTCCGTATATTTTGCATTGTAAAATTGAATTAAGGTGCAAATGTAAGAATAAAATTTTGTATCAGCTTGATTTCTATTCAAACTCCATGATATTTAATGATTTCCTAAAATTGAGTTTGGAAATCTTAGAAGAACATTTTGCGAATGATACTTGGTCTTACAATGTTTATAGTCTTTATTAAGAAAGATGTAGAGGACATACTTTAAATTAATAAACCAACGCATTTTATGTGAGGGAAAACTAAATTTGGTGTGTTTTTCAATTATATTGTATATACTAAACATATTATACTTTCCCCAATTGAAATTTGAATTGGGGAATTGGCGGATTTTTATATTAATAAATAATTAGTTATATTTGGATGTTCTTTGAGTATTTGACAGGATAAATTTTTAGTGGGATAGAAATATTGTTTTGAATCATAATCATCAAACTTAAATATAGCCCATTCACTTTAGTTTATTCCCATTCAAATAAATTGTCTAATTACTTCATAAGCTATAATTTAGCTTGCGAATCAAATCTCTAAACAAGAGGCTGAATTAATTATTGAAAAAAAATATGGTCGTTTCCTTTGCAATTTGAAATTAAAAAATGATAACTTTAAAATCTCAATAATAATTTAGAAACCGTTTAACCTTTATTTAAAGTCTATTAAAATCTACATTATGAAAAAGTTAATCGCTTTGTTCATGCTATCCGGAATCCTTTTATCGCCGGTTATCTCGAATGCTCAAGACGCAGATGTTGACTCTGCAGAAGTTGAAACCACAGAAGTCGTAGAAGCAGAAGAAGTTGCTCCGGCGGTCGTTGACGATGAAATCATCGAAGAAGACAAAGGTTTTCACCAAATTATCAAGGAGAAGTTTATCGAAGGTGGTACTACTTTCATGTCTCCAGTATTGATCTGTTTAATCTTAGGTTTAGCAGTTTCTTTAGAAAGAATCGTTACGCTTAACCTTTCTACTACCAACACCAAAAAACTTTTGGCTAAAGTAGAAGAAGCGTTAGAGCAAGGTGGTATCGAAGCAGCCAAGGATGTTACTAAAAACACCAAAGGTCCTGTTGCATCTATCTTTACTCAAGGTTTGATGAGATACACTGAAGGAATCGAAATGGTAGAAAAGTCTATCATCGCTTACGGATCTGTTGAAATGGGTAGATTGGAAAAAGGTCTAGTTTGGATCTCTCTCTTCATCTCTCTTGCCCCGATGTTGGGTTTCATGGGTACTGTAATCGGTATGATCTCTGCATTTGATGCAATTGAAGCGGCAGGTGATATCTCACCATCTCTTGTAGCTGGTGGTATCAAAGTGGCTCTCTTGACTACAGTTGCTGGTTTGATCGTTGCGATTATCCTTCAATTGTTCTACAACTACTGTGTCGCTAAGATAGATTCTTTGGTAAACGACATGGAAGATGCATCTATCTCTTTGGTAGATATCCTTGTGAAGCATAGATTGACTAAGTAATTATTAGTTGATTGATTCGTTTCAACTCTTAATTATTTATTAACTTAAGCAAACAATCAATATGGATTCTATAGATATTTTCTTATACGTATCTTATTTATTGATTATCATAGGAACGATAGTGGCTGTGCTAATGCCATTAATTAAATCCTTAGATAATCCGAAAAGTTTAGCCAAAACAGGTGCAGGTATAGTAATTCTTGGTGTTATTTTCTTCATTGCTTTTAGCACTGCTGACAGTGAAGTAGCTCCAAAATACCTCGGAGATCCATTTAACATGACTCCTACCTTGACCAAGTTTGTTGGTGGAACTTTAGTTACGACTTACATTTTAGCGATTGTAGCTCTTGTAGGTATCGTATTTACAGAACTCAATAAAGCAATCAAGTAATGGCAAGTAAAAGAGGCAGAATGTCACAGGAAGTCAATGCAGGGTCTATGGCTGATATAGCCTTCTTGCTATTGATCTTCTGGCTTGTGACTACTACTATTGCTTCGGATAAAGGTATTCTCAATATCTTGCCTCCAAAGCAAGACCCGAATGTGCCACCACCTGAAGTGCCTCTCAATGAGAGAAACATTTTCAATATATTGGTCAATGCAAATGATCAATTGTTGGTGGAAGGTGAGTATTTAGACAATACTAATCAGCTTTCAAATGATATTAAGGCATTTATTCTGAATTTCGGAGCTCCTACTCCAGAAGCTATGGAATTGTTTAATAGCCTACCAGCATCTTTGAAAGCTTTGTCAAATAGAGATTCAAAATCTTCTGATCATCCAATGCAAGGTGGAGCGGTAGTTTCTATCAAAACGAATAGAGGTACTTCTTATGAAACCTACCTTGAAGTTTTGGATAATGTAAAGAGGGCTTATTATGAAATCTATGCAGAAAGGGTAGGGCTTACTTCTGAGGAATATAGAGCACTATCTGGAAAAACTGCTGCTGAAAAGGAGCTTTTGGATAGAGGGAAAGAAAACCTCCCAATGTCCATCTCTATAGCTGAACCAGATAAATTAGGAGGTAATTAATATGTCGAAGTTTAAGAAAAAAAATAAGGTAACGGAAAATATTCCAACCTCAGCTTTGCCCGATATTATCTTCATGCTGTTGTTCTTCTTTATGACTACGACGGTTCTGAGAGAAAATGAAATGCTTGTGGAGCAGAAGATTCCAGAGGCAACTCAACTTACTAAGTTGGAAAAGAAAACTTTGATCTCGTACCTATATGTAGGAAAGCCTAAAAATACAGCAATGTATGGTACCGAACCTAGAATTCAGGCAAATGATGTTTTGATCAATACTTCTGATATTGCTCTATGGGTAAATCAAGAGAAAGACAAAAGATCAGAAACTGAAAGAGAAATGTTGACCATATCTCTGAAAGCAGATAGAGAGGTAAAGATGGGGCCTATTTCTGATATTCAATTTGAATTGAGAGAGGTAGATGCTCGAAGAGTACTTTACGCTTCAGTTGGTAAACTTCAGAATTAATCAATTTTAATTTGTAAAAAAAAGGCCACTTCAAACTGAAATGGCCTTTTTTCATTTTTACTAAATCTATTCATCATGATTTGATTTAGGTCCCATAGTTTTAAATAGGCGAATACTAGATTTTTTATATTACTAATAAAGTGTACTTAATACGTCGATTTTGAATATTTTGATGCTATTATTGTTGTTCAATTTATCACAGGATTCTTCTAGTTTTATCTATTCGAATAAGTTTTCATATCAAGAAATTTGAGTTTGTAAATGCGAAATAAAATTCACAATGCTTGGGCAATGTATGATTGGGCAAATTCAGTCTATAGCCTTGTAATAACTTCTACGATTTTTCCTGTTTATTTTAACAACGTGACCACCACACAAGAACGCGGTGACCTGGTTAGCTTTTTTGGGATAGATATTGTAAATACTGTTTTGTACTCTTACGCAATTTCCTTCTCGTTTTTAGTGATTGCTGTTATCTCTCCTCTTTTATCTGGAATCGCTGATTCGGGTGGTAAGAAATTGCTTTTTATGAAGTTCTTTACATACCTGGGATCATTGGCTTGCCTCGGCTTGTTTTTTTTTGATGGAGATAATTTAGAATGGGGAATTGTTTGTGCGATTTTAGCGAGTATTGGATACGCTGGGAGTATTGTTTTTTACAATGCTTTTCTTCCAGAAATATCTAAAGAAGAAGAATTTGATTTCTTGAGTGCAAAAGGTTTTGCCCTTGGGTATATTGGAAGTGTGATTTTGCTAATTCTAAATTTGGTTATGATAGAATTCCCAGATTTGTTTCACTTGTCTGATGGTGGTCAGGCTGCAAGGTGGTCTTTTTTTATCGTCGGGTTTTGGTGGGCTGGATTTGCGCAGATTTCATTTAAGTATCTGCCAGACAACCCGTATGGAAAAAAAGTTAATCGTTCCTTACTTTTTGTAGGTTATAAGGAAATTAAATCAGTTTTTTATAAAGTTCGTTCCTCTACAGTTATGAATAGATTTCTATTGGCATTCTTTTTTTATAGTATGGGAGTTCAGACAGTAATGTATTTGGCAGCAACTTTTGGAGATAAGGAGTTGGGTTTGCCAGGGGATCAGCTGATCATTACCATATTAATCATCCAATTGGTTGCGATTGGTGGGAGCTATTTATTTGCTTTTATATCAAAGCTCTCAGGTAACAAGGCTTCACTTATTGTAATGGTATTTATATGGGTTTTGATTTGCTGTGGGGCTTATTTTGTTCAGACAGCCTATCAATTCTTCGCCTTAGCCTTTGTAGTGGGGATGGTAATGGGAGGTATTCAGTCTCTTTCTAGATCAACTTATTCTAAATTGATTCCTGCTCACACTACTGATCATGCATCTTTTTTTAGTTTTTTTGATGTGACGGAAAAGATAGCCATAGTTTTAGGGACATTTTCATATGGATTTATTGAGCAAATGACTGGATCTATGAGGAATAGCTCATTAGCTCTTGGTTTATTTTTCTTTGTTGGGCTAGGATTCTTAGTTTTACTAAAAATACCACCTAGTGATTTACAAAAACCTGCTATTGACTGAGATGATGCTTCCAATAATTGCTGGAGATGATGTTAAAAAACTCGATGACTTTCATATGCAAAGTGAAGGGATCAGTTCTGTTCAATTGATGGAGCGGGCTGGTAAATCTTTTGTAGCTTGGTATGAAGACCAATCATTCTCTAGTGTTATCAAAATTTATGTTTTTGTAGGATCAGGAAACAATGGCGGCGATGGGTTAGTAATTGCTAGATTGCTTCAAAATGACCAGAGAGCTATTCACGTGGTTTGCATGGAGCCAATTGAAAACTGTTCAGAAGACTTTATTTTTAATTTCAGTAGACTTCCTGATAGTGTTGAGGTTGTACAATACACTGATTGGCCTAAAGAAATAAAGGATGATTCTGTAATAGTTGACGCAGTCTTAGGGGTTGGAGTAAATAGACCTTTAAATAAAAATTATGCTGAATTAATCAGTTTTTTGAATACATTATCAGCAATTAAGCTTGCTGTTGATTTGCCTTCTGGGCTTCCTGCTGATCATACCTCAGTTGGGCTTGTTTTTCAGGCAGATTTCACATTAACTTTTCAATTTCCAAAATTGAGTCTACTTTTTCCAGAACATGCGGAAATCATAGGAAAGTTGGTAGTATTAGATATTGGAATCTCTGAATCCTCAATACATAGATTTTCCCAAAATAGATTCTATTTGAGGGAAATAGACATCAAGAAACATCATAAGTATTTTCATCGGTTTAGCCACAAGGGGGATTTTGGTAAAGTACTTTTGATCGGTGGAGCATTGGGGAAAACTGGGGCAATTAATCTGGCAGGCCATGCAGCATTGAGAACGGGTAGTGGCTTGGTACTGCTAGCTCCTCAAATTCCAGACCCATATAAGTTTCGGCCAATTGTTCCTGAATTAATGGTTTTTGGAGAAAAGGGTGGTTTTTGTTTTGAAGAGTTTGACTCCGTAGCAATTGGCCCAGGGATGGGTTTGGATGTGAATTTTAGTTGGTTTCGCGGTTTGTTAGATCAAGTTAATCTCCCAATTGTTTTGGACGCAGATGGTATCAATCTCTTATCCAAATTCCCTGAGCTCATAGATCAATTACCAGTGAACAGTATCTTGACTCCTCATTTCAAAGAGTTCGAAAGGCTAGTTGGTAAATCAAGTGATCACTTGGAAAGAATTCAGCGGGCTACAGATTTTGCTACAAAATACAACATCATCTTGATTTTGAAAGGAGCTCATACTCTGATAGCAATGCCTGATGGTAGACAGATTTTCAATTCAAGTGGCAATCAATATATGGCAACTGCAGGCTCAGGAGATGTGCTCACGGGGATGATAGCTTCGTTTTTAGGTCAGAAATACAGCCCAGAAAATGCTGCTATTTGCGGTGTTTTTCATCATGGTATGGCAGGTGAAATTGCATCCCAATCCAAATATAGAGGTATGATTGCCTCTGATATTATAAATGCTATTCCTGAGACCTTTGTCCAATTGGAAGTCTTGTAGTTTTGAATTCTTTGGAGATAACTTTAAGTCAAAAGAACTTATTCACTTTTGCATTGGTTGATTAGCAATATTTTGAAGTTAAAATGACCAAGGAAAAGCTTTTGCTGTGGACTTTAGCAGCGATCAATTTTACACATATAGTGGATTTTATGATATTGATGCCTTTAGGGCCTCAGTTGATGAGAATATTTGAAATCAGTCCTAGAGAATTCGGGCTTCTGGTTTCTTCTTACACCTTTGCAGCAGGTTTTAGTAGTTTTATGGGGGCATTTGTACTTGATAAGTACGACAGGAGAACGATTATGCTTTGGGTGTTCACAGGGTTCTTTTTAGGGACTTTAGCCTGCGCTTTTTCACCAAACTATATTGTCCTACTTATAGCTAGAGTAATTTCTGGACTGTTTGGGGGATTGACATCGGCTTTGATATTGGCGATCATCGGTGATGTGATTCCTGATAGTAGGAGAGGACGGGCAATGGGATTGGTAATGGCGGCCTTTTCGGTTGCCTCTGTATTTGGTGTACCTTTTGGACTATTTATCGCAAGTCTTTCGAATTGGCACGCCCCATTTTTGTTTTTGGCTGGAATATCGGCCATCATATTTTGGATGATCTATAAATATGTACCGTCCTTAACAAATCATATTGTAAGCGGAAATAAAAAGCCTTCACCAATAGAAGTGATCAAAAGGGTCACCAGCAATGCTAATCAAATGAGAGCAATTACGCTTACCATAATGATAATGCTTGGCCAATTTATGATTATACCTTTTCTGAGCCCTTATATGGTTGCTAATGTTGGTTTTACGGATATGCAGCTAACTTATATTTATATGGCTGGAGGAGCATTCACCATTTTCACTTCTCCATGGGTAGGCAAACTGACCGATAAGTATGGAAAAGTTAAGATTTTTACGATATTTATGTCACTCAATGTAATACCAATTGGTTTGATTACGCACTTAGGCATGACGCCGATTCCTTATGTGCTTTTGATTTCAACCATGTTTTTCGTGACATCCAATGGGCGTATGGTTCCAGCTTCCGCTTTGATCACAGGAACAGCCAAGCCAGAGAATAGAGGGAGTTTCTTGAGCTTTAATTCAGCCGTGCAGCAGCTTTCCGCTGGTTTTGCTTCATTTGTAGCAGGATTAATTTTGGCAGAGAATGCTACTGGTCAATTAGTAAATTTTAATATCGTGGGTTACATAGCCATTTTCTTCAGTTTACTTTGTATTCCTTTGATTAGGAGAATTAAGGTGATCGATTTGTAGAAATAAAAAAAGCCTGAGATCAGGCTTTTTTTATTTCATTTGTTTTAAAACTCAGCGTTACCTGGTGTCCTTGGGAAGGCAATCACATCTCTGATGTTACTCATGCCAGTGACGAATAGGACTAGTCTTTCAAAGCCAAGTCCAAATCCAGCATGTGGTGTAGCTCCAAATCTTCGAGTATCTAAATACCACCACATCTCTTCGTGTGGAATGTGCATTTCGTCCATTCTTTGAGTCAGTTTCTCCATTCGTTCTTCTCGCTGTGATCCACCCACAATTTCACCAATACCTGGGAATAAGATGTCCATAGCTGCAACAGTCTTTCCATCATCATTTTGACGCATGTAAAAAGCTTTAATTTCTTTTGGATAGTCTGTTAAGATTACTGGCTTTTTGAAATGCTTTTCCACCAAGAATCGCTCATGTTCGGACTGTAAATCTGCTCCCCATTCTTCAATAAGGTATTGGAATTTTTTCTTCTTGTTTGGATTAGAGTTTCTGAGTATATCAATCGCCTCGGTATAAGTGATTCTTTCAAACTTATTCTCTGTCACAAACTTTAGACGATCTAATAGCCCCATTTCGCTTCTTTGATCCGCTTTTTTGCTTTGTTCTTCTTCTGACGCCCTTTTATCCAAAAAGGTTAAATCATCCTTACAGTTTTCCAATGCATAACTGATCACATATTGTAAAAAGTCTTCAGCTAAATCTTGGTTGTCTTCAGCATCATAAAATGCCATTTCTGGTTCGATCATCCAGAATTCAGCCAAGTGCCTTGTTGTATTTGAGTTTTCAGCTCTAAATGTAGGGCCGAAAGTATAAATCTCTGATAAAGCCATTGCCGCAAGTTCGCCTTCAAGCTGACCAGAGACAGTAAGGTTTGTCTCTCTTTCAAAGAAATCTTCCTTATAGTTGATGCTACCATCTTCATTAAGAGGTGGTTTTTTGAGGTCTAGTGTTGTTACCTTAAAAGTCTCTCCTGCACCCTCAGCATCAGATGCCGTAATGATAGGTGTATGGATATAGAAAAACCCCTTATCATTGAAGTATTTGTGAACAGCATACGCTAGAGCATGTCTTACCCTGAATACTGCGCCAAACGTGTTTGTACGCATCCTAAGGTGTGCTATCTCTCTTAAGAATTCCAGTGAATGCTTTTTAGGTTGCAAAGGATACTTTTCAGGGTCAGCATCTCCAAGTATAGTGATGGAAGAAGCTGAAATTTCAGAGCTTTGTCCAGCACCTTGAGAAGCAACTATTTCACCCTTGACCTTGATACATGCGCCTGTTGTGATTCGTTTTAAGGTTTCTTCAGAGATGATGTTTGGATCCGCTACTACTTGGTAATTATTTATAGAGGAGCCATCATTCAGTGCTACGAATGAAACATTCTTGTTACTTCTCTTTGTTCTTACCCAACCCATTAAGGTCAATTCTTGACCTACAAAATCTCCTTCCAAAAGTGATTTTATTTTTATTCTTTTGTTAAATGCCATGACATCTGCTTTTGTGTATCTTTAACTCTTCTTACCATACAAGAATATGTTAGGTTCTAGAGGAATGCAAAAAAACGATATAATAAGCTTTTTATCAAAAAATTGATCTAATTTCATAAATTTGAATTCAGAAAATATTTATCCCAACATTTTAATTCGTTTGAAGTTCTCTTAATAATTCATGAATCACCTTATATGCAGAAGCTTAATTTAAGTCAGGTACTTTCACAGAAACTGTCTCCACAGCAGATTCAATTTATCAAATTACTTCAAGTTCCCACAGCTGAACTTGATGCTCGTATTGAAGAGGAACTGGAGATCAACCCGGCTTTAGAAGAGGGGAGAGATGAAGAAAAGACTCAAGAAGAGGACTTTTCTGATAACTATGAAGAAAATATTGAGGCTCCAGAGTCGGATTTGAATATCGATGATTATTTGAATGATGACTATGGGGGCTACAAAATGCAAGGGGATGGCAATTACTCTCCTGATGATGAAGATAGAGAGATCCCGATTTCTGGAGGAGTGTCTTTACATGAACAACTTTTGTCACAATTGGGTTATCTAAAACTTGATGAGTCTCAGAAGTTGATAGGAAGGCAGCTAATAGGTAGCATTGAAAGTGACGGATACATTCGCAGAGATCTTGAGGCAATCATCAATGATTTGGCATTTAGTCAAAATATTGAAATAGACTTAGATGAGGTAGAAGAAGTTTTAAGGAAAATCCAGAACTTTGATCCTGCGGGGATAGCTGCTCGAAATCTTCAAGAATGTCTATTGATTCAGTTGGAGAGAAAAGAGCATCCTGAAGATCCAGTGGTACAGAATGCGATGCGTATCATCAATGACAGTTTTGAAGAGTTTACAAAAAAACACTACACCAAAATCCAAAAGAGATTAGGTATTGAAGATGATGAGCTGAAAGATGCCATCCAAATGATCACAAGGCTTAATCCTAAGCCGGGAGGGATCTCTGACGGTTTGGTCAAAACACAATACATTATTCCAGACTTCATATTGACCCATGCCAATGGAAAAATGGAGATTTCACTAAATTCTAAAAATGCTCCTGAGTTGAGAGTAAGTAGATCTTACTCTGATATGTTTGAAGCATATGACAAGAGTGATAAGCGAGATAAAAAACTTAAAGAAACTGTCACTTTTGTAAAGCAAAAATTAGATGCGGCCAAGTGGTTTATTGATGCCATTAAACAAAGGCAACAGACCTTATTAAGGACAATGCAGGCGATTTTGGATTTTCAGACTGAGTTTTTTATTGAAGGCGATGAGACCAAGTTGAAGCCCATGATCCTCAAAGATATCGCTGATAGGATAGAGATGGATATTTCTACTGTTTCAAGAGTCGCAAATAGCAAAGCGATTCAAACTGAGTTTGGCGTGTATCCATTGAAGTACTTCTTCTCTGAAGGTATTGCTACAGACTCGGGAGAAGACGTATCTAACAAAGAAGTGAAAAGTGTCTTGCAGTCAATGGTTGACAACGAGAATAAAAGGAAGCCACTATCGGATGATAAATTGGTCAAACTTTTGAATGATAAAGGATACAATATAGCAAGAAGAACAGTCGCGAAATATAGAGAACAGTTACAGATTCCAGTAGCAAGACTCAGAAAGGAATTATAAGTGTATAAGAAAGTTTCAGAAATAATATCTGCTGTATTTCAGCCTTTATTGATGCCAACATTGATTTTTGCATTTCTGCTTTTTGGAATGCCTGAATCTGAATTTTCATCAGGGCCTAATAGGCCCTTGATTTTTTTCGTGATTTTCGCAAATACTTTTGCGATTCCTCTTGCCATTTTAATGATTATGAAATTGACTGGTACTATTTCTTCTCTAAAAATGGATGATAGGAAAGATAGGGTTATGCCTTTTTCTGTGATTAGTTTGCTCTACTTGATTAGTGGGTATGCATTTTTTACAAATGATTGGATGGATTACAAGCTAGTTTACACTTTATTGGTGATCACCATTTGTTTGATTTTATTGACTGGGATTAGTTTTTTTTGGAAAATCAGCGCGCACATGATAGGAGTAGGTGGTATGCTTGGTTTTGTTTTGGCAAGTACACAGATGGTGACAGGTTATAGTTTATTAAACTATGCAATAGGGGCAGTATTGCTTGCGGGTTTAGTAGGGAGTTCAAGATTATACCTCAATACCCATACACCTTTACAAGTTTGGTTTGGTTTTATTCTTGGGTTTGTGATTTGCTTTTTGTCTTATTTTTTAGTCTGGGTATAGTCAAAAAAAATAACCTTCCAAATATCAAGTGAAGCTGTATGAGCAGTCACATCAATATTCAGAAGGCTATGAATAATTTGAGTATTCTTAATTTTTAAAATAGTGCAAATGAAACACCAAAGTTAATTTGATTTGCTTCAGTACCGAATGGTCCTTGATCTTTTTGAAAAACTTGATTTAGTCCGTAATATCCCCAAATGTTGAACCCTGGAAACCCTAATCTCGTGTGAATACCATATCTTATTGGAGCAAAACCATAGTTCTGACGATCTTTGATTTTTCTTTCCAGGCCATCTGCATCTTCAAAAGATACTTTTGTATGAGCATTCATAAGGAAACCAACTTTACCGCCTACAGCTACCCTCATACTTTTTTTATAGTTAGATCTATTGAAGTGATATCTAATTTCTAGAGGAATATCTATATAATTTACAGCTACAACATTTCGATTTATTTGAATGTCGTCTCCATATACGTCTGTTATCTCCTGTAGTCTACTTGATTCTGGTCCTACAGTCGGATTATTAAATAGCGTCCTGCCTCCAGTGAAGGCTAGTTTGTCAGTTCCAATCCCTATACCTGGGTTGAAAGTGAATCCAGATCCTTCACCAAAGAGGTTGAATGGGTGCTGGTAATATGCATTGAAAGTCCGAGAAGGGAAAAATCTAGTTTGAAGATCATCAGGCTTATTATTTAAGGTGTTGAAACCAAAGTCTAAGAACAAATCACCTTTAATATCTGGTCGCCCACCTATAGGTGTTCTCTCTCTTTCTTGAGCAAAGGTGTTGAATGTCAGTAATCCTGCAATGAATAATAGTGTTAGTCTTTTCATGAAAGCATTTGTTGGATTTTAATCGAGGGGCTAAATTATAAAAACATACGCGATTTATGTTCCTTTTTATCTTAATAATTCTTAATTGATTACATGAATAGATAAAGTAAAATTTAAAAAGCTTTGTAAAGGAGTTTGTAAATACAAAAATCATATCTACCTTTGCAAACCAATTATGGCCTCGTAGCTCAACTGAATAGAGCACCTGATTACGGCTCAGGAGGTTTCAGGTTTGAATCCTGACGAGGTCACAAATATCAAAGTGTCTTCCATAGCAAGGACGAAAGGTTTTATTCAATTGAAATTTTCTCAACTGAATAGAATATCCTGACTTAGGTCGGGAAGGTTTCAAAGTCTGTACCGATTTTTCGGTATTTGAATCCTAGCAAAGTCACTTCCACAATGTCAATAACGATTGGCACCGAGTACTTCCCGCAATCAATAAGAATAGTTAAGTCTTTAAATTTGGAAAACTTTGTTTTTCGCTCAAAGACAGAAAGATTACTTTAGGTTTCCAAATTCTTGGATCAACCAAACCTCAAAAGAACTTCAGAAATTACTATTAGTATACAATATTTCATGATTTAGCATCATGAATTGGTGTGTGAGAATAGTAGCTACTGCTATCTCATTTAATACATGGGAATTTTGAGGGTTTTGTGTCCTAAATGTAATATAAAGTGGGTTTTGAAATTATTGTTCTGAAAATCAATAGGAAGAGTAAAAAAGTAAAATTCTTTTTATTTGAGATTAGGAACTTAAAAAAAACTGTCACACCTTTGCAATCCCAAACGAGGGAGCATGTTTTGAGATAAACAAAATAGCAGGCAGGAAATAATGATTTAAGAAGTTTTAAAGAAATAAAATTTTTTAAAAAATTGTTTTTGGAAATGAAAATTTTCTCCTTACCTTTGCAAACCCAACGAGAGAGAAGGGCATTAAAGATCACAGAAAAGCTGTAGATATCAAGGGGATACGTTTAGTATTCATTAAGTTCATTGAAGTATTGTAAGACTAGAATAGATTAGCAAGAATATATTTTGTTAGTCATTAAATTTAAACATCAAGAGCAAAAGGAATTAGCTACTTACGAGTAGCAAATAGAAACTTTACAATGGAGAGTTTGATCCTGGCTCAGGATGAACGCTAGCGGCAGGCCTAATACATGCAAGTCGAACGGGATTCGGGACTTCGGTTCTGATGAGAGT
>NZ_JAKZGP010000099.1 GCF_022549775.1 Belliella filtrata | reverse complement strand
CAAAAACACAAAAACTGGTTTAATTAAAAAAAAGAATTCCCTGGAAACAGGGTCATGGGAATCCTATGTCTATTTTCTAAAGCAAATTGATCAAACTACTTCAATTATTTAAAATCGGAATTGCTGAATATATTTTTTAAATTTTGATTTTTAAGAATTTGCCCTTTTCTTTGTGGCACTTCAGTTTACTGATTTATAAAGAAGAGGTGAGAGAACAGGCTCTGTGACCCTCTGGCAACCATCATACCCAAATGAAAGGTGCCAAAACCTGCCCTAAAAGGGAACTATAAATTAGAATTTATGTCAACAAGATCACATCTATTTAGGATATTACCTCAAACCCTGATTGCTTATCAGAGCGTTTATAGCTTAAGAATTTGGTTTGTATTTGATCCATATTCATTTGTTTCTACCACAGCTCAAGCGTTTTGGGTAGAAAGGTTTGTCCTTCCAAAATTTCTAAACTTTAATCATTGAATCCATATGTCGAATTTCGAAACAGATGCTATACGTATAAATGCTTCAAAGTCTAATCAAAGAGAACACTCTGCACCTCTCTATTTAACTTCAAGTTTTACCTTTGATTCTGCAGAAGAAGCAAGGGCAATGTTTGCAGAAGAAATCCAAGGAAACATATACTCGCGCTACGCAAATCCCAATTCATCAGAACTGATTGAGAAAGTATGTGCCGCAGAAGGTACCGAAAGTGGCATTGCTACAGCATCTGGAATGGCTGCAATGTTTGGCAGCATGGCCTCACTGCTTCAGCAAGGAGACCATGTGCTAGCTTCAAGATCATTATTTGGTTCTACCCATCAGCTATTGACAAGAGTTTTTCCGAAATGGGGGATTTCTTCTACTTATGGTGATATTTCGGATATTGCCAATTGGGAGAAATTAATCCAGTCTAATACAAAAATGTTATTTATCGAAACTCCATCAAATCCTGGCTTGGAAATCATAGATCTGGAATGGGTGGGAAATTTCGCAGCTGCTCATAACCTGATCCTAGTGGTAGACAATTGCTTCGCAACACCATACTTGCAGCAACCTGCCAAATGGGGAGCCCATATAGTCACCCATTCAGCTACCAAGTACATTGACGGGCAAGGGAGGGTTTTAGGTGGCTTGATCTTGGGAAAAAAAGATTTGATAGATGAAGTTCAATTTTTCACACGACACACAGGACCTTCTATTTCTCCATTCAATGCTTGGATTTTAGCAAAAAGTATGGAAACTTTAGCTGTAAGAATGGACAGACATTGTGAAAATGCGCTGAATGTAGCCCAATATTTTCAAGACTGTAAAGACATAGATTTTGTGAAATACCCATTCCTCAAAAGCCACCCTCAATTCAACCTTGCCAAAAAACAAATGAAGCATGGAGGAGGTATTATAACATTAACCTTGAAAGGTGGACTCGCAAGAGCCCAAAGATTCATCGATGAGCTAAAAATGATCTCTGTCACAGCCAACCTCGGAGATAGTAGAAGCATCATCACTCACCCCGCTTCCACTACTCACAGCAAGCTAAGCGAGGAAGAGCGCGCAAAAGTCGGCATATCTGACGGTCTGATTCGCCTATCGGTAGGACTTGAACATAAAGAAGATATTATCAAAGACGTAGAAAGAGCACTCGAAAAATCAAGATAATGAAATAAAAAAAAAGGGATAGGTTGTTCAACCTATCCTTTTTTTTATTTAGACTCAAAATCTTTACTACTCTATTACAATCGGAAGAACTAGCTTTTCCCATTTCACAACTAAGCCTGGAGATTCTATTCCAATGGTAAGTTGCTCTTGACTTTGATCCACGAAAGAAGGAGTTGAAGTAACTCTTAACACATCATTCTCCTCCTTATATTGAAAATGACCATGCTCCAAATCCCACTCGGAATTGAATATAACTGTCCAATCTCCTGAAGTTCTAGGAATGGTAAAAAGAGAATACTTGCCAGCGGGCAGTGTTGAACCTTCAACTTTGATATCCTTGTCAAACTCCACAAAGGTAGCTTCATTGGCACCTGTTCTCCACACCTCATTATAAGGCACTAGATCTCCCCAAATCACCCTACCTTTTACAGAAGGTGCACCATATTGTAGTTTTAAAGTGACATCATCACCTACCTTTCCTTCCACATTTCTCAATGGACTAGCCCTTTCCTGCGCAGGGGCGGTTTCTTCCATTTCTGTGGCAGAATTTTCTTCAACCTCTCCTGTCTTAGTCTCTCCGCCACAACCATAGAAGGTCAATGATCCGGCCATCAAAATAGCCAACATCCAAGCGTTTGATTTTTTCATAGTGTTTTGTTGTTTAGGGTACGAATTTAAATAATTTTTCTGGAAGTCAACACAAGTATCCTTTTTTCCAAATTCGCAAAACTTCGGTATCTATTTACTTTTCGTTTGTATTTCAAAACCTTGATCAACCTGAAATCAAAACTTCTCTTCCACTCCTAGACCAAATAAAGCAAAGTCATATTTTACAGGATCCATTGGATCAAATTCACGAAGTTTTTGAGTCAATTCTAATGCGGTCAACCAGTCTGTTTGCTTCCGAGATATCAAGCCAAGTTTTCTGCCTACCCTATCTACATGGAGGTCACATGGACAAATCAACTGACTTGCATGAATGTTATTCCAGATACCAAAATCCACCCCAGCATCATCTTTTCTCACCATCCAACGGAGAAACATATTGATCCTTTTGCATGCAGCTTTCCTTTTAGGGGTGGCGATATGCTTCCTTGTCCTAGAGGGAGCCTCTTCTAGTTGAAAGAAAAATTCATGAAAGTTGGATAGGAGTTTTTCCATTACATCGACACCCTGCTCATAACCAATCAAAAAAGCTGACTCTAAACTATCATAATTTTTGTAATACCAGCTAAAAAACGCTATGAAGTAGAGCGTATCAATATCATTGAAAGTTCGGTGTTTGAAATTCAAGAATGGCTTCAGATCATTTTCACTGTGATGCAACATAAACTCATGTGGTGCATCATCCATCATCGCAAACAATTCTAGACACTTGTTGATAATGGTCTTTCGCTGACCCCAAGCAAGTATTGAAGCTATAAATCCTGAAATTTCAATATCCTGTTTTTTTGTATACCTATGAGGAATAGATATGGGATCCAAAGTAATGAAACTAGGCTGATTATATGCTTCAACTTTTGAATCTAAAAATTCCTTCAATTCCATTTTATCGTGCTATGGTTACTTCGCCGCCTTGGATACCGTCAAACCATTTGAAAGAAAGAGACTTATCCTCCACTCCTGACAAATGCCAATCAAAGCATTTGATATTGGTCAACGAAGAAAGTTTATCTTCATCAGGAGAATACAAACAAATATCAAAGTCAGGAAGCAATTTTGAATCTGTTGCATTCCATTTCTCAAGAAGAATTCCCTCGTCTAAAAACCGTACTTTACCTCCAAAATAGTGGTCTTGTAATACTGAAGGTACTCCATCTTTTCTTCTCAATTGATAACAAGAAGGACCAAACATGATTTGCTTGTATAGTTTTGCTTCTATCAGTTGGTTTGTATTAGGTAAATCTTCCCACTCTGACTGTTGTGGCAGACTAGTGGCATCCTGTGAGCCAAAACTAGAAACTATTCTGGATAGTGCGGAAAAAGTATAGGTAATCCCTATAAAAAGTAATCCAAAAGTAGCCAAAATCGGATAACTAATTATAAACAGTGCATTCCAGATGTATCGAAATGAGTGATGAAGTATGAGTTGTAATTTATTCATAGGAATGACTAAAGTCCCTACAAAAGTACTCTCTTAAGATTAGAATACCAAAGTATGGATAAATGCAAAAAGGCAACGTTCATTGGAAACCTTGCCTTTTTGCATAATAACTCAATCAATATCAATACGAAACCTCTACAGGAAATCTTGAATTGACAGCTCTAAGTTGATCAAATGCTGCTTTAGACACTTTTACGACTAACCTACTGTTATCGCCTGTGCTAGGGAGCTTACCCACCACTCTTGCAAAAATGGTGATATCATTTTCTTCATTTCTCACCCTCATGATCGTCCCAACAGGTGCATCCCTATGAAGGACCAGGTACTTTTTATGGTTTCCCGTACCATCGATCACCTCGGCCAATCCTGTTTCCTTGATATTCTTATATGAAGTATCTTCTGTTTTTGCAGTGGTTAGCGTTGCTTCAGATTTCTCATTATTTACAATCACAGGTACTGTCGAGCTGACTACAGGAACTTTTGAAGGCCCTGACGCGCCCCT
This sequence comes from Belliella filtrata, assembly GCF_022549775.1. Lineage (GTDB taxonomy): Bacteria > Bacteroidota > Bacteroidia > Cytophagales > Cyclobacteriaceae > Belliella > Belliella filtrata. The sequence continues at coordinate 5,082 of NZ_JAKZGP010000099.1, read as the reverse complement.
TCCAACTTTAAGTTTTTGACCTACCGAAAGATTGTTTGAAGTCAATCCGTTCCAATTTATCAGATCTTCGACCTTTGAATCATACATTTTGGCAACTGCAAACAAAGTCTCACCTTGTGCGACTGTATGAGAGATCCATTCTCCAGGAAAATTCATATCACCAGTAGAAGATGCTGACTCGGACTGCTTTAAAGCTGCTTCTTTAGCTGCATTTTCTTTCTGTTTTGCTTCTTCCACTTTGGCTTTGGCATCCACTTTCTTTTCCTCTGCTTTTGTTACAGCCTGAACTTTACGCTCTTCAGCTTTGGACATAGTAGCTGGAGTGGCTTCTGCAACTTGCTTTACTTCTGCTACGGGCTTTTCTACTCCTTTGATAACCAAAGACTGTCCTAAGCTTAGATCATTTCCCTTGAGGTTGTTCCAAGCCATAATATCTCCAACAGCAACATTGTACTTTTTGGATATTGCAAATAATGTCTCTCCTTGAGCTACATTGTGCAGGATTGATCCTTGAGGAAGCGCTTCAGGCTCCACATAAGGTATCCTGATTCTCTGCCCCATCTTTAGCCCAGCTTTTAATTCTTCATTGGCTTGTACGATGTCGTTAACAGATGCCGCATATCTCCTGGAGATCCCAAATAAGGTTTCCTGCTGCTCAACTTGGTGGATAATAAAAGTTTTGCCACCTACTCTTTCAACTCCGACTGAATCAAGCAAGGCAGCTTCCATAGCATGAATACTCATGCTATAAATGAACAATAAAGTAATGAATGTGATTCTTTTCATAATTAACTCGGACAAATTCCAAAGCACAAATTTCTGATTAATTTTTTCAATTGCAAGTATTGATTTGAAGAGTCCCATAAATCATTCCAAACAAGGTGAAATGAAGGCTGCAATTGAGTATAATTTAGACAAATTAACAATCAAGAATTAGACATAATCAAAATATGGGTATATTCAAATTCTAATAACCAACGAACTTATGAGGACTTTCTTATTTATTCTTTTGAGTATCATCACATGTACAACTTTGGCACAAGCTTCACAGGAAGAAATTTCAAGTGAAAAGAAGAAAGTTTACACTTTTGAAATCAAGAATGATATCGATCCTCGAATGAATAGAAAAGTTAAGCTTGCACTAGAGGATGCAAATGCAAAACAAGCTGATGTGATTGTGATAGAAATGGACACCTACGGAGGTGCTGTAAATGATGCGGATGATATTCGTACTATGATATTGGAAACCAAAGTGCCTATCCATGTGTGGATCAATAAAGACGCAGCTTCGGCTGGAGCACTGATATCAATCGCATGCGATAGCATATACATGGCACCAGGAGCAAGTATAGGGGCCGCTACGGTAGTTATGGGAGGAGGAGGAGAAGCAGCACCTGACAAGTATCAATCCTACATGCGCTCCATGATGAGAAGTACAGCGGAAGCAAAAGGAAGAGATCCAAAAATTGCTGAAGCAATGGTTGATGAAAACCTTGAAATCGAAGGAGTTTCTGAAAAAGGTACAGTAATCACATTTTCTACATCCGAAGCAAAAACCAACGGGTTCAGTGAGGGCCAGGCAAACTCTCTATCAGAAGTGATACAAAAGCAAGGCATTGAAGATTATGAGCTTATTTCTTATTCAGAATCTACCATAGAATTGATAATTTCATTTTTCCTAAATCCCGCAGTAAGTGGTTTTTTGATCTTGATAATCTTTGCAGGAATATACTTTGAAATACAAACTCCAGGTGTAGGGTTTCCATTAGCAGCATCTATTTTGGCAATTATTTTATACTTTATCCCTTATTACCTTACTGGGCTAGCCTCCAATTTTGAATTGGCTATTTTCATACTAGGAATCATCTTATTGGCTATCGAACTCTTTGTAATTCCGGGTTTTGGGGTTTTTGGCATTCTAGGAATAGCGGGCATATTGGCAGGACTTACGCTGGGAATGCTCCCTAATGATGCCTTTGACTTTACATTCGTCCCCTCTGGAGAATTATTTGTTGCGCTGCTGACTGTGATTCTTTCCTCAACAATTGCTATAGGCTTAATATTCTATTTTGCTCCAAAAGTAAATGAATGGAAGGCATTCAGCACAATAACTTTAGCCAATACTCAAAAAAGAACTGAAGGATATACATCTTCAAACTATAATGATGATCTACTCGGGAAAACTGGCCTAACACATACCAGGCTGATGCCGAGTGGGAAAATCATTATAGCTGATGAAGTGTACGATGCCTATTCAAGAGGCGAATTTATTGACAAGGGTGAAACAGTAATCGTGATCAGTACTGAAGGCACTTCATTGAAAGTGAAGAAGCATGATATAATCTAGCAAAAGATAGATAATGACATATTACCATGTGGTAGACTTTAACTTAGGAAATGCTCTGATGACATCTGACAAGCTGATCTGACCTACAAGTCGCCCCTCTTTCATAACAGGAAATCTCCTAATTCTCTTATCTAAGAATTCTTTTGCTGCGTCAAAAAGTGACATATCAGGACTTAGCGTAATAACCTCTTTAGACATGTGCTCTGACACTGTACCAGGAAAGGAGGGCGTATTTGAATATTTTCCTTTAATAATCTCTTTGAGACAATCCACCTCGGAAATTATCCCCACCAAATCGCCTTTCTCATTCACAACTGGAGCCCCTGAAATTTTACGTTTGGTCAATTGATCTAGCACCTGATCTATAGTATCATCAGGATGAAAAGTCACTAAGTTTGTGGACATGTGATCAGATACGAGTATAGAGGTTGACTGTTTTTTGGGCTCAGCCAATCTCACTCCTTGAAAGCTTTTTACCATGGTTTTTTGGGTTTAAGTGTCTTTCAAATTAGACAAAAAATACCACATATCAAAAACGTAATTTACAAAATTAAAAACTAACTCAGAAACAATTACCATTATTATATATGCCAAATAACCTAAAACACAACAACTATTGCAATCCAAAACTCTTTCGATCATCAAATACATTACAAAACGGCTAATACAACAGTACTTGAAACTTTTAAAAGTACTTTACCCTAAAAATTAAATGATCACAAAATCTGATCGAATACTTTGAACAAGTTTTTACTCCTACTGGGAAATTTTTGCTAGAAATGCTGACACTAAAGTTGGATCAACAGTCAGTCGGTGATAGAAATGCTCAGGATCTATAGACATACTCACATCCTCTGGATTGTGCTTGAACAGAACCTCGCTTTCGACATATACCTTGCAACTTGCATGCACCTCTCTCAATTGAGCCGAATTCAAAAGCTGATCTAGATGCTCAAGACTCAAACCTCCCCCTGGCATGATTGTGATTTGATCACCATATCTCTCTAGCCAATGCAGCAAATTACCCATGCCTTCCCCAGGATTCGCCTTCCCACCTGAAGTAAGTAAACGCTGAAACCCTAAAGCTATGATATCTTCTAACGCTTGTGAATGATCTGGACACACGTCAAAAGCCCTATGAAAAGTACATGGTTTAGATTTTGCAACTTTCAGTAATCTTTCACAAGCCCTTTTGTCTACATTCCCATAAGCATCAAGTAACCCAAAAACAAAACCATCTGCATTCAATTCATCCAGAATGGCTATATCTCTTTCCATGATACACAATTCTGATTCTTCATAATAAAAATCTCCTCCTCGTGGTCTAATCATCACAAATATCGGAATGTCAATGGTCGACTTAAGGTAGCTTAGCATACCAGCACTCGGAGTAACTCCTCCCTCTCCAAAATCAGCACAAAGTTCGATACGATCAACACCACCTTTTGCTGCTTGAAGCGCTGCTTGAACTGTAAATACGGGCGATTCTAATAGTATTTTTCTCATCAAAGTTTATATGTAGCATCTATCAACTCCTGACTTCCTTTGTGGTGTCTTGCATAGTTAAACCCTGCCCTTACAGCATAAGCTCCAAACTCACCCTCTTTGTTGAAAGCTATAAATCCTGCTTGTATATCGTCAATATTTTTGTTTTTGGAAATCAATCTACGCACTGCTTCCTGGCAAGCCTCTTGAGGGCTTCTTCCCTGTCTCATCAATTCCACGATTAGAAAGCTTCCACAAATCCTGATGATAGATTCACCCAAACCAGTCGCTGTGGCAGCTCCTACTTCATCATCCACAAATAATCCAGCCCCAATAATTGGGCTATCCCCAATTCTGCCGTGCATCTTGTAAGCCAAACCTGAAGTGGTACAAGAACCAGCCATTTTCCCATCAGCTCCTAAAGCAATCATCCCAATGGTATCGTGATTTTCTATATTGATAATAGGCTTATACATAGAAGTCTTTTTCCATTCTTGAAATAGCTCATCTGCTCGAGGACTTAATACTTCATCTTCCAATTCAAATCCCTCACTAATCGCAAACTGACGAGCCCCCTCTCCTGCAAGCATGACATGAGGAGTATTTTCCATCACTTTTCTCGCTAAGGAAATCGGATGCTTTACTTGACGTACAAAACCTACTGAACCACAAGAACCATCTCCCAGCATGATCGAGGCATCAAGGGTAGCAATTCCTTCCCTATCTGGCAATCCTTGTAATCCTACAGAAAGATTTGAAAGATCAAGCTCAGTCACTTTGACGCCTTGCTCTACTGCATCTAGCACATTCCCTGTTGATTCCAAAACCTCCCAGGCCTTATCGTTGGCAGGCATGCCATGCGCCCAAGTAGAAAGAACCAAAGGCTTAAACCCTTCTTTCACGTTTGAACTTTGTTTGGCATCACAGGACAATTGACTTATTGTCGGGGCTAGGATTGCAGTCCCCAAAAGAGACTTTTTTATAAATGAACGTCGATTGGCCATAAATACGTATAGCGTAGTTTTAGATTAGCGCTCAAATTAGGGAAAATACTGCAAGTCAAAAAAACCGTCTATCAAATGGTTAAAAAATTCCACAAAAATGGATTGCAGATATGATTACTATAATAGAGTAGGAAGATAGGGATTACTTCCCTATCTGTCCTCTCACACCACCGTACGTACCGTTCGGTATACGGCGGTTCTTTAAGTTTTGATTTTAACCTTTTGGTAGTAGTCGGACAAGAATAC
>NZ_JAKZGP010000098.1 GCF_022549775.1 Belliella filtrata | reverse complement strand
TTAAGTATATTCTTGATCAGTATTTTATATTTGATCACAATTAAACCATTTCAATCCTTCTCATCAAACCATTGACACTAAGTGTCAATATTTAATTTGGCTACTGGCAAAGTTCCGTATATTCATACTTAAAAATTCTATTGTATCAATTTTTAGGTTTGGTTTGCCTTTATTCACCTAATAGATTGTGAAATAGAGGAATTTAATTGATAATTTTCAAACTTCATTCTCCCTTTGACGGTTATACATATAGTAAATAATAGTATCATGGAAAAAGAAGTCACAAAGAAAACATCTAAAATAGATCCAAAGACAAAAATCGTAGCAGGATACATGGCCTATATTCTTGAACATGGACAGGAACCTGCCTCCATATTTAAGTTTGCAAAAGAGCTAAAGATGAAAGAAGAGGATTTTTATAACTATTATACATCCTTTGAAGCGATCAAATCGGCAGTTTGGGAACAGCTTTTTGATCGAACAATTGTGAATGTAGAATCTCAAGAAGTTTACACTTCTTATAGCTCAAGAGAGAAGTTGTTAAGTTTTCTTTTTACATGGATAGAGGAGTTGAAGAAAAACAGGTCCTATTTACTTGTTTTATATGGCTCGAAAAAAGATCTCAAAGGTTTATTGCCTTCTGAGGTGAAAGTTTTCAAAGGCATGTTCAAGGACTTTGCAAATGAAATCATCCTAGCTGGTAAAGAAACTGAAGAGATAGCTGATAGACCTGTGATCACAGACAGGTATGATGATGCCCTCTGGCTTCAAGTTTGGTTTGTCTTTCAGTTTTGGCTTAAGGATACATCTCCAGCATTTGAAAAAACAGATGCCGCCATAGAAAAGTCCGTCAACCTAGCTTTTGATCTCATGGGCAAAAGTGCTTTGGATACTTTTATCGACTTTGCCAAGTTCCTATATCAGCAAAAATAAATCACTCCTATCATGGATTCGAATATGAAAGAGCAGGAAAGTATTCCTACCTCAAAAGTACAGCGTGCAGCAAAATTTATTTCTACAGGAGCCAAAGTAGGAGGTAATTATGTAAAGCATTATGCGAAAAAAGTAGTTAATCCTAGTTTGAGCAAGGAAGTCTTGCATGACGAAAATGCAAGAGATATCTATAATTCTCTAAGCCAACTCAAGGGATCAGCGCTCAAAGTAGCGCAAATGATGTCTATGGACAAGAATATCCTGCCTAGGGCATATCAAGATAAATTTACCATGGCACAGTACAGTGCACCACCATTATCATACCCTTTGGTAGTGAAGACTTTTCAAAAGCATTTTGGAAAAACACCCGATGGAATGTTTGATTCATTTACAAAGTCAGCTGTTAATGCAGCGTCTATAGGTCAGGTGCATCAAGCTTCACTGAGTGAGAAAAAGCTCGCGGTCAAAATCCAATATCCAGGAGTGGCTGATTCTGTGAGTTCAGACCTGAAATTAGTTAGGCCATTTGCTTTGAGATTATTGAATATGAGCGAAAAGGAACTGGATCACTATATGGAGGAAGTGGAGGAGAAACTTTTGGAAGAGACTGACTATGAATTGGAAGTGGTGAGGTCGAAAGAGATTTCCGCTGCATGTGGGCATATTGACAACTTGAGCTTCCCGACTTATTATGAAGAAATGAGTTCTTCTCGTATCATTACCATGGATTGGATTGATGGCCAACATATTCGCGAGTGGTTAGCAAGCAAAAATCCAAGTCAGGAAGAACGAAACAGGGTAGGTCAAGCCTTATGGGATTTCTATCATCACCAAGTGCATGAGCTCAAGCAAGTGCATGCAGATCCACATCCAGGCAATTTTATCATTCAAGACAATGGGAAGCTAGGAATTATTGATTTCGGTTGTGTCAAAGTGATACCAGAGGATTTTTATAACGGGTACTTTTCACTGATTAAAAAAGACTTGATGATCAATGAACAAGAATTAAATCAAATATTCTATGGGTTGGAATTTATATCAGACAGAGATACAGCAGATGAAAAATTATATTTCAAGGCTGTGTTCAAAGAGATGATTTCTTTGTTAGGAAAACCTTTTCATGTTGACAGTTTTGATTTTTCCAATGATGATTATTTTGAGCAGATATTTCAGCTAGGCGATAGGATATCAAATGATAAGATGTTCAAAAAATCAAGACAAGCCAGAGGTTCGCGGCATGGATTGTATGTGAACAGAACCTATTTTGGTATTTACAACTTACTCAATCAGCTCCAAGCCAATATCTCCACAACCAAACCAGAATGGCTAAAAGCTTAAATAGGACTTGGCTAGTGTTCTAGGAAATATTATAAATAGAAATCAAACTTTAATTACCATCACCTAAAAAAAATCGTTTTTTAAGGTGATGGTAATGTTTTAATGTGTTTTGAAGCGTGTTCTAAGCAGTAAACTTCTAGCTCCATTTTTGAATTTTTGATTTTAAGTTTGTCGCTTTGACTATTTTCCCAATCTTAGAATCTTCCAGTGCTTGATCAATTTTAGCATTGTATTTCTCTTGTGTCATGGGTTTTGTTACTTTCGAACATTTCAGCTTTTCTTTTTCTTAAAAATTTTCAAGGCCACTAACGATTTCTACATTTTGAATCCTTAAGAATTTTTGAATAAATGATATTTTTCTTGTTTCTAAATCCATTGTCTACTTTTCTTTAAAACAAGGATACAAAAATATAAAACTGCATATATTATTATTCAAAAGATTGAGTATGAGTAATCTTGGCCTATATTCAATATGAAAAAGTGATACCCAGATATTTTTAATTCTTGAAATTAATATAAGGAATCTCTGAGAATAAACTATACTGATCATATTTTCACTTCATGAGGGAGTAGCTCATATATAGGATAGCTGAGCTGGTTTGTGTACTTAACTAGCTCAGCTTAATATTATCCAATCATACAAGTGGTTTCTCTTAATTAATCAGTCCCTCACTTCTGAGTTCTTTTTTCATTGAGTCTACGAACTCTCTAGCAAAACTTTCAATATCATTAGGATTTAGAGTTTTGGATTGGGCAGACCAAAGGAGTTCTAAAGAGGATGAGTCATAAAGGTTTGTTTCTAGAAAGTATTCTTTGTCTTTGACATAATATCCTTGATTCCAACCTGCACCATGCCAATGATTGAAATAGCCACCGAAGTTACCATAGTACCCAAATCTTCCCATAGGAGCAAAGCCACCTCCTACAGGGCCTCCTTGTACATATCGCTCTTCCTCTTCAATGTCAATCAATGTTACTGTTAAGATAGCCTCTGAATTAGTCGCTTGAATAGCCTCTAGAATTTTGTCTTTACTAGGTTCTCTTTCATCGAAAAAGTCAGGTCGAAGAGATTCAATACTTTTGGTTGTACTTACACTTCTGTTTTGTAGTCTACTTGAGAATTCATTTTCAATACTTTGTCTGATTTGAAGATCTTCTGTCAGTGCTGCAATGTATATGCTGGTGTAGCCTGATTTAGCCTCTTCTGATTTCCAGCTTGCAGTAATCTGTGTGCTAGGAGCACATGCCCAAGACAAAGTTAGGAAGCCTATTAGGGTAATTAAAATGGAGTTTTTCATGTTTTGGTTGATTAAGTTTTCAATTGAGAAAATAGTCTGGGTGATTAAAAAATAGCAAAGGGCGTTCCATAATGGTTCAAATGCAGATATTTAGGGCTTGCTGAAAAAGTCTCCAGTATGCCAGGTTCAAAGCGGACGAATGAAGATGTATACCTACACTTCGAATGAGCCCAATGAAAGAGATGGTATGCTTGAGACTAGCTAGAAAATTTCGAGTTTAGAAATTTTCTGAAGCAAGCAAATTCAGATAGATCATGAAATAGGTTTGCACAAGTTTAAAAAGACAATACCTCTTAAATGATGTATCAGTAAAAATGTAAAGGAATTATTCTCCAGATGGCGTTTTTCAGCACGCCCTATTTAGTCCAGTCAAAAAGAATTTCATATACTCCCTTGTTTCATTGCTAGATTACTTATTTTTGCGCCATGTTATCAATCAACAATCTTTCGTATTTCATAGGTGGTAGAGGTCTATATGAAAATGCATCCTTACATATCAAGCCAAAGGATAAAATTGGACTAGTGGGTCTCAATGGTACAGGTAAATCTACTTTGCTCAAATTGATCAATGGAGATTACCAACCAAGTGCAGGAGATATCCAAAAAGCGAAAGATTGTACCATAGGCTTTCTCAATCAGGATTTGCTTTCCTATCAGTCTGAAGATTCTATACTTGATGTAGCATTAGAAGCTTTTCAGGCTACACTGAAACTTCAAGAGGAAATTGATGCTGTGCTTAAGCAGATGGAAACGGATTATTCCGATCAGGTAATTGATCGCCTAGCGAAGCTTCAAGATCAGTTTGAGGCCAATGAAGGCTATACGATCAAAGCCAAAGCCGAGGAGGTGTTGGAAGGTATTGGGTTTCAGACGGCAGACCTGAATAGGCCATTGAAGACATTCTCTGGAGGCTGGAGAATGAGGGTGATGTTGGCCAAATTACTTTTGGAAAAGCCTTCTCTCTTGATGCTTGATGAGCCTACCAACCACCTTGACTTGCCCTCCATACAATGGGTCGAAAACTACCTTAAAACCTATGAGGGTGCCGTGATAGTCGTGTCTCACGATCAGGAATTTTTGGATAACTGTATAGAGAAAACTGTGGAAGTGTCTCATGGAGGTCTGACTTTATACTCGGGAAACTATTCTTTTTACAAAGAAGAGAAAAAGGAGCGGATGGAGATTCAGCAGAATGCTTATGAGAATCAGCAGCAGATGATCAAGCAGACGGAGCGATTCATAGAGCGGTTCAGGGCCAAGGCGACCAAGTCAAACCAGGTGCAGTCCAGGGTTAAAGCTTTGGAAAGACTGGATCGGGTTAACGAGGTAGTGGATGATAATATCGCCGTTAATTTCAAATTTAAATTTTCTCAACAATCTGGTAGGGATGTAGTGACGCTAGATCAAGTATCCAAAGCTTATGGTGACTTGGTGATTTTGAAAAATTCCACAGCGAGAATAGAGCGGGGTGACAAAATAGCCCTAATAGGTGCCAATGGTAAAGGTAAATCTACCGTGTTGAGAATCATAGATGGTACAGAAAAAGTTGAAGGGAGTAGGACAGAAGGATATAATGTAATCAAATCGTTTTTTGCTCAACACCAGCTTGAGGCCTTGAATGTGAATAATGAAATCCTTCAAGAAATGAATCAAGCCGGATCCTCAAAAACAGAACAAGAGCTAAGGAATGTGTTGGGCTGTTTCTTGTTTACTAATGAGGATGTGTTTAAAAAGATCAAAGTGCTCTCTGGAGGAGAAAAGTCCAGGGTTGCCTTGGCGAAGACTTTGATATCAGAAGCCAATTTTTTGTTGCTTGATGAGCCTACCAATCACTTGGATATGCAATCTGTCAATATCCTCATTCAGGCATTGGAGCAATATGAAGGGACTTTTATCACAGTATCTCACGACAGACACTTTATCAGAGGAGTTGCCAATAAAATATGGTACATCGAAGATCAAGAAATCAAAGAATATCCAGGTACTTACGAGGAGTTTTTGAACTGGAAGGCGAAGCAGGATGCAGAGGCATTGGTCACAGCAAAAACTGAGTCTACTCCAAAAGTCGTGGCTGTAAAAAGAAGAGAAATCAATCAGACCGAGGCTAATCAAGTGAAGAAAGAGCTTAAGAAAAAGCAAAGGGAGTTGGAAATAGTAGAAGAACAGCTGATGGGGCTTGAGGAACAAAAAATAGCTTTAGAAGCAGAGATGGCTAGTCCAGAGGTGTTTGCAGATAGCCAAAAACTCGAAGCTGTGAATTTGAAATACCAAAAGATCAAAGATCAAGAAGCTAAGATCAATGCCCAATGGGAGCAATTAGTCGAGGAAATCGAGCAACTGGAGCTCGAATTGGGTTGACGTGTTTTATCATTTTATCTTATAGCTAGTTTTGATACCAGAGAAAAGGATATGGTATGGTATAGGTCCTGTATTATATATGACTAGACCAAAATCGAAATCTCCGATTTGTCTTCCTATTTCAAAACCTTAATTGATCTCGCTATAGCTTACTACCTAATTTTCTTGCGCAGGGTCATTGAACACAGAAGTACTTTGATTTATCATAGCTCCGAGAGATCCCTCGATGTACCAACCTCTGATATTTCTCCGGTATCCGATTGCCAAAGGTATTATTTGGTTATAAGCGTTCTTCTGACTAGCATCTAACCTAACTGAAAGCACTGGAAAATGATGGTGTGCAGTTCGGATGATGAAACGACCCACTTTTTGTCTTCCCAAACATATCTTGACTGGCAGTCCGAAGTGTACAGGTAGGAGCTGTAGAACCTGTTTAGCGTAGGGCCTATCTCCGCAAAAAAGCTTATATAATTCATTCCATTTCGATAGCGCGGATTGGAGCTTTTGGCGATTTCTTTTTCAGCAAAAGCTGATTTGCCAGATACCGCTAAGCATAAGCTAACTGCTATCGTAATTAAAAATATTTTACGCTTATATAAATCCCGCAAAACCCTCCATTGCATATTTATTCAATGTATACATGGGGTTAAATTTAAATGAATTATTAAGAACCACATTCTTATGCTTAATTGAAATTTAAAAATAGGTCAATTTTAAAACAGAAGCCTTAGCTTGTGTAGGACTAGTTTAAATAGGGTCTGCTGATAAAGTATAAAATCTTTCAATAGTTCGGAATTGCAGGGGTTTTTTCTGATTTTCAGGGAGTACAAGTGCAAGGTATTATGGCAAAGAGAACCAAAAGGCGTGCACCACGCAGTGAATACAGCAGTCCCAGTCAGCTAACATTAATAGGTTTTGAGACTCCATTTTATAACCAGCTTGATCCCGACAACCGCTGGGTTGTTCTCAGCAAGCAGATTCCCTGGGATGAACTCGTTGGTCTGTTTCTCAAACATAATCCTGTAAGGCAGACTGGTCGTCCATCACTGAACCCACGCATATTGATCGGGGCAGTGATCATCAAGCATATTCTCAATCTTGATGACAGAGAGACAGTTGCCCAGATTACAGAGAATATGTATTTACAGTATTTTCTTGGCTACAGTTCCTATACCAAAGAAGCCCCTTTTGACCCTTCCCTGTTTGTGGATATCAGAAAGCGGCTGAGTGAGGAGCTTATCGCAGAGATGAATGAAAAGATACACGGCTTTTCGATGGAAAGGTCAGCTTCAAATCTGGACAAAGATAAAAAGGACAACGGCCCGTCAGGAGGAGAAGGAGTAAGCCACAAGGGTGAGGTCATCTTCGATGCCACTGTCTGCCCGCAGGATATTGCCTATCCTACTGATATAGGACTGCTCAACAAGGCCAGGGAAATCTCAGAGGCAATCATAGATGAACTCCATTACAAAAACCGTGTAGGCAAAAAGCCCAGGACTTACCGAGAGAAAGCGAGGAAAACCTATCTGAAAGTAGCTCAGAACAGGAATCCCTCAAGGAAAACAATCAGGAAAGGGATAAAGGCACAGCTCCAATACCTCAGAAGAAACTTCAACACGCTAGAAAAGCAGCTTGATGGCTTTGAAACCTTCCCCCTTGAGCATAAGCTGCAGCGCCAATACTGGATCATCCAGACGCTTTATATACAACAGCTCGAAATGTATGAAAACAAAACCCATCAGGTAGAGGACAGGATAGTGAGTATCCACGAACCACATGTACGCCCCATTGTGAGAGGAAAAGCAAGGGCAAAGACGGAGTTTGGTGCCAAGATTCACCTGAGCATGGTTGACGGCTACTCCATCATGGGATGCTTACAACGAGGGTTCCCAGCTTACAGAATACGTGGAGAATTACTGGGAAAGGTTTGGGTTCTACCCTGCAAAGGTTCTTGCTGACAAGCTGTACTGCAGCAGGGAAAACAGGAAGTGGCTGAAGGAAAAAGGGATAAAACTGGCGGCCAAACCATTGGGAAGACCATCGGCCAAGGCAGTGGAAAACCACGTAAGTCTAGGAGAGAGGAACCCGATAGAAGGGAAATTCGGACAGCCAAAGAACGGGTACGGCATGAACCGTATCAGGGCAAGGCTCAAAGATATCAGTCAATCGTGGATAGCCTCCATCATCTTAGTGCTCAACCTGGTCAAATTGGCCGGGGAGGCACTCCTATGGCTGGGTTTTTCAGCATGGGAGATGCTCAAAATGACAATAGTGAATAGTATTGAAGCTGACTTAGGAAAGTTAAAAATAAAAAACCAGCCCAGACTTGAATCTGGGCTGGTTTTCGGTAAGCTGGCTGTGTGAGTTTTTCAGCAGACCCTAAATAGGGCTTGCGGAAAAAGTCTCAGGTATGTCAGATTCAAAACGGGCGAATGAAGATGTATACCTATACTTCGAATGAAAATGTAGCTATTGTGTCTAGGTTAAGGAAACTTAAGACTGATTCTTCAGCTACTTTTTTTCAGAGTTTTTCTTAAACAGAATTATTGTCAACAAAGCCTGAAGACCTTTTAGGTTTTTATTGACTACCAATCAGTTATTAAAAATCATTAAGTGAGAACTGAAGGTTTTTTTCACCATAAATCAATCGATTACAGCAATATATAGCTGGTATAATTTAATCAATAAAGCCAAAATGGATTTTTAGAAATTTTATAAAAGTATGGAAAAATGGAAAGTTAGATGGATATAATGTAAATTTTACTTTACATTTGGTAAAATAAAATTTACATATGAAAAGGGATAAAATTTTAGAAATACCAGTGCTAAAAAGAGGTTGGAAATATGTTGCATACCTTTTTTATCCATTACCATTTTTATTACCATTTGTTATTCATTGGCTTGGTATAGAATGGAAGATAAAAGAGTTATTGGAATTCACCTATTCATCATGGGCTATAGCTTCAACGATCCTAATACTGTCAGCACATGATAGAGAAGATGAAATGATAGAGCAGTTTAGGCTTAGAGCATTTCAGATGGGGTTTTATTGGTTGATTTGGGGACTTGGTGCAATAATGCTTGTACATTTTATATCAAATATAAGTGTAGGTTTTCCATTTGGTCCAACTGTTTCTGCGCCATCAGTTTTGTTTATGCAGAGTACATATGCCTTACTTGCTTTAAAATATCAAATTTGGAAATCGAATAGGGTTCAGGACTGATTAGGTCCTACCATTGGTTTTAATTTATCCAATTTATAAGTAATTCATGAAAAATAGCATCAAAGTAGAGCGAGCAAAAAATAACCTGACACAGCAAGAATTGGCAGATCATATAGGAGTAAGTAGACAAACGATCAATTCTATCGAAGCAGGTAGGTATGTGCCGTCTACAGTGCTTGCATTGAAGCTAGCGAAATGTTTTGATGTAAAGGTGGATGATATTTTTGAACTAGAAAAAGGTGATTGATTAGCCCTACTTTGTCATGTTTCTGGGGATCTGTTTAAATTTCTTTGAATCTGGCGTCGATAAGCATAAAGGTGTTTGAGACAATAATCCATGGTACTCTCAAGGTTTTCCCACCTGCTAGAGATAGTTGA
>NZ_JAKZGP010000097.1 GCF_022549775.1 Belliella filtrata | reverse complement strand
TTGAAATGTTTCCTGAATATCAGCACATAATACCATGAATACCAATAATCCACGCTGTTTTTCCCCACAAAAAAATGTGGATAAACCAACTTTAAAGCTGATTTTCGTACATTAACATACAAATACGCGTCAATACGCTACAAAGGAGCACAAGACTCCAAATACTTGAATATTGGTCAGTAAATAATGTACCTGAGTAGTTACACTCAAATAAATAAAAACGAAAAAGGCCATTGAAATGAGTCAATGGCCTTCTTTGTATTTAGTATTATCGTATTTAATCTACTACATGAACTTTCATCATGTTGGTTTTACCTTTTGCATTGAGAGGCATGCTTGCAGTATTGATAATGATATCACCATCCTTCACATGGCCATCATCTTTAAGCTGATCTTGGATATCGTGGAATGTCGCATCAGTAGACACATTGCTCTCATAATAATACGCCCTTACTCCCCATACCAAACTCAACTGTGTCAGCAATGGCTTGTTTCGAGTAAAAATAAACGTATTTGCTTTAGGTCTATGTGAAGCAATCCTAAAGGCTGTAAATCCAGAAGAGGTGATACCTACTATAGCTTTTGCATTTACATTTCTAGATATCCTAGAAGCCATTAAAATCAAGTTATTTGATAGGAATGTTTTATCATCCTCTGGTATTTTGTAGAGGTTGTGGTATACATCCGCATTTTCTTCGATATGGCTGATAATCGAACTCATTGCTTTTACAGCATTTACAGGAAAATTTCCAGAGGCAGTTTCAGCTGATAACATAACAGCATCTGCACCATCAAGTACCGCTGTAGCGACATCATTTGTCTCTGCACGAGTTGGACGAGGATTGACGATCATACTTTCTAGCATTTGAGTAGCGATGATAACTGGCTTACAAGCAAGTTTACATTTCTCCACCATTTTTTTCTGCCATAGTGGCACCATCTGCATAGGTACTTCTACACCCAAATCACCTCTTGCGACCATGATAGCGTCGGTAGCTTCGATGATTGAGTCAATATTTTCAAGTGCCTCAGGCTTTTCGATCTTTGCAACGATTTTGCAATTTTTACCAGCCTTCTCAATTCTATTTCTTAGATCATAAATATCCTCCGCAGATCTCACAAAAGATAATGCTATCCAATCTACTTCATTCTCCAATCCAAAAGCAAGATCTTCAATATCTTTCTCTGTAAGTGAAGGAGCTGACACTTTGGTATTTGGTAGATTGATACCTTTTCTAGATTTCAATATACCTCCGTGGATCACTGTACAATTTACATTTTTTCCATCGGTACTATTTACTACTAGTTCAAGGTTTCCATCATCGATGAGGATTCTATCTCCAGTAACTACATCATTTGGTAAGTTTTGATATACAGTGCTTACAAGTTCTGATGTACCTATTACAGGATCATTGGTAATTGTAATTTGTCCACCAGGTACAATTTCCACACCATTGTTTTCCACTTCGCCCACTCTGATTTTGGGCCCTTGAAGGTCTTGGAGTATCCCAAGAGAAAGTTTATGATCTTTGTTAATCTTTCTAATCATGCTGATCACTTTGGAATGACCTTCATGATTTCCATGAGAAAAATTCAATCTGAACACATTCGCACCAGCTTGCGCCAGGTTGTAAAGTGATTCTTCATTGTTGGAAGCTGGGCCTACGGTAGCCAAAATCTTTGTTTTATTAAAGACAGATGCACTCATTGGTAATTCTCGTTTTAATAGGTTAAAAGGTTTTCTTTAGATTTTAATTTATTAACATCCAATTTGACGACATTTTGGATCAGGTTACTTTTTGATAAGCGCTCAATATACAGATTAATATCCAATTCTTCCGTGTAATCTTGAATTAGTAGGAAGTAGTCCATTATCCTCAATTCGGGAATGAGGTACCTAATGTTCACATTTTCATTGACGGATCTATTTTTGAGAAGCTGGACGTAACCATGTTCTTTTTCAATCATATATTGAGAAATAATCATGGACGAATCATCCAGAAAATGAAGTTCAAAATCCTTAGATTTGACAAGATTCACATCCAAACAATTGTTTATCACCCAAGCCATTTTATAGTCCTTGAGTGGTGCTATGAAGCCCAAAAGTTCAAATTCGAATATGTTATCTACAAGTAATTTTGTTTTCTTCATTCAGGAAGAATTTAAAAAACAAAGTTAAAAATAATCCTTCAACTTCAAGGTGGTAAAACAATAACTTGAATTTACTTGTCAGTTTTTTTTGGCAATAAGGGGATAAATATATTTCTTTGCGGAGTGTTATAAAATAAACTGATAACAAAATGTCTGAAATTGCACAAAAAGTAAAAGCCATTATCGTAGATAAGTTAGGCGTAGAAGAATCTGAAGTTACTCCTGAAGCTAGCTTCACAAACGATCTAGGTGCTGACTCACTAGATACGGTAGAACTAATTATGGAATTCGAAAAAGAATTCAACATTTCCATTCCAGACGACCAGGCTGAGCAAATCGGTACCGTAGGTCAAGCTATCAGCTACCTGGAAGCAAACGTTAAATAAAATAATCACTTAAAATTCATTTATGAATTTAAGAAGAGTTGTAGTAACAGGTATTGGCGCCCTTACACCAATAGGTAATACCGTTCCCGAATTTTGGGAGGGGTTGACTACTGGTGTAAGCGGTGCTGCGCCTATTACTAGATTCGATGCTTCCTTGTTCAAGACACAATTTGCCTGTGAGGTCAAAGGCCTCAATGTGGAAGATTTTCTTGATAGAAAAGAAGCTAGAAAAATGGATCCATTCACACAGTATGCCATGATTGCTGTGGATGAGGCAATGAAAGATTCAGGTTTGGATCTTGAAAAAATCAACCTAAATAGAGCTGGAGTCATTTGGGGATCAGGAATTGGAGGTCTTAAGACATTCCAAGATGAAGTTGTGGATTTTGCTAATGGAGATGGTACTCCTAGGTTCAATCCATTTTTCATCCCAAAAATGATCGCTGACATTAGCACAGGATTTCTTTCTATAAAATATGGCTTCAAAGGGCCAAACTTTGTAACGGTGTCCGCATGTGCTTCTGGAACCAATGCATTGATTGATGCTTTTAACTATATAAGATTAGGAAAAGCTGACATATTCATCTCCGGAGGATCTGAAGCTGCTGTAACAGAAGCGGGTATAGGAGGATTCAATGCGATGAAAGCTTTATCTCAAAGAAATGAAGACCCTCAATCCGCATCTAGGCCTTTTGATAAAGATCGAGATGGATTTGTGCTTGGAGAAGGTGCTGGTGCACTAATCCTAGAAGAATACGATCATGCCAAGGCAAGAGGAGCTAAAATCTATGCAGAGTTGGTAGGTGGCGGTATGACCGCAGATGCACATCATATTACAGCCCCACATCCAGAAGGAGAAGGTGCTGCAAATGTTATGAAATATGCATTAGAAGATGCAGGGCTTAACCCTGAAGATATTGATTATGTCAATGTACACGGTACATCTACACCATTGGGTGATGTAAGCGAAGTCAAAGCCATTCAAAAAGTATTTGGTGAGCATGCTTATAATTTGAATATCAGCAGTACCAAATCAATGACAGGTCACCTTCTTGGTGCAGCGGGTGCCATAGAAGCCATAGCTTCTGTACTCTCCGTACAAAACGACATCGTCCCTCCAACTATCAATCATTTTACGGATGACGAAAGTTTTGACAGCAAGTTGAATCTTACTTTCAACAAAGCTCAAAAAAGAGAAGTAAGAGCCGCTTTGAGTAATACTTTTGGATTTGGTGGACATAACTGTTCCATTATTTTCAAAAAAATCACGGTGTAACCTTGAGACTTTCACGATTACTCAGATTACAAGCGCTACTTTATAATAAAAATGAAAAAAGGCTTGCTGCTTCCATAAAACATATGGTGGGCAGTAAGCCTTTTAATTTGGCACTTTACAAATTGGCTATCAAACACGCCTCGGTAGCGGATGAAAGCATCAACGGACTAAAATTATCCAACGAAAGGTTAGAATTTCTAGGTGATGCATTTTTGGGAGCCATAGTTGCTGAATATTTATACCTCAAATTCCCCTATAGGGATGAAGGATTTTTGACAGAAACTAGGTCTAGGATTGTCAATAGAGAAGCACTCAATCAGATTGCAATCAAAATTGGTCTAGCAAAACTCATTAATGAAGAGTTAAAAAATAAAAATGTAATTGGTAACAAATCCATCAACGGAGATACACTTGAAGCAATTATTGGTGCGATCTATCTTGATAGAGGTTATCGATTTACAAAGAAATTCATCCTCAAAAGGATAATCATACACTTCGATGTAGATAACATCATCAGCACAACCAGTAATTTTAAAAGCAAACTCATAGAGTGGGCACAAAAAGAATCCAAAGACATTGAATTCAAGCTTTTGTCGGTAAATGGTTCACAGCGTTTCAAAGAATTTGAAATAGAAATTATTGTAGAAAACAAAGTAGTCACTACTGGCAAAGGTGCAACAAAGAAAAAAGCTGAACAGGAAGCTTCGAAAAACGCCTGTGAAATCTTAAATATCCCTATTTAGATCTTTATCTTTGGGGTTAATGTTTTAGGGAATAGATCGTATTATGTCGTCCAAACTCAAGATTGCGCTAGCCACCGTCAACCAAACACCTTTGGATTGGAAAGGGAATCTTCAAAACATCACCAATAGCATTGAAGAAGCCAAGTCTAGAAGTGTAGATTTATTATGCTTTCCCGAACTGGCTATTACTGGATATGGTAGTGAAGATTTATTCCTGAGCTACTGGTATCCTCAAAAGGCATTAGCCCAGTTAAAGCAAATAATCCCCCTCTGTGAAAATATTACTATAGCTGTAGGTCTCCCTATTCGCAGCAATGAGGTAGTTTATAATTGTGTAGCAGTTATAGAAAATAGAGAGCTCAAAGGAATAGTCGCTAAGCAATTTATGGCTATAGATGGAGTTCATTATGAGTTTCGATGGTTTACCCCATGGAAAGCCAATGAGATTACAACGATTGATGTTGATGGAGTTGACATCCCATTAGGTGATCTAATTTTCGAAAAAAATGGTCTTAGATATGGTTTTGAAATCTGTGAAGATGCTTGGAGAGGAGATCTCAGACCTGGGTATAGGCTAAGAGATCGAAAAGTAGATCTAATCTTCAACCCTAGCGCAAGCCATTTTGCGATGGGTAAAAGTAAAACAAGAGAAGAACTGGTGTGCTATTCCTCAAAGGAATTAAAGGCTACTTATTTTTATGTCAACCTACTGGGAAACGAATCTGGTAAAATGATTTTTGATGGTGAAACGCTCATTGCTAAGTCAGGACAACTTATTTACAAAAACAGACTACTTTCATTTGAAAACTATCAAATTTCCATATTTGATTATAATCATCAAAAATCAAACTATCCTGAAATAAAGAGCTATCATAACAAGAATCAGGAGTTTGTTCAAGCTGCTTCTTTAGCATTATTCGATTACCTAAGAAAAAGCCGAAGTAGTGGCTTTGTCCTCTCACTTAGTGGTGGAGCTGATTCTTCTAGTATTGCCATTCTTGTTGCAGAAATGGTCAAACGAGGAATTGCCGAATTAGGAACTGAAGCCTTTTTAGAAAAACTCAATCTTAAAACCGAGGGGTTTTCAGATGATCCTAGCAAAGACATCATGTCCCAAATTTTGACAACCGCTTACCAAGGAACTGAAAACTCTTCAAATGAAACATTTCAGAGCGCTAGGAGTTTGGCGGAAAGTATAGGAGCCACATTCTACAATTGGGAAATAGGAACTGAAGTAAAATCGTACTCTGAAAAAATCGAAAAGGCCTTAGGAAGAAAATTGACTTGGGAGAAAGATGATTTGGCACTTCAAAACATTCAAGCACGTAGCCGATCTCCAATCATATGGATGCTCGCAAATATAAAGAATGCATTACTCCTGACCACATCAAACAGAAGTGAAGGAGATGTAGGATACGCTACAATGGATGGAGATACATCAGGAAGCATCTCTCCTATCGCTGGTGTGGACAAAGCTTTTATCCTTCAATGGCTACAGTGGGCCGAGAGCGAACTAGGACATGCTGGATTAAGGTTTGTAAATTCACTTCAGCCTTCCGCAGAGCTTAGACCATTGGACAATCATCAGACTGATGAAGATGACCTCATGCCATACGGGACTATTTTGGAAATTGAGAAGTTAGCTATCAAAGATAAAAGATCCCCGATTGACATTTATCTGAATTTGAAAGATGAATTAGACATAAGTGATGACTTACTCAAAGTTTATATCAAAAAATTCTTTAGACTCTGGGCTAGAAATCAATGGAAAAGAGAGAGAATCGCTCCTTCTTTCCACCTTGATGAGTTTAGCGTAGACCCAAGAACTTGGTATAGGTTCCCTATTTTATCAGGCGGATTTGAAGAAGAATTAGCAGAATTAGATTCTCATTGATCAAAATTTAACAAAATTGCTCGCGTTCTTAGTTGATAATACCCATATTTGATCTAGAAAAAATAATAAAATGATAAACAACCTTTTGAATTATATAGTCTGGAGTCCAGATCAAGCAGTTATCCCAGGATTTGATAGACTTAGGTGGTACAGTTTACTATTTGCGCTTGGATTCATCATCTCGCAGCAAATCATGGTTTACATATTCAAAAAGGAAGGACAAAACCCTCAACTCGTTGATAAATTGACCATATATATGGTCCTGGCTACGATTATTGGAGCTCGATTGGGACATGTCTTGTTTTATGAACCTGAGAAATATTTAAGCAATCCTATTGACATATTGAAAGTCTGGGAAGGTGGACTTGCAAGCCATGGTGCAGCCATAGCTATCCTGATTGCATTATTTATGTATGCTAAGAAAACTCCCGGACAATCTTACTTATGGGTAGTAGATAGAATAGTGATCGTGGTAGCCATGACAGGAGCTTTGATCAGGATTGGAAACTTAATGAACTCAGAGATTGGAGGTAAAGAAACTGAAAGTGATTCAGGTTTTGTCTTTGCAAGAGATACGGAAGAAGCATTAGAAACATTGAGACTTCCTCTCCAAAAAGTAAATGCATACAAACCAAGCGACAGGCAGGCTGAATTGGTTGGAAATGGCATTGTCCCTGTGAACTTTGATATTGAAGTTGTCAAGGGAGGGTTTGAGGAAAAGGATTTGAGGACAGCAATAGAAACTGATGTCAAGTACATTTTGACGAGGTTCAGAAGCTCACAAAAATACCTTGCTGAAGACCCGAGCAAATCATTAGACTATACCGTTTCAGATCAAGGTGACACCTATCTTGTCACTATCAAAACCTTTGGCAAGGCAAGATACCCTACTCAAATATATGAGTCACTTTCTTACTTCTTCATATTCTTGATATTGTACCTCATCTGGAGCAAATACAAAGAAAGATTACCTGAGGGTTTATTCTTAGGCCTTTTTCTGATTTCTGTTTTTGGTATGAGGTTTATATGGGAATTTCTCAAAGAGAATCAAGTAGATTTTGAAGATGGGCTACAGTTCAATATGGGACAGACTTTAAGTATTCCTTTGGTTATCGGTGGAATTATCCTGATAGTCTTAGCCGCCAAAAAAGGTTTGAAGCCTCCTAAAAGTGATATTTAAGGTACAGGATCATGGCCATGCCCACCCCAAGGATGACATTTAGAAATTCGCTTAAGCCCTAACCACCCTCCCTTTACCACGCCATGTTTCATAATGGCTTCCTTCATGTAATGGCTACATGTTGGAGTATACCTGCACGAAGGTGGGAATAAGGGAGATATAGCGTATTGATAAAGCAATACAGGAAGAATGGCGATTTTACGAATGAGCGTCTTCAATGAGTGAAACTTTGGTGAAGAATTTAAGTTTAAACATACGCTTTATATGATTAATTCCATTTTGGCTTCATCATTTATACAAATGAATTTAAGAGTTTATTCCTATTCAAGAACTCTTTCGATTGACTAAAGTAGGATTGAATGTATAGCAATCTTAACAATTTGAAAAAGTTTATCATAACATTACGTATTTCTATTACCATAATTAAAAATCGACTTCCAAGCCTACTATTAAACAAATGAGATTTAAATTTCCATTGATTTTCTTCCTTATGCTAATGACCACTGTAATCATACACAGTGCCAATGGACAGGATATTCAAGTGGAAGAGCAAATCTCCATTAGTTCAGACCCTCCTGAAAAAGTCGTGATCAATAACATCTATGTAATTGGAAATCAAAAAACGAGGAAAAACATCATCTTAAGAGAATTAAATATCTTCAAAGATATACAATACGGATGGGACGAATTGATCGAAACCATACTTACAGATGAAAAGAAGATATTTAATTTGCAACTTTTCAATACTGTAGAAATCACGCCACTGATCACAGGAGAAGAGCAAATTGACCTGCTGATAAAAGTAGATGAAAGAAGGTATTTCATTCCTTCGGTAATCTTTGAGCTGGCTGATCGGAATTTTGCAGAATGGTGGACCAATCAAAATCGAAGCTTTAGGAGGGTAAACTATGGCGGAAGATTTTATCATAATAATGTTGGTGGAAGAAATGAAAAATTGAGAGTAGTCACGCAGTTTGGATTCACTCAGGCATTTGATCTACTTTATAGATTCCCTTACATAGATCGCAATCAAAAACACGGACTTTCATTCCAAGTTAGGTTCCAAACAAACAAAAACATTGCCGTAAAGTCTGAGAACAATAGGCAAGTCTTCTTTGCAAATGAAGCTGAGAATGTATTGAGGAGAAATATTCAATCAGCTATAAGTTACAGCTATAGAGGAAGTTTTTATAATTTCCATTTTGTCACTTTAGGGTACAACAACTTCAGAGTGCATGAAGATGTCCTTATAGAGAACCCAAATTACTTCCTTCATGGAGACAATGTACTGAGAAATTTTTCAGCCTCTTACAACTACAGACACGATAGAAGAAACTATAATTCATACCCCACCAGTGGTGCTCTTTTGGATCTTGAGCTGACCAGATATGGATTGTTCAGTTTTGATGATTTTCAAGATTGGGAATTTTCTGCAACAGCAAATCGGTATATGGAATTCAGTAACCGATTACATATTGCTACAGGTTTGTCTGTTAACACATTTTTTGGTCAAAGACAACCATTTACTTCTGTGAGAGGGATAGGTTACAGGCCATATTTTATCAGAGGATATGAATTCAACGTAATCGATGGTCAGCAAACCCTAGTCCATAAAAACAGTTTAAGATTCAAGTTTCTAGACCTCAATTACGACATTTCTAACCTTGTCCCTTTGCAAGGATTCACCACTTTCCCGTTGAGATTATACCTAAGTGGAAATTTTGATCATGGTTATGTCAATGATAGAAATAATATTCCAGAAAACAGGAGACTAACCAACACATACCTCTTTGGCTATGGACCAGGGTTAGATCTTGTTATTTTTTATGACATAGTTTTTCGTTTAGAATATTCTTTGAACAATGCTGGTGAAGGCGGCTTCTTTTTCAATTTCAATGCCCCTTTCTAAAAGCATTCCTAGCTAAAAGATTAAAACGACTATAATCATTTTGAAATACGATTCATTAAATGCAACAAACTAAATTTAATTTTATTCAATAAGCATTTTGTAACTACTCAGGTTGTAAATTAGCTATATGATTTAGATTTTCTAAGATATTTCCCGAACGTTTGATCAGGGTATCCACGACGGATCTTATAACACAGAAGTTTTCAGCTCCATTGTTGGATTTG
>NZ_JAKZGP010000096.1 GCF_022549775.1 Belliella filtrata | reverse complement strand
ACAGACTCAAAAAGTTCATTTTCAGATTTATAACAGTATCAGCCAAATGGATCAGGACGGGAAGGAAACATGTCCTCAAGCTCTTCACACAGAAAGATTACACACCATTATTGACTTAGATTCAATCGTAAAAATATACAATACGTTGAAAATTAGAATGATACAATGGGATCGGTGTGTCCATACTGATAAAAACTAGGGTAAAATATCCAAATGACACAGACAATCCTTACCCTAAACCAAATTAAAAGTATCACTCAACCATAAAAAATCCTAGATTGACAACAAAATGATTCTTTATGGCACTGTATTTATCCCAATCAAAACCAAATTAGAATCCTGCGGATTTTAGGTAATAAATAATCTGAAACAGTTATGCCTACACTTATTTTACTGCGTCATGGTCAATCAACTTGGAATCTTGAGAATAGATTTACAGGTACTATTGATGTTGAACTTTCTCCGCTTGGAATTATTGAGGCAAAACAAGCCGGTTTTTTATTGAAAAATTATGTAATTAATAAGGCTTTTTCTTCTGTTTTGAAAAGAGCAATTGACACACTTGAAATTATTCTGCAGCTAATCGGGAAAAATATTCCAGTTATAAGATCTGCTGCATTAAATGAAAGAAATTATGGCGATTTACAAGGCTTAAATAAAACTGAAATTGAAGAGAAATATGGTAAAGAAAAGTTTTTATTGTGGAGAAGAAGCTTTGAAACTATTCCGCCTAATGGGGAGAATCTTCATACTACTTATGATAGAGTAGTGCCGTATTATAAAAATACAATAATGCCGGAACTTATACAGGGTAATAACATTTTAATTGTGGCACATGGCAATAGTTTACGGGCTTTAATCATGTATCTTGAAAATATCGATGGTAATAAAATTACTGAAATATCAATTGCAACTGGCAATCCTAGAGTTTACCAATACAACAACGACTTGAATTTACTAAATGTTAATTATCTGTTAGAGGAAAATCAAACTATATATTAAATAGAAATAAAAAGCTCGTTTAATTTCTTCGAACAACATATAACCATTACTTATTCCCATTACTGATGATGAAATTCATGGAATTGAAGACCCAAGAATTGTGAAAATCAAAACCAGCTATTATTAAACCTATTGTGCATCGATAAAGATTAATAAACTAATAATTACAACTAAATGTGTTTTTCAACAAGTGTAAGTATAGGAGCAGGAGTGGTACTTACCATTGTTGGAGTTGCGTCCATTAAAAAGACTCATCATAATTCTCAATTATTATTTTCAAGTATTCCTCTCCTTTTTGGTGTGCAGCAAATGGCCGAAGGTATATTATGGCTCACCTTGCCAAACCTGGGGTATGAGATCACTCAAAAAATATTCACCTATATTTTCTTGTTCTTTGCACAATTTCTATGGCCTGTTTGGGTGCCTATTTCCATTCTATTGTTGGAGAAAAAAGGAACTAGGAAAAACATACAAAAAGTATTGGTGGGAGCAGGAATATTAGTTGGTATATATCTGCTTTACTGTCTTTTCACCTTTCATGTGGAAGCCAAAATTGTTGGGCACCACATTGTATACATACAAGATTATCCATCCTCTTTAAGAATTTATGGTATGCTGTTATATGGCCTTGCAACTATTTTACCTCCTTTCTTCTCACACATTAAACGTATGAAGCTATTTGGAATTGCTGTTATCGTTTCATATGCAGTTTCAGCCATATTTTATGAACATTACATTCTTTCCGTCTGGTGCTTTTTTGCTGCCATTGTCAGTTTGTCTATTTATGCTATTATGACCAATATTTCAAAAGAAAAGCCGAGAAATTAAATCAAAAAAAATTGCCAACTCCTTTGAACGAAGCACTTTTAAATTTATCCACCCTAAAAGGCCACCTTAATGAATCAAGGGAGCTTGGAAGCGACCGTTCCAAAACCGAGACAAAATGCCACCAAAACAATACTATTCATCCCGCCTTTTCGGTATTTAATTTTGCCCCAATGCACCCATCCCACCCCTTGACCTTTGTAAATTATCCAACAATCATATCGAATTGTGTAACATAGACTCATACTGACAAGCTTATCTTTACATAATAACGATAAAAATGAAAAAATTAGAAAATAAAACTGCCGTCATTACAGGTGGTGCTGGCAGTATCGGTAGAACAACAGCCAAACTTTTTTTAAATCAAGGAGCAAAAGTTTTGCTGGTTGACCGTGATGAAAAATCCTTGAAAGAAGCGGTAGATGAACTGGGTGGCAAAAATGTAAACTATTGCGTTGCTGATGTAACAAAAGCTGCTGATGTAAAACGCTACGCAGATGAAGCTGCAAAACTATTCAGAAAGGTGGATGTGTTTTTTAACAATGCAGGTATTGAAGGTGTAGTAAAACCTGTTACTGATTATCCTGAAGAAATATTCGACAAAGTAATGGCAGTGAATGTAAAAGGTGTATGGTTAGGCAATAAATATATTTCGCCAATATTGAAAGATGGAGGTAGTGTAATTATGAGTTCGTCAGTTGCAGGATTAGGTGGCACACCTAATGTAAGTGCTTATGTGATAAGCAAACACGCTGTGATTGGAGTTATGAGAAATTTAGCTCTTGAACTTGCACCGAGAAAAATAAGAGTGAATACCATCAACCCTTCACCGGTTGACAACAGAATGATGCGTTCGTTGGAAGAAGGTTTTGCACCAAGCCACGGGGCGGAAGCTAAAAAAGGATTTGAACAAACAATACCATTAGGCAGGTATGCCATCCCAGAAGAAATAGCCAAACTGGTTTTATTTCTTGCAAGTGATGATAGTCAATTTATTACAGGAACAACGCAGGTTATAGATGGAGGAATGACTACCTAACAACAATTAAAATAACAATTATGCCAGACCCGAAATTTTCAAAACCTTGGCACGGCATACCCCGCGAAACAATTCACTGGAATCCTACCATCAATACAGACGCTTGTATCGGCTGTGGAACTTGTGTTACAGGTTGCAGTCGTTTGGTGTATAGATACGATTATGACCAAAGAAAAGCTGTTGTAGTTGACCCACTCAATTGTATGGTGGGATGCACAACTTGTGCAAACACTTGCCCGACACAAGCTATTAATTTCCCTTCATTATCTACGGTATTTGTTTTAGAATCGCAGGTAGCTGTTCATCATTCTATCGAAGATGACTTAATAGCACGAAAAGAACAGTTGTCCTATCAAGGGAATATTCCTCACCCCGACCGTATTTTAGATATGCGTGTGGCTAAACTTGAAAAAGTAAACAACAGAACAATACTCATTACCCTCTCACCAACAAAAGAGGATGAATGCTTTTGTCAATTTATGCCAGGCCAGTATGTCGAAATTATTCCACCCAATGGGCAATGGTTACCAAGGGCATATTCCATTGGAAATGCCCCACAAACGGGAGGTTCTATTGAACTTCAAATAAGAAATGTAGCAGGAGGTAGATAAAGCAGTTGGTTGTTTGAAGAATTGAAAATTGATGACATTCTTCAAGTACGTGGGCCAAGAGGAAACTTCACAATGAAATCTTTGCCCGAAAAGCCTTTGGTCTTTATTGCAGGAGGAACGGGCTTTGCACCTATTAAAGCCTTGATAGAGCAACAAATTCAACTGAACAATCAACGTAAAATGGAACTTTATTGGGGTCTTGGCAGTGCAAATGATATTTATGAAATGGATGTGCTTAGCCCATGGATAACCGAAGCCCCTAATCTCAATTGCACGATTGCAATAGATAATGGAGAACTTCCAAAAATGCAGATCGGTCTCACCTATTTTGCTGGGAAATTAGCAGATGCCATTCGACAAAGTAAGATACAATTGAAAGAAGCCGATGCATATATAGCCGGAAGTCCTGCTATGATGCCTGGAATTACAAACACTTTAATAGAACTCGGAACGGTATCAGATGACCTTCACATTGATTCATTTGAGTTATAATTTTTAAAAACAAAATCAAGATGGAAAAAATAGTAGAACAACTCATATCAATGCCACGAATAGGAGATAAAGCTCCTGAATTTAAAGCTATAACAACACAAGGAAATATAAATTTTCCGGCTGATTATAAAGGGAAATGGGTCATTCTTTTTAGCCATCCTGCGGACTTCACTCCTGTTTGCACTTCGGAGTTCATCACATTTGCAGCCAGAGAATTGGAATTTAATGACTTGAACTGTCAGTTGGTTGGTTTATCTATTGACGGCTTGTCTAGCCATATTGCTTGGTTAAGAACCATCAAGGAAAAAATTGAATTCAAAGGAATGAAAAACATTGAGGTAAAATTTCCTTTGATTGAAGACATCACAATGGAAGTGGCAAAAAAGTATGGAATGATACAACCTGGCGAAAGTTCTACAAGAGCGGTATTCTTCATTGACCCCAAAGGAATGGTTCGGGCAATTATTTATTACCCCCTTTCATTGGGTAGAAATTTTGATGAATTAAAAAGAACACTGATAGCAATGCAAACTGCAGATACCTATTCAATAGCAACTCCTGCTGATTGGCAACCCGGTGATGATGTGATTGTTCCACCTGCAGACTCTTGTGGAGTAGCCAAAGACAGAATGGAAACAAATGAAGATGGTATTACTTGTTCTGATTGGTTTTTCTGCACTAAACCATTGCCTATTGAAAAAATTAAAATGCAGTAATATGGAACCACATTTTTACAACGTAGAAATCAATTGGGAAAACACCCGTAAAGGAATTGTTTGTTCCCCTGAATTGAATAAAGAAAATGGCGTTTGCATTGAGGTAGCCACTCCACCCGAGTTCTCCAAAGGCATTAAGGGCATTTGGTCGCCAGAGCATTTGTTTGTGGCTTCAATAAGCGGTTGTTTGATGACAACTTTTTTAGCCATTGCCGAAAATTCCACATTAGAGTTTACAAGTTTTGCTTGTAAGTCCACAGGAAAGTTGGATATGATGGAAGGAAAATTAATGATTAGCGAAATCTTGCTAAAACCGACTGTTGTTATAAGCAATGAACAGTATAGAGAAAAAGCCATTCGCATCATCAAAAAAGCAGAAGATGCTTGTTTGATATCACATTCTGTTAAGTCTAAAATTTCTATGGAAATAACTATTGAAGTGAAACCTTATTTAATTGAAAATAGATGAAAAGAATACTAATTATAAACGGACATCCAGACAAAGAAAGCCTGTGTTTTTCATTGGCAGAAAGCTACAAAAAAGGGGCTGATACAAATGGAGACCAATGCCAGTTGGTTCATTTGATTGATTTGAAATTTAACCCGATACTTACTCACGGTTATCGCCTTGTTTCGGAGCTTGAGCCTGATTTGCTGAAAATACAACAAGACATTTTGCAAGCAGATCATTTGGTTTTTGTTTATCCCAATTGGTGGGCTACTTTTCCTGCTCTATTGAAAGGCTTTATTGACAGGGTGTTTTTACCCAATTTCGCTTTTAAGTATCACGAGAAAGGTCCGTTTTGGGACAAATTGTTGAAATTGAAAACTGCAAGATTAATTGTAACGATGGACACCCCAAAATGGTATTATTGGTTAATGAACAGAAATGCAGGACACAACGCAATGAAAATAGGTGTTTTGGAATTTTGTGGCATCAAACCAGTTAAAATTTCTGCCTTTGCCCCCGTGAAATCATCAGATGATTTGAAAAGAAAAAAGTGGCTAGATGAAGTTGAAACTTTAGGAAGAAATCAAAAATAATTCTTTAGCAATGAAACAAAAAACTGTAAGAAATATTCTTATCACTTTACTTATATTTCTTGGACTTGGTGCCATAGGCGGTGGTGGATTACTCATCATTTTACCATCGGGAAAATTATTGGGTGGTTTGCCCTTATCTATTTTAGCCAATTCTCCTTTCAATGACTTTCTAATACCCGGCATTATTCTGTTTTCAGTTTTGGGACTTTCCCCGTGTCTTTTGGCAGTTGCTTTGGTTAAAAAACCAGAAAACAAATTTGCAGAACATTTTAACTTCTTTAAAGATATGTATTGGGGATGGTCGTATACTATTTACATTGCATTTGCACTTGTTATCTGGATACAAGTTGAAACAATATTCATACAAGGTGTTGGCTGGTTGCAGACCTTTTATATACTATATGCAATACCCATACTGTTTGTTGCACTATTACCGCAAATCAGAACACATTACAAAAAATGAAAACTATGCAAATCATATTTTTAATACTTGGACTTCTACTATTAATTTTCATCATAGGCAAAATAAATTTGTCCATAAAATTCCGTAAACAGGTAAAAGAACTTTTTGCTCAGTCAAAAAATATATCTGACCAAAAATTTCAAAAAAAACAACTTGATAGTTTACCCGAGCCTGTGCAACGCTATTTCAATTACATTTTGAAAGAAGGGCAGTCATATATAAGTTATGCAAGAATAAAACACAACGGACAATTTAAAGCAGACCTTAAAAAAAGTTGGATGACTATTAAAGGAGAACAGTATGCTACAACTGAAAAACCAGGCTTTATATGGAAAGGTACTACAACAATGTTTGTTGCAAGAGATATGTATATTTCAAACCACGGTAGATTAATTGTTTCGCTCTTTTCAGTTTATAATATTGTTGATGCAAAAGACAAAGAAAAATATGATATTGGAGAAATACTTCGTTGGCTTGGAGAAAGTATTTTATATCCGACTAATTTTTTGCCCAGCGACAAACTGCAATGGTTTCCAATTGATTCAAATTCTGCCAAACTCACTTTTAATTATAATGGAATGTCCTTATTTTTTAAATTTACTTTCAACACAATTGGAGAAATAACGGAAATGGAAACAAAAAGATATATGGGTGAAGAGAATTTAGAAACATGGATTATAAAAGCAACAAATTATAAGCAACTGAATAATGTAATAATACCAACCGCCTTCGATGTTTTATGGAGATTGGAAAAGGGTGATTTTAGCTATGCAAAGTTTGATATCACCGAAATTGAGTATGACAAACCTGATAAATTTTAATCTGACAAAGATATTCGACTCCAATGAATCTTTTAATCTAAATAACCGGCAGAACGAATTTGTTGATAAAATTTCCCGAAAAATATAGAAATTATTCTATGCACATTAGAGAACTTAAAAAATATTAACTATAACAATTAAAAAGGTAGAATACAATGAAATAAACAGCGATAGTAATTTTTAACGACAATGATGCAGCTCTAAGCTCAGGTTCTCATGTAGCTTTAAGAATGTCGCAGGTAAATAAAGAAGTGGGTGTTGAATTAGAAGTGTTCTTGTTCGGGCCTGGGCAAGCCGCCTATTCAAGTAATGCCAAAACCGGTGTAGCAGCTGAAAAGAAAAACATCCCTTACCTGCCCAAGTCTTTCTATCCTAAAATCCTTATCTGCAAGCCAAGTCAATTCGTCCGAGGAAAGATAATCCCTGACAATCTCTTTTTTGGTCATCTTAAACCCTGCAAAAGGATCTCGCGAAAGCCATCCTTTCTTGACACAGTTCAAAACGATCTTCTTAAAATTGGCAAGATATTTCACAGTGGTATTGTGGGAACAGCCCCTGACTGTCTTCAGCCAAAAGGAGTAATCATTGATGAAGTCATAATCAAGCTTCTTAATGGCAATGTCATCTGTCTTGTATTTCCACTGGATAAAAGACCTTGTATGATCGAATGAAGTCTTATACCTTGTCAAAGTCCCCAAAGCAAAATCTTTCCCTACCAATGCTTCAAGTTGTTGGTTGTGCTCAGCAAATACCTCCAAGACCATCCTGTTATCTGGGGTATTTCCACGCAATACATTTTTAATGCTTTCAGCCGTTATCTCTTGGTCATTCTCCATCAGGTATTTCCGTGCTTGGTAAACCTTTACTGAAAATGCTTCAAGGTAGGCATTGACTTGCTTTGACTTTTCGGATTTTCCAATTGCTCTATTTGCCAAAGAACTCCACTTGTCACTATCGCATGAAAGTTTGGTCGAGATTTCTACACGCACGCAATCAACCGTAATTCTGGCATAAATATGCTTTTGATTTCCCTTTAAATTTCGGGCCGCTTTGAGATAATAGAGAATACTGAATGTTTTTTCAATCATTTTTGCTCACTTTTTAGGTTTAAACTTAATAAAAAGTGAGTTCTTCGACAAGAGATTCGATCATAGAACATGTTGTAAATCAGGTATTTAAAACATGTTCTGGTGAGTCATTTTGATCAATAAAAAAGACTCACCTAATTACGCATCTTAAGATTAAAATATTTGCAAAATTTGACTAAAAGAAGCCTTAAAACGCAAAAAACTCACATCTTTTGAATGTGAGTTTTTTGCTATTAAATCTGTAAAATATTGGTCAAAAACCCTGTTTTTAGCCTGTTTAGGGCGTTTTTGAGTTTTTTTGGTGAGTACTTTTCAAAATCAATTTTTATAACTTGTTGAATTTGAAAGATTTAAACACCCTTTTCGCAGAGGAGGAGGTACTAGGCAGTTTCCCGAAACCTGCCTTTAAACTACTTTAAATCCACTTTTTGACTAATGAGGCTAAAGCTAATTGCTTGTAATTGCTATAGTTTGTGACTTATTTGTGACTAGATTTTACACTAAAAACAAGCTAATTATGAACGTCAAACCACTTCTAAAAAATGTCAATAAAGCAGGTATTGGTACAGTTTACATCTACCTAGACTTTTATACTAAATCAACCAGAGAGCAAATATTTTTTAAGACACCAGTAAAGGTTGAGAAGAAACATTGGAATCCTACAGGTAAAGTAAAGTTACACCCAAACAGTAAAGAGCTGAATGAATTAATTAATAATGATTTGCAAGATGTTCTACAGATTGTAAATGAAATGAAGTTGAAAGATATTGAAGTTAAAGCTAACAGCCTTAAGGAATACAAAGAAAAGCTTAAAGAAGGAATCAAGGATTTAGTAACATTAGGGAATGAGTATGTAGCAGGAAGGTTTGACGCTAGTCCTAGAATGAAAGAAAAACTAAATAATCTAATTACAAGGCTTGATGATTTTTCAAAGGGTAAAAAACTCTATTACTCACAAATAAATCAAAGCTGGATAAATCAATTCACTTTATACCTTCAAACTGATAAACCTAAGCATAAGAATCAAAATCTAAGGTCTGGGCAACAACCTAGCACTATTGATAAATCATTTTCATTCTTAAAGCAGATTCTAAATCACTATCATAGAATAGGACTGATTGATAATAAGTTTAAGGACTTGAAATATCCCAAACCTTTCAAGGTGAAACAAATGGTATTTGAAGAAAAGGAAATAAGAAAAATAATAGATTTTACTCCTAATAGGGAATCAATAGCAAGGGTAAAGGATTTAGCTTTAATTCAGTTATTCACTGGTTTAAGGTATTCGGATGCTGTTAAACTCAACAAGTCTAATATTATGAACAATCAGTTATCTATAACCACTCAAAAGACTAATCAAAATATTGCTATCCCCTTGCATCCAGCATTAAAAAGTATCTTAGAAAAATATGATTATGATTTAGCACTTTTAAGTATTTCTAATCAAAAGTATAACAAACACTTAAAGTCCTTAATTGAAGAAGCTGGTATAGATAGTAAAGCTGAAATTATCTATTTTGAAAATGGTAAAAAAATAGTTTCACAGGATTTTAAGTACAATCTAGTAGGTAGCCATACTTTTAGAAGAACATTCATTACAAATGCAATTGTAAAAGGTATTCCATTGCATGTTATACAATCAATAACAGGACACACCACTTTAAAGGAATTAAGTACCTATGTAAATATAGCTGATAGCATTAAAGCTTCTGAAATGGATAAAATGAATGAATTATTTAAAGTAGCCTAATTTTATAAGTCACAAACTATAGCAATTACAAGCAATTAGCTTTAGCCTCATTAGTCAAAAAGTGGATTTAAAGTAGTTTAAAGGCAGGTTTCGGGAAACTGCCTAGTACCTCCTCCTCTGCATACAGACCCTGTAATTAACTTTAAACCAGTTACTTGCAGGGTTTTTTCTTTTTAGTAGTCACATATAAGTCACAAGCATTTTAGTATTTTTCCAGTATCGTAATTATTTTTTA
>NZ_JAKZGP010000095.1 GCF_022549775.1 Belliella filtrata | reverse complement strand
GTTTGGAGCATCTACTTCCTGAATGACAAGGGTGAACCGGCGGGACCAGTCAAATAATCCGGGTAATTTACAACCCATGCAGTTTTATCAAGATATGGTTTGGGGTGGATTTATTGGTTTTTATAATTATGAATTTATAGAGTATGAAGTATATAAAGAGAATTTTCTGGATGAAAATGAGAGAGCCAGGATAAAGGATGCCATAAGTAAAGAAGCCACTAATGATAGTCAGGCAAAAGGGACTCCTTGTAACTAAAGAATCAGCATGATGCAATCAAGTGTAAAAATTATTTCCAATATCATGACAAAATTATTTCAAAAGGCTTTTGTAATGTTTTCACTTCTTATCTTATTGGTAATAGGTGCCTGTAAATCTCAGAAACACCAATCGGAAACAGACCTTGCATACGATTTTCTGCGTTTTTTATATTTCAACCCCAATGGCACACTCCGTCAAAATACTGTTGGGACTGAAGATGATTTTTATAGTGAATTTATCAATTACCGACAAATAAACTTAGGGAACAGGTCGAGTAGAATGCCATTTGATTCAATTAATTATGTGGATTTTGACACCTTACTCAGTGCTGAACAAAAAGTTGAGTTAATAAAGAAATTGGACGAGCTAAAGTCTGTCAACCTGGATCCGAATAAAATAATTGTGAATATTCTTTCTGATGAAGAAATAGAAGATAATTTCAGGAAATTGAGAGAAAAATCAGGTAGTAGTGAACCTTCTAAAAATTTTGGTTATGGCATTATTAGTTTCCCGATTATTCAGGAGGGGAAAAATGGAGAAGTATATGCAATTATCTTTAGAACCGGTGTTTCTTTTTATGGCGGAGGGGCAGGTGGAAATATCCGTGTATTCAGGGATATAGGAATGGGATGGGAGTTTTATCTGAATGTCCTTTGTTTTTTTGATTAAAGCTATAGAAAGTTAAAATGCAAACCTTAAACAAAGATATGGGGCGAGCCCGATTTAATTGACCAGTAAATTTTTTATAAAGTATTACTATCATCCGACAAAAATACTTCATGTCTTTTAGTAATCTTGAAAAAATACAATAGCGAGGTTTTGACACCTCGCTAAAGTTTACGATGTTTGAAGTTACCACACTTTAAATCATCATGTCCAAAAATACGAATCTTGCGGGTCAACCGGTAATTTGTCAGCTACTTTCTTTTCTTCCCCGCCAAATTGTTGACTTCTGTGTGTCTGAGCACCAAGGTGACAGATACTATAATACAAAGACCACCTGGAAGCAGTTGGTTTTTATGCTCTATGGTGTTGTTACCAAATGTCAGTCAATTACAGTTTATGTAAAAATCTTCTTTTTCTTAAAGATCGACTCACATATCTGGAAATTGAAAAACTTCCAGCGGTCAGCATACTAAGTGATGCCAATATAAACCAAAGCAGTTCGGTATTTGAATCGATATATCAACAACTTTTGGAGCATTATAAAAAAGAGCTGATACCTGCAGAATTTAGCTTTCTGCACAAACAGGTAGTTTCGGAGAAAGTCATGATCGTTGACTCTTCCACAATTTCACTTTTCGTAGATGTTAAAAAGGCTTAGGTTTTAAATGTCGGGAAATATATTTTCAATCTACAATGTTGTAAACAAATGAACACAAACAAAAGAAAGTTGAACTAAAAAGATCTGGATATATCGATATATATTTAAATATTCAGTAAGTATAATAATTTAAATTAAAATGGTTATGAAAAGGAAACTATCAAAAGGGATTATGACAGTATGTGTTTTGGTTATTGGTGTAGTTTTCTCACATCCAGTTAACTTGGAAGCTCAAACTACAATCCAACCACCAGACTTAAGTATGTGTCAATTTATTGATAGACCAGAAGTGCCAGGGATTGACGGATGTAAAATGCCCTCAATCACGCATTATTGTGTATGTGAATGATTTAAAAAGCCACTATAATTTAATTATAGTGGCAAAACTTAACCTTTTATTTTATGAATCTTTTAAAAGTATTATCAGTTTTTATTATGCTATCTAGTTGCAAGCCAAAAATAAATAATATAGAGTTTACTTGGAGCCATGAGGGTGAGGTGGTTTTTCAAGCCTCAAACATGGCTTATACAAATCCTGGTATGATTCAATATATCGATACTGATTCTGGAGAGTTTATTTTTTATTATAATCATATAGCTAAAAATCTTCAATTCACAGAATTTCCATCGGGAAAAAATATTTTGGACATCCCTTTGGAATTTGAGGATGAAAAAAGAACAAGGAATTTTACTGGGGCAACCTTGTTTTCAAAAGATACTATAGGAGTTACTTTTTTCCCTCCAGCAATTGGAATTATAGACTTCTCTGGTGAACTAAATATGTTTGAACCTCTAATTGAAAAGAGTTTCAATGTTAGTCATATTGGAAGTGGTGGATATATCCCTTTAATTAAAGAAGGCATTGAGATTTTTGGAGCCCAACCATTTTTGATGGGGCATCATCAAATGAAGGAGTCGGATATTCAAAAGCAACATCTTCTTTATACATTTAATTTAGAGACAGATAGATTTTATTGGCAAGATGTGTTTTACAAAAAACACTATTGGGAGGAAGGAAAAAAGCAATCCTATTTTTCATGGGCAAGGAAAGAAAACAAAATCTACATAGCCCCTTTCTATGATCATGAGATTCAGGTATTTGATCTTATATCTAAAAAAGTAATCTTAAAAAAGGAATGTAAATCAGAATTTATCAACCAATTCTATATGGTGGATGTATTCCCAGGCAGTACTGAAGAAGCAACTTTGAAAACTATCGGTTCTGATCAATATGATATTTTCCTCTACGACAATTATAGAGATGTTTTTTACAGGATATTATTACCAGGATATACACCTAAAAATAGACATTCAATCGATGAACTTCAAATGCTCGAACGTTCACGACCGAAAACAGGTGTTATGGTATTAGATAATGACTTGAACAGTTTAGGTGAATATGTTTTTGATGATTTTGAAGTGCATTCTTCTGCCAATTTTTTTGTAGGTAGGGAAGGCTTGTATGTGTCAACCAATAATCTCAATAGTGATGATTTTAGTGATGATAATTTTAAATACAGGGTACTTAAAATTGACAAAAATCAACAAAAATAGACAATTAACATAATTGACTCTCAGAGCTCATAGTTGCCTGTTTCTGTTGATCCTAATTACTAATTCTAAAAAATTAAAAGCTTTTCTCTTATTCTCTCCCAATTGTCATTCGTTAAAAGTTTATGCAAAGACCTATTTTTTCTTGAAGTTCTGCTCACATAACTGGGAATTGAAAAACTTCCAGCGGTCAGCACAGATCTTATACTTATTACCAAAGCTTCCTGCAACGACAAATCTTTTCTCGGACAGCTTGAGGGTGAAAAGGGGGCGATTTATGTCTTTGACAAAGGTTACCTCAAGTACCAAAAATGGAAAGAGTGGAGCGACAACGGAGTCTATTTTGTGACCCGGCTCAATGACAATGCGGATTATCAGGTTCTGGAAGGAAAACCAAACCACATCAGTGAATATGCAGAAGGAGGGATTATCTCAGATCAGATAATCCTACTAAATCCGTCAAAGGAGCCTCTGAAGGCCAGGTTGATCACCTATAAAGACCCGGTGAGCGGAAAGGTGCTCGAGTTCATTTCCAATATGCTTGACTACAGTGAAAACACAATAATCCTACTTTATAAATACCGCTGGAAAATTGAAATTCTGTTCAAGCAGTTAAAGTAAAACTTTGAATTGGGATATTTTTACTCGGACAGCTTGAAAGGGATCAAAACACAGGTTTGGATAGCATTGATAGCCAATTTAATGTTTTCGGTAATTCACAGGCAGTGCAAAGAGGCTGAACAGTTTGTTACAATCGTAAACATGGCAGCCATTAATATGTGCTCCTATATATCCCTGATAAAGCTTGTCAGATCAGGCAGATTGTCAGGTTTGGAAAGGGATCTGAAAATAGTACAATTTGAATTATTCGGTTTAAAGCAGGGGGGGTGAGAATTCGAAAAATTCCCCTTAATTTAAACACCAAGGGCGATTTTATAGTATTTTTGATTTTAGTCGAATGACAGTAGTTACTAATGAAATATAATTAGAAAAAGGGGCATTTATAGCTCCTTTTTCTTATAGCTTTCAAGAAGATGTCTTTTATTTATTCTCTAATGAACTCTTCTTCAAATTCATTTCCATTACGATATCATCCATTACGAAGCCATTCCCAATATCTATAACTTCACGTTTTGTTTCTTCAAATCCCATCGCTTTATAAGCAACTATTGCTTTTGTGTTATTGATATTTACATTGAGGTAAATCAAGTTTGAGTCATTTTTTCTTGCATTTACAATAACTTCATGAATTAACTTTTTACCTAATCCTTTGCCTTGAGCTTCTGGCAATAAGTAAATTTTGTGAATTTTTGTTTTGCCCTTTTCTTGACAATCTAACTGATAGACACAAAAACCCAAACTTTTGGAACCTTCTTTTACAATCAAAAAAACATGCCCTTCATTGTGAAATTGATGCTTTAACTTTTTCAAGTCATACATCATTTTCATCATGTATTTAATTTGCTCTTTAGAGAGTATTGCTTCAAAAGTTTTTGGCCAAATGATATCTGCTAACTTTATGACTTCAATTAAATCGACTTCTTTGGCGGTAATAACTTGTATCATTTTTAAAAGGTTTAAAAATCCATGTTGAAGTTGGTAAGTGTTCTCTTGGACTTGAAATATCAAATTAAACATAAAGTATGGTTACCTTTATCAAAAGAATAAGAAAAATGATATCAATTGGTCAAAAAATAAAATCACAGGTTTTCAATTCAGAATTTGAATTTCAAACATCTCGTAGCAGTGGACCAGGAGGACAAAATGTCAATAAAGTAAATTCTAAAGTTCAATTATTTTTCAATATACAAGAGACTCATTTTCTGAATGAGGAAGAAAAGCAAAACCTCTACATAAAATGGGCTAACAAAATTGACAATGAAGGAAAGATCATGTTCCAAAGTCAAGAAAAACGATCACAGACCCAGAATAAAGAACAAGTTATCAAAAGATTTTACGACGCTTTATCAAAGGCATTTGAAAAGAAGAAAGTGAGGAAAGCAACTAAACCCAAAAAGTCAGCTATTGAAGCACGGATCAAAGCCAAAAAATCCAAAGGTGAAAAAAAGCAAAGTAGGGGAAAGGTGGATTGGTGAGGGCTTACAAGGTAATGAGATCATTGTATTGAGAATTTGAAATTATGCAAAATTTGCTTTTATATTTGTAAAGTTATGAAAGTATTAGTAGTTGAAGATGAGATAGAAATAGCTAGAGGGATTCAAAGTTACTTTAAAGATTCTCCTATGGTCATGGAGTTGGTCTCTAATGTCAGGGATGCTTCAGATAAAATCAATCTTTACAACTATGATTGTATACTTTTAGATATTGGCTTGCCAGATGGGACAGGATTTGAAATTTTGAAAGAAATCAAAAGATTGAAAAAAACTGATAGTGTGATCATTATCTCTGCAAAAAATTCACTTGAAGATAAATTGAAAGGTTTAGAAATCGGAGCTGATGATTTTTTGACTAAACCATTTTATATGGCAGAATTGGCTATGAGGATCACAGCGGTCACTAGAAGAAAATCTTTTGATGGAAATAATGTGGTCGAATCTGGTGGGTTATACTTGAATCTAATCAAAAATTCTGTGCATTACAATGACATAGAAGTCGAGTTGACACCTAGGGAATTTCGCTTGCTACGCTTGTTCCTTTCTTCCAAAGAAAGGGTTCTTTCTAAAACAGCTATTGCTGATCACCTGCTTGGTGAGCAAGTTGACTTTGTAGATGGGGATAAGTTAGTATATGCACACATCAAAAATTTGAAGAAAAAATTGCAGACAGTCGGTTGTCCTGATTATATCAAAACAGTCTATGGGACTGGTTATAAATTTTGTTTGGATTGACTGAATCGTAATTTTTATGAAGCTTTTAAATAAATCATTAAAGCCATTTACACTTCTTACTTTTGTTTTACTAATAATCAGTATACCTCTTTTTTATTTCGTAGTGCTGTACATTTATATATTAGATGCAGATCAGACCTTGGCTTCAAAAAAAGTCCAAATAGAAGATCAGTTGAACCATTTGTACAAAATTCCAAAAACAGCAATATTAAGAATAAGGTTACTTAATGAACTTGATATCGGATATCAAATTTATGATTTGGATACCATGTCATACCAATCAGAAGGAGATCGATTTTATACTGCTGAGCGTTTTGATCAATATAGTAACTCCATTAAGCCTTACCGATATCTTGAATCTGAACTCGATATATTTGGAGTTAGATATCTACTCAAGGCAGAGGTAGACATGGAAGAATATTTTGATGTGATTCCATATACCACCTTAGTGGCAAGTATATTTTTTCTTCTCATCCTGATTGGTTATTACATGATCAACAGATTTGTGGCCAGAAAAGTCTGGAAACCATTCTACAAGATTTTGAATGAACTCTCTAGTTTAAAAATTCAAAATGGAGAAAAATTGAGTCCTATTGACTCAGACATAGATGAATTTATAAAACTTTCTGATAACCTACTGTATTTTACGAATAGAAGCTATTCCGCATACAACCAACAAAAAGAGTTTACAGAAAATGCTGCACATGAATTGCAAACACCTTTAGCCATCATTCAAAGCAAAGCTGAATTACTATTACAAACTGAGTTGACCGGAAGTCAACATGAATATCTTAGTCAAATCAATTTGGCAGTCAGCAGAATGAAAAGATTGAATAAGAATCTATTGATGCTTGCTAAGATTGAAAACAAACAATTTATTATCAACGAAAAACTAAATTTATCAGCTATACTTTTGGAAACTATTGACTTGTATCAGTCAAGTTTTGATACCAAATCAATAAGGGTATATACGGAAATTGAAGAAGAGGTTTACATCAAGGGAAACAGGGCCTTGATCGAAACGCTTATCAATAGTCTATTTACAAATGCGATATCTCATAATCTGGACTTTGGAAGAATGAACTTGATCTTGAATAGGAAAAATTTATTGATTCAAAATTCTGGAAAGTTGATACCTTTAGATAGTGAAAAGATTTTCAAAAGATTCAACAAAGAAAATATAAGTTTTTCTGGCAGTGGATTGGGACTGGCCATATGCAAAGAAATTGTGATTCTTCATGATTTCAAAATCAAGTATAAATACATCAATGGGCTTCATTCATTCAAGCTATGGGATTTTGAATAAGCTATTAATTTCAAAATTTAAATTCACTTCACATAGATCGTACAATATTAAGATCAAGATTTAATGATTTTTTTCAACTTCTAATTTTATTCTAAATTGATTTTGATATTTAGGGCGTCATATAAGTTGAATGAAACGGCACCCTATGATTAAACTTCTACAAATAGCTTTAATACTCACTTTTCTCAATATTTCGAGTGCCTTTTCTCAACAATATATCATAAATGGAAAAGTTACTGATGCTGGCTCTAAAGAGACGCTTCCATATGTCACAGTCATGGCTGGTCAAAATGTTTATGCTTTGACTGATGATAATGGAAGGTATGAGATAAAGATAAATTCGAATGTTGCTCGTACCATAACCTTGACAGTTCGTTTGGTTGGGAAGAAAACTGAGCGGTTTGAGTTGGAGTTGAATCCCAGTCAAATGGTTGTCCGAAAAGATGTTGTATTACAAGACAATGACAATTACATGTCAGAAGTAGTCGTTACTGCGAAACGTGACGATGACAATGTATCTGTGTCAGCTTTCAAATTGGGTAAAGAAGTCATAGATCAGTCTCAAGCCAATAGTTTGGCAGAACTCCTACAATTGATTCCAGGTCAAGGAATCCAAAATCCAGATTTACAAAGTGGACAAACGATAAATTTCCGCTCGGCCAACACGGGGCAATCATCTTTGAATAATTCTTTTGGGATATCTATAGTAATGAATGATAATCAATTGAACAACAATGCCAATATGCAGGGAAGAAATCCTACTCAAACTGGAAACTTCAGTAGTTTAGGAGGTGGAACAGGATTTCGAAACAGTAGTTTTGAAGGTGGAGAGAATCCTGCGGGAGGTTTTGATTTGAGACAAATAGCAGTTGGTAATATTGAGTCAATCGAAGTGATCCAAGGGGTAGCCTCAGCGAAGTATGGAGACTTATCCAATGGAGCTGTGATCATAGAAACATCTGCTGGAAAATCTCCAATTAATGTATCGATTAGACAAGCACGTGCTGACCAGAACTTTCAAGTTTCAAAAGGATTTCAGCTATCTGACAACCATTCCATACATGCAAATATTGACTATCTATATAGTAGACCAAACCTTCGAGATGAAGTCAAGTCTTTCAAAAGAATAGGTGGTGGATTGATGTGGAGTGCTTTTATAGGTAAGAAAAAGCTGATCAAAAATACCCTTGATTTAAGATACAATACTACTTTGGATGATTTCAGAATAGATCCAGATTTTGCTTCTGAAAGGGTTGTATACTATGAAAGAAGGGGGCAGACAATCTCAAATAGGACCTTTTTCAATTTGAAATCAATGTTTTTTGACAATTTCAAAGTTAATTTTTCATATAATGGTAGCTACGACTATGCTTTTACAGAGCAATTTGTAAATCCAGGAGTACTTCCAGTGACGGGATTTTTGGGAGAAGGGATCAATGAGGGCACTTATCACCCATCTTCATACTTAACCATGAGGGCTATTGAGGGTAGACCATTAAATCTATCTAGTCGAATCGATTTTGAGAAGATATTGGGGAATAACAAAACGAGTCATAATTTATCATACGGTGCATCTTATAGATTTGATGGTAATTTTGGTGCTGGAAGGATTTTTGACCCCACAAGGCCTTTGAGGACATCAGCCTCAATTTCTCAATTTGGAAATGAAAGGCCTTTGAGTTTTAGAGAGACGAATCCTTTTATGGAGCAGTTTGGCCTTTATGTAGAAGATAGAATTTCAGGAAACTTATTTTCTAGAGCTTATAAGTTTACAGCAGGCTTGAGATTGGACAATCAAATCGGTAATTGGAGCTATTCACCTAGAATCAATGCCAGCTACAAAGTTGGCAAAGACTTGCTTATCTATGGGGGATTTGGATTGTCGTTCAAGGCTCCAGGCCTCATTCACCTATTTCCAGGTCCACAATTTCAAGATATTCCGTTGATCAACTATTTCAATGGTAGAGAAGCTGAATCTCTCTTTCTGGTTTATACCTATCAGCGTCCAAATGATGCAAGTCAATTAAGACCAATGAGTACTAGGCAAAGAGAAGTTGGTCTAAAGTATAAAAAGGGCATATTTGATTTAGGAGTTACAGCTTTTTTGAACAACTCTAATAATGGATTTTCTGTAAACAGTAATTGGGTTCCTCTTGACATTCCTGTATATGAGATAACAGAACTTAGAGAAAATCAAAAGCCAATCTATCAGCCTACTTCCGAATCAAGAAGATATGCAGTAGCTCAAAGATCTATACTCAACAGGTCAAATGATAAAAGTTATGGATTTGAATTTTTGTTTTCTACTGAGAAAATAGAGTCAATCAATTCATCATTTCAGTTTATGATGACTTATTACGACAGTTATTTTTTTGCTGATGTTCTTCAATATCAACAGAGAACCAATTATCAATTGGGAGATCCTTTTTGGTTTGCTGTCTATGGAGGTACCCAAAGTCAAAGTGGTAATGCAAAAGGATTATTTACAGTCAATCACCATATTTCAAAGTTAGGCTTGATCATGACTTTGAGAGGAGAGGTGTTTTTGTATAATTATATCAGGTCTTTTCCTTCCACGGACAGAGCAGTTGGCTACTTGGATGAAAATTTGGATTACTTTGAAATCCCTGAAAATGAAAGAGATAATCCCATCTATGATGTCATGAGTAGGACAGAGCAAAGAGGTCAATATTTTAGGGAACCAAATTTTGTCTATTACAATGCACATTTCAACATGAGCAAAAATCTAGGTAAAGGAGTTAGGTTTACATTTTTCGCCAATAACTTCCTGAACATTAGACCAGAAAATCTTGATAGAACTACGGGTGTTTACC
Organism: Belliella filtrata; assembly: GCF_022549775.1. GTDB lineage: Bacteria > Bacteroidota > Bacteroidia > Cytophagales > Cyclobacteriaceae > Belliella > Belliella filtrata. The sequence goes on along the minus strand of NZ_JAKZGP010000095.1, from coordinate 189 downwards.
TTGGATTACTCAATCAAGATCCATATTTCGGACTTGAATTAAAATTCACTTATTAACTTAAACGTAACTACTCAGGTACATTATTTACTGACCAATATTCAAGTATTTGGAGTCTTGTGCTCCTTTGTAGCGTATTGACGCGTATTTGTATGTTAATGTACGAAAATCAGCTTTAAAGTTGGTTTATCC
>NZ_JAKZGP010000094.1 GCF_022549775.1 Belliella filtrata | reverse complement strand
GTATTCCTGTCGGACTATTACCAAAAGGTTAGAATCAAAACTTAAAGAACCGCCGTATACCGAACGGTACGTACGGTGGTGTGAGAGGACAGATAGGGAAATAATCCCTATCTTCCTACTCTATTTTTAGATTTTTGAGTCTAAGTTTTAGATTGATGCACCCTAAAGAAATGTGATTTTTGAAATATAGAAGGTTTAAGATGAGGTTTCTTAAGATCAGAAAGTATGGTAAATTACAATTGTAGGCTGCTATTTTACCATAATCTAGATATTTTACATTAATTTTAAGAAAATAAGATAAAATAGAACCATGAACCTTAGACTTAATTCCGAATTTGGTACTTTGAAGGCTGTTTTGATGCATAGACCGGGTAAGGAGATCGATCGATTAACTCCTTACAACAAAGAGTTTTTACTATTTGAAGATGTGCCTTACTTAGAGGCTATGCAGCAAGAGCATGATTATTTCACCAATTTGATCAAACAAACTACTGGAGCTACAGTTTTTAGACTTCAAGAACTTCTAATCCAAGTCCTTTCGGATGAGAAGCTACTTTTTAAATTAATGCAGCAGGCGCTTGGGAGATCAGGAATGGTGCATTTGGCGGATCAAATTATAGGAAGATTGTCTACTGCTGAGTGTGCTGTGGCATTGATGGCTGGGGTGAAGGTGCATGAATTAAGGAGGAAAATCCCAAACCTGTCAGCTGGGGAGTTGATGGAGTATGCATTTGTGATTCCTCCAAGTCCCAATCTTTATTTTCAGCGTGATCCTATGGCTGTGACACCAGGTGGCATTGTATTTTCTAGCATGAAAATGGAAGGGCGGCAGCGAGAGGCGGATTTGCTTCGTAGTATTTTTGAAAATCATCCAGATTTTAAAGAAAATGTAAACTGTATTTATCCTGTGCCAGGGCATGATAATCCTGCAAGTATTGAAGGTGGAGATATCATCGTGCTTTCCAAAAAAGCAGTCGCTATAGGGAATTCAGAAAGGACAGATGAAAAGGCAATCTACCATGTTGCCAAGGCATTACTTGCTGAAGGCACTATAGAGCGGGTGTATGAGGTTCATTTACCCAAAAAAAGAAATTACATGCACCTGGATACCGTATTTACGATTTTGGACGAAAATTTAGCATTGACATATCCTGATGCCTTGAATGCTGTGCTTCAAACGTCTCTTTACACCTTAAAAGAGATTAAAGATGATAAGGTTCACATTAAAAGAGAAGTACTTAATGAATCCTTGCTCACAGTTTTGGAAAAAGAAATCCCTTATTTAGAAATTTTGCATACTGCAGCGGGGAATCCTGACTATGCCTTGCGTGAGCAGTGGTTTGATGGAGCCAATGTATTTGCTATAGGTCCAAGAAGAGTGATTTCATACAATAGAAATAAGCATACCAATCGTGCATTGAGAAACCTAGGCGTGGAGGTTTTGGAAATACCTTCTTCAGAACTTTCTCGTGGTCTTGGTGGCCCTCGGTGTATGACAATGCCATTGAGCAGGGCGAAGATTTAAGTAATTGCTATCCTAAGTCCTTTGTTGTTGGGTTTAGCTTTTCCAAAGTTCAGTTTTGTACAAAGTGTTTGAATTAACATGTAATCTAACTTTGGAAAAGTTTACATCCAGTAAATTTGCTAATGAGTTGAGTACATCGCAAGCATTTATTCCTTCATGTTTTTAATCATTGATTCTAAAGTGTTTAACATCAATTCTTTGAGTGGTTTTGGTTCGATGATCTTGATGTCGTCAGCAAAAATGATAAGCCAACGGAGTATTCCCTCCAATGAACTTGTCATGAAAGTCATTTCAATATGATGATCCATTTCTTTTTCCATGACAAATCCGTGATTGAATTTTTGGCTTTTTAAGTATTTGGCTATTTGTTTGGATACATGAATGACTACTTGAATCAAAGTCTCTTCTTTTTGAAGCTGATTGAGGTAGGTTTTGAGCGTTGGATGCCTGTTGGGATATTCTTCATCCGTCTGTTCTATTTGCTGTATCCTATCCACTCGGAATGTTCGGTAGGCTTTTCTTAACCCGCACCAAGCGATAAGGTACCACCTGTCAAAAGCGTAATATATACCAACTGGCTCAATTTTTCTACGACTCCTTTCTTCTTTCAAGAAAGTGATGTATTCAATTATCAGCCTTTTCTTACTTGCTAAGCTGTAGATGATGGGTTGAAGACCGATTTGCTTGTCGGAAGCATGGCTAGGGGAGAAGCCTTCCATGATTTCAATGTGAGTAGATACATCTTCAAGGGTTGATTTGTCAGCATGTTTCATCACAGCCTTGATCTTCATCATGGCTGATTGAAAGTCTTGATTCATTCCTTTTCCAGTGATTTTTTCATAGATTTTTTCAACGACCAAAAATGAGAGTGCTTCTTCTTTGGTGAACATCAAAGGTGGAAGTCTATATCCTTCTACCAAGGTATATCCTATACCAGCCTCTGCGGTAATGGGTACTCCTGACTCTTCCAGTGCCTTCATGTCTCGGTATACTGTTCTCAAACTGATACCAAACCTATCGGCTATATCTTGAGCTTTGATACACCGTTTAGATTGAAGTTGTGTTAAAATGGCGGTTAGTCTTTCGAGTCGGTTCATATTTTACTGAGGTTGAAAGCTGAAATATTTTTGAAAATTAAGTAACAAAATGAATTTTTCTAAATGCTACTGACATAAGGCTGTCACTCTCATGTCTTTTTTTTGTGAAATAAATCAATGGAAACAGTAAATGAGATTAGGGTTTTTGGTATTTGACTTTTATCAATAAAGTCAAAAATCAAATGGGACATGATGCTTTAATTACGGGTATGCATCATGTTTTATTTCTGATACTTAATATGTCTTCAAATACCTATTTAATATTCACAAAAAAATAAAACACCATGAAAGATTCAAATTCTGTAACATCTGCAACAAAGTCAGTACCTGTTATGACACAACAGCAACTCTTGGAGCATTGGCAGGGGCATAGGGCTTTGACAAGGAGAGTGATTGAGGCTTTTCCAGAGGATGAGCTTTTCTCTTTTAGCATAGGTGGAATGAGGCCTTTTGCTATCATGATCAAAGAACTTATTGCCATTGCGGCACCAGGAGCAAAAGGTCTCGCTACAGACACTTGGGAGCAACTTGATGAGGAAATTGACCTTGGTCAAAGCAAGTCAGAAATCCTTTCTTTTTGGGACAAAGCCACGGAGGATATCAATTACTGGTGGTCTCAAATTCCATTGGAAAGGTTTCAGGAAGATGTACTTGCCTTTGGGATGTATCAAAACAAGGGCTATTGCAATTTACTTTATTTCATCGACAATGAAATTCATCACAGAGCTCAGGCTTATGTATATCTTAGATCCTTGGGGATAGAGCCACCTGCATTTTGGGAAAGGTAATACAAAATAGATCAACTTTTCCCGATGCTATAGACTGTCTCATCATTGCAAATGATCAATGATGAGACAGTTTTTTTTGATACATTAGTCTATATCGTTTAGTTTAGTGGAGAAGACCAGCCAGTTTTGTTATGGGTATTTGGTAAAGGCAATTATTTTGGGCGTGCTGAAAAACGCCATCTGAAGAATAAATCTTTTAAATTTAGCCCAACACCTCATTAAACAGGTATTGCCTTTTTAAGCAGCTGCAAGCTTTTTCCACGATCTACCTGAGACTTTTTCAGCAAGCCCTATTTACTTATGTGCAATTTGATGGAAAACCTTGTAGGTCTATGCCACAAACAACATTGATACATCAATTCATTATTCTCGTCATGGTAGGTGAACCGGTTCTTCTTATATTCCCTAGTGGGTTGGCTTTGTTGTTCATTTTGTAAGTGAAGCTTAGCATATAAAACCTTCCAAGGTTATTGGTAACAGTTTGTTCTATGAAATTGACATCCGCTCGCTGGGCTATACCAATGTTTTGATTCAATAGGTTGTCACATGATAGTTTTACCTCCCCCATATTGTTTTTGAGTACAAACCTGCTTAGCGAGATGTTGAGTAGTGGTATGGACTCGTCAAAATCGGAGGTCTGAGAATTGTATCTCAATAAATTGTATTTTGTATTGAAACTGTATTTTTGAAGAAAGTTTAGTCCTAAGTCAGTACTATAGCTTTGATTAATAAAACGCTGATTTTGTTGAGGGTTAAAATTATAAGCGGTGTTTTGTCTACTAATATTGGCTGCTAAGCCAAAGTTTATGTATTCTTTCCAGGTGAAATCATACCTAAAATTACCCCCAAGATTTAAGATTTTGATTTGATCTTCCAAATCATTGAGAAGCGTAAAGCTTCTGTTGTGGTTGAAGTTTGGACCTATATTGAACCTGCTATGGATTGCTTTCAATGGAAATCCGAGGTTGAAATTCCCACCCATTACAGTGTTGTTTTTTACATTAACAGGGATGATGGTTCGTATTTGTCTATCGTCTATACTTTGTGCATTTACTATTGAGTTTTCAGTATGGTTGACAAACATGTTGGCAAAAAGATTGATAAACTTACCCATGTCGAAACTATTATAATTGATTCTCATCGAGTGCATGTATGCAGGTCTGAGGTTTGGATTACCAATGTAAATATTCAATGGATCTGAGTTGTTGATCACAGGTTGGAGTTGCTGAATACTTGGTTCATTGACATTGGTTTGATAGTTGAGTGTCAAGTTTTTTGTATTGCTAAAGCTATAATTCATATTCATGCTGGGGAGTAGGTTTTGAAAGCTGTTATTCACTTGTGTCTGTGTCAGGTATGTTTCTCCATTTAGGGTGGTAGCCTGCAGGGCAATTCCTGCGACAATGTTGTAGCTCCCAGCATTGTAAGATACATTTGCTCCTGGTCTATGATAGGTATACAAAGCATTGAAATGATTGCTTAAGGGCTCGTTGAACACCAGGTTTTCACCTTCTCGATCAAAAACAGATTGGTTTACCTTATTTCTATTTTGGCGAATATTATAGACTAGCTCAAGGTATTTTCTTCCTCCCAAAGGTTCTGTGTAAGAAATGTTTGCCCCATAGGAGAAGTTTTCATTCTTTTGAATTTGTTCTTGTTGGATTATTTCTAGGCTTGGGTTATCTCCAAAGAATTCATTCTCTGCATACAATGAGCCTTCATTTTCATCAAGACTCAGTCCAAAAGTCAAATTCGCAGAAATAGTCTTTCCAGGTTTCTTGAACCTGTGACGCAATAGCATTTCAGTATTGGCTTGATAGCCACTGCCCGTAGTGAGATTTAACCGGTTTCCACTGTTGAGCATATTTCCTTCATCGTCTCGATTTACGGTCTCACTCCGTGCTATTCGGTCGGTAAGATTAAGTTGTGCTGAGCTAGTAGACCGGAATGAATTCAAGCTGTCTATTTTATGGTCTATAATTGCATTAATCTTATGGTTTGTAGACTGATTGTCTTGAATGCTACTTTCTTGGGAGATTAGATTTCCCGAAGGAAAAAAATTCAACCGATCAGTACTTTGCGAAATCTGATGATTGAGGTTATTCAAAAAGTAGCTACTTCTCAATTGCGTTTTTTTGCCAAAATCTTGGTTGAGATTGGCCCCATAACCATGGCTGTCCATGATACCATTCAATCTTTGGCCATTGTTGATAGGTATTCCAGCACTTCCTGCACCTCCACCGCCTATTGTGATCCTTACTACACCAGCTCCACCAGCCCCTAGGCCTTGAATTCCTCCCTGAAAATTAAGATAATTGTCAATGGAAAAACCTTGCTCATTGATGTTGTTTGAAAGGCCCAAGAAAGAGATTTGCTGATTTTCTGTGAACTTGTTTGCATTTCCTTGAATGCTATATCGCTGATCGGGTCCGTATCCAGCCGATATGTTGCCAAAGAAACCATTTTTATAATCTTTCTTAAGTTTAAGATTTATGGTCTTTTCTCTTTGACCGTCGTCAATACCTGTAAACTGTGCTTGCTCGGATTTCCTGTCCAATATTTGAACCTTCTCGATAGCCTCTGCAAGTAGGTTTTTTGAGGCGATTTTTGGGTCTGTGCCAAAGAATTCCTTGCCATCTACCAATATTCTGTTTACAGTTTCACCTTGAGCTTTGATGTTTCCATTTTGATCTACTTCTACACCTGGAAGCCTTTTCAGTAATTCTTCCACATTTGCATTTGGTTGCGTTTTGAATGCATCAGCATGATATTCAATGGTGTCTTTTTTGATGGTTATTGGAGCTATATCTTCCAAGGTAAATTCGTCAAGCTCTGTAGTCCGTTCTATCAGGGTGATAGTGTCTAGTAATAGCTCATTTCCTTCTGTTGGTTTTTGGATGATCTTATGGTATGCCTCAAAACCTAGAAATGCAACTTGAATCAGTAATTTTTCCTCTCTAAGACCTTTGATCTGAAATTGACCTTGGGCATTACTCACACCAAAAGCTATCAATGTCGAATCATTAGGGTCAAGCAAGGTCACAGTGGCAGAATTGAGAGGCTCCGATAGGTTGTCTTGGATAACACCTTGCAGGATCCAGTTAGATTTTTGAGCATGGGTATTTGAGGAAAATAGGGAACAGTTTAAGCAAATGAACAAAGTAATAAGGCGTGTGGGTAAGTGCTGTATCATTTGATTTTAATTTCTTATCATCATTCTAAATCCACTATTTCCGCCTTGGCTTTCAATGCCCATTTTACTCATTTGATCTTCAATCATGGCTTGATACTCCTGGTCACTTATTTCTTGACCATTTTTTGGAGCTTTGATTTCATTCTTTTTGAGAGGTCTCCATTCGATTTTGTCTGTGCTGATGATAATATCATCATCATTGATAGAGACTTCAAGAATCAACCCTGGGAGGCCATGATAGCTTTCTGGTCCAAGTGATACCCTGATTTCTTCTGTGAACCATGCTTTGATCTCTCGTTCACTTTTATCTTGGAAGCTGGCACTTTTACAAGTGTATCCATGAATTTCTTTTGTGTCTGTCCCTAGTTTCCACGGGATTCTCTCTTGGTCTTTTTTGATGAGGTATTTTTTGCCCATGAATTCTTTCATTTGGGTAATCAGTGATTCTTTTCTGTCTAGGTAGGTTTCATTAGACATGACTACTTGTGAGATGACCCTGGTATTTCCTTTCGAGCTTTGCTCAAAAGGATTTACTTGCTCAGGGATGTTTTTGTACAAGCTTTCATCAGGATTGAATAGTAGTACATTAGAAGAAGTGTTGAACTCAGGGATGATTTTTTTTATCTCCTCATTTTCAGCTGGAATTTTCTTGTGCATGTTTATTTTTGTGGTGTAGGTGATGACACCTTCTTCATTTTGGTTACTGATAAAAGACCAAAAGGCACAGAGTAGGATTACAATTGCGTATTTTTTCATAAGATTTTAAATTATTTTCTTCTGTATAGTAAATAGTCAATAGCGCGGTGAATTCACATTTTGGGCATTATCGAAAGGTTCTTTTCTTATCACCATGCGATAGTTTGTCAACCACCTATTCACGTTTCAAAAGTAAAAATTGGAAAAGTAGAAGAGAGTTAATGAACCTGAAAACAAGGTTAATTAAGGTTAATGTTGTTCTTAAAGCTTCTTAAAGCCATTATCTTTGTTTTATGATGAATAGTAATCGAGGATATTTGGTGTTGATGATCTCCAGTGTTTTGGTGATGCTGATCCTCCAGGTTTTGTGGCTAAAGGCTGTTTATGATGATTATAAGAATAGCCTCAAGCAGGAGACATCCTTACTGTTTTCCAACACTGTGAGAGAAATGACTGATTCTTTGATTTGGAAAGGGATAGTTCCACGTGATTTTCCTTCACTGATACCCCTAGATTCTATTAAGGAAATAAGGGAAAAGGCACTGATACTGCGTCAAGTAGATAAATCCCAAGTTATGACCAAATCATTGGACAATATCAGTATTCAGATGACTATAGATTCAGTGATGTCAGTTTCGAATGATAGCATGTCCAATAGGGTGATCAGGATAGTATCATCAGATATGAATATGAAAGCAGATACGCTTCGTGCATTAGTAAGGCCACTTATCCAAGGTGCTGAAAGGGCTGCAGTCAGCAGGGTTGAATTCAATCTAGGGAGAGATTTGCTGGATTCAGCCGCTTTGAGTATGCTTTTCAATCAAAAACTGGAAGAGCAAGGCTTTGATGTCAATGCAAAAATCTACAAGAAAGTGAGTTTAGACATAGACCCTGAGCATGTATCAAGTTTATTTTTATTAGATGAGGTGAATGTGCCTTTTGGAAAGGGCTTCTTAGCATACTTGGAAGATGTCAATATTTTTTTATGGAGAAAAATGTTGGTTCCAGCTTCTTTTGCAGGTTTAGTATTGATATTAGTGAGTGGTTCTTTTTGGTTGCTGTTCCAAAATGTATTGAGACAGCAAAGGCTAAACCTGCTCAAGAATAATTTAATTAGCAATGTCACTCATGAACTGAAAACTCCAATAGCTACGGTGGGAGTGGTATTAGAAGCATTAGAAAATTTTGGTGCAGATAAAGAAGTAGAGACTAGACAAGAATACATTCAAATAGCTAAGAAGGAATTGAAGCGACTAGAATCACTTTCAGATAGGATGTTGAATTCTGCTATTGGAGGAGTGAAAAAGCATGAATTTAGTGTCTTGCAATTTGATAAACTGGTAGAAGATCAAGTCTCTTCCTACAAACCTTTGCTGGATTCCAAGGCATTTGAGTTCGAATATGCAAAAGAAGCTGGCAGTTATCAGATGAAAGGGAGTAATGATCTGCTTGCCATGATGATTTTCAATTTACTTGACAATGCAGTCAAATACAGTAGATCAAACCGTCACATAAGACTTTCACTAAGTGAATCGGAAAAGATGATCAACTTTGAAATTCAGGATAAAGGTATTGGTATTCCCAATGAATTTCAAAAAGATGTTTTTGAGAAGTTCGTAAGGGTTCCCCAGCAAGATATTCATGAGGTAAAAGGGTATGGGCTTGGATTGGCACAAGTGGCCGAGGTTGTTAAGGATCATGGAGGACAAATTTCGCTTAGTTCTAAGGTCAACTTTGGGACATCATTTACAGTCAAATTTCCAAAATATGACTAAGGTCTTATATGTAGAAGACGAGCCAGCCTTGGCCAAGATAGTGAAAGAAAGCTTGCAAAGCCGAGGTTATGAGGTGACTTTGGCTGAAGATGGAGCGTTGGGTATGTTGGCTTTTGAGTCTTTGAATCCAGATATTTGTGTTTTGGACATCATGTTGCCAAAGCTTGATGGGTATTCTCTTGCAAATAAAATTCGGAAAGTGTCTCCAAAGATGCCTATCATTTTTTTGACTGCAAAAAGTCAACTTGATGACCTTGTGAAAGGGTTTCAGGCTGGTGGCAATGATTACCTAAAGAAGCCATTTAGTTTGGAAGAGTTGATTATTCGCATTGATAATTTGATCAAACTTACTTCTGGTCAGGTTAGCAAGCAGCAAGAATTAAGTTTTGGAGCCTTTACTTTTTTTCCAATGAAATATGAACTGAAAGGGCCAGGTGATCAAGTTCGTAGGCTATCTCACAAAGAGGCTGGAATTCTTCAGTTGCTTATTCAGCATACCAATACCACATTGGAGAGGAAAGAAGTCTTACTTTCGCTATGGGATGATGATAGCTACTTCAATTCCCGCAATTTGGATGTTTACATTACCAAACTTCGAGACTATTTGAAAGCAGATCCAAGTGTAGAGATCATTACGATCAAAGGGATTGGGTATTATTTTTCGGTTTAAGGTTTTGTTAAATGTGTGTACAGCTCGCAGGTGTTCTTTGATCAAATCAAGAGTTTATCTTATTTATCCTTGCTTGTAGATCAGCATAATACGTTTTACTAATTGGGATATTGGAATTTCCAATCATTACTTCAGAGGGAGATACAGCATCAATATTGTCAAAGTTTACAATATAGGATTTGTGTATTCTTATGAATTTATTTGTAGGTAAGTTGGCCATTATTTCCCGAATTGTACTGCGTAAAATAAATTCCTTATCTTTTGTAAATATTCTGGTATAGCTCCCTTCAGTTTTGATGTAATTGATGTCTTCAATGTTGATTTTTTTCAGCCAGCCTCGATCACGTATAAAAAGATTTCCGTCAGTTTGCTTTTCAGCAATGATCGTAGATTTTGCTTTTTGGTGATAGTAGTTGTGTAAGATCAGCTCCAGGTTTATGGCGAGCGTTTCCTTGCTAAATGGCTTGCTTATAAATCCTTCGGGATTTACATTTTTTACACGATGAATTGTATCAGGATCATTAAAAGATGAGATGAATATGATGGGTAGAGAGTAAGTATTCCTGATTTGTTCAGCTATTTCTATACCATCGGTTTTTCCTTTGAGCTTGATATCCATTAATACGATGCTCGGATTGAATGAATCAATTTCATGAATGATGTTTTCTCCAGATTGTAAGATTTTGATTTCGCTATAGCCTATATATTCCAGCAGCTCTTTGATGGTTTCGGATAAAACTAAATTGTCCTCTAAAAAAAGTATTTTATGAGAAGGGTCTTTTGTAAACATTATGAAATGGTTTTGTTGGAAGAGTATTCTAAAAACAAGTGTACCTATTTTGCTCTAAATGATTTAATATTAGGGTTTTAAGAGTGATAATATGATTTAGCTTGGGCGAATATTTTAATGAACTTCTTTAAATCAAATTTCGGTAATGAAATCCAAACTATCAAGTTAAAGTTTTAAGCCATATTTTTAATTTTAGTAAAAATCGCTATTTGTAAGGATGTTTTTGTTATGGAAAAGAATGAATATGTAATAAAAAATACTTTAAACATCTCTATTGTAGCATTTTATATTTATTAAAATAATTTTCAAACCCTAAAAAACGTCGTTAAACAACCCTCGTTTTTCAGGGTATTACCTGATTCTTTTAAAAGTTAATTCGAAACTATATTTGATTTACAAATAATTGATTGTCAAAAGGTCAGTTACCATTCAAATATTACTGTGATTTAGCTTTTATCAATATGACAAAGTTGACTGAACTAGTGATTATAGCCATTTTTATGCAACTTTGTGTATTTAATGAGGCTTATGGAGCGCGAGTGTATGCAACTTCAGGTGTAGTCTCTAACAGTACTCTTATAGTTGGAAGTGTAAATCAACCGAATCGATCTCGCGATGGTAATCCTAGGACTTTTGCAACATTAGGTATTATTGCCAGCAATTCCGAGCATAAATTTTCAAGTTGATTGTTAGGTTGTTACAACTATGCTTAAGAATTAATCTTCGGGCTATTCAAAAGGAACGTAAAAAATCCTATATAACTGAACCTGAGTCACATGC
>NZ_JAKZGP010000093.1 GCF_022549775.1 Belliella filtrata | reverse complement strand
ATGATTTAGTCTACAAAACTCGGGAAGTTGAAAGACCAGGTAGAAAGCTACCCAGGCTCAAAAAGCCAAAAAAACCTCATTATATGAATTATAAACCAATTTAATCCTTAACTAAACGACATTGAATTAGTATTTATCAAATTCCTAAATCAGAACCGTTTACTCTAAGCACTGCAACTTAATTCCAAATTATAAAACGTGAATGATATTTAATCGAATATGATGCTGTTTTTTGTCTTTTTTAAGTTCAATTTCTGCCGGTGCCGAATCAAATCGCACCTCCTCTCCATCGACTGTTCCTGAAAGGAGTCCACTTTGTAGTTTGTAAGGATTCAAAATCCGTATGTGATATTGAGTAATATTATCGTCTAAGCGAAAGTCAACCGTATAGCCGTCCCATTTTTCTGATATGGAAGGATTTAGAAGAAATGAATTGCCCGTGACTTGTATCCCTAAAACAGATTCTAGTGCAACCCGGTACATCCATGCTGCAGAGCCAGTATACCAAGTCCAGCCCCCCTGTCCAGTTATATGACCTTCTCCGTAAACATCCGCAGCTACCACATAGGGCTCTACTTTGTAAGTATCTACCGCATCTTTGTCAAGTGCATGGTTGATAGGATTGATCATTTTGAGGTAATGAACTGCCTTTTCTCCCATTCCTAAGGTAGCAAATGCTTTGATTGCCCAAAGAGCTCCATGCGTATATTGTCCCCCATTTTCCCGTACACCTGGTATGTATCCTTTGATGTAACCAGGGTCTTTTGCAGTTTTATCAAATGGAGGGGTTAACAGTCTTATAATCTTTTTCTGTTCTGAAACCAGGTGGTGCTCCAAAGACTTGAGACTTTTTTCCCCTCTCTCCTGAGAGGCAGCTCCTGAAATGATGGACCAAGCCTGAGAGATCGCATCTATTTTGCATTCTTCATTTAGAGATGACCCAATGGTACTTCCGTCATCGTAAAATGCCCTTAAATACCAAGAACCATCCCACCCTTTGTTATTCAGATTTTTTTTCAATTGATTGGCAATCAGTGCGTACTTGTTTCCTCTCGAAGGATCATCCATGTTGTGACAATATTTTTTAAACTTTATAAGAATATCGTACAAAAAGAATCCTAGCCATATGCTTTCTCCCTGTCCTAGCTCTCCAACCCGATTCATGCCGTCATTCCAGTCCCCTCCACCGATGAGTGGCAGACCATTGATCCCAAATTTCAATGAAACATCAATAGCCTTGCAGCAATGTTCATACATGCTACCGTCTTGTTCCAGAGTATCAGGATGGAGATAGACCTCATGTTCGGTGGCTTCTAATGATCGTGCGTTTATATAGCTTGCGTTTTCATTTAAAATAGAATTATCTCCCGTTGAGCTGATATAAAAATCGAGCACGAAAGGAAGCCAAAGCCTGTCATCTGTTATTTTTGACCGAATTCCTCTCCCTGATGGTGGATGCCACCAATGGAGAACATCCCCTTCTAAAAATTGCTGCTTGGCATGAAGCAATAGCTGATTTCTACAAATACGAGTGTCCGCATATCGTGCTGCCATCGAATCTTGTAATTGATCTCTGAAGCCATATGCTCCTCCTGATTGATAAAAGCCTGTACGACCCCATATTCTACAAGATAAATTCTGGTACGTAAGCCAGCCATTGACAAGAATATCCAACGATTGATCAGGTGTGGAAATTCTTACCTTTCCACATGTATCCTTCCAAAATCTATGAATATCTTCAAGTGCTGCCTCCACTTGGCTGAGTGTAGAAAACCGTCGGATCATTTCTTTTGCTGCTTCATGGTCGCGTCCTTCTCCTTCCAAGAAAATAAGGGTGACGCTTTCGTTAGGAGCAAGCTCAAAATACGTTTGTAAGGCAGCGCAAGAGTCTCCACCTACAGGATTCTTGTTGTCAAGCCATCTTTCCGACTCCAAGGCGAGGGGTTTGTCCAAAGAGCGATTTCGACCAATGAATCCTTCACGATCGGTTGTAAATCTCCTTATTGCCCCATCCAATGGATTGATTAGTGCGGAAAAGACAATACGTCCAGCAAACTCATTATTGTAATTGTTACAAGCAAAAAGCATCGAGCCAAGGTCATCGACTTCCTGACTTACAAATCGGGAAGAAAGGGATGGATCCACACCTAATACCCTGTCTAGATATCTAAAAACAGAGAGTTTCTGTAGTGTTGATTTTGTGTTTTTTAAGGTTAATGTAGAAACCTTCAATCCTTGGTTTAAATGAACAAACTGACGTAAACGTTGCTGTAATCCGTTTACATCCACATAGAAGCTTGTAAATCCAAAACCATGTATCACTTGGTAAGTGCCTGCTGCAACAGGTCCTGGACAAGGTGACCAGTAATGCATCCGCTCCTCATCCCGTATATAAAAAGCCTCTGAATGACTGTCCATTATGGGGTCGTTGGACCAGGAGGTTAGTTTATTTTCCCGGCTGTTTTCGCTCCATGTGTATCCTGCACCACGCTCCGAAACAGTAAATCCAAAAGCAGGATTGGCAATAACATTGATCCATGGAGCAGGTGGCAAAAGTGGGACACCTGTAAAAGGATCTGTTGAGATAAAGATATGGTAGGCTGAGCCATCCTGTGAAAAACCTCCAAACCCATTAAAGAATCTTACCTCACTTTGCCACTTTTCAAGGATATTTTCGTCTACAATTTCCCATTCCCGAAAAGGGCGGTATTTGATGTTTGCATAATTAGAAAACCAAGATTCTGTTTCACTTTTTTGAAGTAGCTTTGCCAGATTAGGAAGTTGCTTATTCCATATCACGTGCGCAACACTCAGTAAAAGTTTAAAAGCTTCCGGCTGTATTTTATCTGCTTGATAAATGAATATTCCCCCTCTTTTATTGAATACTTCGCGTTCTAGAGAGGATTCTATTGCTATCTGAATCGCCTCTTGAATTTCGTCTATATATCCTGGTGCATGATCATTGATGATGAGCAATTCTGATTCAATTCCCCGCTTGCGCCAGAAAGTATGCGCTTTAAGGATGAGTTTAACTTGCTTAAGTTGATTAGCTTCATTGATTCGGAAAATGATCAAAGGAAAATCGCCAGAAATACCAAAAGGCCAAAGGTCCGCTTGTATTTTGCGATTAGAAAGCAATGTATGTGCATCGGTTCTAAAAGCAGGCACGCCAAATAAGAGATAAGAAGAGAGTTTATGGAATAAATGCGCCTGACTTGTCCGGAGCCCCATGTGATTGAGCTCTACCAATCCATAAATAGCGGCTAGGTCAAAGGCTCTATTTACGGCTAACTGGCTATCATAAATTGCTGCAATTTGTAAGGCTGTTTCACGGGAAGTAGCAAATCCTAGTCCGAAACTCAGATGTGCTTTTTCTCCTGGTTGAAGTATGATCTGCTTTCTCAAACTAACTATAGGGTCAGATACATTACCTTGTGTTCTTTGGAGCAAATAACCATCAGAAAGTGCTAATGGATTACTCAACGACCTACCTCTTCCAATAAAATTTGACCTTTCGGTTTCAAAGCCCACTGGCTTTACCACATGAATTTGATTGCTGCATGCGAACGTATGAATAAGATACATGGGAGATTCTTCCTTACTTCTGGATCTTCTTTTGGCTATGATTGCATGATTATCTTCCAAATATTCTGTTTCTATAAATAACTTCGAAAAAGCAGGATGGGTATTATGATGTGTCAATCCATTAAGCATCACTTCAGCATAACTGGTGATTTCCAGCACGCGTTTTCGATCGGAATAGTTGGTTAAGGTAAGTTTTCTAAGTTCAATTGGATGATCTGGGGAAACACATATTTCTGAAGTAGTTTCAATCCAATTATCCACCCGTGAACAAATAACCTTACCATTATGAAACCAAGTATCGTAGCGATCAGGTTTACATTTGACAGGTTGATGCATTGCAGACCAAAATTCCCCACTTTTTATATCTTTCACATAAAAAAACATGCCTAATGGGTCTACGGTTGGGTCTGTTTTCCAGCTATTTAGTATTATTCCGTGTGTCTTAGCAAAGCCTGTTCCGGCATGTGTAATCACTGTTGAAAAGCTACCGTTCGATAAGGTATGTAAGCGAGGAGGGCTGAGATCCAATTCCTTAATTCCGGCATGTTCTGCCACATACTGATCGGAAGATTTAGTGCTTGGTTCAAGTTCGGCATCGATAGGATGCGGTTCTTTGATCGGGGTCCCTTTGGGAATGCGCTCTTGCAGTAACAACTCGCAACTTTTGATACGAGGATCTGCATGAAAGCTTTTTCTTACAGACGCTTCATTAAGTACATTTTCCAAGGCGATCAAGCTCATACCATGGTGGTGAACCATGTAAGTTTTGACGACTTTATAAGCAGTCCCTTCTGTGAGATGCGATGTGGTATAGTCAATGGCATCATAAAACCCAAACATCCCCAAGCCACCAGCCACTTCGACTTCTTGTAGGTTTTTGATGGGATCGGAAATCTCAACCATCAAGGAAAGTATGCTGGCATAGGGAGCTACTACATACTCATCTGCAAGCCCGCGTTTTAATCCAAGCCCAGGCACACCAAACGTGCGGTATTGATAATGTAAGTCAATATTGAGAAAATAGTAGGCACTTTCAGAAGAACCCCAAGGAAATCCTCGGCTATGTCCATATTTTTTTTGCCATTGGATGACATTCCGGCACGTGTTATCCATCATAGTATCCTCAAATGATTTGAAAAAGAGAAGTGGCATTAAGTACTCAAACATGGTTCCTCCCCATGAAAGTAACATTTCATCTTCATGGATACGGGTAAGTCTCCTGCTTAATCTAAACCAATGCTCTACTGGAATATCTCCCTTGGCAATAGCAATATAGGAAGCAATGCGTGCCTCACTAGCCAATAAATCATAGGTGCTTTTGTCATATTGGGCAATATCCAAATTATACCCAATACTAAACAAGCCTCTTTCCTTTTGGTAGAGAAAAGAAAAATCCATGGAGTCAATCAAATCTTCTGCCATGAGAATAATTGCTCCCGCTTGCTCCTGCCAATGGTTTATAAGAACATTTGGACCACTTTCAGGTGAAGTTTCACTCCACTGCCTCCTCCATTCATCGCACGAATCCACATGAAAAGACAGTTGTTTTTCTTGGCTCAATACGCTTAACTCCGTCAAAGCATCATTTATGTGGATCAGGGGTCTTTTGAGCCAAAAAAGCACATGCTCAATCATCAGATCATCTGTCAACGTGACAGCTGACAATATATCATTGGCAGCAAGCTTTTCAGCATCTATTTTTATTTTCTCCAAAAACTCCAAACTAATCGAAGCCCCCTCCTCAATTTCTTGATCCAACTGACCAACCATCTCATGCACTAGTACTTGAATCTTTTCAAAAGCATGAGGCTTAAGTCCTTGAATGTTGTGTAAATTCAAGAGTATGGAATGAATAGAACTCAAGGTATCCTTTAACCCCCTGTGAAAGTTTTTATACATTCCTGGAGAAGTCATGATCTCTTTGACAGCCTCTTTCACAGTGATGAGACTGGCCGCTAGATTTCCTGAATCTACAGTGGATATATAGGAAGGTTGAAGAATCCGACCCGATCCAGTAGCATACCAATTAAAGAGATGACCTCGGTATTTTTCAAGCCTTACAATTGCTCGCATGGAATCTTCTTGTCTTTGCAAAAATGTCCCTAAGGTCATATAGCCCAAATGGTATGCTGTAGTCGTAGAGACGAGCGCCAGTCCAATATTGGTGGGGGATGTTCTGGATGTTTCGGAAAGCCGAGGATTTTCCTGATAGTTGTCAGGAGGAAGCCAACCATGTTTTTCATTTACGAAGCGCTCAAAATAGGCCCAGGTACGCCTTGCATATAATCGCAATTTGGAGCGATCACCATCTGAAAGCTCCACTTGTGGCTTTGGTAGCGGCAAACTGATATACCAAGCATAAAAGGGTGAACCAAACCACAAAACAAAAAAGGGAATCACTACCCATAGGTGTGCGGGATTGGTTACCAAAGCCATAAGTACGATTAAGACCCCTAAAAGCATGGGTAAAATCATCCACCGCATGTAGTCTACCAAGGATTGCTTCCGCATATGTTCTACTTGAGAAGCTGTGGACCATTCCAGAAGTAACTTTTTTGAAAAACTTAAACGGTACAAGGTCCGAATAATCGCATCCAACTGTACAAAAGCCTGATGAGGTGCAATGATGATGGTGGACATGGCCTGAATACGGTGCATGCGTAAGTTGCCCCAAACTTTAACCATGTGAAGTTTCCATCGCACCCGTGTAGGCCGATTGAGTAAGTCACTGGATAAGGTGATGTACGTAGGAAAGGCAATGATGCCAAAAGCAGCCACTACCCATATCCAATTGGCTCCTGGAAGCCAAAAGATACCTGCAAGGAAAAAAAGCAAAAGAAAAAAGAAGTTGAGCGACCTCCGAAGGTTGTCAAAAATCTTCCATTTCGATAATAAGTTGATTGGATTCTTTACAATACCCGACTCACTTGGAACACGCGAAAATAACCATGCCGCTATTTGCCAGTCACCTCTTGTCCAACGATGATTTCTTTTAGTAAAGGCACTGTAGGTACTGGGGTAATCGTCATACAGTTCGATGTCAGTAGCAAGGCCTGTCCGTACGTAGGCACTTTCAATAAGGTCGTGTGAGAGAATTCGATTTTCGGGAAACTGATGCATCATGACCTCATGAAACGCCTTGACATCGTAGATACCTTTTCCGGTAAAGCTTGCTTCTCCTGTAAGATCTTGGTAAATATCAGAAACCGCTGCTGAGTAGGGATCCAATCCTACATTACCAGAAAATATTTTTGAAAATCGGGTGTTTTTTTCAGACTCGGGAGAAAATGAAATCCGTGGCTGAATGATGGTATACCCTTTGGTAATCCGGCCTTTTTCTTTGTCATACCAAGCTCTGTTGAGTGGATGCGCGATGGTATTGACTAATTTTTTTGCCGTGCCCGGGGGTAATTTGGTATCGGCATCCAAGGTGATTACAAATTGAACTGGACAAATGGCTGTTGTTGCCAAAAAATCACCTACCACCACCGTATAAGAAGTTGGTGAGGATGGATTGTACAGGAGTTGATTAAACTCCTCGAGTTTCCCTCGTTTTCTTTCCCAACCCATCCAGACATTTTCGGATGGATTCCAAAGTCGCTCCCGATGCAACATAAAAAAGCGTTCCCCAAATCGCGAGGCATACTTTTTATTCAGTTGATGGATCGCATTGGTTGCCGCCTCAATAATATCGGCATCGCCTTTGGTATCCTTTTCTTGTGCATCCGTAAAATCCGAAAGTAGTACAAACTGAAGTCCGGGATCCGGGTTTCCTAAAAAGTGCACCTCTAAATTTTCAATTTGCCGTAAGGCATCTTGCACAGACACCAACATGGTAGGCATGACAACCATCGTTCTTGCAGCATCCGTGACATCCGTTTTGTCATTCATTTTCGGAAGCAGCCGTGGTGGTAAAAAAAAGGCAAAAAAACGATTGACAACAGAAACAGCTAAGTCAAAAGCCGGAAAACTAGCTACCAAAATTACGGCAATTGTGATCCCAATACCATGGCTGAGAGTGCCAGAAGCCAACCAAAGAATACTTAAAAATATAAGGGAAAAAGAAGCAATTAAAAACAAATACAGTGAAAAGTGTTTCTCAAATGCACGAATACTCCGCTCTCTGAGAGGGACTGAATAATCAGTCCTTTGGATGAGTTCCTTGTAACCCTCACCTAGAAAAAAAAAACCAATATGTCTTTTGATACAAGTTTTACCAAATATGTAATCATCACCATCGCTCGAGACAAGTGCCTCCTGCTCTTGAGCTAACTCCAATGCTTGTTGTGCAACCTGTATTTCAGAAAAACTAGAACGCCTGCTTACCTTTTCAATAACTTTTCTATAGCTATCTCTAGTTGGAAAATCCATGAAGTCATAATCTCCCGATGGATCATTTTTGAGAATATCATTAACTAGAGAGCAGTCTTCCACAAAATCAGACCAGTCCACTTCCAAAATCTGTCTTAAGGATAAAACTGCATTTTGAACGTTTACTTCCAGCCTTGATTCCTTTTGTGCTTCTTGCCGGATGGCATCCTCCAGCGTGATTTCATAATGGTTGATCTGATAGTTAAACCAACGCTTTTGTTCTTCAAAAAGAAGTCCATGTGATTGAAGATTGTTAAATAGCTCAATAAGTGTTGCAAGACCCGAACTTTTAGCATTATTTTTAAACCAAGCAGAAAGAGCCTGTGTATACATTCCAGGCTCCTCTAGATTCTCTTTTTGAACACTTGAAACAAATTTATCAACTTCTATTCTTAGTTTTTTTTGCTCTAAAATAGTTGCTGCCTTTTCCGATAAAATCTGAATAAGAAATAAACGAATCATAATTGGAATTGCCCATATCTCTCCTGTTTGAAGGGGTTCTTCATCCTGATAATTCTTGATGTAAATAGTTAAAACCTCTTTATCTAAAACATTATCTGTATGGGTTAGTAGATTAAGTACGATTTCATATACCCTAGGTAAACCAATGTGCTCTCCTCTTAAAATTAATGGGATGCTTTTATGATAGTTTTGAGGGAAGTCTATGCCGATTTGAATCATTTGCTCTTGAATGATATAAAAATTATCTAAGAGCCATTCAGAGGCAGAGGAGATTTCTTTTTCTGATTTAACAATAAAGGAAAGTGTCCTGTAGGTTTCAGTCAGGACTTCCTTGGATTTTGCTAGAATGGGCTTTAATGGCCTCAGCTTACTTGTACCTCTTGCTGTTTTATGTATTTTGGCCAAGCTGACAGCGCTCTCCCTAAGAACTATTGAGTTATAGGATACTTCAATCTGTTTTTTCATAGCCAATCTCTAGACAGTATTTTAGATTTATCGTTTAGCTCAAAAAATCTTCTTGTTAGAAATCGACCTTACCATGACCCTTTTTAGACTATAGGGACAACTGGTGCTAGACAACTATAAATTATGGCCTACAGGGTTTAGGTGCAGGCCAATTAAAAAAAATTGGATTACATTAATTTAAAAAAAGTTTCACCTTAGATTTTTAATCCAAAAGTTAATTGAAGCCATTGATTTTTATATCTCGGTACCGTTGTTGACCCATCTCTATGATTATTTAAAAAATCATATCCAAATCGACCTGAGACAACAAAACGGTTAATGCTCACATCCAAGCCGCCGACAAACCCGAGAATATTTTTTCTAGGATCAATTTTCCCGAATTCCTCTTCTTGTTCGGTACTGTTAGAACCAAAAGTATACTTATTATTCTCTTTGAATAAGTGTGAAAATTGGGGGCCAATTAACAAGGTAACATGTTGGACTGGCTTTATTTGTAGTTGAAGCGGAAGATCAATAAACGTTGAGGTCCTAGAAAAGGAATACTCAGTCCCTAATAAAGTTCCCTCTCCCTTAAATCCCTTTTGAGAAATGAGCAATTCTGGCTGGAATCCAAAATATTTACTTATTGGAATTCCTACAAAAACACCTCCTGCAAACCCAAACTTTGGTTCTGCCCTAAAATCCTGACCTTGTTCATCCCATACATTAGAACGATTCAGGCCAACTTTCAATCCTGCCGTAATCCTTTCTCTAGAGTCAAAATTAGATGATTGTGCTACTGACTCCAGTGCCAAACAAGTTGTGAATACTATGAGTACTAGAAATGATTTTTTCATAATTACTGGTAGCTTTTAGATATTGTAAATAAATTATTGATTGCGCTTTCTAATTCATCAAAGTCCCGATTTACTTCAGATTTAAAATTTCTCCATTCACTAAGGTGGGATTGGTCAAAAGCAGCGATTTTTTTTTGCAATGCTTTATTTCGGAAATCAAGTTGCCTGATTTTTGTGGCAAATTCTCCATTGGATGATTTTCTCTCTTCTATTATAACTTGTCTCAGCTCAGTTATGGATTGATTGTTTTTCTCTACCTTTAGCTGAGTTTGTTCGGTGAAACTTTTAAAATCGGTTAAAAAATCCCTTTTTTCAATAATTTGTGCGACTTTTGTATCTATTTCATCTTGCTTCAGCTTTTCTTTATCTTGTTCATTGGTTTGAACCGTGCCTGAGCAACTTACGGTCAATAGTGCAATAGAAAACCATAAGGACAACTTTTGAATTACAATCTTATTCATAACCTTTTATTTTCGTGCAGTAAAAATTATTACTGATTTCACAAAGGTCATCATTGATTTATTCTGATCTATTATAGAATTAATTAAAAAAGTTTCATTATTGTCTTAATTTTCAAAATATAGCTTTGAAAACTACGACAGAAAACTAAGTTTTATGATTGTCAGTATTCATTTCACAAGACACGCAAGTGATCATATTCATTAGCTTCCCATACATCTATTGACTGTAGACCGTTGCCATTGGTCGATTATACGCAATAGTCTGTATATTTTTTTACTCTGGTGTAATTGCGGATAATCGTATTAAATTTTTTCCAACTCTATCCGTTTTTTATGTTGTCTCAATTCTTTAAAGTAACTTGGTGTTAAGCCTGTCAGCTTTTTAAATTGAGTAGAAAGATGGGAAACACTATTATAATGCATCAAATAAGATATTTCCTTTATACTTAATTCATTGTAAAGAAGTAATTCTTTTACTCTTTCCACTTTATGATGAATCACAAATTGCTCAATTGTCATTCCTTTTACCTCAGAAAAAAGACTGGATAAATATTTATATTCTAGACCTATCTTCTCTTCGATCAAACAGGAAATATTTGTTTTTGGAATTTCCTCTGAGTAATGGATGCTTTCAATAATCAAATTCTTGATTTTTTCAATCAATTTGGATTTTTTGTCATCCATTAGTTCCAAACCCGATCTAAGTAAGGACGCTGCAAACTTCTCTTTATCTTGATTACTTATTTTTTCTAAAAAATCAACAACACCAAGTTCAATTTCAACTTTATTAATTCCAATATTTTTCAATTCTTCTCTAACAAGCATTTTGCATCTCAAGCTGACCATGTATTTTATGTAAAGTTTCATATTCAGGCTTTTTTTATAGTTGCTTTTATCTCTGAATTAAAATATTCTTGTAATTCATTTTACTTGTTTTGTGAAATTGCTACGAGATCACAATTCTTGGAATATCAAAGGGTCTTGTGAAAAAAGCAGATTCTAAAATTTTTCTAAGGGACTTGTGGTTTAAAAAATCAAGAGTAAACTTTCGGAAGTTACTCAATTTTTTTCATTATTCTTTATGAGTAGTCTTCTATATTTCAGGTTACATTTAAAAGTACTTAAGGCACAGCAAAGCGGGGAGCTCTTGGAAGTATATTAGAGACATTTACATTTGAAATCATTTTTCTCCGATGATTATAAATCTTTTTTTAGTTTATTCGCTCTGGAAAAAAGGAGACTGTTCATTTAAGTGTGTCTGCTAACTTTACAAAAGATGAACAAGAAAAAGAGAATTGAGGATATTTTAAATGATCCTGAGATGAGTGAACGTTTGAAAGAACGTCTTTACAGTAAAAAAGGG
>NZ_JAKZGP010000092.1 GCF_022549775.1 Belliella filtrata | reverse complement strand
CGATCTCACCTTCAAGTAGTGTATTTACCATACCTTGCAAAATCTCACTGAAAGGACTCTCTTTTCCAAACAACCCTTTTTTACTGTAAAGACGTTCTTTCAAACGTTCACTCATCTCAGGATCATTAAAATATCCTCAATTCTCTTTTTCTTGTTCATCTTTTGTAAAGTTAGCAGACACACTTAAATGAACAGTCTCATGAGATATTAAATATTGAAAAATAACAAAAATTACACTTAAATAATACATAAAAAACAGTAATTCAAAATTAAAAAGTTTATTAAACTCATAAATCAGAACACAACAGGATTAGCTTTTTGATTTTTAACATTATGGTAACTGGCGAAGAAAAAATAAAACCAATTAACGTAGCTCAAAATTTGACCAAGTGATGCTCACAAATTCTCATCTCACCTTTACAGTAATCCTTCTATTCAAAGCCCTCCCTTCTTCGGTCTTATTGTCTGCTACAGGCAAATCTGAACCAGATCCTTCCACGTCTAACCTATTAGCGTCCACACCAACGCTTTCCAAATAAAACTTAACAGCCCTAGCTCTTCTCAAGCTTAGATCTTTGTTGTATGGTTCATTACCAATATTATCTGTGTGACCTGTGATAACCAAACCTATACTTGAATTTTCTCTTAAAAATGTCTCTAAAATCTTCAGTGATGTTTTCGAAGAAGGCTTTAAATCCGTCTTATCAAAATCAAAAAAGATATTCTCAAAAACAAACTCTTCCCCTTTTGCTACAGGAACCAAACCAACCTCCAAATTTTTCTGATCAGCAAGACTATCTCTATCTACATTGTAAATTTTTGGCAAATAACCTTTCTTCTCAACATATAGCCCCATAGTCGCTCTCTCAGGGTAGATCATTGTAAAATCTCCTGTAGTAGCATCAGAACCAAACCTATACAAAGTACTATCTGATGCGAGATCTATCAAAGATAAAGTAGCCGCTACTGGCTCACCTGTATTTTGATTCAAAACCCTCCCTTCTGTCACAGTCAACCTCCCTCCTAAATCAATCTCATCTGGAAAACCAAACCTGTATAGATACGACCTATCTTGTCTCCCATCCACAAACTCCGTCTCGGTAAAATATGCATAATCTCGCTGCGCAGTGATAAATAAGGCCAATTGATCTTGGTGATCATTGATAGGATAGCCAAGATTCTCTGGGGTGGTAAATCCCCCCTCTTCTACTTTGGACATGAATAAATCTAATCCTCCAAACCCCAAATGCCCATCAGAAGAGAAAAACAAAACTTCATTGTTGAAATAAATGAATGGAGAAACCTCATCTTTTGATGTATTGACTTTGTCTCCCAGATTCTTAGCCTCGGACCACCCGCCATCCTTTAGCCTCAAAGAATACCAAATGTCTTTCCCTCCAAAACCACCTCTCCTGTTAGACGAAAAAAACAAAATACTCCCATCTGCTGAAAGCGAAGGTTGTGAGTCCCAAACTCTTGAATTGACATTTTTACCCATATTCAAAGGCCTCTGCCATGATTCACCAACTTTATATGAAACATATAAATCACAATCTCCAAAAGAATCTGGCATCTGACATGAAGTAAAAATTAGTATCTTCCCATCAGCTGAAATAGTACAAGTACCCTCATTGTAAGCCGAGTTGATACTTGGAGAGATACTCTTGGGAGCTCCCCACACGGACTCAACCTCATCATAATAAGACACAAAAATATCTTCATGCTCAGCATTAGTAAGTCCATCTCTTTTGGTAAAAAGCATCTTCTTACTATCAGCCGTCAGAACTGGAAAGTACTGTAAAGTGTATTGGTTAAGCGGTGAGGGAAGCTTTTCCTTTTTGATACCAAAAGACTTCTGAATGCCTTGACTGATAAAATCAACTTGTCTCTCTATTTCCAAAAATTGCCGAGTAGCTTTAAAATTAGTATGTAGAAGCCCTTTGGCTGTATCAAATTCCTCTATGGCCAATTGAAAAGAACCAACCCTTAGCAAACAGTGTGTTTTCAACCAAGCGATGTCTCCCCTGACAGCGGAAGATACTTTGACATTTCTTGACAGCCCTCGATTCACTACTTGCAAAGCATCTTCTGGCAACCCTTGCGTCAAAAGAACCCTACCCCACTTCAAGTAGGACTCCAAAAAGTCCGTATCTCTCTCAATAGAAGCTTTAAACTTACCAATCGCTTCATCATACATGCGATTTTGTATTAGCTCATCACCTTCCTGATGTAGCTTAATCGCTCGTCTATCAGATGTACTATACGTCTGCCCAAAGCCAGAGAATACAACCAACGAAAACAGTGCAATGATAAGTGCTTGCTTCATAAATTTAGGGTATATCCATAAATTTATGAGTTTGTAGCGAAATATTCCAATTTGGATGATTTTTTACATAATCTACTATCTGAGAAGTAAAGACACTAGCCTTACTCCATTCGGGCTGTAGTAGCAATTTACAAGAGCTATTGACCAGATTAGCGTGTTTTTCAGCAAATTCAAAATCAGATTTGTGAAAGACCACTACCTTCAATTCATTAGCAACTTCATAAATACTTGGATGAGGCTGCTTGAATTTTTTGGGAGAAAAGCATACCCAATCAAAATCACCTGAAAATGGATGTGCCCCAGAAGTTTCAATGTGGGCAACAAAGCCTTCGCTCTTCAAAAGTTTGGTTAGGGGATTCAAATCGTACATCAATGGCTCTCCTCCAGTGATCACAACCTTTCGCCCCGGAAAGCGCTTAGCCTCGGCTACAATTTCCTCTATAGATTGAACTGGCCACTTGGAGGCTTCCCATGAGTCCTTGACATCACACCAAACACATCCCACATCACAACCGCCAAGTCTAATAAAATAGGCTGCATGACCTGTAAATGCTCCCTCTCCTTGAATAGTATAAAAAGCCTCCATGATAGGAAGCATCAATCCCGCTGCTACTGCGTCTCTTTTTTCCATGATAATTTTTGGTGAAGCGGGTGATCGAACCGCTGGATTCAAAATTAATTCCGATTTTCGGATCGCAAAGGTAAGATTTATTTGGGGAATAGGAAAATCATAGATCAATCTCCATCTTTATATCACAGCGCAGGTACTTACCACACTCTAAGGATGTCTCCACAAAACCGAGGCTGCGATACAGCTCTAAAGCAGCTTTGAGTTTTGTATTACTATAAAGGATGAGTTTCCTGCCTCCCATGAGTCTCGCCTGATCCATGATCGCTATGGACAAAAGCCGACCGACACCCTTGCCTTGATGTGAAGATGCTACACCAAGCTTGATCATCTCATATACCCCTTCCTCTACATACTTCAAACCTACTGTACCAAGTGCCACTCCCCCAGCTTTGGCCATAAGTATGGTGCCCCCCTGATTCAGCACGGTTCCCTCGGGATCCTCAAGTTGTGCAATATCAAATGGCTCTAAAGAAAAATATTCCTCCACCCAAGTCTTTGTGATATCTCGAAAATCTTCATGATCCACCGAAGTGTAAGGAACAATTACAATAGCCTCTGTTAACATGCGTTAGTATTTTTTTTTACCGAAAGGTAGAAAAAAGTAAAACTTCATCCTATCATAAAAATAAGATGGCTGAATATTCTTATCTTCACTAAAAGCTAAATTAATTCAGGGATACTTTCTAAGAAACCCCTGAAGATATCACATCCCTAGAACAGCTTGAAGCCCAATACGGTCTTTCTGCTCTAACTCTAGCAAAGCTGACTTGCGCCAAACTCCCCCAGCATACCCTGTCAACTGACCTGACTTTCCGATGATTCTGTGACAAGGAAGCATCACCAATATAGGATTGGCTCCGATAGCTGTCCCTACAGCTCGCACTGACTTTGGGCTACCAAGGTTTGTCGCTATCTGCTCATACGTCTTTGTCTTTCCAAAAGGAACCTTGTTTGCCTCAAGCCAAACACGACGCTGAAAATCAGTACCCCCTAAAGCAACGGGGACATCAAAAGTCTTTTGCTTACCTTGAAAGTATAAGCCTAACTGAATCCTAACATCCATCAATACACCGTCCAAAAATTTATCTGTAACAGGCTCATCTGTAAACCTTAGCGAAATCAAATATCCTTCAAAAGCCTCTGCTCTTATATTGCCCAAGGGCGTCTCCATGATTGCAATCTCTCTCATCTCTTCTTTTTTTTAAAGTAAAAAAACACTCCACACTCAATGATCACTAATAAATATGCGCACGCCAATATGGTAACAACGAAATATAGGAGCTTTTGTCTTAAGAAAGGGCATATATTTTCATTATTTACACAAAATAAAAAATATGCACCCCAAACTAAACACCTAATAAGATATAACTAAAACCTAAAAAAGGAAAAAATCCCAAATAATATTCCTCTACACTTTATCACCGCGCAAAGTCAAAACTTGAAACACAGCAAAATCCAATCATCAATACATCACCATCTTAAACCTCCAAACTTCACGCAAATCTGAAACTGCCACATAAAATGGCTTGTATATAGGATTGCTAGAGCAAAGTAAAACTCGCTCCCTATCTTCTACTTGGCTATACGCTATCTTAAAAGTCACCCCATCTTGCTCTGTCACGAGCACATAGCGTTGACCATCTTTGATCTTCGTCCAATCGTCCACATATTCACAGACGATCCATGCCCCATCAGGTAGTGGCAACATCGAGTCCCCATCTATCTGAAAAACCCTATACTTCTTGTCCGAAGGTAAAAATGGCAAGGAAAACCTTGGCAACTCTTCTATAAATTCTGGATCTGAAAATCCTGCCAAGTAAGAAGCCTTGGCTCTTTGCGACACCACTTCTATCAACTCCCTCCCTTGTGTATCTACCGTAGTAGCCAAAATCCTAAGGTGCTTCCCCTTCAAGTACTGATCTGTCTCCAATACTTGGCGTAATTTGTACGCCGACAAAGATTGGAGGTCTCTACGCAGTAGCAAGTCTACAGACACCCCAAAATAATCCGAAATCATCAATACCACATCCAAAGGAGGATTGATATTCAACTCATAACCAGCCAACTTAGACCGACTGATACCCACTGCCTGGGCAGCAACCTCCTGTGTCAACCCCCTCTGCTTACGCAAAAACTTGATATTCCCGTGGATATACATCGCTGTTTCACTAATTTTTAATAAAAGACCTTTTTAATATACTGACATTTATTGTCCTGATATTTTTCATACTTATGGGAAATTCCCCTCAACCACATTTCAAATCTAAACAATAAAGATTAAATTATAAACAATAAAATGTCAAAATAATAGACAAAGTGCAAAGTATATCAAATAGACAAATTCTACACATGGACCTAGATTCATTCTTTGTATCGGTGGAGCGACTGTATGACAATAGACTTTATGGCAAACCTATCCTTATCGGAGGATCTAGTGACCGTGGAGTCGTAGCTTCCTGTAGCTACGAGGCAAGAAGATTTGGCGTACATGCTGCCATGCCTATGCGCACAGCGCGACAGCTCTGCCCAGAAGCCATCCTTGTACGAGGAGATTTTGAAAAATACAGCCAGAAATCTCAAGAAGTCACTGCCATCATCCAAGAAGATGTCCCGCTCTTTGAAAAGTCCTCCATAGACGAATTCTACATCGACTATACGGGGATGGATCGGTATTTTGGCTGCTACAAAATGGCTCAGGAACTACGAAAAAGAATTCTAAAAGAAAGCGGACTCCCTATTTCTATGGGCCTATCTCAAAACAAAACTGTATCCAAAGTAGCCACAGGAGAGGCAAAACCTAACAATGAGAAACAAATCCCTACAGGAGATGAGAGACCTTTTCTCGCTCCACTTTCTGTCAGAAAAATCCCCATGATTGGAGAAAAAACCTCGCACACACTCTACAACATGGGCGTAAAAAAAGTACAGACATTACAAAAAATGCCTGCGGAACTCCTAGAAGCCACCTTTGGGAAAAATGGTCGAATCATCTGGGAAAAAGCCAACGGCATAGACAATTCCCTAGTCACTCCTTATACAGAGGCCAAATCTATATCATCTGAGAACACCTTTGAACAAGACACTATCGATGTCAAAATGCTCGAAGCTCACCTGATCGCTATGACAGAACAGCTTGCTTCTAAGCTCCGGAAAAACCAACAGCTTACCGCCTGCGTGAGTGTAAAGATTCGTTATTCGGACTTTGACACACATACCGTGCAGCAGCGAATCACCTACACCTCCACAGACCACACCTTGATCTCTGTGGTAAAAGCGCTTTTCAAAAAACTCTACAATCGCCGCATGCTGATCCGTCTGATAGGAGTACGATTCAGCAGCTTAGTCCATGGCAACTATCAGATCAACCTGTTCGATGACTCTGAAGAACAAATCAGGCTTTACCAAACACTCGACAAGCTAAACACCAAATATGGAGACAAAACAGTCTGTCGCGCCATCGCCATGCAAGTCGGCAGAAGAAGGTTCAACCCCTTCAGTGGCGTGGAGATCTAGGCCTATTTCTTTACTGTCAAAAAATCCATGTAATTATCAGGAGATACTTTCTCATAGACAGTATTAGGGTACGCATCTTCAAAACCAGAAGGGAGTGAAGCTCTCCTCTTAGAGTTCCATTTAGCCTCAAAAGCATGAATCACACCTCCCCTTTCTTCTAGCCAATCCAATTCCATTCCTGTCGTCGTCCTCCAGAAATAAACATTGGCTTTTATTCTGTTATAATGCAAAAACTTCATCCGCTCAGAAATGATAAAATTTTCCCAAAGCGCTCCTGTATCATTCCTCAAAGACAGAGAATTAAAATTGTTGATAATCGCATTCCGAACGCCATTATCCCAAAAGTATATTTTCTTTCCTTTCTTGATTTCCCTTCGCATATTACGGCTAAAGGAGTTCAGCTTGAAGATTACATAACTTTTCTCAAGCAGATCAATATATTTTTCAGCTGTCTCTTTATCTATCCCTATGGTATTTCCCAACTCATTAAAAGTGACTTCAGAACCTACCTGCAACGCCAAGGCAAGTAGCAATTTCTGTAAAATGACTGGCTTTCGTACTTGATCCAAGGTTAGAATATCTTTATAGAGATAACTACTCGTAAGTTCTTCAAGAATCTCTTCTGCTTCACTTGGTTTATTGACAACTTCAGGGTAAAAGCCATAGATCAGCCTCGTATCAAGCATCCTTCTTTCCTCTCTTTGAGAGCTATGGATGATCATTTCTCCCGTAGATACTGGATAAAGACTCAATTCTCGCTTCCTTCCTGTGAGAGGCTCCTTGATTTCATTTACCAACTCCAAAGCAGATGAACCAGACGCAATCACTTGCACATCGGGCATGCCATCTGCGATCAGCTTCAAAGTCAAACCAATGTTTTTGACCCGCTGAGCTTCATCGATTACCACCAGTGCATGTGATCCGATGAGTGACTTTAGTCTAGTAATTGTCACGTCCTCTAAATCAGCCCTATCATCAGGATTGTCACAATTGAGCCACAACACATTCAGCTTCTCATGCACGATCAACTGCCTCAGTGACGTAGTCTTACCGACCTGCCGGGGTCCCAATACCAGCAACACCTTTCCTCCATTTAGGCGCATTTTAAGCTCTTCCTCTATAACTCGCTTAATCATAATCAAATCATTTCAAGCGAAATTATAAAATTATTCGATTATAACCGAAAATAAACATGTAATTTTTCGATTACAATCGAAAATAAACATGATATTTATCGATTAGAGCATTAGAGCCTACTTGGATAAATGGGGCATTTACCTACAAAATCACATTAGACAATATCTTCATAATGTCTCAGTTCTTTGAACTCTAACTCTTTCGACTCTTTTTCTTCATCGATATCATAATCATCTTGAAGTCCAAGCCAAAATTTCGCAGAATTACCAAAGCATATACTCAGCCTTAAAGCCGTGTCTGCCGTAATTCTGCGTCTCCCTTTTATGATTTCCGAAATCCGAGTTTGCGGAATTTTCAAATCCTTAGAAAGTCTATAGGCTGTGACTCCCAAAGGTTCAAGAAATTCAAAATTTCTCCAGGGTGTATATTTGGTAATTTTTCCATCTTTTTTCCTATTCAATGATAGTCAATAATCGCCACTTCACTAGCGTGCCCTTTAGTACAAAACCGAATCATAAAACGGAAGAAAGCAATTGGCTCAACTGCTCCAAACTGATTCGCCTGGCGACAACCCTCCCTTCACGGTCAATCAATATATTATCAGGAATAGCACTTACACCAAACATCTTAGCGACTTCATTTTGGCTTCCTTTTAAATCTGAAACATTCAGCCAAGTCAACCCATCAGCTTGAATTGCTTTTTCCCAACTACCTCGATCAGCATCTAGAGAGACTCCCAAAATCTCAAACCCACTATCCTTATACAATTCATATATCTTTAACAAATTCGGGTTTTCTGCACGACAAGGACCACACCACGAAGCCCAGAAATCAACCAATACATATTTACCTCTCAGATCTCCAATAGAAACAAGCGCTCCATTCAGCCCCTCTTGTGAGAAGTCTTTGATAGGCTGCTGAAGTTCAGTTTTGCTGTTTTTGTCAATGGTATTTTTGAGACTATTACCATAATAGCTCTTCTGAATATCCACATCAAGTTTGTCGTAAAAAGAAACCAACTCTTCTGGAGAAAATGCAGGACTTGCTTGCTCTACTAAAATCAATGAAGCTATTTCCTTTGGATATTCTGCGGAAAATGTTCTAAGCTCATCTAGGTAAAATTGTTTTCTTTCATCTATACTTTTCCCTTGCATCGCACTTGTATTTTGCATTAGCCTAGCTTCAAATGAATCAAGCAGTGCATTGGCACGACCGCCTTCAGTCACCTTAGTACGAAGACTACATACTGGCTCACCATCATACACCCTCGTAACCGTATCTACCTTGACAGCCAATTCTCCAGGCTCAAGAACAAATATATTGTAGTAAACCTGCTTTTCGTTTTTGATGAAAAAACTAGCTGGGGTAGCAAGATCAATATTTCCAGAATAGGTAAAATCACCATCTGTTACAGTGCAGCTGTCTACTTTGGAATCGTATTCTAAATATACAGTTCCAGTGAAATCTTGGAATGAGCCTTTGATTGAAAAGGAATTTTGAGCAGCAAGTTGATTTGAAAATAAAATCAATAAAATGAAAGCGTATCGTAGCATAGTGAGTGATTTAGGATGTATTGTAGCTGGGAATTTCTTTCGAACTAAATCCCTTTTCTCAATTCCAGAAATAAAATTTAGAATTGGTATCTTTTTTTAAGTTTACATCTTGTGTACTTTTTGGTAGCACTAGCTCTGAAAAGTCCTTAACCCCTCCACTAACCCCATCTAACCCACTATGAATCAAAACTTTACTTCTCTCCGTGTCAATATCAAGGTGTTTTATGGAAGCGTAAGCTTGCAAAACAGAACTTGATCTCCCTGTATATTTCAAACTCCCTACAGAAAGATCTGAACCTAAGACGAACGTTGAGTTTGAGGACGTAATAGAAAGACTATCCTCTATGAAGCTCCTTCCCGCAAAAAGATCCAATGTAGCCACACTATCGATCACAAAAGATCTTACTTGAGTCCCAACCTGTAAGGTGTAAGCTACAAACTTCTTCTGATGAATGCCCCTTATAAATAAAGTATCTTCTTTCACTTCAAATGAATAGCGCTCATCCTTTTCTGAAGCCACCTTTATATCCTTAGGATTGGTTCGCACAATACCTGGAATACTATCCGTAAAAACAAAGACATGACCTGAATTACTTACGGACACTACACTGAACTCCCCCTCGATTAAATCTTTCTGATAATCCATATCCTCAACTTTGAATGGAGTTCCATTTTGCTTATTAAGATTAAGCTCTTTTTCAAACGCAAGTCTTTTTTCACTGGTATGTGCCGAACTATACAGCCACCCGCACACTATTCCCAACCAAGAAATACTGAGAAAAAAGATCAATAGTTTATTGCTTGTTTTCATTTTGGTTTTCATTAAGTTGATCAAATAAATCTTTAAAATCAGCAGGTAACATTTTTAATACCTTCGCTTGATGTACTAGCCTAGGCAACTCTTGTTTTATAAAGATTTCTTTTTCATCCTGAGTCAGTCGCTGTCTAGCATTACTTGAGACGAAAAAACCTATCCCCCGCCTGTTATCTACTATCCCCTCTTGCTCCATCAAGGCATAGCTTCTCATGACCGTATTCCTATTGACTTCTAAATCCACTGCCAGCTCTCTCACAGAAGGAATTTTATCTCCTGGAAGCAACATACCAGTAAGTATTTGATCTACTAGCCGGTCTCTGATTTGTACATATATATTTTTACCTTCACTAAACTCCATATCAGATCTCTCTTTCTTTTAGCCTGTGATAAGCTATTATAAAACTAAAAACACTACCAGTATAGAATATTGGCATCAAGATCAATATTAAAACAGGAATATCTTCACCAAAAAATCGTACTTCTGCACTCACATCAAGAAAATCCCCTAACCCAATATAATTATAATAAAACACCCTATAAATAAGCAAGCTTGAATACACTGTAGCCATTACAATCAATAGGATAAAAAGAGGCGTAAGCACTACATTCCATTTTCCAAAGTACAAGCTACCTGTAAATAATATTGATGGTATGAAGAAGAGTATACCCAAAACAAACATATAATACGCAACAGGCCTTCCTGGCTTTAAGGGCCATAATGTTTCGAGCCTTATAGACTCTATTTTTTCATACCCTTTCACCATTGGATAAAAAATCTCTGTACTAACTAAGCGGGACAGAATTGCCGCACTAAAAAAAATTAATGGCATGATCAAAAATAGAATTCCAAACTTGACTATAATCTGTGACAAAAGTCTCTCAATATTTGAAGCTGGTAAAAGAAGGTAGCGGTCTATCTCCATCTTGGACCTCAAATCCATAAAACTCTGCCCTATAATTAAAAACATAGCCCCTATCATGTAGAAATAGTAAGCACTTGTATAAAGTCTATCTTCCCAATCATCATTCGTAAAAGCAGCTTTTTTTCTCATGGTATACAGCAATATTGCAAACACGATCAAAAATGCCGCTAGTAAGAGCATTTTATAAAACCTCCTATGCATCAAAAATTCAAATTTGATCAATTTCAAAATTCTGGATATAGATAAATTATTCATGGTTTGACTAGTTTTTGATTGGTTAAAAATTCTCCAGAGATCTTGCCTTCAATCACCGCATTGAATAGCAATTCCAAATCTGGACTTCCTCCAGAATCTCCGACACTTTCAGACTGCCCAATGATGTAATGTGCTCCTAACAAATGTGACTCTACATAAATCGCTCCTTCTGGCGCTTTGGCTGCTTGGGAGAACACGAATTCATTTTCCAGTTCCGCCAGATCTGCATGCAGCTTAATCATCCCTTCATCCAAGACTATCACCTGATCCACCAAGTTTTCAATATCCTTCACTTGATGGGTAGAGATCACCATCGTCTGATCTTCTTGCAAACTACCCGAAAGCACTTTCCTAAATGTACTTTTGGATGGGATATCTAAGCCATTTGTGGGCTCATCAAAGAGCAGTAACTTGGCTCCTGAACTCAAACCAATAGCGATCTGAAGCTTTTTCTGCTGTCCAAATGAAAGATTGGAAATTCTTTGGTTGCCTGTGATTTTAAATTGCACAAGTAGCTCTTCAAGCCTTCCGATATCAAAACCCTCATAAAAGTCCTTATACACAATTACATAGTCTTTTACTTTCAGAAATTCAGGCACTGAAACTTTTTCCGGAATAAAAACCATTTGGTTTAAAAAGGCAACTTCTCTTTCAAAAGTAGCATGGTTATCAAATTTCACAGCTCCTGCTTTTGGCTTCAGCAAGCCTGCCATCAGGCGCATCAAGGTAGATTTACCCGCGCCATTCAATCCTAATAAGCCAATTATTTTACCTTGCTCAAGAAATAAGTTTAATCCTCGACAAATCGTTGGCTTTTTGGGGTAAGAAAAATCCATTTTTTCGATAGTGACCATAACTACTGTTTTACTGTCCTAGTTAATTAGGACACTAACATAGTTATCTAAATCTATAATTCAAAATAAAAACTAATAATAGAGTAGGAAGATAGGGATTACTTCCCTATCTGTCCTCTCACACCACCGTACGTACCGTTCGGTATACGGCGGTTCTTTAAGTTTTGATTTTAACCTTTTGGTAGTAGTCGGACAAGAATACATACCCTGCC
>NZ_JAKZGP010000091.1 GCF_022549775.1 Belliella filtrata | reverse complement strand
TTGTCAATATGTTTAGTTAGTTTTAGCCTGTAATCTTCCTTTTTTTCAGAATTAGAGTTACCCCCTATATACCCCTATAATTTACACATTTTTTTTATTAATTTGCTTAACTAAACGACATTGTATTATTATCTATCATTGTTTTAATAAGGACTGGTATCATGAAAAGAAAATTGTTTGAAGAAAGGATTTACCATATTGAAGGAGGTAAGACAAATAGGTAAATCTACTTTGTTAAAAGATCTCGAACAAGACATTAAAGGCAAAGGAGAGCCCACTTTATTTTTGAATCTTAAAAATAGAATTTTTTTAGAGGATTTGAAGTGATCTCACTGCTTGACATTTTCACGATACTTACTTTGAGCTTTTAGAGGAGAAATGCCTAACATATTATCATAAACCCTTGGTAAGGGTTGCGTCTATTGCTTCTATGAGTTTTGGATTCACTTCATATTTAAACAACACAATTCTTTATTTAAATTTTTCGTGATTTTCTTAAATAAGAAAAGTTTTACATATTCAAAATGTATTCGACATTGTTCCACTAAGAACTTTTAATAGCTCACTTCACAACTCAGAATGCATCTAAAATTCAAATAAAATATACTTTAATCCACTCCTCCCTATTTACATGCAAAAACATTTAAAAAAAGGGTTTTCTTGACTTTTGTCTACAAACATTAAATTATATTACCTGAACTTTGTAGCACGAACATCAAAAAAATGACACAGCACATGATCAAGCTAATAAAACTAGAGGAAATAGCTCAGTTCATCCTCTCCATTATCATATTCAACCAATTAGATTTTGCTTGGTGGGTTTTTTTAGCCCTTCTACTTCTTCCAGACCTATCTATGCTAGGCTATTTATTCAACACCAAGATTGGCGCAATCGCCTATAATATTTTCCACCACAAGTTATTAGGCATAATGCTATATGGATTGGGAATGTGGATGGTTCATTCCTATGTGATGCTTGCGGGTGTTATCTTGTTTGGTCATGCAGCTATGGATAGGATATTCGGCTATGGCCTGAAGTATGCTGATGATTTCAAGCATACACACTTAGGATGGATTGGGAAGTAGTGATTCCTACAAGAGAACAGTCCCAATCAAACCCTAGCCTAATGCATTTTCACATAAATCATCCATGTTTTGGAGGGATAAAGTACCGATTTGATTACTTTTGAATATCTCTTTTGTAATTATCAATCAGGTTGAGACAATAAGCGTATTTGATAACAGACTTCACCTTTTGTCGATAGGCTTTTATCTGATTGCTAAAACTTAAATATGAAGCATCTAATAAATCAAGAGCATTGGAATAGAAAAGAACATTTCGCCTTTTTCTCAGAGTTTGAAGAGCCGTTTTATGGCATAAATGTGAAAATAGATTGTACACATGCATATGCAGCGGCCAAGGAAAAAGGTCAATCATTTTTTCTTTACTACCTCTATAGAAGTTTGAAGACTGTCAATGAAATAGAGAATTTCAAATACCGAATCATCGATCAAGACGTCTATTTATTTGACCAAATAGACGTCTCATGTACCATCATGCGGGAGGATGGCTTGTTCGCATATGCACACATGGATTACTATGAAGATGAGGAGGAGTTCATTCGCTATGCGAATATAGAAATAGCAAAAGTTCAGCAAGCTACTACCTTAATGCCTTCAGAATATGCTGTAAATGAAATTCACTTTTCAGCCATTCCTTGGGTAGACTTTTCGTCAATTTCACATGCCAGGAAGTTCAGTCGACCAGACAGTTCCCCTAAGATCTCCTTTGGAAAGGTAGTCACTGCAGATGAGAAAAAATGGGTATCAGTGTCTATTCATGTACATCATGGCTTTGTTGACGGCTACCACCTAGGGCTATTTGTCAATAGGCTTCAAGAATTGATGAATGCATAGATATGCTACAACAAATGACCATTCGAATTGCAAATTGTGCTCGAGCCCAATGCCGGTTTCCAGTATGCCATATTCTCAATGCAAGGTTTGTGACCTGATCTATAGAAACCCTGCAAACTTCATGGATGCTGCAAATGAAAAGGCACATTACGAGCATCATCAAAATGGTCCAGAGTTCCCTGGCTACTTGCATTATTTGAGCAAGATAATTGAACCTATCACATCTTATTTTACGCCCCAAGCTGCTGCTTTGGATTATGGCTGTGGTCCAGGACCAGCGCTTGACTTCCTACTAAAAGACTACGGTGTAGCTTGTGACAATTATGACCCATTCTTTTTCAAAGATGGGATTACTAAGAGGAGTTACGATTTTATTTTTGCCACAGAATGTTTCGAACATTTTCATCATCCTGAGGATGAGTTGAGGAAGATGATGGATTTGCTGAAAAAAGGAGGTCTACTTTGTATCATGACGGTGTTTCACCACGGAATCGATGTTATGGACAAGTGGTACTACGCCAAAGACCTTACTCATGTGGCTTTCTACTCACATCATACCATAAAGTGGATATCTGATTATTTTTCCATAGATGTTCTCTATCAAGATAAAAAATCCATATGTATTTTTCAGAAAAATTAATCCCAAAAAAGAAGGTTGCAAGCAGCTTACAACCTTCTTTTTTGGGATTTTGAATCAGCAATTAGCTTTAAATCTGCTTATTCAGGAAAGAAACGAGCTTGAAAATCTCCTGATCTAAGGCTTTGTTTGCCATTTCAAATCGCTCTGGTGAATTCACTGACTCTCTTACCGAAATGTAATAGGTTAACTTATCAGCACTAGGCACCAAAGTGATGCTTACTCCTTCTACGGTTTCGATTTTGAGAATATTTGACCCTTTTATCGGGTGATCGTATACCTTGTCCGTCAGTATGTTTTTCTTTACTCCTTTGTTGAAATCTGTCACTGCACTTACAGAGAATATCTCTTCCAAAAACTTAGGACTTCTTTTGACTTCAGAAAGAAATTTATTGAGTTGTTTTTTATGAATCTCCAAGCTAAGGTCTAATCCCACTGCTTTTTCCTTGTAGAAACCATTATAGAAATACACTTCCATCAGTGCATCATAGGTGTTTTTTTCAATAGCACCTTGTCTAGCTTCCAATTCTGCTATCTGAACTACGATCTCTTCAAAACCAAGTGCCGAATGCATAACTTGTTGATCAATATTGAATCCAGCGAGTGGCTTGTCTGATACAGTAGCTTGAGCTGCTTGGAAAGCTGACTTCAATTCACCAGATTCGATGACTTGATCGATCGTCTCTACACGACCTTTGCGAGCTACTACATCCAAAAGATCAGACATCAAGATGGATTTTATCAAATGAAGTCCTTCATATTCACCAGACTTGATCCACTCTTGTAGCAATACAGCGGAGACTTGATGGGCATTTAGTACCATGAATGCTCCTTCTATTCCCTTTTTGACAACTAATGCTATCCTATCCGCTTCAGGGTCTACTGCTATGACAAGGTTGTAACCCTCGGAAGTAGCTTGCTCTATTGCTGGCTTGAGCATAACAAAGTTGAAGACATTTCCTGCCTTGGCTTTATCAATGATATGTTCCCCAACTTGATCTGCAACTTTCCCAAGTTTTTTTACCAAGGATGTTTGCTTTTCAAATGCGACTAGTAATACTTTGTTTTGAAAGGTAATAGGTTGATCTTGTTGACTTTCTAACTCTAAACTCATATATTTTTAGTACTTAATTTTCATTATTATAGACTGGTACGATTGCAAATACAAAAACTGAATGATACAATCCAGTGGATAAGGTAAAGCTGTGATTGAGTAATTTCATCCTATAAAAATCAGCTTTCTCGTTGTATTAATTATGAACCAAGATCTTACAAATTTACACATTCTCGTTTCCAGTCAAAAGAACAAGAGCATATTTCCGAAACTTTACTGATAATTTGATTTTCAACCTTGGTTAAATCACTTAATATCATAAAAATAAACCAGTAATACGTTTTTATCAAGTTTGAATAAAATGAAATTTTTTATGCATATACACACTTTACCAGTTAATATAGAAAATATCGATTTCACTTAGCTTTGATATTAATGGATATTAGAGATTCATGGGTATTTACCAATAGCGACCGATTTCGCCAATGAATCGAATAATCAAATATACATTTCTGGCAAAATCACAAAAAAAGCGTATATGTAAAACCATTTTGATATATATACGCTCAATGACCAAACTTTGTAACCATCTATGGCTTAGCTTTCAAAATATCAAGTAGTGTACACAGAGTTGAAGAGTACATAATCGGTCGTAAGGTCTGAGCCCCAGCCTACACCTTCTTCTTTACCTGTGTTGACCTCTAAGATGATCCTTATTTGTGATTCCCTCAGAAGTTTTTTGATGTAATTCTTATCAATTGGTAATGGCTGACCTTTCTCTAAAACTTGTACTAAATGTTCAGCATCACCTATAGAAAGATTGACCTTTTTATAGTTGAAATTCACACCTGAGTTGCCACACGCTGCGATGATCCTACCCCAGTTTGGATCCCTACCGAACATCGCCGTCTTCACCAAAGTAGAGTCAGAAATAGCCCTAACTAGTTTTCTAGCAATCTCTTCTGTTCTAGCTTTTGTTACTTTATATTCAATAAATTTTGATGCACCCTCTCCATCAGAGACTATCAGCTTGGCGAGGTGGGTCATCAATTCCAATAACTTGTCTCTAAATAGCCTATAGCCTGGATCAGATTCATCATTGATCTTCCTGTTGTCTGCCATACCATTGGCAAGTATTGCTACCATGTCGTTGGTAGAAGTATCTCCATCTACAGTGATCATGTTGAAAGTCCGGTCTACGCAATACCTCAAGGCTTTATCAAGCAGGGTCTTTTCTATATTCAAGTCAGTGACGATGAAATTCAGCATCGTAGCCATGTTGGGATGAATCATGCCTGATCCTTTGGCCACTCCACCCATATTGATGGTCTTACCGTCGTGCTCAAACTCCACAAAGCCTTCCTTTGCAAAGGTGTCTGTAGTGAGGATTGCATTGGCTACAAAAGAACCTGCCTTGGGATCATCACTGAGCTTATGGATATTTTCCCTGATACCATTGACCACATCATTTGTGGGGAATGGCTCACCTATCAAACCGGTAGAAGCTATGATCACATCATCCTCTGGGATGTTTAGCAATTCTGCAGTTACTTTCATCATGGCTTCTGCACCAGCTCTTCCTTGCTCTCCAGTACACGCATTTGCATTTCCTGCATTACATACAATGACTTGCGCCTGAAGATTGGAGACATTCTGCTCTGAAATTTCCACAGGCTCTGCTCGTACTTTATTTTGGGTAAAAACCGCGGCGGCGGCGGCTGGAACCTCCGAGTATATAATTGCCAAATCTCTTCTCATTGATTTGACTCCTGTATGGGCACCCCAACATTTGATGCCTCTTACATTGGTAATATTCTTGATCATGATTTCTATTAATCTTTATGGTCTTAGTGGTATTTGATTAAGCCCTGCAGTCTCCGCGATGCCAAGTACTAAATTCATGTTATGGACTGCTTGACTGGCTGCACCTTTGAGAAGGTTGTCTATGGCAGCTATTGCTACGACTCGTTGCGTTCTTTTATCCCAGAAAGGGTAAATATCACAGAAGTGACTTCCTCTCACATCCTTGATACTCGGCACAGAAGTCTTCACCCTGACAAATGGTTTATCAGCATAAAAATTTTGATACAATGAGAATAAATCTTCTTGTGTAGTTAGTTTTTTTGTTTTTGCATAAGATGTCACTAAAATCCCCCTGTCAATAGGTAAAAGGTGAGGCGTAAACTGAATCTGAACTTCTCCGTCGCTCAGGTGAGAGAATTGCTCTTCGATTTCGATTGTATGTCTGTGAACACCTACTCCATAAGCTTTGAAGTTTTCGTTTACATTGGAAAAATGTGTGGTATCACTGGCTTTTACACCTGCTCCTGTCAAGCCTGATTTGGCATCTATCACAACGGAGTGATTCTGTACCATGTTTTCGAAAAACAATGGTGCAAGGCTCAATATGGAGGCCGTCGGATAGCATCCAGGATTTGCAATGAGGCTGCTTCTTTTGATGTCCTCTGCAAACAGCTCAGGCTGACCATAAGCTGCACCTTCAAAGCCCTTGACATAAGTGTGTGGTTTTCCATACCAAGCTTCATATAGCTCTGGTGAGGAAAGTCGAAAATCCCCTGAAAGATCGATGATCTTACAGTTATTGTCCTTCCATTTTTTCACAAAATCCATAGAAACTCCGTGAGGTAATGCCAGAAAAATGACGTCTAGTGAAGACACATCAATGTCCTCAGCACTTACCAAAGCTTGATCTATAATACTCAAAAACTGTGGATGAAGATCAGAAAATGGCCTTCCTTGATGAGATTCTGAAGTGATATATTTAATTTCTACCTGTGGGTGTTGACTAAGGATTCGAGCCAACTCAGAGCCTGTAAAACCAGATGCTCCAATTATGGCTACTTTATATTTTTGATTTTGCATAATTATTTTGAATTCATTGCGTGTAATACATCATCCAAAGTATGGATGAATTTTTGTAGCTCTTCATAAGATATGGTCAAAGCAGGCACCAATCGAAGGACATTTTCAGCTGTTGCATTTGCAATGATACCCTTTTGAAGCAAGGCTTGCATGTATGGTAATGCCGGTGTATCTAATACCACCCCTAGCATCAGGCCTAACCCTCTTATCTCTTTGATTTGAGGGTATTTCACCTGTAGGACCTTCAGCTGATCTATTAGCCAAGCGCTTTTTTCACGAGTTTCCTTGAGTAGCCCCTCTTCTACGATTACCTCCAAGGCTGCAATTGCCGCAGAAGTCGCTAGTGGGTTCCCGCCGAATGTGGTTCCATGATCTCCAAACTTGATAGCCGAAGCTATTTTCTCGTTACAAAGAAATGCACCTATTGGCATTCCATTGCCAAGTCCTTTGGCTGAGGTAAGGATGTCTGGCTGAATCCCATAGTGGTCCTTTGCAAACCAATGCCCAGTCCTCGCAATACCTGATTGAATTTCATCAAAAATCAACACGATATCATTTGCTTGACACAGCGCATGCACTTCTTTTAGATAGGCAGCATCAGCGGGTCTGATTCCTCCTTCACCTTGGATAGGCTCTACAATGATCGCTGCGACATCATCAGAAATTTGATTTTGAATAGCTTCCAAGTTATTGAAAGGTACTTGGGCAAAACCTGTAGGCATTGGACCAAAGCCCTCTTGGTACTTCGCCTGTCCAGTAGCAATCGTTGCTAATGTCCTACCATGAAATGAATTCTCCATAGAGATGATCTTGCCCCCTCTGCCTTTGCTGTGGGCATATCTTCGTGCTACTTTGATGGCACCTTCAACAGCTTCGGCACCACTATTTGCAAAAAAGACGCGGCTAAGGCCAGAGATATTGACCAGCAATTCTGAAAGTGCAACCTGCGGAGGGCTCACAAAGAAATTACTTATATGCATCAATTCTGCTGCTTGACTTTGTATTGCCTTCACCACTTTGGGGTGACAATGCCCTACATTGGTGACAGCTATACCCGCAAGTAGGTCTAGGTATTCTTTGCCTTCTATATCCCAGAGTTTACTACCTTGGCCTTTGACGAAAGTGATTGGGATGCGGTTGAATGTTGGTAAATATTGTGCTTTATCCTTTAGATATAATTCTTGGTTGTTCATGATTACTGTGTGATTGTAGTCCCTATTTTTTGTCCATTTTCGAAAAACTCCATTAACTGCTCCGGTTTTGTACCATTGAGAATCAAGGCATTTTTGACTCCTCTTTTCAGGGCATTTTCACATGACTGGATTTTCGGAATCATACCCCCTTGAATTACCTTCCCATACAAGCTTGGAAGCTCTGCCAAAGGTATTTCTCTCAATATAGATTGAGGGTCGGGGTAGTCTTCATACAATCCATCCACATCAGTCAATGAGATATAATAATCAGCTTGAATGGCTGCTGCAATTTCACCAGCAAAATCATCTGCGTTGATGTTATAAGAGTTACCTGCTGCATCTGGACCGATGCAAGCGATCACTGGGGTAAATCCAGCCTGAGAAAGTGATGCTAAAAGTTCAGGATTGACATGCTGTATACTACCTACTCTTCCAAGATCTATTTCAATAGTCTCACCATTGGCGTCTTGAAGTTGCATATGCTTTGGGGTGACTTGAACTAGATTTCC
The DNA here is from genome assembly GCF_022549775.1 of Belliella filtrata. Classification (GTDB taxonomy): domain Bacteria; phylum Bacteroidota; class Bacteroidia; order Cytophagales; family Cyclobacteriaceae; genus Belliella; species Belliella filtrata. The sequence continues at coordinate 4,439 of NZ_JAKZGP010000091.1, read as the reverse complement.
ATCATGTCCTGATATTCCTACGGGATTGAGTCCATGAGTTGAAAAAAGGGCTACTAAGTCTGCATTGACATCACCGAGAAGCGTTTGTTTCACGACAGCCATTGCTTCTGCACTGGTTTTGCGCTGACCTTCTATAAATTCTGAAGGTATATTTGCTTCGTTCAACGCGGTACTGATGAATGGTCCTCCACCATGTACGAGGGTGATATGATGTCCTGCTTTTCTGAGCATCAGTAATGCTCTTGCAATTTGGCTCTTGAGTTCATGATTTACCATGGCATTCCCACCGTATTTGATGAGAAGCTTAGAAGATTGCATGCTTTTTTATTTTTGTGAATAGATGATTTAAAGCGAAATGATTTTGTTTAAACGCGAAATTAAATTTCCCAAAATCATTTAAAAACTTATTTCGTCTCTTAGGAACAAATACCATTCCATGGTCGGGAAATAATATTTTAAATTTACAACTTTGCTCAAATCTCTTGGATAGATGAAAATTAAGCTTAGAAAAAGTAAATTCACCTATATTATTGTAAACTTACTGTTACAAAGTGTAGTTAATATTGACAAAGCTGTAATAACATTTCATGGCAAAGCATGACACCTTGACTCCTGAGCTTTTGAAGATTCTAAAGATCTTTGGACTAGCTTCGATAGTGCTCGTATTGACCCTTTCTATTTTCAATGAAAAAAGGGCAAACAATACGGGGGCTCTTGATTCTGAATTGGCCATAACGGATGCAGAGAGGTTGTATTTCAAAAATGTACGGGGAATATTCTATGATATCGAAAACCGTGGTGATGCAAAAATGCAACTCTATAGGTTTGGAAAAAGAATTAAAGAGGCTGAACACCCACTGATCAACACCTCAATATTAATCAATAGGATAAAACTTGAAGCCTATATTTTTGTAGAAACGAATCCAGAAATCAACTCATTCGAGCTTATTGCTTATTATGAAAGTAAGACAGATACACTTACATTTAATCAAGGAGATAAATTCAACCATTTTCAATTTGTAAATAAAATATACCCCTTATTGGAAAAAGATGCGAGATTTGAAATGCGATCTCCTCAAGGAAAGCTACCAGTATTGCAAGATCCTAAAGAAAGAGATGCGCTTCGTATTCCTATCAAAGACTTCTATCGATTGATTAACAAATCTCTCGAATCTAAAGAATAAGTTTCGGTAGAAATCAGTATTATGCTTACCCAAAAACCCAAAATAGCATGGATTTAAAACGTATAGACAACTTATGGAGATTTCTTTCTATCAAAAACAACCTACATCTAAAGCACTTGGTGGGTGACAACGTAATGTATGTGATTGGTAAGGGCTCACAAAAGATGACGCATAGCTTTAACCCTAGATTTCTAACAGACTCTACCTTGACCTTGGAAGATGTCCACTTCCAGTCAAAGCTAATTTATAAACAATACAATGCTCCTAAAAAACGATTTGGCATCAAGCAACCTCCTATCTCGCCAGTTTCTTCTGTCGTGTTTTTTCCCAAAGAGTTACTTAAGCTTAGCCTGAAGTATGATTTGAATGTTCTCAAAGATAGGCATGATCGCTATGCCATTTCTATCAGTCCATTCAACCCAAAAAACATCTATGATATTCTTAATGCAGTCAACGTAATGAGTAAATCTCTTTGGATCAAAAATTTCTTCGCAGAAGGAATTCGAAATTAAAAGAAATCAATCCTCTGATGTTGTAGCCTTATCTACTTCAGCCCGGATGATGACGTATTGGAAAATATCTCCAATCTTATCGTCTTTGATGTAGGCATCTTTGAGTATAGCCTCTGGTTCAAAACCTGCTTTCTCGAAGACTTTCATACTTGCTACATTGTAATCGAAAACTTGGGAGTAGATCCTTTTAATGTTTGGAAATCTATCAAGAAGGTATTCTGTATAAAGGATCAGGGCCTCACTAGCTATACCCTTTCCCCAATGCGACTCTGCAATCCAAAAACCTATCTCCATGTTGGTACGCAATTCATCCTTGCAAATCTCTCCGCCAATGGAACCTACTAGGGCATCATTGTATTCAATGGCAAAATTCTGAGGTGGATTAAACTTTACATTATACTCTATCCAAAACCTAGCGTCGTGGATAGTATAAGGTTGAGGAAAAGCATCTCGGAGATTTTTTGCAATATTGGGATTGTTTGCAATTGGATAAAGGTGATGAAAATGACCTTCATTCCATCTAACAAGCGCAACGTTATTTTTTCCGAGGATTTTCATGGATTTTTTGCTTGAGTTTACAAAAGTTAAGCCCCTTTTTCTTAATGGCCAAAAAAAACATCAAAAAAGGCATTAAAACCCAGAGCTAAGATGTCCGACGTCCTTACAGGACTTATTGTTGTCAGGGATTGTTTAGAGGCGATTTTCTTTTTACTAAAAGATCAAAGATTGATACAAAAGTCTCTTATTTCGCCGCAGGCATATTTCAACTTTATTTCGCTTTGGCATCTATCCTCCCTCATTCTTTCTTTGTCTGTTTCTTGTTTCTTGACGCTTATTTCTAATCTCTCGTCTCCCGCTTCTAAAAGTATTTTTTCCCTCTAATTCTCCTTCTTATAATATACTACAGAAGAGTTCTCTTCTTTTAAAATCTCATTTGCCCAGTTTAGGATTTTCGATTCAGGGATTTGGGTTTTGATTTCGTACTCTTTTTGATAGTAATTAGGGTCGCCCAAGTGCGCATAGTACGCCAAGCTCATGGCCCTATTTAGTAATTGTATAGACTCATAAGTTTTCATGGCCTCCGCCTGATTTTTTACTTTTTCAAGAGTGATTTCAGGTATTGTACCGCTTTTGAATGCTTCGATTACTTCATCAAGTGCTTTTTCTGCATCTTCTGCCGATTGGCCTTTTTCCATTTTTCCCGAAAAAACCAATAAGCCAGGATCTACAGAACCCATAATATATGCTCCTACTGAAGCAAAGATACTTCCGCTCTTCACAAGTTGCTGCTCGAGAATGGAAGACCTGCCAAACCCAATGATATCTGTTACCAAATCAGCTTCTAAGTATCCTTCCTGAAGCTTTCCTGGCATGTGGTAGACTTTGTACAAAGCGTCAGTAGGGACTTTTGCATTGACGATTTTTGTCTTTTTACTTACTTGAGGAAGTTCTTGTGGAATTGGTTTTTTGGTGATTTGGCCCGATGGAATTGGAGCAAACCATTTTTCTGATAGTCTTTTTACATTTTCCAAAGTGACATCTCCAGCTACGACCATAACGGCATTATCAGGTCTATAATGCGTGAAATAAAACTCTTCAACATCTATAGGCTTATAATTTACAATGTCTTCCACATGCTCCCCAATGGTAGGCCATTGGTAAGGATGGTTTTCATAAGCAAGTCTCCTGATATGGTGAAAAACATCCCCATAGGGTTGGTTAATATACCTTTGTTTGAATTCTTCTATTACTACTTTTCGCTGTGTCTCAATAGTTTTCTCTGTAAGAGATAGGTTCATCATCCTGTCAGATTCCAGCCAAAAAGCTGTCTCAAGATTCACTGCCGGTAAAGTAATGTAGTAGTTTGTAATATCTGGATTGGTGAAGGCGTTGCATGAGCCACCGACCTTTTCGAGTGCAGCATCGAATACAGGAATATGCTTTGTACTACCAAACATCAAATGCTCGAAGTAATGCGCCAAGCCTGATTTGCCCTTGATCTCATTTCTAGAGCCAACTTTATAAAGGATGTTAACCACAGCTATCTTAGTGCTGTGATCCTCATGCACCAGTACCTGTAGGCCGTTATCCAAAACAAATTGTTGGTAATTGATCATAGTATAGTTTTGGGGCAAAGCTAATAAAATAAACCAGAACTTGGGTAGCTTCAAAGCTTTCAAGAAGGGGAATCATCTTTAGGAAAGGCCATTCGAGGGTTTAAGCTGGAATTAATTTCATTTAACCAAATTAGACCTGTGTCCTTAGGAAAAGATTAACTCTCGAAGGGTTCCTTTGCTTAGGGGTTGTTAAAAGCGATTTTCCTGAGCTTTCAATTCTCTACTCAAGGTTCCATTTTCCGCATTAGGAAGTCAGCTGATCTGCATTATAGCCAGCTTCTTTGAGTGCAGATATGATTTTCTCGCTTGAAATATCATCGTGTATTGTCAGAATCCTATCTGGATGGCTTAGGTCGACCTCCCATGAGGAGACTCCTAGCTTTTCTAAATGGGGTGTAACGGCACTTTTACAATTGCCACATTTCACGTTGGTTTTGAATTTTTGCATATTTACAAAACTAGGTACTGATTCGTCAATAGATTTATATAATTTATGAATACCTAAAATCCGCAGGATTCTAATTTGGTTTTGATTTGGATAAATACAGTGCCATAAAGAATCATTTTTTTGTCAATCTAGGATTTTTTATGGTTGAGTGATACTTTTAATTTGGTTTAGGGTAAGG
>NZ_JAKZGP010000090.1 GCF_022549775.1 Belliella filtrata | reverse complement strand
AACTGAAAACAACGTCAACCCGTTCTCTTAGAGGGCGTAAAGCAAGGAACCGCCGTATACCGAACGGTACGTACGGTGGTGTGGGAGGTCGAAACGGGAATTAATCCCGTTTCTCCTACCCGATTTATACTAATCCAGCTCTACGGAGCAAGGCGTCAGGCTTAGGCTCTCTTCCTCTAAATCGTTTATACAAAACTGCTGGATGTTCCTTTGACCCGCTTGATAGAATATGCTCTTGAAATGATTGGGCGGTTTGTTGATCAAAGATTCCCTTTTCTAAAAATAGCTCAAATGCATCTGCGTCTAATACTTCTGCCCATTTGTAACTGTAGTAGCCAGCGGCATATCCACCCTGGAAAATATGAGAGAATGATGTACTCATGAGTGTTCCTTCGACTTCTGGAAGTAAAGAGGTGCTTCTCATTTGCCCTTTTTCAAAGTCTGGTATACTTTTGATTTCACTAGGGTCTACACTATGGTATGCCATATCTAGAAGACCAAAGCTGATTTGTCTTACTGTCTGGTATCCTTGGTGGAAATTTGAAGCATTTTTAATCTTCTGGATCAATTCAGGAGATATTTTTTCTCCGCTTTCATAGTGGCTAGCAAAAAGATCCAAGCATTCTTTTTCATAGCACCAATTCTCGAATATCTGAGAAGGTAGCTCCACAAAGTCCCAGAAGACATGAGTGCCAGTGAGCGATTCATAAGTGCCCTTTGCAAGCATGCCATGCAAAGCATGTCCAAATTCATGAAATAAGGTAGTGACCTCATTGAATGTAAGTAGAGATGGTTTGGATTTGGTTGGCTTGGTGAAGTTGCACACGATAGAAACGTGAGGTCTTTGCGCTACACCATTGTGAATTTTTTGACCTCTAAAGCTGGTCATCCATGCACCATTTCGCTTTCCAGCTCTTGGGAAAAAATCAGCATAAAATACAGCCAAGTGTTTGCCTTCCTTATCTATTACTTCATATGCTGTAACATCATCATGATAGACTTCAATGTCTTCATTTTTCTTGAAAGTAATTCCAAATAATTTTTTGGCTGTTTCGAAAACTCCTTGTGTAACTTGCTCAAGCTTGAAAAATGGCCTTAAAAGTTCATCATCAACATCATATTTTTGCTTCTTAAGCTTCTCTGCATAGTATGCAAAGTCCCATTTTTCTAAACGGTCAATTTGATCAAGCGCCTTGGCAAAAGCTTCAAGTTCTTGAATTTCCTTTACAGCTTTTGGCTTTCCTTTTTGTAAGAGGTTATCCAAGAAATCTAGAACAGCTTGACTATTTTTGGCCATTCGTTCTTCCAAGATGAAAGCTGCGTAATTTTCATACCCAAGCAACTTAGCCCTTTCATTCTTCAATTGGAGCATTTCTTTGATAAATTCTTGATTGTCTAGCTCATCGCCTTTACTTGACTTGGTATTGTATGCTATGAAAAGCTCTTTTCTAAGTTCGCGATTGTTGGCATAGGTCATAAAAGGGATATAGCTTGGAAAAGCAAGAGTGAAAATCCATTTACCTGTCTCTCCTGCATTTTCAGCTTCTTGAGAGGCGGCCTCTTTGATAGCATCTGGAAGACCTTGAAGATCTGATTCTTTTTCTACGATTAGCTTATACTTGTTGGTTTCAGCCAATACATTTTCACCAAATTTTAAACTCAGTTGAGAAAGTTTTTGATCTATTTCCCTGAGTTTTGCCTGTTGTTCTTTGTCAAGCTTTGCCCCATTTCTTACAAAGCTTTTGTATGTTTTTTCTAAGAGAGATAGTTGCTCAACAGAAAGTCCCAAATTTTCTTTTTGGAGATATACTTTTTCTACATTCTCAAAAAGCTTCTTATCCAAAAGAATATCATTGCTATGAGCCGTCAATAGAGGTGATATTTCTCTAGCTAGTGATTGTATGGTTTCATTTGTTTCTGCCGAATTTAAATTAAAAAAAATCGATGAGACTAATGAAAGTTGCTCTCCTGCATTGTCTAAAGCCACAATGGTATTCTCAAAGCTTGGTTCAATTTCAGCTTTGATACGTTCGATGTCTTCTTTGGCTAAAGCAATGCCAGTTTGAATCGCAGGGAGAAAATGGTCAGTCTCTATTTTTTTGAAAGGTGGAGTCTCAAATGGTGTTTTAAATTTTTCCAATAATGGATTCATATGATTTCTATGGTTTTATTTTAACTTAATAATCAATCTCGTTTAGCTTATTTATTTCAAAGTTTAGAAAAGTCCAAAAGCTTGCTTATGTTTTTACCATCAAACTTTGAGAAAGGTTTAAATAAGGCGTGCTGAATAACGCCAACTGGCTAATAAATTATTTAAATTTTCGTGAATACTCCCTTTTTCATGAATACTCCTTTTACAAGTAATTATTTTTTAAACAGGTTCAAGCTTTTTAAGTGATCTAATATAATTTCCGTGCTCCTGAAAATTTCAAAACACGAAATTTTCGTGCTAGTGACATACCATCTTCTTCATTGGGCTCATTCGAAGTATAGGTATACATCTTCATTCGCCCGCTTTGAACCAGGTATACCTTAGGCTTTTTCAGCAAGCCCTAAATATGCTTTCTAATTGAGATATAATTGAATAATGGAAAATGTATTGTTTACTTTTTTCAATTCAATCACTTATATACTAAGATGTAAAATGTGAGCCATATAAGGAAAACAAATACATAACCCACAATTACAATCAAAAATGATTCTTTAAGGTTCCTTTTGCTGTAGGTATGTACACCCATGGTCAGTAAGTAGATGTAAAGAATTTCAAATACATTGAGTGCTTTCAAAGGGTAATGATACTGAGGATTGATCGTGTTAAGGTCTAACAATGAAGCCAGAGACAGTGCACTATAATTTTGTATCTCTTGAAAGGTGGTGTCAGGTGAGGGACTCAAGAAGACAATCATTTTTACCAACTCGGGTAAGATAAACACTGTCTCAGCTATCAGTACGAAAGCCCAGAGTGGCTTGAAATTTATCCTGAAACCTAAAGCAAAAGATCCCGTCCATAAAAAGAAGGTAATCAATGTGACTTTCCATAATATTGAAAATGGGGTCCAAATGTAGTGTAGCGCATTGAAAATATGGAAAAATGATAAAGAACCATTTTCAGATAATTCCCGACCAGCATAGATGGTATCTAAGATAATATCATTGGTGACATACCTTATGATGATAAATAATAATGATAAAATGATAAAAAATAATCTTTTGTCGAAATTAATTGTTTCTAATATTCGTTGTGCAGTTTGGGAATCAGGTTTACTCATTGAGCAAAAATTAATTTTAGATAAAAGTAATTTATTGTTTGTAATACCTGATAGTTTTGCAGAAAAAATCATAAAAAATAATGAGATATAGACATTTTATGTTGATGCTGATAGGGATTTTGCTGATGGGGTCAGTATCAGCTCAAGATGGGGCAGAGGCTGGTGCATCAGCAAAGACTGGATCAGAATATTTATTATTGGACAAAAGCTTGCAGTTTAGAATCACAGATGCAGTAAATAGCCTTTACAATTTTGATTTTGCCACTGCCGAGCGTGGTTTTAGGGTGATGGGTTTGGAGCATCCAGATCATCCACTTCCTGATTTTTTGTTGGGCTTGAGTACATGGTGGAAGATCGCTGTAGATTTAGAGAACAAGAAGCATGATGCTGTTTTTATAGGTCAAATGGATAAAGCAATCGCCAAGGCTGAAAAAATGTATAAGAAAAACCCTGAAAATAAAGAGGCCGCATTTTTTCTTTCAGGTGCCTATGGGTTTCAGGGTAGGCTATATAGTGAACGAAAAAGTTGGACTAAAGCAACATTTGCAGGAAAAAGCGCAATGAAATACCTTAACCTTAGTAAAGGAGACGATGAGCTTAATCCAGAATTGCTTTTGGGAGATGCACTTTTTAATTATTTCTCTGTTTGGATTCCAGAAAATTACCCACTTTTGAAGCCTGTGCTTGCCTTTTTTCCAAAAGGAGATAAAAAACTTGGACTGAAACAACTGGAAGATGTTGCTCAAAATGCATTTTACGCGCGTATTGAAGCCCAATATTTTCTCTTTAGATTATATGCATCTGAAGAAAAGCAGCCCTACAAAGCTTTAGAAATAACAGATTATCTGCATAGCAAATACCCAAACAATCCTTATTTTCATCGCTCACATGCCAGACACCTCTATGCAGTAGGAAGGATGGTAGAAGCAAATGAGACTTCCCTAGAAATCCTCAAGCGAATAGATGAATCGTGGACGGGCTATGAATCAAATTCGGGAAGGTATGCAGCCTTTTATATTGCTCAATACAACGATAGGATAGGCAATAAAAAAGAAGCGAAGAAATATTATTTGAAGACTTTGTCTTATGGGGAGGAATCAGAAAGTCAAGAGAGTGGATATTACTTATACTCACTCATTGCTTTAGGGAAGATGGCAAACGAAGAAAAGGATAAGAAAAAGGCGAAAGACTATTTCAACAAAGTGAAGAAGTATGCTAAAAGAAAGCACCCTGCACACAAAGAGGCTAGAGATTACATCAAAAAGAATAAACTTTAAGCTAAGATTTGGGTAATTGAAATCGTTTTGCCAAGAGATAATTTGAATATTTTCAATTACTTAATTGAATTCGATTGATTTATTCTATTAAATTACGTTAATTGATAACAATATTTTGTAATACCAGTCGTTTTTTATTGAAATTGACTATAAAATAATTTTAAATTATATTAACTTTGTGCCACATAAAATTTTGAAAATTTTAAATAATATGGATAACAGCGTAAGAGTAAAATTCGATAAAATAGACAGAAAGATATTAGAAATCCTTCAAGCTAACGCTAAAATCACCAATGCCCAACTTTCAAAAGATATAGGCTTATCACCAGCACCAACTTTGGAAAGAGTTAAAAAACTTGAGCAATCAGGTATAATAAAAAGCTATCACGCAAAACTAGATCCAGAAAGGATTGGCTTAGGTGTAAGTACATTTGTTTTGGTCAGCTTGATTGGCCACAATAAAGGTAATATTGATGCTTTTATGAAGGAAATCAATGATATTCAAGAGGTAATAGAATGTCATCACATCACTGGTACAGGTGACTTCATCTTGAAAATCATTGCTAAAGATATCACTGCATATCAGAAATTGATGTTGGAAAAAGTGAGTGAAATCAAAGAAGTAGATTCTATGCAGTCTATGGTGATTTTGTCTACTTTCAAGGATAGCAAAGTTCTTCCTATACCAGCATAATCAAACATTACTATCTCAACCACAGGAGGCTAGCGATAGTCTCCTTTTTTTATATCAAAAATCATGAAAAACCCTTGGAAAACCCTTTCAGTAAAAACAGTATTTGAAAACCCTTGGATTGAAGTGACGCATAGAGATGTTATCATTCCGTCGGGAAATCCTGGAACATACGGAATGGTACATTTCAAAAATAAGGCACTTGGTATCGTTCCTATAGACAATGAGGGTAATACTTGGCTAGTAGGACAGTACCGCTATACTTTAGATGAATATTCTTGGGAAATCCCTATGGGTGGCGGAATATTGGGTGAAGATGATCTATACAATGCCCAACGTGAACTAAAAGAAGAAACTGGACTGATAGCAGAAAAATGGACGGAAATCATGAAAATCCATACTTCAAATTCTGTCACTGATGAGTCAGGTATTATTTTTCTAGCGGAAGGATTGACTCAGGGAGAAACTGAATTTGAAGAGACAGAACAGCTTGAAATCATTAAGTTACCTCTCAAAGATGCTATAGATAAAGTGATGAATGGAGAAATTACCGACGCGATATCTATAGCTGGGCTACTCAAAGTGGCCAAATTGTTCGATATTTGATCCCTCAAGATTAACCCTGCCCAATATTCATGAATACGATTGCATTCAAAGATCACTTTTCAAAAACTTTCACATTAGCATATCCTGTTATGCTTAGCCAGTTAGGTCAAGTATTGGTAGGAGTGGCTGACTCTATGATGGTTGGTAGGTTAGGAGCTATTCCTTTGGCTGCCGCATCACTTGCCAATAGCATATTTTTTGTGGTTCTCATGTTCGGAATCGGGGTGTCAATGGCCATTACACCATTGGTAGCGATGGCAGATGGGAAGAAAAAAGACAATAAGATAGGTAGGTTGTTTAGACATGGATTTGTAATCAATACAGCGACAGCCTTTATCCTTTTTATCCTTATCACCTTGTTTACACCTTTGTTGAAGTTTATGGATCAGCCGGAGGAAGTAGTCACTTTTGCTATTCCTTATTTGATCATTATTACGATTTCCATATTGCCCTTCATGTTTTTTCAGACTTTCAAGCAGTTTGCTGAAGGTCTTTCACAGACCAAACAAGCCATGTATATTACTTTGGTATGTAATGCACTCAATGTGTTTTTGAACTGGGTGATGATTTATGGTAATTTGGGTTTCCCCGCATTAGGCTTGAATGGGGCAGGATGGGCTACTTTGATCTCACGGATTTTGATGGGGATCATCATTGCCTATTATGTTTTCAAATCGAAAAGATATAAGAGATTCGATCTTGGATTTCGAATCAAGAAGTTTTCTTTTCCAATGGTGTCTAAAATGATAAGGATTGGTGTTCCTACTGGATTTCAATATATTTTTGAAGTAGGTGCATTCAGTACGGCTGCCATAATGATGGGGTGGATAGGAGTTACGGCTCTGGCTGCACATCAGATCGCCATCAACTTGGCCTCTATTAGTTACATGATGGCCTCTGGGCTATCATCAGCTGCCATGGTGAGAGTTGGTAATCAATTAGGTAGAAATGATATCAAAACACTTCGGGAAGCTGGTTTCACTGTCTTTGCTATGGTTGCATTATTCATGCTTATATCAGCGTTTATATTTATTGTATTTAGGGAGTTTTTACCATCGCTTTACATAGACGATCCTGTTGTGATCAGCATGAGTGCCAGCCTTTTGGTGATAGCAGGGATTTTCCAATTGTCGGATGGTATACAAGTAGTTGGTTTGGGAGCCTTGAGAGGTATGGCTGATGTGAAAGTACCTACGATTATTACATTGATAGCCTATTGGGTGATAGGTCTACCTTTAGGCTATTTCTTTGCTTTTATCTTAGACTTAAAGGAACTAGGTGTTTGGTATGGATTGCTTATTGGACTTTCTATCACAGGAGTCATGCTATTGGTAAGATTTCATACTTTAAGCAAAGGTCTCCTGAGAAAGAAGACTTTACTTAGTGCTTAAAAATTTGCAGACCTTTCCGGTTTATATGGATAACCAATTGGTTATTAGAAATAATCTAGTGAAACCTAGAGGTCTATTGTCACTATAAATCAATCAAAAACAATATGCTATTGCTCATTTTAGGTGGTGCTTCAACTAAGGTGTTGTTTTAGTTTGTTTTGCAAGATTTAATTTACAACAAGTTTTTTTCAGCCTCTTTTGGTGTTTCATTTATTACTCTCTATTTTCAATCAAAAAAATAGAGATGATTGAAGCCAGAAATGCAAGTTTTTCACGTGTCACAATTACAGAGTTGATGATTCCTTCATATGCCAATTTTGGGGGTAAAATACACGGAGGTATATTGTTGTCGCTTATGGATAAAGTTGCTTATGCTACTGCCTCAAAGCACAGTGGGGCATATTGTGTCACTGTGTCCGTGGATACAGTAGATTTTTTGCAGCCTGTAGAGGTAGGAGAGTTAGTATCTCTCAAAGCTTCTGTGAATTACGTCGGTAATAGCTCGATGATAATTGGTATTAAGGTGATTTCTGAAAACGTAAAAACAGGAGAAGTCAAGCACACCAATACTTGCTATTTTACCATGGTAGCCAAAGGGGATGATGATAAGCCTACTACAGTACCCAAATTGATTTTAGAGAATAAGACAGATGTAAGGAGGTTTGTCGAGGCCATTTATAGAAAAGGCTTTAAAAAAGAATATGAATCAAATCTTTATGAGATAAAAAAATCTTGGGATAAGCAAGAGATAAAGTCCTTGCTAGCCAATGAGAGATGTATTATTGAATTTTAAATAAATATGATGAGAAAAATTTACTTGTTAGTTACTCTATTGGTGTTGGTTCAACTGGACCTATTGGCTCAACACCCCGCAGTTCTCTCCCAACGAGCTCAAGCTGATGTGGTGGAGCAAAGACTTGAAGAAAGAATTGAGTATTTATTGCCAGAGCTCATGGATAGGGCAGGTGTAGATATGTGGGTGCTGATTTCAAGGGAATATAACGAGGACCCTGTAATCAGGACTTTTTTGCCAGCTACATGGTTTGCCGCTAGGAGGAGGACTATGCTCGTAATCCATAAGGCTGACAATCAAGATAAGGTAGAAGCAATTGCAGTGGCGAGATATGATGTAGGCAAAGCATTTAAGAAAGCATGGGATCCTGAGGTAGAACCTGATCAGTGGAAAGCTCTTAGCAAAGTGATTGAAGAAAGAAACCCAAAAGCAATAGCTGTCAATTTTTCGGATACTTATGGGCATGCAGATGGGATTTCGGTGACTGATTTTGAATTGTTGAAGTCGAATCTTTCTAAAGAACTCAATCAAAGAATAGTATCAGGGGAAAAACTTGCAGTGGGTTGGCTTGAGACGAGGACACCAAGTGAAATGGCTACCTATCGACATATGCAAACTATTGCAAATCAAATCATTGCAGAAGGACTTTCAGAAGATGTGATTACCCCAGGGGTAACTACTACAGAGGATGTAGTATGGTGGTACAGAGAAAGAATAAAAGAACGAAAACTCGATACTTGGTTTCAACCAACTGTTGATTTACAGCGTTCAGAAAAAAGTTCCTCATCAAACTCCAAACAAGGAAAGATGGATGTCAAGGAAAATGTGATTCAACCAGGTGATTTGCTACATATAGATTTTGGGATCACCTACTTAAGGTTGAATACCGACACTCAACAGCTAGCCTACGTACTCAAGCAAGACGAAATGGAGGTGCCTGCTTTTTTGCAAGCAGGACTCAAAGTAGGTAATAGGCTACAAGATATCTTGACTTCTCAATTTGTATCAGGAAGAACAGGGAATGAGATCCTGAAAGAAACTAGGGCTGAAATGGCTAAAGAAAATATTAAAGGAAGTATTTACTCTCATCCATTGGGCTATCATGGTCACGCATCTGGGCCGACTATTGGCATGTGGGACAATCAAGGTGATACCAAAGGTGCTGGCGACTACCCTTTATATCCCAATACTGCGTACGCTATTGAATTAAGTGCCACCGTTCATGTGGAAGAGTGGGGAAAAGACGTTGTTTTCCAATTAGAGGAGGGAGCTTATTTTGATGGGGAGAAAGTGATTTATTTTGATGGAAGACAAAAGGAAATCATGGCGATCCCAAGAGTTAGAGCCTATTTGAAAAAATAATCTCTTAAATATGCTAAACTTGTATAGAAGTTTTTGCAAAAATGAAGGGCTAGAATCGATAATTTCTAACTTTGCAGACACATAATCAGCGTTAAGATTTTAGAATACCTAAATCTAAACCTTAGCTCTAATCCCGATAGCTCGGGACTGAAAACTAAAATCCGAATGCAAATAGCCATAATAAAATACAATGCCGGCAATGTACAATCTGTGCTTTATGCCTTAGATAGATTGGGTGTGCAAGCAGTGTTGACTGATGATGTTGAGGAGATTTCCAAAGCAGATAAAGTGATATTTCCGGGTCAGGGAGAGGCAAGCACAGCAATGAAATACCTCAAAGAAAAGCAATTGGACAAATTGATCCCTACTTTAGAACAACCCTTTTTTGGGGTTTGTCTTGGGCAGCAATTACTTTGTGAACATTCTGAGGAGAATGATACAACCTGTTTAGGAATTTTTCCGGTAAAAGTTAAAAAGTTTACCCCAGAATTTCAGGCAGATTTCAAAGTGCCGCATGTTGGATGGAATAATCTCACAGACCTTAAAACTCCATTATTGAAAGGTTTGTCGGATGAATCCTTCGTTTATTATGTTCATAGCTACTATTGTGAGCTCAGTGAATATACCATAGCTAGGACAAACTATGTACTTGACTTTGCAGGTTTGATGCATAGAGATAACTTCTACGCCATGCAAGCTCACCCCGAAAAAAGTGGCTTGGTAGGAGAGCAGATATTGAAGAATTTCCTAAGCTTATAGATTGAAAATGTATTAAGTACAATGTACTAAGTACCGTGTATTAAGAAGCGAGAGAGCGTGAGATTAAGGGTAACTACACTTGAGTTTCATTATTGGAGTTTAAGTGTAGTTTTTTTTTAAAAGGAAAAGTAAAATTTAGTTTTCTAAAGTGAGTAATTCTATAAACTATTCTATAGTTTTAAAGGATATTGTATTATAAATATTTATTCCAATGGACTTTAGAGTTGACACGCATTCATGGTTTATTTTTTGTTTACTGTTTATATGCGGTATGTTGTTTTTTATAGTTGGTTTTATCGCAATTTCTTATTTTGGTAGAAAAAAGCAATTGAAGCGTATCAGGGATAAGGTCAATCGAAAAGGTGACAATTTTAAGCAGTATGAACAAAAATTAATTGACCGAGAATTTGTTGAACTTGGACAGAGAAACTCAATGTTAGAGTTAGACTTAAGTCAAATGTTGCTGAACTCTTTAGGACTTGATTCGAATTCAGCTGCTATCAATACATTTTTTGCTGAGTTTGACAGAATTCATCCCAACTTCAATCTTACACTTACTGATTTGATTCCTAATATCACAGAGCATGAATTGAAATTATGTTCTCTCATTAGGATGAAACTCACTGCTAAGGAAATAAGTAGATTGATGAATATAACTCCTGCAAGTGTAAATAAAGCAAGGTATAGACTGAGGAAAAAAATGGACTTGGATCCAAAGGAAAATCTTGATCTTTTTTTACTAAAAATTTAGCTTTTATTTAATTTTTGAACCTGTCCATCAATTGTCCATAGGTCAAATTTGACCTTAAAGACTACTTTTCTATATGTTTGTCGAAAACATAAAAGTCAAACATGAGATTCTTCGAATTTATTTTAATACTTGAAGGGACAGCAATTTCCTTTCTTTTATCAACACTCATTTAAATCACACTGCAAAATGAAAATAGGATATACTTTAATAATAGCCCTTATATTTCTTTTCTTTTCCTGTAGTCATAAGGATAATGGATCGGTAGATTTTGAAATTAATGAAATAGAAAATAACTTAACTACCGCAATTCAAATTGAAGGTGAATCCCCAAGTAAATATAACTTGTCAGATCGGATGATCCATTACAATGTTCCAGGTGTAAGCATAGCTGTCATCAAAGGTGGGAAAATACACTGGGCCAAGGGCTATGGGGTAGTGAGTACGATTAATAGCAAAGAAGTGGTAGTCAATGAAAACACACTATTTCAGGCAGGTTCAATAAGTAAACCATTGGCAGCACTATCAGTTCTAAAGCTTTTTGAAGAAGGTTTACTTGATCTTGATACCGATATTAATACCTATTTAGATGGATGGAAGATTCCAGACAATCAATTTACCAAAGACAATAAAGTAACCCTCAAGCAACTTCTATCGCATACATCTGGACTGACAGGTCATGGATTTCCGGGATATAAGCGAAATCAATCCCTCCCAAATTTAATTCAAGTACTCAATGGCCAAGGGAATACGGCAGCAATAATTTTGGATACAATACCAGGTAGTATTTGGAGATATTCGGGTGGTGGTTATACATTGATGGAAAAGATAGTTGAAGACGTTAGCGGATTGTCTTTTGAACAGATTATGTATAAGAAAGTGTTGCAACCTATAGGAATGACTAACAGCACCTTTCAGCAGCCTCTGCCTATTGGACTAGAGTCATTAGCTAGTGCTGCATACAACAGAAAAGGGGAAATAATAGATGGATTTTGGCATAATTATCCCGAAAAAGCAGCTGCTGGACTTTGGACGACACCCTCTGAATTAGCCAAATATTGTATTGAAATACAACAAATATTGGCTGGAAAAGAGAACAGGTTTTTATCAAAAGAAACCATTGAGTTGATGTTGACCAAGGGTTTGAATAACTGGGGTTTGGGGCCGTCTTTGCGATGGGATGCTGATAGCTTGATTTTTCAACATGGTGGTAAAAATGAAGGGTTTACAACTGAAATGATTGCATTTGCTAATAGGGGTGATGGTGTAATCATCATGACAAATGCCGATAATGGACGCCCTTTGATCAACGAGATACTTTATTCTATTTCTGCGTATTATGGGTGGGGAATTAAAGAGCCTGAATTGATAGCATCCTATGAATCTGACCTAGACCATTTGAAAAGCTTAATTGGCAAATATAAATACAATGAAGAGGGAGGATCTGTACCTGATGTAAATGGAGAATTAGTGGTTGAGGTTATCCTCGAAAATAGGAAGTTAAAAATGATAGATTCAAATGGCTATTTGAATTCTGTTCTTTCACAAACTGGTGAGTTAACTTTCATTGCAATGGATGGAGGGGAAGAAATTGTATTTGTGAAAAACGAAAAACCCAAATCTTATTCCTTTTTATATTATGACTTTTTTCAATTTGATAAAATTGAATGATACTTTCGATAGCCTTCTTTAGAAAGGTATTTAAATCTACCTATTAAAAGATTCGTAACTACTCAGGTACATTATTTACTGACCAATATTCAAATATTTGGAGTCTTGTGCTCCTTTGTAGCGTATTGACGCGTATTTGTATGTTAATGTACGAAAATCAGCTTTAAAGTTGGTTTATCC
>NZ_JAKZGP010000008.1 GCF_022549775.1 Belliella filtrata | reverse complement strand
TTTTGCCGCCAGCTTCCTTCAGATTCCACTTCGCATTGGACACCCTTGCTCTTGGCTAGTGGTTGGCGATTACAAACCCCCACAGTGGACTTTCACCACCTAGTTAGTTACCATGCACGGCACACAATCAAAAAGAAGTGCGCCTGAGCACACTTCTTTTTACAATTAAACAGGATCAATATTTCGTATTAATATCCAGGGTTTTGACTCAGGTTCGTATTGGCCTGAATTTTATTCAAAGGAACAGGGAAAATATGTCTTGTTGCTGTAGAAGAAGGTTTCTCCCACCATGGAGCACCGAATCTACCAAATCTAATCAAGTCAGACCTTCTCCATCCTTCTGCAAACATCTCTCTTCCTCTTTCAGCTAAGAGGTTATCCATAGTAAGTGAAGTGAATGGCTCTACACCAGCTCTTTCTCTTACCATGTTCACATATTCTAATCCTCCCGCCGCATTGCCTTGTCTCAAAAGCACTTCAGCTTTCATTAGCAATACATCAGCAAATCTAAATACGGGGAAATCATTGTTAAGATCATTCTGAGCACCTATTGCGTATTCGAATTTGTTATTTCGTACACCAGCTTGTCTGAAGGCATTTGGTTGCAATTGATTGATTTGAGGAGTGAAGTTTACCTCTGGGCCATCCGGATCACCATCAAAACCAGCATCATCTCTCAAAGGTGTCACCCCGTCTAATGCAAATTGAGGTCCCGCTAAGAAATTATCTTTTCTCAAATCATCATCGCTGTAGCTGTTATAAAACTCTTCGAGAGCAGCATAACCATTCCATGGCTGATCAACTAAATCAAAGGTAAATTGAGATTCATAATGTAAAGACATCATGTGAATATTGAATCCACCTGCATTGTTAGCATCATATGGTAAAGTAAAGATATTCTCCACAGAACTTGCATTCGCTTGTGCAAAGTTCGCAAAGTAGTTGGTAGCTAAACTATAAGGCCCCTCATTAATGATCAGATCAAGCATCTGATTTGCATCTGTCCATCTAGGCTGACCTATATAAACTTCTGCATTCATGTACAGTTTAGCTAAAATCATGTGAGCAGACCAATAGTTGAAATTAGTTCTTCTGTTGTCTCTAGTAAGGATATCTAGGTTGTCAAGAACACTTGATTCTATGAAATTGAAAAGTTCTTCTCTTGAAGAGCTTGGCGGGTTAGCATCGGTGGTTGTTTCAACAATCAATGGCACTCCACCTCCAAAATTATCCAACAAAACCAAGTAACAAAATGCCCTTAGCACTTTCATCTCACCTGTCAACTCTTCAATATCCCCATACTGCTGTATAAGCGCATTCGCTTCAGCAATTACCCTGAAAGGGATATCCCAAACACCATTGAGCTCTCCATCATCTATATTCCAAGTATGCCTATGTGCCCTAACCCAAGTACCTCCATCATTCCAGTCTCCTCCTTTCACGGGAATTGCCATTTCATCTGATGTAATTTCTTGGTAGCTATATAGACCGCCATGGCCTCCCCAGCTTCCATCACCCATCAATCGGCTATATGCTGACTGCTTGAGAACCTCTGCCAATTCAGGTGGTGCTTCATTGATCAACCTATCCTGAGTCACACCTGTCAATACTTCTTGCTCTAGTTCACACGACACCATGGTCATCGCGACTAGTCCTCCTACACAAATTGTTTTTATAGATCGTAACATAGTATAATTCAGTTTATGTTATTTAAAGGTAATTGTCAATCCCGTAGTCCAAATTCTAGGGATAAAATACGTACTTCTTCTTTCGATACCCGGTGCTAATTGATCAAAACCATTGTCAGTAGGATCTCCCCATCTCACCTCAGGATCTACACCTGTGAAGTTTGAAATCGTAAATAGGTTCTGTACACCAGCGTATAATCTGAAATTGGAAATTGCAGAAGATTTTGTTGGAATATTATAACCAAACTGTAAGTTGTCCAATCTAATGAAATCTCCTCTTTCGATATACAAATCAGAGATTTGACTAGGTGTACTAGTGATTCGAGGACTTGAAGGAGTATTCCTAGTCACAACAGAGTTCCAAGTTGAATTTCCATCACCCTCATAGAATAGCCTGAATGAGTTTAACATCTGATGTCCCCATGAACCTCTCAATAGGAAGTTCAAATCAAAGTTCTTATAGTTGAACTGGTTAGTTAGACCAAAATCACCTGTAGGTAATGCATTTCCCAAACGCTCAAATTCATCAGGTGATTCTGTAGACAATACTAGTGTACCATCATCCAAAATCCCCTCCACTCTTGGCCCGTAGATATCACCTACTAGTTGACCTTCAATATTTCTGATCACTTGTGCATTGTTCACTCCGGGGGAACCAGGCACACCTCTTCTGATCTCAGGTAAGGTTAAACCACCTGCTCCTATATCTTGAATTCTGGCTCTCTTATAAATTGTAAAGATCGCTGTAGGAGTCCAAGTAACACCTCCACCCAGATTAATTTCATTTGCAGTCATTAAAAACTCAAAACCAGCACTATTTAATCCAGCAATGTTAGCCCAAATAGAACCTGCTGTATAAGGGAAGAATTGACCTGGCTGATCAGCTCTTGGATTGAATGGATTAGGCTGCCCTACATTGACGCCAACTTCAAATAACAAATCCCTAATGTTTCGCTGATAATAATCCATACTACCAGTAATCTTTCCATTGAACAAGGCATAATCTAAACCAACTGTCAATTCTCGTGTAGTCTCCCATTGTAAGAACTGATTTGGGTTACTCAATTGTCTTGGTGCTACCCATGCAGAATTTAAATCATCTGGATCAAGCAAAATTCTATTACCATTTTCATACACACCTACAGCTAAAGTTGGTGAAGGTGGTAATTGACCTACGATACCAAAAGACCCTCTCAACTTAAATTGGCTAAATGGGCCCATATTAAATATCTGCGTCAAATCAGCTCCACCAGAAAATGCTGGAAAATAACCAGTCTGATTCTGTGGACCAAAACCTGAATAAGTTTCAGCTCTAAGCGTTGCTGAGAAGAAGTAGGTATTTCTAAAATTGAAATTAGCTCTTCCAAATACAGAGTTCAAAGTTGATTTGCTAGCATTGCTATAGAGGTTAGTATTTTCTCCAAACCTGATACCTGCTGCTCCAAGATTGTTCCAAGATTGGTCATACAAGAACTGTCTAGCTTGAGCACCAAATGCACGATCTTCAAAAAGTTGTGTTTCAGCACCACCTAGCAAAGACATATTCATGCCATCAAAGATCTCTGTTTCATATCGAAGGTTACCAGAGATGATTGTGTTTGTTCTGTCATAAGTATTTTGTTGCGCAATTCCATTGTTTGCTCCTCCACCTCCAGGCGCACCATCTCTTCTAGAAGAGTATTGCCCGTTGAGTGTGTTTAACACATCTTGTGAAAACTGAGCTGAAACTATTAATTCATCAGTAATGTCATACTCAGCTCTGTAAGAATAAATCGCATTTCTAACCTTTGTCTGATTAGTTCTTTCATTGATCAAGGAAACGGGATTGTTGTTATCAAAACCAGCTGGTCTAAAATATCCACCATAACCTGTAGCAGGATCATCACTAAAAATTGGCATCGTTGGGTTCAAGATCGTAGCATAAAGCAACGCATCACCAGGAACATCATTCGCCTCTGTATTAGTAAACGCCAAACTGAGGTTCATTCTTAACCTGTTGTTCAATGCACCATGGTTCAAATTCAATCTGGTATTCAATGTCTCTCTACCAGAGTTCTTTACTACACCTTGGTTATTTCTGTAGTTTACTGAAGCAAAATAATTGGTGTTTTCATACCCGCCAGATACAGAAGCATTGGTTGTACCATTCAGAGCTGTTCTTAGAATCTCATCTCTCCAATTGGTATTGTGACCAAAGTCTGCTGTGGCTGATCTTCTAGCTCTAAATTCCTCCGGAGACAAAACAGGGATTAGTCCAGTGGCTTGTTCAGCGGTGCCAAAAGTATTGATAGTAACATTGGCAAATCCTTTTTTACTACTTCCTTGTTTTGTAGTGATCAAAATTACACCAGCAGCACCTCTAGTACCATATATCGCCGCAGCAGAAGCATCCTTGAGCACATCAATGGTCTCGATATCATTAGGATCCACAGCATCTATAGAAGCTCCAATCACACCATCCAGTACTACGAGTGGTGATGAATTAGCTCCAAAGGAAGAAATACCTCTTAACCTAACTGTTGGTTGAGCATTTGGTGATCCACCCGGCGTAGATATGTTCAAACCAGCTACTTTTCCCGTCAATAAAGACTGAGGGTTGGTAAAGTTACCCTTGTTGAAGCCCTCGGTTCCAATACTTGCAACTGCACTTGTGATTTCCTTTTTATCTTGTGTACCATACCCAATCACGACAGCTTCTTGCAAGGATTGAATATCCTCATCCAGCTCCACGTTTATTGTACTTTGGTTTCCTACGGTAATTTCCTGTGCGGTAAAACCAACAAAAGAAAATACCAAAACTTGATCTCCACCTTGCAAAGAGATCGTATATTTTCCGTCTAAGTCAGTGGTAACACCTCTGGTGGTACCTTTGACTAAAACAGTAACACCGGGAAGTGGCTCACCCATGGTTTTGTCCATGACTGTTCCTGAGACATCTCGGCTCTGAGCGCTCACGTCGATTATTACTGAAGAAATCAGTAATAATGCCAACAGAAACACTTTCATTTGCTGTAAATTATTTCTCATAGGGTTTGTTGTTTTGAAAAAAACGGTTTTTCGGTTTAATAGTTAATTTCAAATCTAAGTTGTTTCAATATTTTTAATTTTGCAATTCTTAACATTTGCAAAACATGAGATTCGCAAATCAAGCTGTTAACAGAATACACCTATTTTTTATGATTCGGTAACGATCCTTTTAGATCATTACCATATTCACAACCGAAAACGATTGATATTTTTGAATAGTTAAAATTTTTAGGTTTTATTAAAAAAGTGGAAAAAAGATGTGATTTTTAAGCAACTTGAAAGCCTTACAAGGATTTACTATAAAAACACCACTAATAAGCCTAATCAAATCTTCATCCCAAATAGAAGCCTTTTATAACACAGGTGATAAGGTATGCTTTTTGATTCGATGCAAGAAAGTATAAAAATTGAGCCTACTGCTTTCTTTTTTGAACAAGATTTTTGAGCCATGCGGTCAAGGCTGTATTTGTATCAATATCGAGTTTTTTTCGAAGTCGATACTTCTTCATTTGCATCGTTTTGCTTTGCACAAAAGTAACGCTGGCAATGTCCTTGGTGGTGAAATTCAAATATAAAAATGCACAAAGCTTGACTTCCTCTTGTGTGAATGTAGCATCCAATTCCTCAAGTACATCCCAGAGTTCAGAATGAGCTTCCATAAATTTAGCCAAAAAAGCCGGATCATTTTCTTTGGCAGCTTCCAATACTAAGTTTGAGCGTATAACACCTTTCTCTCCAAGTGCACTTTATCTTCTTCTGTTTTGACCTCAGGACTTGTGATCATCTCATGCTTTTTGAGTCTAGAAAATATTAAATAAAAAAAGATGCAAACAACCAAAAATATAATACCACCAAAAATCAGCCAAGACCACTCTGTGTATTTGCCATTAGGCTGTTCGTCTAGCTCAAAAATTTCAGGTAAAGTCTCACTTTCTTCCAAAATATTCATGTAATTTTTTCATCTTGATCAAACCTGAAAGAGCTAGCAATTCATTTTCCTGCTCCTGCACCTCCTTATAGAACAATGCAAGGAGATTTAAAATTTCTACTTTTAAATATGCTCGTTTTATCCTCTCTGAATTATCGTATGCAGATTTCAGGTACGATAAGGCCTGAAACTTTTCCCCCTCTTTCAAATAGTATTTTCAGCAGACATTATCAACCAAAACTTTGAGCTAGTAGGCTGATTTTTAACCTAAAGTTGAACTTCTAATTCATTGAAATAGTAAGCAATCGAATCCTGATTTCTTTGCACATTCTGATAGTATTCAAGTAATACTTGAAGTTCCTTATTCGGCTCTCTGTATGCCATCCCCTTGTAGCAGAACAAGATAGCTTTGGCATAATCATTTTGCTTAGAATGATAAATGACTTGTCCGCTGTATAACTCACCTAATAGAGACGCCTTTAGCTGGGGGGCTACTTCTTGTATTGCAAACGCTATTGCTTTAAGGTTACTAAAAACAGCTAAACCCAGAAGCCCCAATTGATTGTAAAGCCTAGCCGCATTCTGATAAAGTTTAGATTTTAGGAAAACATTATCGAATTCACCTAAATCCTGCTCTATTTGATTCATCAATTGGGCTGACTCTTCATAATGCTCAATGATTCTTAAAAAGTTAACCATTTCAATTTTTCCAAAGAACTTATTTTCCTCTGTCAATTCATTTGCATTAGAAGTCTCTAAGAAAACTTTCAGCCAGTTAAATCCTGAAAAATAGTTCCCAGCGCTTTTACCCCCATCTATCGATTCAAGTGTGTAAGCTTGGCGCTATGAGAGCGCCAAGCTTACACACATAAATGATATTCTTCTTCACTTTAAAACGAGTTAGTGATAGCACCATACAATAGGGCGTGCTGAAAAACGCCAACTAGAGAATAAATTCAAAAGTCTTAATCAACATGCTATACTTCTTTAGTTTTGTCTAAGAAAAAAAAATATCTTATTTCCAAATAAGCGTAATTACAGACTTTGAAGGGATATTGTATTGAATTTCTTTAGATGATTCTTTGACTACAATTTCCTTTGATGTACTCAAGTCATTAGCTATTACAAGTACTTTATCACCAGAGGGTGTTTCGAAAGCTACCTGATTTATCCCATTCATGTTACCTTGAGTTTCACTTTTGATCCGGAAAGAACCAGGGCTAACAAATTTTGCAAAATGTCCAATAGAATAATACTCTACATTTTTGGTAACTGCACCTGTACCACTATTAATAGTAACAACACCACGACAGTCCTGACATCCGTTATTTTTTGGTCCAAAGTTTTGATCAAGAGCCAAGTTCCACATAAGTACATTTTTTGACCAATTTGCTGTGGCTCCAATAAAAATATTGCTAATGTTCCATTGAAGGTTATCACTGAAATTGGTAGACCACTCCCCTCCTGAGATTTCCGTAAAATAAAGCCCCATGTCTGGATGTGCTTGATGTACCAAACTCATGGCACCAACCTGTCCGCCATAGCCATGAAATGCAGATCCAGACACGAAAGACTTGGTCTGTGGATCATTCATGATCGAAATAGGGTAGGTCGTATTATCCCAATTATGATCATATAGGATAATTTTGGTATTCAGGTTTTCGGATGCAAATTTTGGCCCAAGATGATCTCTTATAAAAACCTGCTGTTCAGAAGCTGTCATTTCCATACAAGGATAGCCTGCAGTGAAATGAAGCGGCTCATTTTGGACAGTGATGGCTTTTATTGGAATCTGTTCTTCTTCAAAAGCCTTAATATACTTTACAAAATATTCTGCATAGACTTCATAAGCCTCTACTTTCAGCCTTCCACCAATCAGGCTACCATTGGTTTTCATCCATGCAGGTGGACTCCAAGGAGATCCCATGATACTGATATTCGGGTATGCTTGGAGTATTTGCTTGAACACCGGCACTACATCTTCCTTGTCTTTGGCTATCGAAAATCGATTCAATGAATAGTCCGATTCTCCAGCGGCAAGATCATTGTATGTATAGTCAGAAAGTGAGAAATCAGATGCTCCTACTGTCATTCTCAAATATGAAATCCCAATGCCTTGCTCTGGATCAAATAGCTCCCTGATAAGTTGTTGTCTTTGCGAACTGCTCATTCTCTGATTCATCAAGTAGGCTGAGGAACCTGTCAATGCCGCACCAAACCCTTCTATTTCCTGCATTTTATCCTGTGGGCTAATCGAAATGGTAGGAAGTTGAGTTTCCTTTGATTCAGTAACAGAAAGATCTGACTCCCGAGTCAATAATTTGCTCCTATCTCCCGTTGTAAGCCATAAATGTGCTTTTCCTATTTCGGTAGATTGTTTGGGTGGTTCGAAGGTAGGCTGTTCATCTCCAGTACATGAAAAATAAAGGGCAAGCGTCAACCCTAAACTCAGTTTAGCCGTTAATTTTCTTAATGTCATCATTTGCTTTAGGGTTTTATTTATTTTTCCACTTAAAGGACGTTACACTTCTTGGCTCTATGTCCACAGTAAACTGTTGCCCACCTTGATTTACACCAAACACCTTTTGGTCTTTATCTTGATTCAGCACAATGAGTACAGTCTCCCCTTCCTTAGTCTTGAAAGCCACATTAGGCAGTGATTTCTTGGAAGATGACGCCACCCTTACAGCACCTGCTGGAAGGAGCTTTGAAGCTTGGCCGATGATATAGTAAGCAACATTTTTCTCTATAGTACCTTGTCCTACAGTCAGCGCTCCCAAGCAACTTGTACATCCTCCGTCCGATGTGTATGGTCTTTGATTTGGATCAGATGCTAGGTTCCACTCCAAAACAGTTTTTGCCCAATTTCTGGTACCTCCTATGATCAATTGGTCAACATGCCACATCAAATCATCACCAAAATCTCCTTTAGAAGATGTCCATTGTTCCGTGAAGTAAATATTTTTTTCGGGATGAGCATTTTTCACCTCAGACATGGCATCTATTTCACCCAAATACATGTGAAATGCCGAACCATCAATATATTTGGCAGCTTCAGTGTCATTAAGTACGGTGATTGGGTATTCAGGATGATCACAATTATGATCATATATAATGATTCTGGTTTTTATCCCGTTTTCATGAAATGCAGGCCCCAAATGATTCTTTACAAACTCCGCTTGCTCCATAGCCTCCATGAGCATGCTGGGGTTATTGCCAGGATGCTCTGGTTCATTTTGGATTGTAAGCGCATATACAGGAATCCCCTCATTTTCCATGTTTTTAATATACTTGACAAAATAACCTGCATAAGTACTATAATGATCAGGGCTAAGTTTGCCACCAATAGGGCTCTGGTTAGTTTTCATCCATGCAGGAGCACTCCAAGGTGAAGCCATTATTTTAATGTTCGGATTGATCTCCAAAATACGCTTCAATGTCGGTATCAAATACAAGGTGTCATAAGCTAAATCAAACTGCTTTAAAGATTTATCATTATTTTGATCAGCATAAGAAAATACCAACTCATCCAAATCTGATGCCCCCAAGCTTATTCTTAAAAAATCGACTCCTATACCATCATTTTCTCTAGAGAACATCATCTTCAAAGTTTGATCTCTCAGCTCATCATCTAACTGAGTCTGGAGGAGCATTGCACTGCCTCCCGTAAGCGTAAACCCAAAACCATCAATTTCCTGAAATTGCTCTTCATCATTGATTAATATTTGGAGTAACTGATCATTGTCTCCCCTCTTGATATTTGATAAGTCCTTTTTTTCTAAGAGAATGGACTTGTCAGCAACTGTGTGCCACGCTTCTATCTCAGTAAAGTTTAATTCTTGTGATTTTTGATTACAAGAATTAAGTAAATTAATAAGAAAGATCAATACTATCGAAAATGCTATGTTTATTCGCTGGTACATGAATGTTTTATTATTATGGAGAAAAAGTGCAACTAGAATCGTATAAGACAAAATCCTTATGGTATTGCGATAGCTTTTGGCTCATGGAACTTTGGCTGATTTACCATATAACTATCTCTACCTTCTAGCTGCACTTTATTGATTTATATTATTGTC
Organism: Belliella filtrata; assembly: GCF_022549775.1. Classification (GTDB taxonomy): domain Bacteria; phylum Bacteroidota; class Bacteroidia; order Cytophagales; family Cyclobacteriaceae; genus Belliella; species Belliella filtrata. The sequence continues at coordinate 98,835 of NZ_JAKZGP010000008.1, read as the reverse complement.
TGACAAACTGGTAAGTACATGAAGCAAAATCTGGCTCAACGACTATTTCCACTCGGTAAGTTCCGGAGGCTGTAATTCCCTTGAAATTCGGCCCTTTATTTACCATTGTACCAGTTAACTGGCTACTATCAGTACCAAACTCTACATCCCAAGGAGAATTCAGCTTGATGTCAAACCTCGCTTCTAGACTTGCTGTTACTTGGTACTTATATGGATGAACATAATTCATAACAATCTCATCTCGATCATCCCAACCATTATTAGCATCATCCCAATGGAAAACTTTGATGTTGTAATATTTCCAATTGAATTTCTTCGTTTCAAAATTCACATTGATTAAATAGGCTTGATCTCTTTCCACAGTGATCCGTCCTTGGCCTTCAGTGATGTAGTTTTGTCCAGTACCATCAGCCTGATCATTGAGGTAATATACCTTACCTGCTTCCAATGCAAGGTGACCTTCACTAGTAAAAGCATTACCGTTTCCTTTCAAAGGAATAGCAGTACCTCCTTCAGGAATCAAAAACAACTGACTCGGTATTTCTGTATCCCCAATATCAAAGCTTCCTGATACTGCATCTCCGTTTGGATTAGAGGTTTTCCCTATTACGGCATTATTATCAGTGACAGGAGGTGAAGTTTGATTTCTTTCCAATCTGTAATGAAATGCTCCTGCAGCCAAATTAAGGTTTACTTTGTAATTTCCTGGCTCTACCCCTGGTACATCTTCAATTTCAAAACCTAGATTTCCTGCATCGGTTTCCATTGCTAGATTTCCACCTAAATTATTCGCGATTTGAGTCCCAACAATTCGCTTAAGTAGAAGCCCCCAATCTCCATTGGCACGAAATAAAAACCCTGCATTATCATAAGGTCTAAACAACTCCAAATCTGCTGACCACAAACCATTCCCTTGGTAAGCTAAAGGAACATCTCCTCCCCAACCCCCTTCAACTGCATCACCAACTAGGCTCCATCTTTCAATTTTGGTCAAAGTATATGTGTTCTTAGTCAAATCAACCTGCACCCTATACTGCGCAGTCTCTTCTACCTCGAGACCAGCACCACAAGCTTCTAAAACACCATCATCACCACCAAACTTCCTCGACCCAATGATAGCTCTATCTCTGAAAAACACTTCCTGACCAGCATGTAAAGTCAAGTAAGCTTCAAATACACCAGTAGCAGTCCCATCAGACTTCGTTACCGACCGCATAGCGATTGCATCAGTTGGAGACCCCCCCTTTTCTGAACCTTCACCAGAAACAAACATGGTACTTGGCTGATAATTAGCTGAAAATGGCCTCACTGAGAGTGATTGTCGAGCTATTGAAGTCTTTTCGATTGCTTTGGCTACCAACACCAAGTCCAGTTCAGCAGCCTCATTTGCTGGGTAACAAGCTGCCCAAAGCGCATAATTTATAGCATCTGGACTTGTACTTACTGTCAATGCGCGACCACTACTTGCAGGCACCAACTCTAAAAGAGCATCTTCATAATCTTCACTGTCCCTTGGCATCAAGTACAATTTGTAAGAGACAATAAACCTATTACTTGCCACAGCGGGATCCCAAGAGAACTGAATTTGTTCACTTGCTGTAAAATCATCTAACACAATACCTGTAGGTAAATCTCTGAGCACGGGCTCACTAATTGTCCAATTGCCAATAGGATCCAAATTGCTATCCATCTCACATGCATTCCAGACTATGGTGAGTAATAACAATAACAAATTCGATTTAAATATTTTTTTCATGGTTGGGCTTCTTGTTAGTTGTATCCTGGATTTTGATTCAATTGTGCATTTCGATTCATTTCTTGCTGAGGAATCGGTAAAATCAGTTTATGCGCATCCATATTGAAAACTTTAGGCTGATTGGTTCTAAGATCGATTTCGATCAAGCTATTCATAACCTCTTCAGCTCTACCGTAGCGCTTCAAATCCATCCATCTCTGTGCTTCTTGAGCCAATTCTAGTCTCCTCTCTTTCTCAATAAGCAGTTTCAATTCAGCACCATCTGTAGTCGTCACAGCAGGAAGATTCACCCTGCTCCTTATCATATTGAGAGCTAACAAGGCTTCCTGAGTCCTACCAAGTTCATTTAGTGCCTCTGCTTTCAATAGGATAATATCTGCCAATCGAATCAAATATTGCCTATTTGTACTTGCCCAGCCATTGGCTTCTTTCCACTTAAAGGCAAAAGGAACATTTCCATTTACCTGAAGTGACCAAAATTCATCAACCCATGGAGCTGATTCAAATAAGATACTAGCGTTCTTTCTAATTACATCCCCCTCTTGATCAAATGCACTAACCAAATCCCTAGAAGGCGTCACAAATTTCCTCCAAGTATCCCCACTCACAGAGGGAGGAAGTAGAAGTTGTGGACCGAAGTTCGCTTCTGGGCCTCCTACAAACTGAATCTCCATAATAGACTCTGCATTGTTATAGTGATTGCCATCGAAAAGGTGATTAAAATCCCCCAGCAAGGAATATCCAGCAGGACTGTCAATTACTGCATCTGCATATTGTAATACCCTAGCATAATCTCTATCTGGCTTTTGGGCATATACTTTTGCCAACAAGGCTAAAGCTGCACCTCTTGTCGCTCTTGCTTTGTTTACCGAAGCATCAGAGCCGTAGGTATAAGGCAAGCGCTCATCTATGGCAAAAGTTAAATCTGAAATTATCTGGTTATAAACTTCATCTACACTGCTTCTAGGCACATTTGTGACTTCTGGACTTGTAGATGATGTAGGTGACAAAACTAATGGAACTCCTCCCCAAAGATTCACAAGCTGAAAATAATGATATGCTCTCATAAAGGCAGCCTCACCTAAAATCTGTTCTCTTCTATTTGCCAAATCAATTCGAGGATCTTCTATCATTGGCACTTTGTCCAAAACCACATTCGCTTTAAATATTGCATTGTAAAGCTGACTCCAGTTACTAAAAAGCCTGCCATTCACAGGCTCAATATCTAAATTATCAACAGCAAAAACTTCCGGGTTGTCTCCTCCAGCATAGTAATTATCTGACATCACGTCAGAGAAAATCACATTATCCCAGATGTAATACTCTGCTTGAAAAGAATCGTAAACCCCCACCAGTGCTGCCTCAGCATCGCTAGCAGTATTGTAGGCATTGGTCGATGTCGCATCGGATATTGGATCCAAGTCAAGAAAACTATCGCAACTACTGCTAGAAAGCATTACTGTCACGATACATATATATAGTTTATAGAATTTCATATGTTTCATAATTTCATTATCTATTGTCCTAATTGAAGAATTCAGCAATGTCAAATATTGACAATCACCCCAAACCCATCACTTTTAGACAAATTTTTAGAATGATAAATTGATACCCATGATGATATTTCTGGTCTGAGGGTAGGTACCAAAATCTACTCCCATTACAGTATTGCTTGCTCCAAAAGCATTCACCTCTGGGTCAAACCCCTTGTATCCAGTTAGCGTAAACAAATTCTCGCCTGTCACATAGGCTCTCAACCCAGAGATTTTCATCCTAGACAATAAGGATTGTGGAGCATTATATCCCAAAGTGATCGCCTGAACTCTAAGGAATGAGCCATCTTCAACAAACCTTGTTGAAATTCGAGAGTTGTTGGTGTTACCCCACGAAGCTCTTGGTATATCTGTCACATCGCCCGGAGCCCTCCACCTGTCGGCTACTACAGCACTTTGATTTTTGGCATCTGTCATTCCTTCTGTCTCAATTCTGGTCGCATTGAAAACATCATTACCATACACTCCTCTGATAAAAATAGATAAATCAAAATTCTTGTAAGAGAATGAATTAGTGAGACCATATATGAAGTCCGGATGTGGATTACCTATAAAAGTCCTATCTTCTGGAGATGGTGTAAAAGTACTTTCACCATTGGTGTCTATATAGAACGAGTTTCCTGTAGCAGGATCAACTCCGCCAAACACATAGCCATAAAACATACCCAGCGGCAAGCCTTCTTGAGAAAAACTCACATCTCCTCTACCTGCAATCCCTCCTCCAATGATATCCTGACCTATCACATCCAATACTGTGTTTCGATTCATAGAAATATTGAAATCAGTATTCCACTGGAACTCTCCTCTGGTGTTCACACTTGTGACTTGAAATTCAAGTCCCTTGTTCTGTAATTTACCAATATTTTGGATCCCATCGTTGAAACCAGTAGAGCGTGGTAACTGTACATTCAAAAGCAAATCTGATGTGTTTTTAATGTAAGCATCTGCCACAAATAATAATCTGCCATCAAAGAAAGAGCCATCTATCCCTAAGCTGATTTGCTCTGTTGATTCCCATTTTAGGTTTCTATTTTCTATCGACCCTAAATAGCTACCTGGTAATATCGCCCCTCCGATAGGGTAATTTGCTCCATATGAAACTCTTCCCAAATAAGCATATGGAGAACTGGATATTTGATCATTACCTACTATCCCATACCCGAACCTAATCTTTAAATCATCTAAGGTATTGTCTAGCGCTTTCATGAACTGCTCCTCAGATAACCTCCAGCCTACTGAAAAAGAAGGGAAATAACCCCATCTATTGCCAGGACCAAATGATGAACTTCCATCAGCCCTAAAGTTTGCAGTTAACAAGTACTTTTCATCAAAATCATAAGTTACTCTACCCAGAAATGATGCATTTGCTTTTTCTGATTTAGAGTTGCCCGCTGATGCTATAATGGAGCCAGCATTTGTTGTAGTCACTACATCATTAGCAAAACCCCTAGTTTCAATGTTGCTACTCTCCCAAAGAAATTTTTGCAGAACTGCACCTGCTAATGCCGAAAAATTGTGCTTGTCTGTTCGCTTGGTGTAAGTCAAGGTATTGTCAACAATATAATAGGACATTCTATCGGTATTGTTACGAGCGATACCTTCCATAGCGCGACCATAACTGGTTCTGAACGGATCAAGAAAATAATCATATACCCCATTGCTATGATCAATCCCCACATCACTTCTGAATTTCAATTCTGGCATAAATTCAATCTCAGCATAAAGATTTCCTAAAACCCTAGAGTTTTTGTATCCTCTCAGTGAACCATCTGTACTGGAAACTGGATTTTCCCAATCTTGAAAAGGATTTGTAGTAAATGTCCCATCTGGATTATAGACACCAATATTTGGTGGAGTAGAAAGCATACCCAAGATAACCCCACCTTGATTTACAGCCTGATTATCTGCCACATCTACATCATGGTAGTACATGTAATTGATATTGGTTCCTATTTTGAGCCAGTCGTTCATGTATTGTTCGAGTGAGGCTTTGAAATTGAACCTATCCATTTCTGCACTTCTCACAGCTCCGGTTTGCTTTGTATATCCTCCAGACAAATAATAGGTAGTTTGCTCATTTTTCCCTGACACAGCCATTTGGTAATTTTGAGATGCACCCATTTGAAAAATTTCATTTTGCCAATCGGTATTCTCTGTATATCTACTCCAGTCGGTATTTTGCCCAAACTCTGTCATTAGGTCTCTGTACTGCTCGCTATTCAGAACAGGCAAAGTCCTCCATGCTTGAGAAAAGCCCTGGTAGGTGTTGAATTCAAACCTTGGCGCTCCAAGTTGACCTTTCTTGGTAGTGATCAATACCACACCATTGGCACCTTGGGCACCATATATTGCTGCTGCAGATGCATCTTTCAGCACTGAAATATTTTCAATATCTGCGGGATTGATCGTACGTGTATCATTAGTAGGCACTCCATCTACAACATAAAGTGGCTCACTACTTCCAGAAATAGAATTTGTACCTCTGATTCTTATACTGAAGCCTGCTGACGGCTTTCCAGATGGTGTGATCACTTGTACGCCAGCGAGCTTTCCTTGTATTAGATTTCCAAACTGAGTATTTGGCCTGGCGTCAAATGCCTCTGTTCCAACAATGGCAACCGAGCCAGTTATATCCTTTCGAGCTTGTTCGCCATACCCTACTACGACAAACTCCTCAAGTAATTTGTCGTCGGTATTTAACTGAACATCCAAAACAGACCTACCTGCTACAGTTAACTCTTGTGTCGCATATCCAATAAATGAAAATACTAAAACGGCTTGTTCGGAAGCGACTTCTATATTATACTTACCATCAAGGTCAGTAACGACTCCTGAACCTGTTCCTTTAACCAAGATACTCACTCCTGGAATTGGCATTTTTGATTCATCAGTAACAGTACCCCTTACTGTGACTTGAGCATAAACTTCCTGCATGCAGGTCAGCCCAAAACAAAAAAACATAAGGTATGATACTACTGACAGATTGATTTGTAGAATTTTTTGTTTCATCTGTTTACCATGGGTTAAATATGTTAATTGAAATGCAAAATAAATATTGACCTTTATAATGATCAACTAACCAAAAGTAGCCTGATTTGTAATTCAATCGATTGAATGCTGTACACTAAAAACACTACATGGAAAAACACATTACTTCATTAGTACTTCACCAAAACTCAAAATATTGATATCCTGAGAATTAACACACCAAAAACACATCTAAATTAATCCAATTTTGTGTTTTTATTTGACTCAAGAACAACGTATTCTTCTAATACAATCAATAAGTCAATTCATGATTTCAAGAATAAAAGTTACATTTATAAACCCAAAATAAAGCTTCGGCTTCATTAGCATTACCTATTAAATGACACAGTCCTACTCAAAGTATATTGTAATCACTATTATCACTTTTTTTTGTTTGAGCAGTACATTTGCTCAGGTGAAAGAAACTAAGAGCAATACAGCACTTAGCGTAACGGGGTTCCCCGAAATTCTTCACTATAATAAGAATGATTTTAATGCAGACCCTCAGTTTTGGGCTATGTGTGAAGATCAAGATGGGGTTTTATACTTCGGGAACAATGATGGTATCATAATCTTTGATGGCGAAACTTGGCAAAAAGTATACTTACCAAATGGAGCATCAGTAAGAAGCTTAATCTACACTTCTGGGAAAGAAGTTTTTGTGGGTGGGTTCAATGAATTTGGCAAAGTTAAAGTAAATAGCCAAGGAGTATATTTTTTCGAATCATTGGTGCAATTGTTACCTCCTGAAAATCAGAATTTTGAAAATGTATGGAACATACATGAGGTAGATGAAAAATTGATTTTCAGGTCTTTTAGGCAATTAATGCTTTATGACAATAAGAAGGTGACTCTGCTTCCTGCAGACCATACTTTCAATTTCTCTGGCGCAGTATCTCAAAATCTCTTTATAAAAGATCATACTTTCCTCAAATCTTTTGATGTTAGGAAACTTCAATACCAAGAAATTTTAAATATTCAAGATATAAACAATGAGGAAATCGTTTCCATACTAGAAGGATTTGATCCTATTTACCCATTTTTAATAATAACCAAACAAGGATCAATCTTTGGATTGGATATCGATTCTAAGAAAGTGCGATTCATCAAACGCATCATCCCTGACAATGCCAGCAACTTGATTACCAGTGCGATTAAATCTTCTAACGGCAAGTATTACTTTGGCACCTTAAACACCAATCTTTTAGAAGCTAGTTTCAATGGTGAAGAGCTTGTAGTAAGTCAAGCATTCAGGTATAACCAAAGTCAAACTGTTTTAAATATATATCAAAGCAAAAAAGGGAACCTGTGGTCTCTTCTAAACAATGGACTTGATTTCATTGAGCTATCTTCACCAGTTTCGACCATATTTGATCAAGCTTCCGTGTATGATGCAGTGATAATGGACAAGAAAATGATCATAGCAACAAATCAGGGAGTATATTTTTCAGAACAAAATGAAAATCAAAATTCATATCAAAGTCAAGGTTTTCAATCCATAAAAGGACTTGAAGGACAAGCTTGGTCAATTAATATAATTGGACAAAAGGTTTTAATTAGTCACGATAAAGGTCTTTTTTCTTTAGGGAAAAATGGCTATTTTTCACAGGTTAATGGAGTCTATGGCGTATGGAAGACAATTCCTATAAGAGGGAGCAAAGACAGGTATTTGGCTTGCACTTATGAAGGCATATATTTAGTTGTCCATGATCAAATCAAAGACGACTTTATAATCAAACAGAAAATAGATGGGTTTGCAGAGTCTTCCCGAGATATTCTTCAAAGCAAGAGTGACCCTTCAGTATTTTGGGTATGCCATGGCTACAAAGGTGTATATAAACTTAGACTAAGTGAAAACTTTGACAAAGTGATAGGCATCGAGCATTTTAAAGACCAAAATGGATTACCTTCTCATTTTAGTGTGAATGTTTTTGAGTTTAACGACAAAGAGATCTTCACATCAAATCATGGGATTTACATTTATGATGAATTACAGAATTCGTTCAAGCCATTTGACAAGCTAAACAACTTTCTAGACACTTCTCTCAATGTCCGATCGATTCAGAAATATGAGGATAAGATTTGGTTTGTACAGGATGACGAAGCTGGGTTTATTAGGCTTGATAAAAATGGAGATCCATTTCCTGGTCTAAATAAAAATACGTTTTTGAATTTAAAAGGTGACTTTAACAGGTCAATGGAGCTTATTTTGCCCATCAACCAGCACCGAGTACTCATGGGTACACGCACAGGACTTTATGCCTATCAAATCGATCAAGAATCTAATGATAAGCCCTATGTAGAGATTCATTTTAGAAAAATAAGCTACCAAATACCCGAAGGAGAAGAGCTTGCCACATTACCGACTGGAGATGAAAGAATCAACATCCCAAATGATGCAAGCAATATAAAAATACATTTAGCTGCCCCAAGCTTTGCTGGAAGCAAAAACACACAGTATAGCTATCTCCTGGAAGGAATGAATACCACTTGGACTAATTGGGAATCAAAACCCGCCATTGAGTTTAATTTTCTTAAAAGTGGGCAATACACCTTACATGTAAAAGCGAGAAATCAATTCGGATTAGAATCACAAACCAGAAAAATTCAATTTTACATCATGCCAAAATGGTTTCAAACCACTTGGTTCTTTGGTTTTTTACTAGCCTTTATTTCTATTACATTGATTATCATATATCAATTGGTACTGAGAAAAATCTTAAGAGAAAAGGAGAAAACTCGCAAAGAAGAGGAAGAAAAGGCTAAGGTACTCGAGCTTAAAATTCAGCAAATGAAGCTTGAGCATGAAAAAAAGCAAATTGAAAAAGACAAAGAAATGCTAGAGGAGGATGTCGTATTCAAAAGTAAAGAGTTGGCAAACTACACCATGCTACTTGTCAACAAAAAAGACTTGCTTCAAGAACTAAAAGATGGGCTTGACACAATCAAAACTTCGACGACTAATGAAAAAATAAAGTCGAGACTAGGGAAACTCCAACATCGAATTCAAACAAACCTTAGCAATGAAGAACACCTTAAGGTATTTGACGCAAATTTTGAACGTGTACACCAACAGTTTTTTGATGAGTTAAAAGCTTCTTTTCCTTTCCTAAATGGTAAAGATCTACGCCTTTGTGCATTTGTCAAAATGAATTTAACAAATAAAGAAATTGCTACAATATTGAACATTTCTGTTCGAGGTGTAGAAACAGCTCGATACAGGTTGCGAAAGAGACTCAGCTTGGGTCACGATGTCAATATGGCAGAGTTTTTAGACTCTTTATCACAACATGAAGATGGGTTTGAGCCAGATGAATCGCAAGAGTTATAAACTTTAGATGTTAAGACACAAATCAATCAATACGAAATTTCCACAACTAGGATTGAGACTTAACTAACTAAAAAATTTAAATTTATAAGTAGACTCTTATCAAAAACGCATTGAATAACGCTGTTTTGAGAAAAATTTCTTTGAATTTTGAGGAACACCCATTTTACACAGCGTTGTCATTTTAAGCATTTGCAAACTGAATAAACGGTCTAGCTTGATTTACATGCATTGAAAATTTCAAAATTCGTAATTTTTAGCCTAATCTAATGCATAACATCTTTTTCATTAGGCTCATTCGAAGTATAAGCATACATTATCATGCTCTAGCTTTGACGCTGACATATCTAAGGCTTTTTTAGCCAACCCTATTTAAATCCAATTTAGCCAACAAATTTGAAGTTTTTTAACACCCACAATTTTTTTTATTACTAACTCTTCCCCAAATTTCCCGTTCTGATTCTATTATGAAGTTACTTATGGAAGTCACTAGCCATTCTTATCTTAGGCTGTCTCTTCTAAACCTTTGATTACTATGCGTTTTAAGCCCATTTTAGCTAACGAATTGAATGATTCAAATAACGGAGTTAAGCCTAACAAACTTCTATTTCCAAAAGACCGTTTCAAGCAGTTTTGAATAGTTTCAAATATCTAATTAATGCCAGCGTTATGATAAATTTTTACAAAAAATCCTCACTTCTCTTTTCCCTCTTATCGTTAATTTTAAGCCACCTTACCATAGCACAAGGTATTCGAGGAACAGTCACAGATGATACGGGTGAGCCACTTGGTTATGCTTCGGTATTCATCAGAAATCTTGGAGACGGTGTACCAACCAATCAGCAAGGAGATTATGAATATAAGCTTCAGGCGGGGTTTTACGATGTGGTTGTACAGTACTTAGGATACACTTCCAAAGTCCAAACTGTGGAAGTTAAAAATGAATGGGTTAAACTTGACTTTAAATTAGAGCAGCAGACCTATGCCCTACAAGAGGTCACTATCAATAGCAAAGCTGAAGATCCTGCCCTTACAGTAATGCGAAAAGCAATTTCTAAGGCCAAATACCACAGGCTGCAAGTAGATGAATACAGCATGACTGTATACCTGAAGGGAACAGGTCAGCTTACCAATGCGCCATTTTTCATGAAAAAAGAACTTGAAAAAGAAGGTCTAAAATTGAATGAAGCTTATACCACAGAATCCGTATCAGAGATTACCTTTAAGCAACCAAATACCGTCGAAGAGAAGGTGATCAGTATCAGAACCAATGGTGACAATAATCAAACTTCTCCTGCTCCTTATATAGTGACCAGTTTCTATGAAGAGAAAATCAATGAAGCAATTTCTCCACTTGCACCTTCTGCATTTGCCTATTACAAATTTCGATTTGAAGGATCTTTTGTTGAAAATGGCTATATCATAAATAAAATAAGAGTAACACCTAGATCAAGGGGCGAACGTGTCTTTGAAGGTCACATTTTCATCATTGAAGATCATTGGGCCATTCATAGCCTTGATCTGAAGACATCAATGTTGGGCTTTGATATCGGGGCTAGACAGCTGTACACCGAAGTAGCCACTCATGTTTGGATGCCTACCACGCATACATATACTTTTGGTGGGAAATTTTTTGGCTTTGCGGGAGAGTATAAGTATCTGGCTTCAGCAAGAGACCATCAAGTCAAAATCAATAAAGATCTTGTCTTCGAGACCAAAATACTTGACGAAAAAGTTCAAGAAATCCCAGAGTCAGCGAAAAATTTAGATAAAAATGTGTCAGCAATGGAGCAGATGGCACAAAAAGACCAATTAAGCCGAAAAGATTTTCGAAAACTTATCAATGAATATGAAAAAGAAGCACTCAAAGAAAGAGAAGATGCAGAAGTAGTATCAAATAGAACTTATAAAATTGACTCATTAGCCAAAAAAAGGGACCTAAGCTATTGGGATAGCATAAGACCTCTTAAGCTCACAGAGGCAGAGCTAAAAGGTTACCAAAGGGATGATAGCTTAGCGGTGGTTGAAGCTGCAAAAGCCAGCGAAAATGATAGCATCGCAAAAAAATCAAAAAGAAAGTTCAACCCTCTAGATATCCTCACTGGTGGAGACTATAATTTTGGAAAGGGTCGATCCGCAGGAATTAAAAACAACCCCTCAAGCGTCTCCTTCAATACTGTAGAAGGGTACAGAGCCGTATTGAGTGGGTATTATAGGGTTCAGAAATCTGAAAAAATGGCTGATTCTGTCACAAACTTCACAAGATCATGGAGTGTTGAGCCTGAGTTTAGATATGGATTTTCGAGCAAACAGTTCTATAATATGATTGACATAAAAAGATCCGTCAATAAAGGCAGACCAGGCTATACGCTTGGGTTGAAGGGGGGATCATATATCTTTCAATACAATGCAGACAACCCAATCAATGAACTCGTAAACTCACTTTACTCATTCCTGTTGAGGCAAAATTATATGAAGTTGTATGAGCAAGACTTTGCCTCACTGTATTTTGCACATCGGGTATCTGATGTATTCACTTACAGGTCAAGTATCACCTATGCCAATAGAAGAAGTTTGAGCAATACGAGCGACTTTAGTCTTTACAACAGAGGCAGCAGAACTTATACTGATAATATCCCAGAAAACATTGAGGCACATTCAAATAATTTTGACAACAATCAATCTCTCATCTGGAAAGGTAACTTAAGTTGGAGACCAGGGGTCAAATACTATGTCAGAAATGGTAGAAAAACACCTCTATTCGACAGTGCACCTTTGATTAACTTGAGCTACACCAAAGGGATTAATCACAGTCAAAGCTTTAATCATGCTGATTTTGATTTGGTCGAAGCTGGGATCGAGCATTTCTTCAATTTTGGAGTTAGTGGAAAGTTAGATTATAATATCAGGGCCGGAGCGTTCATCAATAACAATCGAGTATATTTCCAAGACTTTGTCCACTTTGGAGGGAACAGAACCATATTCGCCAACATGGGTGTGGCATCTAACTATAGGTTCCTAGATTACTATCAATATAGCACATCTAGCGAGTATGTGAGCGGAATCATTCATTACCAGTTTAGAAAATTTCTGCTTACTCAACTTCCCATGCTGAGGTTTACAGGTTTGAGAGAAAATATTTTCTTCAATTACCTCAAAACAGCAAATTCACCCCACTACTGGGAAGTGGGATATTCATTAGACAATCTGTTTAGAATATTTCGTGTAGAAATGGGTGCGGGGTTTGAAAACAATAACTTTAATAGGGGTGGTGTAAGATTAGGTATCGCTAGCTTTATCAGGATCAACTAACCATGGGTTCGTTTTCGACGCACATTCGTTGACAAAACATACACCAAAACTTTACATCAAATTGGGAAAATAATCGGTATAAATTTAATCAGATCACTCAACACATCATGATTCTACCTTTTTATCAGGGAAGGCAGAATCCCTTTGCACAGCAATTTGAATATTTTGATAATTCAAAGTAAGGTAGTACCTTAGTAGCTGTAAGGTTTAATAATTGGAAAGATGGGATCACTCATGGTGATCACATCTTTAATCTGGGCTTCTTTGAAGCCTTTTTTAATTTTTAAAACTTAAAGAAATCTTCCTTCTTAAATTCAGACATTTGTTCTTGTACTCCATTGAGTACAATTCTAAAGGTCGTCCCTTTACCCACTTCCGAGGTTTTCACAAAAACCTTCCCTTGGTGATATCCCTCTATGATTCGCTTGGCTAAAGTAAGCCCTAAACCCCAACCTCTCTTTCTAGTTGAAAACCCAGGGTTAAAAACTTTCTTATACATCCCCTTTTCCATTCCTTTACCTGTATCTGCAATGTCTATGATGACAAACTGTTCACTTTCTTTGATAATCTCTATAGAAATCTGACCTTGTCCTCTCATCGCATCTACTGCATTTTTGCATATGTTTTCAATAACCCATTCTAGCAATGGCCTATTGATCATAGCCTCTATATCACGGGCGTAACCGTTTACAGTGATTTCCACTTTGCTTGAGATCCTTGGTCTAAGGTAGGCTATAGCTTCATCTACTACGCTAAAGACATTTTCAGATTGGATCACGGGCTTACTTCCTATAGAACTAAAGCGCTCCGTCACCATCCTTAGCTTATCTACATCTTTATCCATTTCTTGGATCACCTCTTTGTTTTCGTCCCAGACGGGAGAATTCTTAAGGTAATCTATCCAAGCCATCAGAGAAGCTATAGGTGTACCGAGTTGATGCGCAGTCTCTTTGGTCAGACCTGCCCATACCTGATTTTGTTCGGCAATTTTAGACTGATTGAATACCGCATAAGCAAGTACTCCAAACACAATAATTACTGCTAGTTGAACATACGGATAGTATCGCAAAGATGTCAGCAATTCTGAATTGCGATAAAATATAAAAGAGCCATTCTCCATCTGAATTGGTTCGTATTGATCTCTCATTTTGATCAATTCTCCCCTGAGTATCTCTACTCGTTCTTCATCGGTCGACTTCTTTCCAAAATTAATGTTCTTGTATTCGCCAGGATTTCCAAACTCATCCATTATGATCAAAGGAATGGAGCTATTTTGCTGAATGATCTCTTGATTGATAAAAGTCAAATTATCTGTATAGATCGCTGCATACTCTAGCGCCCTAGCCAAAAGTTCTATCTGCCTCTTTTCTCGATCTTTGAGCTCTTCTACAAGATCATTGGTGTAATAGATCGAACCAAAACTTATCACTACAGAACAAATAAATATTAGCCATTTGATTCGATTTTTGTTTTGATAAAAATCAAGCGTAGCAATCTCCTGAAGGGTATACTTCATATTGTAACAATTCTAGAATATAAGCGTAGTACTTATAGACAACTCAATTTTGACATAGATATTATCTATCGGACAAAATTTACTATAAGCACTAAATGGCTTTAATTTTGATGTATAATTATTGATTAGAACCAAAAATATAATAAAATGAGCACAAACGATATCGGATTAGAAATAAAAGACAGTAAAGTACTTGCTAAAAAGTTGAATGAGCTTCTAGCAAACTATGAGATCTACTACCAAAACTTGAGAAATTTCCACTGGAACGTATCAGGACCGAATTTCTTTGAGCTTCATGCAAAGTTTGAAGAGCTGTACAATGCTGCAAATCTAGGAATAGACGAAGTTGCTGAAAGAATCCTCACTTTAGGGATTAGACCATTGTCTTCATTTGATGAATACATTCAGAATGCAGAGATCAAAGAAGCAAAAGAAGTAGACGAAGCTAAAAAAATGGTAGAAATCGTCAGAGATAACTTAAACACGCTTTTGAAACTCGAAAGAGAAGTTTTAGACATTGCTGCTGAACAAAATGATGAAGGTACTGTTTCTCTCATGAGCGAATACATCACAGGTAAAGAAAAAGTTGTGTGGATGCTGTCCGCATATTTGAAATAAAACCAATTATTATTTTAATTTAGCTACCACAAGCAAACCAAAAGGCCAACTCATGGAGTTGGCCTTTTGGTTTTATTCTTGGCTAAATCAGGAGCTACTCCTTAACCATCTCCACAATGTCTTATAACCTACTTTTGAGCCGTGAATAAGTATACCGATACGATAAATCTTCCCAGCAAGCCAAGTGGTAGACAAGAAACCTGCTACCAATAAAGACATAGACAACAGTAGTTCTTGAATAGGCACTCCAAAACTCACCCTACCCATCATTGCGATAGGGGAAGTGAAAGGAATAATAGATAGCCAAAATGACACATTACTATCAGGATCATCCAGTACAAATATAAACAAGCCCATGTACGCTATGAGAAGAGGGATAGTCACTGGAAACATAAACTGTTGAGCATCCCCAGGGGTATCTACAGCTGCCCCTATCGCAGCAAAAAACGCCCCATAAAGCATAAAACCACCTAAAAAGTAAAACATAAATACTACAACAAGCTGTACAAAGTCTACTCCTTGTAATGCCTCCAAAATCGGTGAAAACTCTCCAAAGTCAGGTATCTGAGTTAGGTCTGGGTTCATAAGCTCCATGGCTGTTTGCTGTGGCATCTGCATCCCAAAGTACCCCATAACCACAACTGACAAACCCGAAATCAAAATTATCCATATCAAAAATTGTGTAAGCCCAACAGCCCCGATTCCAATGATTTTCCCTAGCATCAATTGAAATGGTTTCAATGAAGAAACCAAAATCTCAATGATCCTACTTGATTTCTCTTCAATTACACCTTGCATGACTTGGTTACCATACACAAAAATGAAAATGTATATCAAAATCCCAGTCAAAAATCCTAATCCATAATTCAATGTAGCATCTGTAGTAGTCTCTTGCCCAGAGTCCTGAACAATAAGTGTCTGTATACTTACAGGTGTCCTGACTCCAGCTAATATTGAAGGATCAATACCTTGCTGCATCAGTTTATATTCTTCAATTCTCCTTTTGATACTACCTTCCAAACTGGTAATAAGAGACATGCTAGGATTACTTCCACCATAATATTGAATTCCTGACGGGCTACCCAAATCCATTTTAGGAATATAAAGAAAGCCATGCCTTTCTCCTTGCTGTACCATTTCCTTACCTTCCTCTTTGGTTACTTTTGAAATTGAAAAAGCATATGTATCAGAGCTTTCGACATAAAAAAAATCATTCTCATCTACTACTTCAATCATCTTAACTTGAAGATCAGATGCATCGCCGATAGCGATCCACAAAAATACCCCCATGATAGTAGGGAAGATCAGTGGAGTCAACAGCGTGGCCAAGAGAAAAGATTTCTTTTTCACTTTGGCCAAATACTCTCTCTGTATTACCAAAAAAACCTTATCCATGATCGCTTGCCTTCACTTGCTTGATAAATATCTCTTCTATAGATGGTCTTAAAATCCCAAAGGATTTGACTTCACCATATTTCATCACTCCACTTAAAACTTCATTTGCAGACATTCGGTCTTGTGCCACCCATATAGTCACCAAATTTGAGCTCTTGACTACTCTCCATGATTCCGGAAAGTCAAGAGACCAAGCTTCCAATACAACCTCAAAAACTCGTTCATCATGCGTTGCCTTGACCGCATCAATAGCCCCATGCAACAATAACTTTGACTTGTTGATAAGTGCTACATGATCACAGAGCTGCTCGACAGAGTCCATCCTATGCGTAGAAAGCATAATCGTGACACCACTTTCTTTGATTTCTAAAATCTCATCTCTTATCAAAGCGGCATTTACTGGATCAAAACCTGAAAATGGCTCATCAAGAATCAATAATTTTGGCCCGTGTATCACCGTTGCGATGAACTGCACTTTTTGCGCCATTCCCTTGGATAACTCTTCAATCTTCTTATCCCTCCATGCTCCTACAGACAGCTTGTCTAGCCAATAGTTCACTTTGCTACGTGCCTCTCGAGAAGAGATACCTTTGATTCTTGCAAAATAAATCAACTGGTCATAAACAGTCATTTTTTTGTATAAACCTCTTTCTTCAGGCAAATAACCGATCTTTGATATATGATATCTCTCAAGAGGCTCATTATCGAAACGAATCTCGCCGCTATCTTGCGCTATGATTTGATTGACTATCCTAATAAGTGTAGTTTTGCCAGCTCCATTTGGGCCTAAGAGGCCAAAAATCTTACCCTCTGGTATATCTAGGCTTATATCTTCCAATGCGGCTTGTTCACCATAGTACTTATGAAGCTGAAGTATAGAGAGTATGCTCAATTTTACAAGAGTATAATATTTTAAGAATCAATTACTTTACTACCAAAGAACCAACTGAAATATCTATGACCAAATCTACCAAATCTGGTGCGTCTTTGTCGTAAGATTTGCTCACATAGGTCTTATCACCTATATCTTTTAAGTAGCTAGGCAAGGTTAATCTACACATTGGGGTAGATTTTATTTTTAGTCTATAAGGTTGGTTTTGATCAGGCAGCGTTAAGTTTACTTTTCCAGCGCCAACTACAGCTGATACTTTCAGATCATGAATTACTCCCTCTGAGAAAGAAAGGTTCAAAGTCCCATAATTAATCTCAAACAACATCAATTCAGCATTTGCATAATTGATGTTATATGCATCCAGGTTTCCCATGTTTAAAGAAACCATCATGGTATCCATCGTCACCGAATTGGGTACTTTTTTAGAATAATCAAGCTTAATATCAGCACTAGCCGACTTTATTTTACAATTAGAAATAGGAATATGAGAAAAATCAAGGTTGGCCTTACCTATTCCAAAATACAAATCCAAATCATACAAGTGACTTGAACTCAATCCTACATCCCATTGATGATCAAAATCCTCACTATCACTAGAAAAAAGCTTATATGATAAACTCTTGCCAAATGTCTCTGACTCTACATTGCGATGATGCAAATGTGCTGTCAGCACATCATCTTTAATCTCATGTGAAAACGAAGGCAATACGTTCACTTTCGAAAGTTTAGACTTTATCAGGACTGGTTTATCACTTGGTATCCTTTTGACATACGTGATCCCTTTATATACATTATAATCCAAATGCACAATGCTATAGCCACTACGTGCATCAATACTGAAATCCTTGCTTATCTGCGCCAAAAGAGAAGTTTCTCCTTGAATAAGAAAGCAAATTAATAAACACAATCCTCTCAACATACGGATAAATTACGGCAGATGCATTAAAAGGTTTTTCAAACAAACAAAAAAGCTGGAAGATTTTCCAGCTTTTTAAAATATTATTATCAATTGTATGTTTGAACCAAGAGAAAAAGTACCCTGAATCAGGTTTATTTAAATGAAACTTATTGTTGCTTGTTGTTAGAAAAACTCTTTCATTTTATCGAAAAAGCTTTTTTCAGAATTCCCTGGATCAGGTTTGAAATTTTCGGCATCTCTCAGTCCTTCCAAAATTTGCTTCTCTTCTTTGCTTAATTGTTTTGGAGTCCAGACATTCACATGTATCAATTGATCACCTTTACCATAGCCATTTAGGTCTTTGATTCCTTTACCTTTCAGACGGAGCATTTTTCCACTTTGTGTTCCTGGGTCTATCTTTATCTTCACCTTTCCATCTATGGTTGGCACTTCTACTTGAGCACCAAGGACAGCATCGATGAAGCTGACATACAGGTCAAAAACTACATTGTTACCATCTCTTTGAAGTATATCATCAGCAATCTCTTCAATCACGATCAGCAAATCTCCAGCTACTCCACCAGCTGTTTCATTACCTTTACCTGACATACTTAGCTGCATCCCATCTGCCACGCCACCTGGAATATTGATCGGAATCACCTCTTCTTTGATTACCAATCCTCTAGCATCTGCTTCAGCTGGCTTTTTATCTACTATCTGACCATTTCCACCACAAGCTGGACAAGTACTAGCTGACACCATTTGTCCTAGCATCGTATTGACTACTTTTTTGACTTGACCAGTACCTTGACATGTTGTACAAGTAGTGAAAGTCACACCCTCGGCCAAAACTTGACGTTTTACTTTAATCTTTTTCTCAACACCATTGGCAACTTCCTTCAAGTTAAGCTTAAGCTTTACCCTAAGGTTGGTTCCTTTTTTTGTTCTTCTACCTCTGCCTCCTCCGCCAAAGAATGACTCAAAACCACCTCCGCCACCGAAGATATCTCCAAACTGAGAGAATATATCATCCATGTTCATACCGCCACCGCTGTATCCACCGCCACCGCCTAGTCCTTGATGACCAAATTGATCATAGCGCTGACGCTTCTCTTGATTACTCAATACTTCATATGCCTCAGCTGCCTCCTTGAACTTATCCTCTGCCTCCGGATTGTCTGGATTTTTGTCAGGATGATATTGTATGGCCAACTTTCTGTAAGCCTTTTTGATCTCATCTTGGCTAGCTGTTTTGGCTACGCCAAGGATTTCATAATAGTCTCTTTTTGCCATAATTCTTATGCTCCAATGACCACCTTAGCGTACCTTACTACTTTGTCACCAAGTGTGTATCCCTTTTCAACTACATCTATTACTTTGCCTTTCATCTCCTCATTGGGAGCTGGAATCTGTGTGATAGCTTCTTGCCTATCTGCGTCAAATGGCTCCCCAATCAAACCTTCCATTGGCTTCAAGCCCTTTGATTCAAGTACCTTCTGAAACTTATTAAACACAAGCTGATTGCCCTCACGAACCTTACTTGAATCTTCTTCTGATTCATTTGCTTTGAAAGCTCGCTCAAAATCATCTACCACTGGGATAATTGCGGACATCATGTCCTCTGAGGCAGTCTTGATCAAATCAAGCTTCTCTTTTGCAGTCCTTCTTCTGAAGTTTTCAAATTCAGAATACAGTCGAAGATATTTATCTTTTAATTCCTGAACTTCCGCAGAGAGCTTTTCAACTTCAGAAACCTCACTACCTACCTCTTGTGAATTAGTAGCATCTTGTTCTCCTTCTACACTATTTTTAATATCTTCTGTTTCAGAAGCAATATTTTCCTTATTCATGTTTTGATTAAATTTTTGTTCTGATGATTCCATGACAAAGATTCATTTGCAAGCACTCAGAATCAATTTGCTTGCCACACGCTCAAAGCTGACAATCTGGCACAAATTAATCATTGATTGCCGTCCAGAGCATATCTTTAAGCTTGTCCAAATTGAATTGACTGACAGCCGAAATGAATACTGAAGGTAACCCCACTGGAACATCCTCTTTCATCTCTTCCATTAGTTGTTCATCAAGCATATCTGCTTTGGTAATTGCCAAAAGTCTCTTTTTGTCAAGTAGTTCTGGATTGTACTTTTCTAGCTCACCCAAAAGTATTTGGTATTGTTCCTGTATACTATCTGCATCAGCTGGTATCATAAAGAGTAATATGGAATTCCTTTCTATATGTCTCAGGAACCTGATACCTAAACCTCTCCCTTCTGCGGCCCCTTCTATGATCCCAGGTATATCTGCCATGACAAATGACTTATCGTCTCTATAAGGAATCACACCAAGATTTGGTACTAAAGTAGTAAAAGGATAATCTCCAATCTCAGGTTTTGCAGCTGATATACTTGCCAACAAGGTCGATTTCCCAGCATTTGGAAACCCTACTAAGCCTACATCTGCCAGAAGCTTTAGTTCTAAGACTATCCACTCATCTATCCCTTCTTCACCTGGCTGAGCATAGTGAGGTGCTTGATTGGTGGCAGTTTTGAAATGATCATTACCAAGTCCACCTCGTCCACCTCGGGTCAAAACAACCTCCTGCCCATCTTCGGTGATCTCAAATCTAACCTCCATGGACTCAGCATCCTTGGCTACGGTACCCAATGGCACATCCAAGAATATATCATCCCCATCTTTGCCTTTTCTCCTGCCTCCCTCTCCATTTCCTCCCGCATCAGCAATCACATGCTTCTTATATTTCAAATGAAGCAATGTCCAATGTTGAGCGTTTCCCCTTAGGATAATATGCCCTCCTCGTCCACCATCTCCACCATCTGGACCACCTTTTGGCACATGTTTTTCTCTTCGAAAATGAACCGAACCAGAACCTCCTGCTCCAGATCTGGAACAAAACTTCACATAATCTATAAAATTAGAATCTGCCACTTTATTATTTTTTTAATAAAAAAGGCTAAGCATCTAAGCCTAGCCTATATAAGCTACAAAGGTAGCAATAATTTTCCTCTCAAGATTGATTTCTTAACTTGGGTATCAATCTTGCCCTTTTCAGTATTTGTCTACTACTTTTGAAATATCTTCAAAAATTGCATCTATAGTACCTACTCCGTGTATTTTTGTTAACTTACCTTGATTTTCATAATAAGATGCTACTGGTAAAGTTTCATCCAAATACACTTTGATCCTGGTGGCTATTTTCACTTCATCTTGATCATCTACTCTACCAGAAGTTTTGCCTCTTTCACGAATTCTTTCCTTGAGTGTTTCCTCTGGTACATCCAGGGCTATCATACCAGATATCTCCATATCTAATACGCTCAACATTTTATCTAAAGCCTCAGCTTGAGCTACAGTTCTAGGGAATCCATCAAATATAAAGCCCTTACTATCTTGGGTGTCCTTGATTTTCTCTTCAACCATTCCGATCACCACCTCATCTGGAACCAATTTGCCTTCATTCATATATTGCTTGGCCAGGTTACCAAGTGATGTACCTTCTCCAAGGTGCTTTCTGAACAAATCACCTGTAGAAAGGTGTGTCAAATTGTATTTTTCAATTAGCTTCTCACTTTGGGTTCCCTTTCCAGCTCCCGGAGGGCCAAATAACACGATATTAAGCATAACGAATCCTTTTTTGGTATTTCTATTATTAAATATGGTTTGCCATCTCCTTAGGCTATAAGGCGATGATTTTATTACAAGTATTTCTACTTTTCAAATAACTACTTTATTTTATGCATTTATTCCAACTAACAGATGATTGGTAATAATGTCACAACTATTCTATTTCAATTGATATATAGCTGACAAGTTTCTTCCAATCCCATCATAATCTAACCCGTACCCTACCACAAACTTATTAGGTATTTCAAAACCTACATAATCCATCTTTACATCATGCTTCAGCGCCTCAGGCTTATAGAGCAAGGTTACCACAGCAATTTGAGCTGGCTCCAATCCCTCCAATGAGTCAAGCAAGTGAGCCATGCTCAAACCGGTATCAATGATATCTTCTACTACAATTACTTTTCTATCTTTTATATCTATCCCTAAACCCATCAATTCTTTCACTTGTCCAGTAGAGCTTGTTCCTGCATAGGAAGACATTTTCACAAAAGACACTTCCACGGGAATATCTATTACTTTGGCCAAATCGGAAAGGAACATAAATGCACCATTCAATACACCTATTAAAATAGGCTGATCATCTTTGAACTCCTCTGAAATTTGTTTTCCTAATGCACTAATTCTACTTGCCAGTTCAGCCTCAGTGATAAAAGGAACAAATTCTTTGTCTTTAATTTTGATCATATTTTTATTAAATAAAAATGCCCCTCAACAAGAAGGGCTTGCAAATATAAATAAAAATGGTGCTAATGTCCGCATAATATGAGTAATACATTATAGATGAGCCATCAAGTATCGATACATTGCCACCATACACCCCAAGTCAAATAAGGCCACCTTTTCATTAGGAGAGTGGACATTGTCTTCAGGAGCACCTATAAAACACCAATCAATTGGATATCTTGAAAACTGTATTTCCCTTCCATCACTTCCACCAGCGTCTTCAACTTCAAGTTGATAATCTATCCCACTTTGCTTTGCTAAACTCAACACCTTATTTATATAAGCTCTTCTTGGAATAAATTTATCCCTTATTGAAATAGCCACTCCACCTCCATGCACCACTCCATCTGTAACCCATGTGATATCAGAGACTAAAGCTTGATTAACAGGACTTTCATTCATAATAAAATCCAAAAGAAAAGGCATACTGCCTCCACCGTGCTCCTCATAAGTAGTAAACACAATCCAACCATCCTCTAGATCTTCACAAATTTCCAAAGCATTATATACACCTAACCTATTATCAAGGTAAGCCCCTTGAATAAACTCATCATCAATACGTAGATTTTGCTCAAACGACAAATATGTCCCGCGATCAATTGTTCTAGGAAAATCATGACATATCATATCTTCATCAACTATAAGCCTACACCTAATTGGCCCTAAACTATCCTGACCCACTAAATAAGTCCCTCCTACTAATTCAGGACCTCCAACAGTGATCAATTGATTGTCATACCTGGTCATAAACCCAATAGTATCCATGTGCGCAAAAACTGCTGTTCGAGGCTTACCGAACTTTAAAAGGATACAATCTTGAAAATTTTCACCAAAAAACACATTTGGCGTAACCTTCCAGTGATTGCACCGTTGAAAGATGGTGTTAAGTATAAACTGGGACACAGTTAATTCATCACCAGAAACGCTATTTATTGTAAACAAATCTTCGAGAAATTTCATAATTGGCATCATTTGTGAAGAAACGTTAACGAATTTAAGGCGAAAAATTCAAAAGAATTAAAATAATGTATAAAGAATTAAAAATTAAATATACATTTGTGTAAAAGTTTATAAATTTGCAATCAAATCAATTAAACACTCAAAATTTTGGAAAAAAATTTTTTATCATGAAAAAATTACTACTATCTACATTAATGGCAAGTGCGCTTACGCTAGGTGTAAACGCACAGGATGATTACAACAAGTGGTCAATCGAAGTTAACGGCGGTTTCAATAAAGCCATGACTCCTTTGACACCTGGTTTCTACTCTCCTACTTTGAACATTGGACATGCTGACCTAGGCGTTAGATATATGTTCAATGAGAAATTCGGTACGAAACTTGATTTCGGTTTCGGTTCTTTCAATGAAGCTTCTAGTTCTACTAGCCCATCATTTTCTACTAATTATTGGAGAGCAAATCTTCAAGGAGTAGCAAATCTTGGAAGAATTATGAACTTCGAATCTTTCACAAGAAGACTTAATCTACTTGGTCACTTCGGTGCTGGTGTAGGTGCGGTTAATCCACAAGAAAATGTAAATGCTGGAGTAAACGATATGGTTTATAACTTCATTGGTGGTTTCACTGCTCAAGTAAAATTGTCTGAAAGAGTAGCATTAAATGCTGACATCACTAGATTGATGAATGGTAGACAAACTACGGCTTTTGATGGTGCTTCTGACATCACACCAACCGTAAATGGATTCTATGGTCCTTCTGCCCAGTGGTGGACAGGTACTTTAGGTCTTAGCTTTTACTTAGGTAGCAAATCTACTCACGCTGACTGGTACGTAGCAGCTGATAAGTATGCTACTAAAGAAGAATTGGCTAACCAAATCGGTGAAATCAAAGACATGTTGAAAGACTCTGATGGTGACGGTGTTCCTGATTACCTAGACAAAGAGCCTAACACTCCAGCTGGTGCTAGAGTAGATTCACATGGTAGAACTTTGGATTCTGACGGTGATGGTATTCCTGATCACTTGGACAAATGTCCATTCGCTCCAGGACCAGCATCTAACGACGGATGTCCAGTTGAAGAAGTTAAAGAAGTAGATTACTTCAAAAAAGCAATCAACGAAGGTTACGTTAACGTATACTTTGCATTCGATAGCGCTAAGCCACTTGGTTACTCTGCTTCATCTGTAAGCTATGTTGCTAACTTCTTGAAGAAAAACCCTAGTGTAAACCTTGAAGTTAAAGGTTATGCTGATGAGTTAGGTCCAGAAGATTACAACTTGAAGTTATCTGAAAGAAGAGCGAAAGCTGTTTACGATCAACTTGTTGCAGCTGGTATCGATGCTTCTAGAATTTCTTACAAAGGATACGGTGAAGACACTAGCGTAGATAAAAAATCTGCTGATGCACGTCAGTTAGCTAGAAGAACAAGCTTCGAAGTAAAATAAGATATAAAAATTCAATTTTAAACCCGATCTTTATGGTCGGGTTTTTTTATGCCTTATCGTTAACAATATGTTTATACTCAATCAACAAAACTCAATTGCCAACACATATTTGGCAGAAATTCGAGACACAAAAATTCAAACTGACAGACTAAGATTCCGTAAGAACTTGGAAAGACTCGGAGAAATATTGGCCTATGAACTATCAAAAAGTCTCCAATTCGGGACCAAAGAGATCACGACACCTCTAGAAACAACAGGAATCAATATGGTAAAATCTCAGCCTGTTTTAATATGCGTATTGAGAGCAGCTAACCCATTTTATCAAGGATTTCTAAATATTTTTGATCATTCAGACTCAGGGTTTATTGGTGCTTTTCGAACGGAAGAGATAAATGATAACCAAGAAATATCTATAGAGCTTTCTTATCAAGCAGCGCCAGACATCTCAGGTAAGCATGTAATCATTATAGATCCTATGCTTGCCACTGGGAAATCATTTGTCAAAACTGTGAAATCATTGCTAAATAATGGTAAGCCTGAAAAAATTCATGTAGCCTCGGTAATAGCCGCTCCAGAAGGTGTTGCGTATATTAATGAGCAATTAGGTACAGATTTAAATCTTTGGACATGTGCTTTAGACAGCAAGTTGAATGAAAAATCTTATATCGTTCCTGGGCTCGGAGATGCAGGTGATTTGGCTTTTGGACCTAAAATCTAATTTATGGTATACATAATTCTTGTATCCGGATTGATTATCCTTCTCGTAGGCGGGAAATTCTTAGTAGATGGCGCCTCTTCTGTGGCTCTAAAGTTTGGACTTAGTCCTGGCCTAATCGGTTTGACTGTAGTGGCTTTTGGGACATCTGCGCCAGAACTACTAGTTAGTATAAATGCAGCTATAAAAGGCACTAGCGACATAGCCATTGGAAATGTAGTTGGGTCCAACATCGCAAATATAAGTTTGGTTTTGGGGATCAGTACCATTCTGTATCCAATCATCTTACCAAAATCAGTTTTAAAATTAGACTATTTATTTGCTCTTATAGCAACCTTATTGTTTTATCTAATTTCTTTAAACTTAGAGATTTCTAGAATCGAAGGCATCATTCTTACAGTCCTTTTGGTGGTAATCAATATTTATATCTATCAAAAACTGAAAGGGGTTGACCAGATAGAGGAAATCACTGATCAGAAACCAAAGAATGGTATTATGTCCATTGGACTTCTAGTACTAGGTGTAGTTGGTCTATACTTTGGTTCAGATATGTTCGTGGACTCTGCTGTAGAAATCTCTAGAGTTTTCGGTGTCAGTGAGCGCGTGATAGGGGTAACTGTAATCGCTATTGGAACAAGTTTACCAGAACTCACTACATCAGTAATCGCTGCCATCAATAAAAAAACAGATATTGCTATAGGAAACATTCTTGGAAGTAATATGATGAATGTATTCGGCATCATCGGTATTACGGCTATCGTACAACCCATACCAGTGTCAGATGTATTCTTAAAGCAAGATTATCTATGGATGATTGGTTTGACACTTTTACTTTTCCCTATTTTGAAAACAAAATTAAAAGTAAGTAGGATAGAAGGGGGAATACTTCTTTTAGCTTACATGATTTACATGATAACTATTCTATGACAACCTATTTGATTAAGTTTTTCTTCATATACTTAACTTGTTTATTCAAGTTTGTCGCAGGCCCTATTCTTGGAACAGCTGCGGGATATGGCCTTTGGGAAATCGTAATAGTCACAGTAGCTGGACTTATGACTACTGTATTTCTATTCACCTATTTAGGAGAATGGATCAAAAAAAACTGGTCATTCAACGTAAAGAAAAAAAAGAAACGATTCACTAAAAACTCTCGGAGAATAGTGAAAGTCTGGCAGAAATTTGGACCTATTGGAATTGCCGCAATCACTCCTATGTTACTTACTCCAATTGGAGGGACTATTGTGATGATTGCTTTCCGTGTTGAAAAAAAGAAAGTATTTTTATATATGTTTTTGAGCGGAATGTTTTGGGCTATCTTGTTAGGAGCTTCTATTCAGCAGATCTTGAATATTCCATACATAGGAGATTTAATCAGGTAAATCCTCATCAGGTAGAATCTCTATATCTTGGATTAGTACTTTTTTTGATATTTCTTGACCTGTAAGCGTAGCGGCAAGTCCGCCCATGGCAGTTTCTTTGTATTTACTTTCCATACTTGAACCTATTTCCCCCATAGCTTCTACGCATTCATCTACAGGTATCACCGCACTCACATTGGCTAAGGCAATCTGAGCGGAGCTATTTGCTATGGCAGCTGCACTCGCATTTCTAACGACGCAAGGCACTTCAACTAGCCCTGCAACAGGATCACAAACCAAACCAAGCATACACTGAATGGTAATAGCTACAGCATTGAAAACTTGATCAACATCACCTCCTAAACAATAAACAATAGCACCAGATGCCATAGCTGCTGCAGAGCCTGTTTCTGCCTGACATCCACCAACAGCCCCAGCTAAAGAGGCTTTCTCTTCTATGATCAAAGCGATGCCCGCCCCTACAAGTAAGCCCTCCAGAATATTCTGATCTTCTAATCCGTGGATTTCCTGAAGTGTATATAAAGTTCCTGGTAAAATCCCTGAAGCCCCTGCTGTGGGAGCAGCGACTACCCTACCCATACATGAGTTCACTTCTTTTGCAGCCAATGCCCTAGAAATCAATTTTTGAAATTCAGGAGAAAGTACAGCTACAGGATGCTTGAAAACTTTTTTTGCACCATTATTAATCATACCAGACCTTGAAGTCATCTCCTCGGTCAAACCAGTGGATACAGCATCTTTCATTACATCATACGCTTGCTGCAAGCCACGCCATATTGCAGCTTCTTCTTTACCCTTCTGGGTAACTTCATACGCAATAACTGACTGATGAAGACTTTGCTCGTGATCTTCACAATACTTTTTCCATCCTCTAAAACTATCAAAAAGAAAGCTCATAATTCCTTGGGTTTATAACTTAACAAAGTTGATTAAAGAACAGCACAATTACAATTGAATCACTTGATATCTAAAAATACAAAAGTCAGCCAGCGCATTTGCACCAACTGACTTTTATAGCTCAAAAACTTGCCAAAGGCCAGTTCTATTTAATTTCTTTGATCTTAGCTTTGAAATGTATAGGTTCGAAAGGTCTAGCAGCTATTGAAATGGCATTTCTCGAAAACAAATCTCTTCTGATAGCAAATGGGAAAATCTGTGTACTTCCTCCAAAGCCTTCATGTGAAGGAACAAATACTTCAACTTCCTGACCTACTTTGACATCCCTTAAAGCAACATCCAAAAATTTGAGATTCCCTTGGGCGCCAATTCTAGTGGTCAAAGGTGAGTTTTCATTTGACTTGGATATAACTGTACTCTCACCTAATTGCTTTAATTCAAAGTCAAAAACTACATTATCGTTTGCTTTAGACACCAGCTCTCCTTCACCAGCTCCCGTCACTTTGATGAAGATACCACTACTAAGCATTTCAAAGCCCTCAATACCATTATCCTCAATATAATCTTCGATGATTTGCCTTTCAAGTGTCTTAACTGCACTTTCAGAATAAACCCGTGCGTACTTGACAGTAATAGCCAAATTAGCTCCCTCTGAAATCAATTGCTCAAAGCTATATTCAGAATACGCAAGGTATGAAGGTGAAAAAAGTCTTAAAGTTTCCCCCTCTTTGGCTATACCCGAAGCAAAATTTATCACTCTAGGGATCAATCCTCCATCTGTATGCTTATACAATCTTGGTAACTTCGATTCATCCATATAAGTTTCTATCATCTGGCCATTAGTAGTTCTTATTTCATAATATACCCCTACTATATCATTGTTGACAATTTGATTACCCGTATCACTTGATTGTGTTTTTTGATAATAAAAGCCAAGTGGACTCTCTATTGCATTTATCCCATTTCTCTCTAAATAGTCTTGGAGTAACCTGTTGTCTCTCTCTACTATCCTCTCATAATCAGACTCTGTGTCTGGTATACAAGCTACAAACATCGCCGTCAATATTAACAATACAGGCAATTGATTAAATTTCATACTATACATTATTTTTTAAATTGAAAATTCATTCTAAGGTTCAATCCGCCTATGGCAAACTGTTGATTTACGAAGGTTTGACCTCCCACTGACATCTTATAAAACGGTTCTAGTGATATAAAAGTACCATTCTTTAAATTATACTCATATCCAAGCGAGAAATTGACCATTTGACCAATGTTGCTTTCAGACTCTAATGCAACATCCGAAGGTGTGGTAGTTTCTACAAAGGTTTGTGCTACTACTTGTGAGTCTGCCATTAGTCCTGCTGTCATGAAATTAGCCGAAGTAAATGTCCCGACATTTCTTTGGTTCAAATATACCATGTTAGAAACGCCAGTAATCAAGTAAATTCCAGTATTATTACTTTCTAACACTTTATATTTTAGATTAATAGGGAGCTCCAGCTGACCAAAACTCAATTCATATGAGGCATTGACAAAATTACTGCTAAAACTCAACATTCTACTGTTATCAGCATGCTGCGCCATCGATCCACTCGCAGCGATAACATTATCATTCACTACAGGGGAAATATTTTGCCTTGCATAAGCTAGGCCAACATCGATTTTAAGCCTTTTCGAAAATGAAAATTCAGAAAGCACTCCTGCCCCTAGGTTCAAGCTTTGATTTGCATTTGAAATAGATTGAGGTGCTAGCATTACACCAAGTCTCATAGGGTTGTTTTTTTCAATATCAGCACTTTTGGCAAGCAACTTTTCATCTACTCCTTCTGATAACCAAGCATTGATTGAAGACTGTGCTTCTTTTTGCTCTTCAGCGATATTCGCAATAAATGTATCCTTGAGTAACTCTGATTGCTTTGTGCTAAAAGTATCTTTTTCAACGATATCTTCTTTGCTAGGCAAAACAGTTGCAACTAGCTTCTCACCAGAATCTATTTTAGCTTCTTCAATACTGGTATCCTTTCGAAAACTTTCTTCACTCACTTTGGTATTGCTCACTGTATTTGAGTCCATTTGAATGCTTTCTGGAATGGAATTACTGTTTTCTTTCTTTCCTATTATTTGACTTAGCTTACTTCCTACATGATTGAGCTTATCTTCAGAAAGGTTTTCAATTCCTTTATCCTCTTTAAACTCATCTTTCCTGCTTTGATCCAATACCTGCTCTTCTTTAGGAAGCTGATAATCTCTATGATTTTCAGACTGTTTTGAAATAGGATACTCTTCCATAGCCATGAAAGAATTTTCCTGTATTTCTTGATCAGAAAGCTGGATAAATAAGAAAAAGCCTAAAACAATAGCCGCAGCAATTCCAGAGACCCATGGCCACCACATCATAGGTGATTTCTTTTGACCTCCTCCGAAATATGCATTCGAAAATTTGTCCCACTCTTGCGGGTCAAATTTCTCCTGATGATTTTCAAAGGAGTCTTTAATTTTATCAACTAATTTTTTATCGAACTGCTCCTTCATTATTAATTTGGTTTACAGCATTGATTTTATCTCTTAAGCATTGCTTCGCTCGAGCCAGATGTGTCCTCGAAGTACTTGCCGGAATGCCCAATTTTTCTCCGATTTCATTGTGGGCATATCCTTCGATTTCATACATATTGAAAACGATCCTCAGCATTTCGGGAAGCTCTCGCAAAAGCTTTAAAATATCTTCTTTAGACAAATGATCTATGACCTCTGGATTTAAACTTTCCATTTCTACTTTTTCTATATCCATGGCAGCATAGTGCTTCACAGTTTTTCTATAATAATCAATGGAAGTATTGACGATGATTCGCCTAAACCAACCTTTGAATGAATTGCTTTCTTGATATTGATTGATCTTGTCAAACATTTTCATAAAACTATCATTCACAATCTCGCAAGATTCATCTCTTGAATTGGAATATCTCAAAGCAATGCTCATAGCATAGCCATAGAAATGCTTGTAAAGCATTTCTATGGCTTTTGTATCACCTTCTTTTGCTTTTTGAATAAGATGTTGTTCCAATGAAACGGATTATTTTTACGCTGTCTATTATACTAGACGCAAGCTCTACTGAAAATGCTACAAGAGACTAAAAAATATTTAACAATCAAAAATCAAACTCAACTGTTTGGACAATTGAAGGATCAAGACTTAAGGCCACTGGACACGTAAGGGCTGCGGTTTTAAGCTTTTGAATCATCTTAGCATCTTCTACTGGATTTCCCCAGTTGAACTTCACTATGATTTCAGCAATTCTCCTTGGATTGGCATTCATTATTTTGGTAACCTCCCAATGTAACCCCACTAACGAAACTCCATCTCGCTCTGCGACAATTCCCATGATCGTAACCATACAACTCCCTAGAGCCGCAGCTACTAGATCAGTGGGAGAAAATGCTTCTCCCTTTCCATTGTTATCAACTGGTGCATCACTTAAGATTTTTGTACCAGATTGGACATGCTCTATTTCTGTTCGTAGATTTCCGAGGTATGAACTTTTTATAGTTGGCATAAACACTTACTTTTAAAATCGGTTTAGTAACTTAGGGCTAAAATTAGCGTTATATTCCTGATTAACTATGATAAAAGCGACAAAATATTTATTATCAGGGTTTTTGACAATGCTTAGCATAGTCACTTTTGCCCAGAGGGAAGACACTGGAAACTACGATTACGATCGCGAGCTGTTTTTTGGTATCAATAAGAATACAAATGGAGGTTTGATTGGAGGCTTTTCGATTAAGGCTGGATATAAAATCGAAGAAGACAAATTTCAATTTTTTGGATTGGATTTAGTAAATGTAAAAAACCCAAAGGAAGTAAGGTACAACACTGTGCTTGGTAATTCTTTCATATTCGGAAAATCAAACTATCTCTACAGCATACGTCCATATTATGGAAGAGAAATTGTATTTTTCAATAAGGCTCCGCAGCAAGGTGTACAAATTTCGGCTTTGGCGGCTGTGGGTCCGTCCATAGGGATTATAGCTCCTTATTACATAGAGTATGCATTGAGTAGAGTAGAAACAGTAAGAGAACAATATGATCCAGAAGTACATCAAAGTAGATTCAATGTCTTGGGACCAGGTAGGATTTTTGAGGGAATCAGCAATTCAGAAGTAGCTTTTGGAGGAAATGCAAAAGCTGCTCTCTTCTTTGAATTCGGTACTTTCAAATCTAGTGCCGTTGGATTGGAACTAGGTTATCAAATTGAGGGTTTTAGCAAGGAAATAGTACTTATGCCAACTACTGAGAATAGGCAAATATTTCAATCAGCCTATTTCACCTTATACTATGGATTCAGGAAGTAATAAATCCACAATTGGGTTTATATGGCATTAAAGTTTAATTTTGTGCTATCTATCTAATTAAGACTAAGAGATGATCGAATTACCTGTAATTTCCGAAGAGGCGACAAGAAGAAAAAAACCAGACTGGCTCAGGGTAAAGTTGCCTGTAGGAAAAGAATATGCAAAAGTCAGAAAACTTGTAGATCAACATAAACTTCATACGATCTGTGAAAGTGGTAATTGTCCAAACATGGGTGAATGTTGGGGTGCAGGAACTGCTACTTTCATGATCCTAGGGAATGTATGTACCCGATCTTGTTCCTTCTGTGCAGTAGCCACAGGAAGACCACCAGAGTATGATACAGATGAGCCTAGACGTGTTGCTGAAGCCATACAGCTCATGGGTGTAAAGCACGCTGTAATCACATCGGTAAATAGAGATGAGCTAAAAGACAAAGGAGCTGAAATCTGGTATCAAACAGTAGTAGAAACCAAAAAACTCTCCCCAGAAACTACCATAGAAACCCTGATTCCTGACGTAAAATCTAATTGGGATGCTTTGTACAGAATGATAGAAGGAGGTCAAGAAGTAGTCTCTCACAATATGGAAACTGTAGAAAGCCTTTACAGAAGAGTGAGGCCACAAGCTAAATATGTTAGATCTCTAGAGCAAATCAAGCTCACAAAAGAGTTTGGAAAGAGGACAAAAACAGGTATTATGCTTGGTTTGGGTGAAAAACAAGATGAAGTATTCAAAGCCATGGATGATCTGGCAGCTCATGGATGTGATATCCTGACACTTGGGCAGTATCTTCAACCTACCAAAATGCATATTGAGGTTGCTGAATTTATCCATCCTGATACTTTTGCTCTTTATAGAGAAGAGGGACTGAAAAGAGGCTTGAAGTATGTAGAGTCAGGTCCTTTGGTAAGATCTTCCTATCATGCCGAGAGACATGTCAATGTCTGATCATCATATGCACTCAATTATTTCCTTTTCAAGGAAATACCCTATAAATATAAAACCCTGCATTCATCCAAATGCAGGGTTCATTTTTTAATAATACCACTCGTGTTTCCAAAATTTCAGCATGCTATTCATCAGCATAGTTAAAGGAATCAATCTGTTCTAAAACCCAATCCTTATATTTTTCCAGCTTATACTCTGCCCATTTCTCTTTGTACTTTGAGTCTTCTATGAGAAACTTGAATCCTGTCGCTGCTTTTGGCTTGCTCAAGGCATTGAATAATTCATCCTGAAAACCTTTCTCTTTGACTATCCTATCCGCAAATTGCTCCATAACTTGATGCTCCTGATTAGCTTCTAGCTTAGTGAACTCTGCAAAATTGTCTGGATCATCATCTATTTCATCTAGGATATCCTCCTCTTCAGGAGTAAGATCATAGTTGAAATAATCCTCATCATCGGGCAAATGATGAATTTTTTTGTTATTTAGCTGATAAAAGCAAATCATGCCCTTTTGCAGTAAACCTGCAATCTTTTCAATTTCTTTTCCTGTGAGGGTTAACATCTTAGGTTGGCAATAAAATTTTGAGAAAATTAAGTAACTGATATTTAAAATCAAACTTTTTCACAATCACAATCATAAATTTTTTTAAATCAACCAATTTCATCAAACTTTACAAACTTGAAAAATTTGACCTAGGCGTTCTAGATACGCTTTTCTCTAAAACTACTCAGTTTGGAACTTGTTCTGTTTAAATCAAAATTAATTTCAACTATTCAAATCACTAAACCTGAAAGGTAATAATTGATCAATGCCAGATGCCCTATACATTTCGTCTCCAGGGCCCAACATCAAGATTTCTATTGGCTTCCCAAACTTAAATTCATACTCATTGATTGTCTGCCTGCAAAGCCCACAAGGTGTCACAGTAGCCAATTCCATTCCCGCTCTACGCTTGGCAACAATAGCAAGTTTGACAGGTGCCGTATTCGGATTATTGCCCATTGCGTAGCTGAGAACAGCTCTTTCAGCACATACTCCAACTGGAAAAGAAACATTCTCCTGGTTGTTTGCAGAAAAAATCTGCCCATCTTCAAGCAACAATGCTGCACCTACTAAAAAATTTGAATAGGGTGCATGAGCTATTTCCAAGATCCTTTCGGCTTCTGCCAAAAGACTAGCATCTATCTCTGACCATTCTTCTTTTGCAAAAACTTCCAAGGCAACATTTATCTCAATTCTTTTCTTCATATCATTCCATTTAAAAAGGGATTGAATAAACGAAAAAAAAGCATGAATTGTTAATTTTTATTGATTTTTTAAACTTCATTTTTAACCATCGATCATTTTTCACAACTTAGGGTATCACTTTATTAAACTTTTGAACTATGCACACTATCTTGATCATTGGCACTGGAAAATCATCAACCTTTTTAATTGAGTATTTAGCGAATACTGCAATGGAGAAAAATAGAAAAATCATCCTTGCAGATCAAAACATTGAACATATCTACCAGAAATATAAGGATGATCAAGGTGTCTTAGTAAAGAAAATAGACTTAGATAATAACGAGTCTAGAAGGAGTCTCATCCAAAAAGCTGACATTGTTGTCTCAATGCTACCTGCATTCTTACACCCGATCATTGCAAAAGACTGTCTTTCATTCAGCAAACACTTTTTCACAGCTTCTTATGAGTCAGCTGATTTGAGAAAAATGGCAGATGAAATCAAAGAGAAAAACTTACTTTTTTTGAATGAATGTGGGCTAGACCCTGGTCTTGACCACATGTCAGCTATGAAAATCATCCATAAAGAAATCAATGATGGCAATGAAATCCTATCATTCAAATCTTATACAGGTGGCGTATTGGCACCAGAAAGTGAAGATAATCCATGGAAATATAAATTCACTTGGAATCCTCGCAATGTAGTGCTTGCAGGACAGGGAGTCTCACGATTTATCAGAAATGGTCAATACAAATATGTGCCCTATCACATGTTGTTTCGAAGAATTGAAAACATCCATTTCGAAAATGTTGGTAGCTTCGAAGGTTACCCAAATCGTGACTCCTTGAGTTATAGAAGCATCTATGGACTGAAAGAAGTCCCTACAATGCTAAGAGGTACACTTCGAAGAGCTGGTTTCTGTCAGAGTTGGGATGTATTTGTACAATTAGGCATTACAGATGATAGCTTTGAAATGAACCTCCCCGATCATTATAGCAAGAGGATGTTCCTCAATGCCTTTCTTCCATATCACACTGAAAATGATGTGGAAATAAAACTCGTAGAATTATTACCCTGGGTGAATGATGAAATACTCAAAAAAATCGAATGGCTGGGACTTTTTTCAGAAGAAGAATTACCACAAAAAAAAGGAAGCCCAGCGGCTATACTACAAGTAATTCTTGAGGAAAAATGGGAACTTAAAGCGAGCGACAAGGACATGATAGTGATGCAACACCTCTTTGAAATAAAGACTAACCAGGGAATCAAATCGGTAATATCTAGTTTGGTCTGCAAAGGTGAAAACCAAACCAAAACTGCCATGGCCAAAACTGTGGGACTACCCCTTGCAATGGCTATTGATTTGTTCTTAGAAGGTAAAATTGAAGCAAAGGGATTACAGCTTCCGATTACTCCGGAGATTTACGAACCCATTCTTGATCTTCTTGAAAAAGAGAACATAAAATTCACTGAATCTAGCACTTTAAAAAATGATTAAAAACTCCTTTAAGAGTTCGCTATATTTTGTAGAATATTCATCAGATGAGTTCTTGATGATGATCTGCGATTCATCTATGGGTTGATTATTTCGACAAAAGCTCACAATCTGCCTTATTACAGGTTTCTCTGCTTTGTCTCGTACTAGAATACACTGGTGTGGGTACAGTCTATCTTCG
This sequence comes from Belliella filtrata, assembly GCF_022549775.1. GTDB lineage: Bacteria > Bacteroidota > Bacteroidia > Cytophagales > Cyclobacteriaceae > Belliella > Belliella filtrata. The sequence continues at coordinate 62,566 of NZ_JAKZGP010000008.1, read as the reverse complement.
ATTGCTAGCTGTACAAACTTATCCATCTGAGCGGGTGGTAAAATCAACCAAAACTCTCCATCTTCATGCAACATCATATCTACAGATCTCACCAAATCCTCAAACGATAAGCTGTCCGTATGCATGGCTTGATTTTTTTGATAATTCGAGGATTTTAGATGATCTGGATAGTAAGGTGGATTACTGACTATAAGATCGTATGATGAGACATTCTCACCACAAAAATCCTGTATCGCTACGTGATGAAGTTTCATTCTTTCTGAAAAGGGCGATTCTTGAAAGTTCTCTAAAGCTTGTCCATATGCTTTTTCATCAATTTCCACAGCATCAACCAACACTTGAGGCAACCTTTGTGCCAGCATAAGAGAAATCACACCAGTACCCGAGCCTATGTCCAAGACTTTCCTGTGAGCTTCATTTCCTGCTATGGCTCCAAGTAGAACAGCATCAGTACTAATCTTCATACCGCATTGATCTTGCATTACGACGAACTGCTTGAACCTAAAGCCTGACTCTTTCATCCTTTATTTCAAAAAAAGCCCGGCGCTATTATTCTTTTCATTTTCGTATGCTTGATCAATCTTCAGGTTTCTTTGCTCCGAAGCTGCCACAGCCAATTGATCACATCGCTCATTCATCGGATTGCCCGCATGTCCTTTGACCCAGACAAACTTTGGCTTGTACTTCATATGTAATGGAATATACTGCTTCCACAAGTCTACATTTTTCTTATCCTTGAAGCCCTTCTTTTGCCAAGACCAAATCCAACCCTTTTCTACAGCATCTACTACATATTTGCTATCAGAATATATGGTAACTGGAATCCCTCCCACCTTCAATGCTTCAAGCCCTCGAATCACTGCAAGCAATTCCATCCTGTTGTTTGTGGTCAGTCTATAGCCATCAGAGAGCTCTTTTTTCAAATCTTTATACAATAAAACTGTCCCATAACCACCAGGACCAGGGTTACCTTTGGCCGCTCCGTCTGTGTATATCGTAATCATATTACAAAGAAAGGGAGAGATCTCAAGAAATAAGCCTTATTCTATAAAAGAAATTAAAAATCATCATCATCGAAATCATCTCTGCTTCTCTCACGATCCCTCGACTTATCTTTGAACCCTCCGAACCTGTAGGTAAATGATAAGGTCCCTATTCTCGTCTCTCGATTGAACCATCTGTCTTGAATAAATCGCTCATCATTTGTACTTATTCTAAAAATTCTCGTATTGAAAATATCACTAACATTCAGGCTAATAGTCGCTTTTTTGTCGAGTAAATCCCTTCTGACACCTACGTTCACTCCCCACATTGGCTCGATTTCACCTTGTGGAAGGACGATAGGGCCTCTGTAGTCTCCTTGGATTTGGACAGAAGCCACTTTAGGTATTACCATGTTGAATAAGGTATTGACTGTCCAAGAATAATTGGAATTGTTGAACCCTGCCTCGATATTGTCTCCTCTGATTTCCGAATAAAAGAAATTACCAGATACTGTAGCGTCAAACCATGAGGTCAATTGAAACTGATTCACAAGCTCCAAGCCTGTATTGACTCTACTATTGGCATTTTCTCTTGTCTGAATTGCCACATTATCTTCATTTAGCCTGATGATTCTGGTGTGAATGTCTGTAGAGAATCTATGGTAAACAGTGGCATTAAGAAGGTATCTTTCCCAGCCTTTCATGTAGCCAAGTTCATAAGAGTTTGTGAATTCTGGCTGAAGCTCGGGGTTACCAATGCTCAAGTTATACAAATCACTCACTCCAAAAATCGGGGCTAATGACCACATTCCAGGTCTATTTATCCTTCTACTAAAATTGGCTGTAAACTCTTCCTCCTGTCCCAATTCATAACTTAAATACGCACTAGGGAAAAGATTAAAATAATTATTGATGTAAGGATCAGCTGCACTTGCAAGTCTAGAAATCGTCTCTGTATATTCAGCTCTTAATCCACCTTGGTAACCAATCTTACCAATTTTGTTTCTATAACTCAAGTAAGAGGCATATACATCTTCCTTGAAATTGAATGAATCACTGAAAAAATCGTTCAACTCAGGCTCAAACCCATTCCCTTCATTTCCTTCAGAGAAAAACTGTGACCTATTCCATTCTCTAAATGTACCCTTCAATCCACCTTCTAGCTTTCCTCCATTGACAAATGGTTTTTCATAATCCATTTGTAGCATATAAAGGTCACTTGTTTGCGGCCTATCATTTAGCTGAAGGATTCTATTGCTAGGCACTTCTTGATTGAATTCATTAAAGAAAAGTTGATCAAATATATCATTTTGAAGTCTTTCATCTCTTGAATAAGTTGCGGTGGTAAAAAACCTCTGCCCCAATGTATCAATATCTACGGAATAAGTAATTCCAGCTTCAAAATTCTCACTAGACCTTTCCTCACGAATATCTCGTACAAACAAACTATCAAGGTCCCTGGCTAAAGTTAAATTTCTTTGATTCAAAAGTTCATCTCCTGTCCTATCCCTAAAACTTCCTTGAACATAGACTCCAAAGAGTTTATTTTCAGTAATACTCCAATCTACCCCACCTCTGATGAGATGATTGATATCTCTATTGACTTGATAAGCATCTTGATCAAGGATAGGAGAGGCAGTGGACAGGTTACTTTGACGAAAGGATTCACTTTCTCTGAAACGTCTGTTATCTTGCCAGTTGTATGAAGCATAATAGTTAGCTTTTTCTGTCCCATAGTTTATATTTAACCCCGCATTGTATTTACCTCTGGTTCCAATACCCGCATTCACTTGTCCATTGAGTCCAGTCCTTTCATTTTTTTTCAAAATGATGTTAATAATCCCTCCTACTCCAGCGGCATCATAACGAGAAGAAGGGTTCGTAATAAGCTCTACAGACTTTATACTATTTGCAGGAAATTGCGCTAATACACTTTCCGCATCATCCCCAGAAAGGTTAGAAGGTCTACCGTTGATATAAATCAAGATATTACCACTACCTCGCATAGAAATGCCCCCCTCATCATCCATTTGTATAGAAGGTAAGGTGCTCAAAAGGTCCGAAGCCATTGCGCCTTCTGCCAAGATACTATTCTCTACATTGTATCTACGCTTGTCAATGTCACTCTCAAACATAGAAGTGACTCCCTCTACGACTACTTCATCCAAGTTTTGAGCATCTTTTCTAAGCCTCACATTGCCCACATTCAAGACTTCTTTCTCACCTAAAGTAATATTCCTGAATCTACTCTCATAGCCTATAAAACCTACTCTCAAAATATATTCTCCAGATACAGCTTGGAAGGAAAAAGTCCCATCCAACTCACTCATACCCCCTGTAACCAATGCCGAGTCTCCAGGATTCAGCAAGGCAATGTTTGCAAACTCTAGTGGATTAGAGGATTCTGCTTCAATCACCTTACCTTTTACCTCGAAATCTTGTGCTGTGGCTGTCACAAATGAAAAGAAGGTTGCTGACAAAATAAGCAATTGTATAAAACGAGTCATTTTTTAGTATTTTTTATATTATTTTCAGAAAGCGTGATTATTGGAACTTTAAACTTGATTTTCAATAAAATCTATTAAAAATCCACCTGTAAAAGCAATAATTTTTTTGATTTCGATATTTTATTTTGATTACATATAATCAAACAAATACCATACCTAGAAGATTTATTCAATTTTTAAATGAAATAAGTCAAAAACTCACTTAGAAATAACACTTAGCGTGAAGGATTGTTCCTACATTTTACCGACTTACACCAAAGGTCTTTAGCTAATGTGTGCTGAATACTACTCATGTGAATGGAAAAGTAATTTGTTCAAAAACAGTACTTTGAAAAATTAAACATAAAAAAAGCGAATCATCGATTCGCTAATTTTTCTAATGTAGATTTTATCAATTCATCAACAATCCCATTTGGATCATCTGCAAACTCATGAGTCACCCTATTTGCAACTATAGCATTTAGGCTTAACATTTCGTGGCCAAGAAGTCTACCCATTGCATAATATCCTGCTGTCTCCATTTCAAAATTAGTGAGTTTGAAATCTGCGACAGATATTGAGGCAAGTCTTTCTATAATATCTGGTATGGCAGGTTTGAGCCGAACCTCCCTTCCTTGAGGACCAAAAAAACCTGGACAAGTCGCTGTATTACCTTTGATCAAACCCTCCCCCAAAAGATCAAGTAAACGCTTTGATCCAGCTACGCAATACGGCGCAAAAGTAACTCCTAAGACATTCTTCACCGACTCAGACACTTCCAATTCTAAATCACTGTAATCAGCATTGTAATACGCCATCAGTGTATCCAAACCTACTGCGTAAGCCGAGGCAAGCATAGAACCCGCAGGAATATCAGCTCTCATACTTCCAGAAGTACCTATTCTGATGATCTCTAAACTTGTGTGACTGGATTTGGGAAGCCTTGTTTTAAGATCAACATTCACCAAGGCATCGAGTTCTGTCATGAAAATCTCGATGTTATCAGTACCCATACCTGTGCTCATAGCGGTAATAGGCATACCCTTATATGAACCTGTATGTGTTACAAATTCCCTTTTGGAGACTTGGTGGGTAACCTCATCAAAGTACTGGGAAACCTTTGACACTCGCTCAGGGTCACCTACAGCTATCACTGTCGAAGCCAATTGCTCAGGCAATAAGTTTAAATGATAAATGCTGCCATCTGGATTGATAATCAACTCAGATTCAGGTATGCGATTTCCCATATACTAATTAGTTTACTTTTTCCTTATTTGGTTTTCTTTGTAGCCCTTTATATGGATTGTATCCATTACTTTGCTTTTGATAGTAACCAGTACCATCATAAGGTCGCTTCTCTGGGTGCTCTTTACATGAAGTAGAGCAAGCACCATCCATTTCCCATCCACAATTTTCACATATCGCTACGTGAGCATTACATGTTGGATTAGCACAATTGACCATACGGGCAGAGACAGTTCCACAAACATGGCACGTTGAAATCACTTTTGGATTTACTTTATTGACATCCACAGCGATCCTGTTATCAAACACATAGCATTTCCCTTCGAAATCTTCCCCACCTGCTTCCAGCCCATACTTAATTATCCCTCCGTGTAGCTGGTAGACATCTTCGAAGCCTTGCTCCAAAAGATACGCGGATGCTTTTTCACATTTGATCCCTCCTGTACAGTAGGTCAATACTTTCTTATTCTTGAGATGCTCAAGCTCCTTAACTTTTTCAGGAAAATCCCTGAAATTGTCAATATCTAAAGTGATTGCATTCTTGAATCTGCCAAGCTCATGTTCGTAGTTTGACCTTACATCCAAAATCACTACATCCTCTTGGTCTTTTAGCTTCTTGAATTCTTCAGGCTCCAAATGTTTGCCTGTTTTGACATTTGGATCTATGTGCTTCAAGCTGCTGTGTACTATTTCTGGCTTGACTCTTACATGAATTTTTGCAAAAGCATGCTTGTCGTAAAGCTCAACTTTGAACTCAGTCTTTGCAAATCTCGCATCTGACTGAATGTAGGCCATATACTTTTCGCAATCTTCCTTCAGTCCAGAGACTGTTCCATTTAGTCCTTCTGAAGATATGATGATCCTACCTCTTATATTATTCTCAATACAAAAGAGGTGGTGCTCTTCTCTATATGCCTCCGTATCCTCAATAGTGGCATAGCAATAATAGAGCAAAATGCTGTGTGTTTTGTTTTCCATAACTTAAGCCTTGTTTCCGACAAGGTGTTTGGTTTGATCTATTTTTAAACTTGAAATTAATCCTATTTCTTGATAGGTGCAGCTGGATTCCCGAAAACAGTTTCATTTGCCTTCACATCAGATATCACTACTGACCCAGCTCCTACTCGTGCATTTTTCCCTATGGTAATCCCCGAAACTATTACAACGCCAGAGCCTATAAAGACTCCCTCTTCGATAGTTACATTTGAATTTACCACAGATCCAGCTCCAATTTGAACAAAATCACCCACCTTGGCACCATGGTCTACGATAGCACCTGTATGAAATATACAATGGCTACCCACTACAGCACCTGTACCTATGAGCACTTTCGCATTGACAAAATTACCATGCCCTATGGCCGAATCCGTTGAAATATAAGAAGACTGATGAATAGCATTGATTGGCTGTACCTTACGCTTTTCATTCAGCATTTTGACCAAAAACTGCCTATATTTATTATCATCAACAGCAACAAAAGCCTCACACTTTTTCCCAATTAACTTTAGAAATCCATCATCTTCAGGATGTCCAAGTACAGGCACTACATTGATCTCTTGATTGTGAAGCGTTTCATCTTCATCAAGAAATCCATATACCACTACACTGTTACTATTGAAAATCTCTAAAGCTGGATGAGCAATGCCTTTTGCTCCAAATATAATTACTGGTTTTTCCATGGAATTGTCTCTTTTGGAATGCAAAAGTACAGCTTATTGAACTCCAAAGCAAAAATCATTTCTTGCTCGGCTTAAGCAAGTTCTGCCCAACTTTACAATCGAGGCACTTTTTGTGTTAGCAATAGTTCCCAAAAAAACCAATCATACCTTGGGAATCAAAAGAATTCTGTGCTTTACAACCACAAGAGTTGAACTTTCTGACGATGTAATTCTCTTCCGAAGCAATAGATTGCAACAAATCAAAGCATCGCTCCTGTCAGCTGGTTTCCTGTATGTATTTACCATATGCAAAGCATATAGGTACTACAAAATTTATAATCAAAAGATTAAATGAATTAGCATTGACCCTCCCACTGATTTTCTTCCCAGACTTTTTATCAGATTGATAATAATACTTCCAATAGTCGGGAATAGTAATGCCAAATTCGTCTTGTAAAGTCTTAAAATTGGATAATCATCCTCCCATACCACATGAAGTATTACACTGTTATATCAAGGGTAAGAATCCTGGTCATGATGTTTCCAATCAGAAGCTATCAAATGCACCTTCACGTATCTAAAACACTCAAGATTGAACATTTGATTCCAAAAAATCAAGCCCTTCATAGAAATTGTGAAAACCAATTTTCTTAATTTGAATTGAATCGCCTGAAGAAGTATCAAGGCGCCGCTTGTCAAAATATTGGTACTTCCACACAGTTTGTAGAAAATCTTCCTGAAATTTCATTGTAGAAAAATTAGATAAAACAAAAGTTAAAAACACCTCTGTATTCACCATACCAGAATACAGGTAAAGCTTTTTGAGTAACTTCCAATAATAAATAGGCAATACTTTCTGTAAGTATCAAAAGTCTACACTAGCTCTATGGGTATTTGAAGTAGAATTTAGAAAAAAGATCAAAGGCAGAAATTATTTACAAAATCTTTGTAAAAGCTCTCTCATCTCAACTTGAAGTTTCGCAGCTTCTTCTCTAGCAGCGTTTGCAAAATCCTCTCCAATGCTCGCATATATAATTCCTCTAGAAGAATTCACCAAGAGTCCACAATGTGAATTCATGCCATATTTAGCTACCTCTTCCAAGCTACCACCTTGTGCACCAACACCTGGCACGAGAAAAAAATGATCTGGAACGATCTTCCTTACTTCAGCGATAAGCTCACCCCTAGTGGCTCCCACGACATACATGAGGTTATCAGTATTTCCCCACTCCTGACTTTTTTCAAGTACATGTTGATAAAAAGGCTTACCATGTTGCGATTGTATCAATTGAAAATCTTGACTCCCCTCATTAGATGTCAAGGCAAGAAGAATCACCCACTTACCCTCAAAAGACAAAAAAGGACTTACACTGTCTACCCCCATATAGGGCGCTACCGTAACAGAGTCAAAGTTCATTCGGTCAAAAAATGCTTGAGCATATAGACTAGAAGTGTTGCCAATATCTCCTCTTTTGGCATCAGCTATAGTGAAAATTTCTTTGGGAATGTAATCTAATGTTCTTGCCAAACTTTGCCAACCCCTTGCGCCAAGCGCCTCATAGAAAGCTGTATTTGGCTTATAAGCTACCGCCAGATCTTGGGTAGCATCGATTATCTGCTTGTTAAACTCAAAAATAGGATCTTCATATTCTAGCAAATGCTGAGGGATTCTATGGAGGTCTGTGTCAAGACCTATACATAAAAATGATTGCTTCTTCTCAATTTGCTTAAATAAGGTAAGTTTGTCCATGCTTTTTACGGTTTGGGCAAAAATAGACATTTTTGATTTTAAAAAAATTAAAAAGCTTTGATTATCCCCCTGCCTACTTCCGCAAATAAATGTATATTAAAAAATATTAGGAGGACAATGATCAATTGACCATAAATACTATTGCTATACAGATATCAGCGCAAGTCAATGATTTCGACTTTTCCATGTTTTTGTGGATTGAATACAAAATAATCGTCAGCAAGCTTTAGGCTGGTATCCACAGACTTGAATTGGTATTTAAGCTTACCACCTTGATCATCTGTGATCTCCCATCCTACAAGGTCTTTTTTGTTTTTATCTACCCAAAGGTTCACCTTCTTAAAGGGTGCTCCAGATTTCTCAGCTTTCAACTCTATCTCTTGCACCAAAACCCCATTGATGTTTTTTTCACCAAGTAGCTTATAATTGTAACCTTTCTGATAAATCGTGTAAACTGAAGAAGGCTTTAACTCATCTTCCATCTCATTGGAATTGTTAATAGTGACTTCTTTGTAGCCTCCTGAATTGATAAAAGTCCAAACAGTCTTGCCATTGTTGAATATTTCCTGTCCTTGTTCAGGCAAGACAAGATGATACTTGTCACCTTTGATCGCAATCTCCCCTGATTGACTTTGAGCTGATTCACCAGACATAGCATAGGAATACTCAAATGTCGCCTTCATACCGGCCAAAGATTGATACTTTTTACTTACTGCATCCAAGACAGCTTTTGCATTAGGATCCTTCTGCGCATGGGCAACTCCAAAAATGCTTGTAAACAAAAATACTAATATATATACTCTGTTAATCATACTTCAACTTGCTTTGAATAATGCTTTAATTAAGCTTTAAAGACTACTCAACAACCGTTCCAAACTTGCTTCATCTTGAATCAATACTTCTCTGGCTTTACTACCTTCAAAAGCTCCTACAACCCCTGCAGCCTCCAGCTGATCAATAATCCTACCGGCTCTATTATAACCTAGCTTTAATTTCCTCTGAATCAATGAGGTACTACCTTGCTGATGCATTACTATCAACCTTGCAGCATCGTCAAACAATGGATCTCTGTCTGCCAAATCGACGTCTAGTGAGCTTCCATCACCTTCTTCTCCAACAAACTCAGGCAAAAGGTAAGCATCTGGATACCCTCCTTGCTCACCTATCCAATCACAAATCGCATCCACCTCTGGTGTATCCAAAAATGCACACTGCAACCTGGTCATTTCTGAACCTGAAGACAGGAGCATATCTCCCATACCAATTAATTGATCTGCGCCTCCAGCATCTAGGATCGTTCTACTATCAATCTTAGAAGTCACTCTAAATGATAATCTTGCAGGGAAATTCGCTTTGATGATACCTGTGATCACATTTACTGAAGGCCGCTGAGTGGCTACCACCAAGTGTATCCCAATAGCCCTAGCAAGCTGTGCCAATCTTGCTATAGGAGCTTCGATCTCCTTACCGGCTGTCATCATCAAGTCCGCCAATTCATCTATTACCAAAACGATATAAGGCATGAATCGGTGACCTTTTTCTGGATTCAGTTTACGTGCTACAAATTTCGCATTGTATTCTTTGAGATTCCTACATCCAGCATCTTTGAGCAAGTCATACCTATTATCCATCTCCGTACAAAGTGAATTCAAGGTATAAATTACTTTCTTGGTATCTGTGATGATTGCTTCTTCAGCTCCTGGGAGCTTAGCAAGAAAATGCCTCTCAATTTTATTAAATAGCGTCAATTCCACTTTCTTCGGATCGACGAGTACAAATTTTAATTGTGAAGGGTGCTTTTTGTACACCAAGGAGGCCAGAATCATATTTAAGCCGACTGACTTACCTTGTCCAGTAGCACCAGCCATAAGCAAGTGAGGCATCTTGGCCAAATCCATCACAAAAACCTCATTGGAAATTGTCTTCCCTAAAGCTACAGGCAAATCTTTGTCACTGTGCATGAACTTCTCCGTACCCAAAACTGCCCTTGCTGGCACAAGCTCCCTGTTTTTATTTGGAACTTCTATACCGATAGTACCTTTCCCGGGTATTGGGGCGATGATCCTGATCCCTAATGCAGCTAAACTTAGAGCTATATCATCTTCAAGGTTTTTGATTTTTGAAATTTTCACCCCTGGATCAGGCACGATCTCATACAAGGTCACTGTAGGACCTATCGTCGCCTTGATTTCTTGAATGCCTATTTTAAAATTGACAAGTGTTTCTACAATTTTATTCTTATTCTCTTCTAGCTCTTGCCTGGTTACAGTCACTTTCTTGACATCATATTCATTTAGCAATTCTATGCTTGGATATTGATATTTTGGCAAATCAAGCGTAGGGTCGTAAGGATCCAAATTGGCAACTTGATCAGCCGTCTTTTCCTCCTCATCTACTTGATGAACTGAAAACTTTCTATCCTCTTCCGCTTTCCCTACTACCTCCTCTTCATCAGGTAAGTCAGCTATACCTTCTATATTGAATTCAGGTTGTGAGATAGGTTTTTTGGTATCGTTTTCAGGAGCATTGATCGTCCATGAGCTTCCATCATCATCAGGTTCAACTTCTGAATTGGAATTCTCAGAAGAATTTTCCACCATTTTTTTAAACAAATCATTGACGTCCTCTTCTTCTTCATCATCTACTTTGAAACTGTCCTCTGTGATTTCATCAGTATCATTATCATCCTCCAAGCTCGTATCTGCGTCCATTTCATCAGATGTAGAAGCATTAGACCAGCTCAGTTGATCTATGTTGAAAAAGAAAATCACAAAAATCAACAAAGCACCAGCTATCAAAACGAAACTACCCCAGCCTAAAAAATCATTTGATAACCTACCAAGTTCATAGCCAAAGCCTCCACTTAGGTTGTTGAAAGCTGAATATCCATCAATTAGCTGTACAATATATCCAGTAAATAGCCCAAGCCAAAAGGTGAAAAATAGTGCAAAAGTGCTATATCTCGATAGTGAAAACAAAGCGACCTTAAATGCCAGCTTTACCCCTAACAAAAATAAGAACGGTGGCAACAAGAAAGCGGCTATTCCAAACCATCTTTTGATAAATAACTCTGCTACATAAGCCCCAAAATACCCTTGCCAATTTTTTGTCTCATTGGCACTTTCTCTCAAACCCTGATCCAAAGCTGATAAGGCACTCTGGTCTGCCTTTCCTGTGAATAAATAGCTCACAAAAGCAAAAAACATTACAATAGCCAATATAATCAACACTATCCCTATGGTAATAGGAATCTTTTTGTTTTTTAGAAAAGCAACGGAGAACTTACTTTGTTTCTTCTCACTAGCCTTGGCTCTCGTCTCATTTTTCTTTCTAAAAGTATTTGTTCTTGGTGCTTGTGAAGCCATATTGAATTTTTCCTGAATGAAATTACGCTAACAATGAAATCGAAATATACAGATTTCTCACTTATGGATTTTGAAAATGTGACAAAAGCCCTTTTTTGATAGTCTTAACTATCCCTGGGCCTTCATAGATCATACCTGTATATACTTGTACCAAGCTAGCACCAGCCTCTAGCTTGTCAATTGCATCTTGAGCTGTGAAAACCCCTCCAACCCCTATGATAGGAAATGCTGCACCAGATCGCTCAGACAAATACCTAATCACTTCTGTACTCCTTTTCGCAAGCACTTTGCCGCTTAGTCCACCTGCACCCATAGCAGCTACTTGATCGGCACCAGTACTCAGTTGACTTCTATCGATCGTGGTATTTGTAGCAATCACTCCATCTATACCCGTTTCTTTTACTATCTCAATGATATCATCCAGCTGCCCTTCTGTTAAATCCGGAGCAATTTTAAGCAAAATTGGTTTTGGTTTATCTTTTTTGTCATTGGCGATTTTGACTGCGGACAGTAATTTTTTCAAAGGTTCCTTTTCTTGAAGGTCTCTCAAGTTTGGTGTATTGGGAGAGCTCACATTAACTACAAAATAATCCACATATGGATGTAATGCTTCTAGGCAAATCAAGTAATCATCCTCAGCTAGTTCGTTTGGAGTAACTTTGTTTTTGCCAATATTCCCACCTATGATAACATCAGATATTCTATTTCGCAACCTCTGCACAGCTTCCTCAACCCCACCATTATTGAAACCCATCCTATTGATGATCGCTTGATCTTTGGGAAGTCTAAACATCCTTGGTTTTGGATTTCCTTCTTGAGGCTTGGGCGTCAATGTACCAATTTCAATAAAACCAAAACCCAAAAGTGACATCTCATCTATCACTTTCGCATCTTTGTCAAAACCAGCCGCCAGACCAATGGGGTTTTTGAATTTCAACCCAAAAACCTCTCGCTCCAAAGTAGGATCTTCTAGCTCAAACTGACTTTTTACAATTGGTTTAATTATCGGCAAGTTGAACAATCTTTTGATCCAAGCGAAAGTGAAGTAATGTGCTGACTCGGGACTCCTTTTGAAAAGAATAGGCTTAATAATGGCTTTGTACACAGTGTTGGATTTTAATTTCAGATTGCTAAATTACAGTAAATATGAATTTTTGCGAAGAAAAAATGTGATAATGAACTCAATACCATTCTTCATCAAACAATTACATTTCAACATGTACTTTGCTTTTAGAAAACGACATTTTTAAAACTGCTAAAGATCAAAAAACCAAGCTTCTTAGTTCTCGTATAAAATAACGAATAAATCTCCAAGCTCATGAAGGAACTAATCTTTTCGTTTTTTTTACTTTTATTATTTGGCACATCCCTAAAAGCTCAAAATCACTTTGGAGGTGTCCATCTCAATGGAGGCATTGCCACAGGTGCATTGCAAAATGAAGTGGAAGGACTATTTGTACCTTCTGTCAGTATTCAGGGACTATTTCGATTATCGAGCACTCCCATATACCTAGGTGGTGAACTTGGCTACAGCAGGTATGGTTCAGCACTTACAAGAAGCAATAGTATCATCAATGGAACGGAGCAGCGTTTTAGAATTCGTAGAAATAATAACGCGGCTTACCTCACAGGACTCATCAGAATAATGCCAGAGACAAGCTTTGGGGTCTTACCTTTTGTGGAGGCTCAACTGGGAGGGATTCATACATTCACGAGATCAAGAGTCCGCGAGAACAGGCTTAGTGAGCCTTTGTCTTCTGGTACTGAAGTCTACGATTGGGCCCTATTGTATCAATTGGGTGGTGGTGTAATGATCCCTTTGAATGAAAGTCGGGAGACTTTTCTCGAGCTTCGCGTTAGTTATATCAATTCTGGAGAAATGGATATCCTAACAAAACAAGACGCATCTTACAACGATCAAGGACAAGTCAGGCTAAACCCAAGAAGAACGCCTTTTGAGCTGATTCAACCAAGTGTTGCTGTAAAATTTAATTTTTAGAAATATGCTTCATTTTCTAGGATGAAATTCATTGAGTACCTGTCTCAAGTAGTCTCTATCCAAATGAGTATAAATCTCCGTAGTGGTAATGCTTTCATGCCCCAGCATCTCTTGTACTGCCCTCAAGTCCGCACCTCCTTCTATCAAATGTGTAGCAAAACTATGCCTGAAAGTGTGTGGACTCACATTTTTGCTAATTCCAGCTATTTTCACTTGTTTTTTGATGATCAAAAAAATCATCACCCTTGTGAGCTTTTTACCTCTTCTATTCAAAAAGACAACCTCCTCATGACCTTTGGCTATGGATTGATTTTTCCTAACCTCATTCAGGTAGATTTTTAAATACTTGATCGCATCAGTGCCGATAGGTACAAGTCTTTCCTTGTTCCCTTTTCCAGTAACTCTCAAAAAACCTATGTCAAAATATACATTCCCTATTTTCAAATCAACCAACTCCGACACCCGCAGACCTGAACTATAAAGTATCTCCAGCATCGCCCTATTTCTATGTCCTTCAGGCTGGCCAAGCTCAATACTTTCAAGTATAGTACTGATATCCTCATAACTCAATGTATCTGGTAACTTCCTCCCGAGCTTGGGCGTCTCGAGGAGTTGAGCAGGGTCTTCAGTGATCAGGTCTTCATACATTAAAAAGCGATAGAAGGCCTTGATTCCTGAAATTATCCTTGATTGTGAATAAGCAGAAATCTCTAAACTAGCCAAATCATTGACAAAACTCCTCAGATGCCCCAGCCTAACTTGTAGTGGAGAAACCGACGGAAAACTTTGTTCCATGTATGCGCTAAGCTTAGAAATATCTTGCTGATAAGCAATGATTGAGTTTTTGCTCAAAGACCTTTCTAGCTTCAAGTAGTGTTGGAATTGCTTTTGGTATGAAGTCCAAGTTGACATATGGTTCAATGGATTAGTTAAGATTCAGCTAAGGGAAATTAGAATGATACATCACATGCTTTAAAGTAAGTCAAAACTTACCATTATTTCTTATCTACAAAAATAAAAGCAACCCAATCCAGACAAATAACTTCGCTATTTTTTCAATTTGATAAAAGGAAGGCTATAAGTCCAACACATAAATGCATATAACACTGTAAAGAACCCAATTCCTCCTGCGACTATTCTGAAAAGACTTGTCGCTTCATGAAATAAAAAAATATTTAAAATTACCACAGCAATTGTAATCAACAAAGAAGACCATAAAAGCTTTCTACTTGTCATTTGCTTGTCCTGATTACTCATAAATCGAAAATTTTTAATTTGATCAATGAATATATAAGTTAAAAATCAAAAAACAACCAACACAGTGATTTGTTCCCCAACACGCTACATCGATGTTGAAAAGGATTCGAATTAATTCAAAATCTTTTCTAATTTTGACACATTATGTCAACATGTATCGTATCAACAGAAACAATAGGCGAAAAGTTAAGAAGCATACGTAAAGATAAAGAACTAACTTTACGGAAAGTTGCATCCTTGCTCGATATTGACTTTGCAATTTTGAGTAAAATGGAGCGTGGGGAACGGAGAATTACAAAAGAAGTGGTTCTGAAACTAGCGGACATATACAAGTATGACGCAGAAGCCCTTTTAGTTTTGTTCCTAAGTGACAAGATTTTGTTTGAAATTCAAGATGAAGATTTAGGAATAGAAGCACTAAAAGTTGCAGAGGAAAGAGCCAAATTTGTTAAAGCGAATAAGAAGAAATGACTGTAAAGCCAAGTAAAGCATTTAACGATTTACCTCATCTTCCTCCAAAGAACTCTTTGGTTGAGACCATTACAATCCTAAAACAGGAAAGCAAATCTGCAGTGGCATTAGCAGAATTAAAAGGTCTTACGAGTACATTACCCAACCCAAACATCCTCATCAATGCTGTGATTTTAAAAGAAGCACAAGCAAGTTCTGAAATTGAGAACGTGATTACAACTCAAGATAAACTCTATCAAGCTTTATATGCAAAATCAGCTAAACCTGATAATGCAACCAAAGAGGTTCTAAGATACAGAGAAGCTCTAATTATGGGAACAACCTCTATCAAAGAGAAGGGATTTCTTAATACTAACGGAATAATTTCCCTTCAAAAAGAATTAGAAGAAAATAATGCTGGGCTAAGAAAACTTCCAGGAACAGCATTAATCAATAATTTGACTAATGAGGTAATTTATACACCTCCTGATAATTTTGATACAATTAATAGCTTGATGAAAAATTCAGAGGAGTACCTAAATGATGATAAAGATGATGTTTCTCCATTAATCAAGTTAGCCATTCAGCATTATCAATTTGAAAGCATCCATCCTTTTTATGATGGAAATGGTAGAACTGGTAGGATTATCAATGTTTTGTATTTGATTTTGAAAGGACTTTTAAATGAACCTGTATTGTACCTGAGTTCTTTTATTATCCAAAACAAGGTAGATTACTACCGGTTATTACAGGAAGTTCGGACTAAGAACAATTGGGAGGGTTGGATATTATATATGCTCAAAGGCATAGAGCAGACCGCTCAAAGCACAATTGAGCAAATCAGCAAAATCAATCTACTGTTCAACGAAACACAAAAATTGGTTCAGGAGAAGTTACCTAGAATTTATTCGAAAGATTTGATAGAACAGCTTTTTGTACATCCTTATTGTAAAATTGAATTTTTGGTAGAAAATCTGCTCCTGAATAGAAAAACAGCGAGCAACTATTTGAAGTCTTTGGAGGACTTAGGTGTTCTTGCCTCTGAGAATAAGGGGAAGGAAGTCATCTATATCAATTTGAAACTCTATGAGCTTTTAAAAAAGGGTGAATAAGACGTGGGTAAAAAACTCCCACGTCTTAAAAACGCGGTCAAAAAAAGTGTAAAAACGGACACGTTTTAAGAATGTGAGACAATTTTGGACATTAAAATTGGCAACCCAAAATAGTTAAAACAAAATCAATATCTATCGCCCCTCTTCGAATGCCCTGAAAATATGTTGGCTATTGGTTGGGAGAAAAATTCCAAATGAAACTATATACTCGTCTAAATAAAATAACCTAAAGATTTTTAGCCCATAAACCTTATGTATTTAATGGCATTAAGAATAACTTTGTAGCGCATTTAGTACCACTAACCAATACACCATTTTGAAAATCATCATCATAAACGGCCCTAACCTCAATCTATTAGGAAAGCGAGAACCTGAAATCTACGGAAGCCAATCTTTTGAAGAATATTTCGAAATACTTAAGGCAAAGTACCCATCCATTCAGCTCTTTTATTTTCAAAGCAATGTCGAAGGAGAAATCATTGACAAAATCCATGAAGTAGGATTCTGCTATGATGCAATCCTACTAAATGCTGGCGGATATACGCATACTTCTGTAGCCATCTCAGATGCTATTGCAGGTGTAACCACACCTACGTTAGAAGTCCATATCTCCAATATTTACAAAAGAGAAGAGTTTCGCCATAAAAGTATCATCTCCAAATCCTGTATAGGTATGATTTCAGGATTGGGACTTAAAGGATACGAACTTGGCTTACAATACTTCATCACAACCTAATCAAACCTATGATCACTACATTTTCTCCAGGGCCTTCGAAGGTCTATGACAACCTTGAAGGATATCTTCGAGATGCTTTTCAAAGCGGAATCATGAGTGCTAGCCATCGAAGCGCTGTCTTTATGAATCTTTATAAAGAGACAGAAACATTGATGAAAGAGAAGCTACACATGCCAGAGGATTATAAATTATTGTTCACTTCTTCTTCCACTGAAAACTGGGAAATCATCACTCAATCAATTGTGGAGCAAGCAAGTTTCCATGTATACTCTGGCTCATTTGGGAAGAAATGGTATGAATATGCCAAGCACATCAATCCAAAAACTGGACAGTTGAAGGCCGATGCCAATGATATAGTAAATGTAGAATCACTTCAAATAGATCAAGATTTTGACATTATTGGCATTACGCAAAATGAAACCTCGAATGCTACTCAAGTTAGCATAGACACCATCAGATCCATTGGAGAAAAATTCCCAGAGAAAATGATAGCCGTAGACACTACTTCCTCTATGGGTGGTATCTCCTTGGACTTTACTGTGGCAGATATATGGTATGCCTCTGTCCAGAAATGCTTCGGCCTTCCAGCAGGACTCGGGGTTTTGATCCTATCTCCCAAAGCGATAGCAAAAGCAAAGTCAAAAGGTGAACGAGGTAGGTACAACAGCCTCAACTTTATGTTAGAAAATGCTGAAATCTACCAAACACACTACACACCCAATGTACTTGGTATCTATTTGCTCAATAGGGTTCTTAAAGACCTCCCTGAGATTCAGCATGTAGACAGTGTAATCAGAGAGCGTATGCAAAAACTAGAATACACTGTGGCCATGACCTCCAAGCTTCGACTACTCATCAGTAATGAAGCAGCTAGAAGTTCAACAGTACTAGCGATCTCTGGCTCAGAGTCTTTTATCACAGAAATCAAACAAAGTGCTACAAAGGAAAACATGCAACTCGGTGGTGGGTACGGCCCACTTAAAGCTACAAGCTTTAGGATTGCGAACTTCCCTGCGATCACTGATGTAGAATTTGACAAACTCATAGAATTTCTAAAACAATACTAAATGGGCACCTTCGACTTCAAAGAAGTATTATCGGTTACACTCATCTTATTTTCAGTGATTGATATATTGGGTTCTATCCCGATTGTGATCAACTTACGGCAGAAAGTGGGTCACATTGAATCCGAAAAGGCTACACTAGCAGCAGGTGTATTGATGATTCTTTTTTTATTTCTTGGAAAGTCAATTTTGAACCTCTTTGGAATTGGCGTAGAAGATTTTGCTATCGCTGGTGCATTGATCATTTTTGCTTTGGGAGCGGAAATGATTCTAGGAATAGAGCTTTTCAAGCCTGACCCAGACGCCAGTGGTGGTGCGTCCATCGTACCTATAGCCTTCCCTCTAATTGCAGGTGCTGGCACTTTGACGACCATTCTTACTTTGAAGGCTGAATTTGATCAGATCAACATCGGTATTGGTATCATCATCAACTTGATCATCGTCTACGTAGTACTCAAAAGCACTTCTTGGCTGGAAAGAAAACTTGGCAAAACTGGGCTTGATGTGTTAAGGAGAATCTTTGGAATCATCTTGCTTTCTATCGCCATTAAGATTTTCAAAAGTGCCTTGTCCACGGGAGGATTGGTTTAGGTATGCTGAAATACCAAAGCAAATAATTTTAGCTGGAAACTTTTGGACATTCAATCACTAAGTTGCCCTTAAATTATTACCACATAGACACAGAGTAAACTTAGAATTTACTTTGTGTCTATTTTTTTTACTTCCCTTCTTCATATTGTTCCAAACATCGAGACAATGCATTTCCTTCAAGGTGTACACATTTACAAAACCGAAAACCAGCAGCTTCATTCTCTGTACCTGTAAATTGAGATTCACAATCAGCCATGGAGTTTCTCGGCATGATTTCAAATAGATTAGTGAAAATATATACTACCAAAACAATAGCCATTAAACTCGCAAAGAAAAATCTCAATGGGAACTTCCTATCCATTATTGAAAGCTTCAAATTCAGTTCATTTGACTTGGAAAAAATCCATTTGAATTGATCAAAATGGTAGCAAATCAAATATAATGTTGCCAATACCATAAGCGTGGAAGAAACGAGGGACCCTTCAAACCGCACCGCTAGAGACAATATCCAGATATTGAAAATGATACTCATATATAGAAGCGCACCTGCCAAAACTGCCCTTGGAATTAGCAACATTACAGCTGCAAGCACTTGAGCTACACCAATAAAGGTGTAATAATAGCCAGTATGAAACAAAGCTTCCAGATAGGATCCCATTGGATGGATATCAGAAAGCCCACTTGCAAATCGCTCACCCATGATTTTGACCATACCTGCTATTAGGAAACCGATTGCCAAGCTTAGCCTGCAGAACAAATAGAAACACCAATGCCAAAAATTTGATCTTATAGCTTGGTGAATACTATCAAGTCTGATTAAAACTCTTTTCATATAACTTAACCTGAGTCACCTTAATCCCAATGCCCTGTAATCGCAAATGCTAATACTGCAAAACCCCACAGCATCAGGCCATAAATCATCGCAGAAAATAGCAAAGCTAATTCCCTCTTCACCCCCTTTGTAAACCATACGAATGTCATACAGTAAAGGAAGATGGCTCCTAAACCACCACCTATTGGAATTATAATGAGTGGATATAGCATCCACTTTTCAAACATATCCTCTCGTGTCAATATAATAAAGCAAAGAAATGATAAAGGAATAATGGCTCCGATAGAAGCAGCAGTTAATAACTGTTTTGAAGAGAACTGCGTAAAATTTTGTGTTGTCATCATATTATTAAAGTACTTTGATTTTCAAAGTGAATTTTTAATTTTTTTTTAGCTTTTATGTTCTTTGATTAAATTTTCTAGATAATTCAAATGCTCTTGAAAGGCAAGTCTCCCCTTGGTAGTTGCCCAGTAATTCGTTTGAGGCTTTCTGCCCACAAAGGATTTTTCAACTGCAATATATTCCAGCTTTTCCAATGTCCGCAAGTGAGTAGAAAGATTTCCATCACTTACCTCCATCATTTCTTTGAAACCATTGAAATCAAATCGCTCATTAGCCATCAGAATAGACATCACTTGAAGTCGAATAACATTTTCGAATGCTTTGTCGTATTTCCTCTTCACCTCAACGCTCGTATCTGTAATACATCAAACCTCCATATACAATATGAAGGACTCCGAAACCTAAAGCCCAAAGCAAGAGCCCGAAACTTGGAAAAAATGCTGCCAGAAGTCCTATAATCAACTGACCAATGCCTAAATGCTTGATTTCGTTCATCGTAAAATGCGATGCACTTACTAAACCCAACCCATAAAAGATCAGGGTAACAGCGGCTATCAAATTATACTGGTTTACATGCACCAAGGCTAAAGCAAATACTCCTCCACTGATCACAGGCAAAAAAAGCGCCCGCATAAACTTCCGGCTTGCCGGTGCCCAAAATTTTAGTGAATTTTTCCGACTTCTTCTTCGACTCATCCACCCCGCAGTGCCTACTGCTAGCACCAGTACAACAATGGCCAATATCATTACTCTCCAAATCAATCCTTGTGTGGAATGTCCTGATTCAAGAGAAATTTCCTGAAGCCAGAAGTAAAGCAGCCCTGCTCCGATCAAAGCATAAAGCCCTGCCAGTATCCCTGAGATACCACTAAGGGACAAAAATCGGCTACTGCGCTCCATCATCAATCTTATTTCAGACAATGCTTTTTCAGGATTTTCCATATCTTTAAAGTACTTTGAAATACAAAGTAAAATTAAAAATGATTATTATCAAAAAAAATTTTTCCCATTTGACAATTCTTAACAATCAGATAAAAAAAGAAAGCCTCAAACCTTACTTTTTCCGCTCAATAGTATACCGAACCAGCCCTTCTAAGGACTTCTTATATTCGGATTCAGGGAAATCATTGAGTATTTGAAGTGCATCTTCAAAGTAAGAAGTCATGATCTTGGTTGCATATGCTAGACCACCTGATTTCTTCACAAAATCGATCACTTGATTTACAGCTTTTTTATCTTCATTTCTATTCCTGATCAAAAAAATGATCTTCTTTTTATCGAGCCAAGAAGCATTGTTCAATGCATAAATTAATGGCAAAGTCATCTTTTTTTCCTTGATATCTATGCCAAGTGGCTTACCAATTTCATCTTCACCATAATCAAAAAGATCATCTTTGATCTGGAAAGCCATACCGATTTTCTCACCAAAATCTCGCATTTTTTCTACTTGATCCTGACTTACTCCAGAAGTAGCAGCACCTACTTCGCAGCATGATGCTATCAGGCTGGCCGTCTTTTGACGAATGATTTGATAATATACCTCTTCTGTAATATCAAGTTTCCTAGCTTTAGCTATTTGTAAGAGCTCTCCTTCAGACATTTCTCTTACCGCATGTGAGACAATTCGGAGCAATTCAAAGTCTCCATTATCTACACTCAGCAACAAGCCTCTGGATAGCAAATAGTCTCCTACTAGTACTGCGATTTTGTTTTTCCACAATGCATTGACCGAAAAAAAACCCCTTCTGTAGTTGGAGTCATCTACAACATCATCGTGTACCAATGTAGCTGTATGCAAAAGCTCAATCAAAGCTGCACCTCTATAAGATGATTCTGAAATTTGCCCACATACCCCAGCAGTAAGAAAGACAAACATCGGACGCATTTGTTTTCCCTTGCGCTTTACAATGTAATTGGTAATATGGTCGAGAAGCTTGACCTTACTTTTCATAAAGTCTCGAAACTTCTTCTCGAATTCCACCATTTCAGTGGCAATTGGCGCTTGTATTTGCTTTAGGTCAGGCTTCATGGATATAAGATGATGCAATAATACGATGTATTCTATCTTAGACAAAACCGTCACTTCAAATATTACTCATCAGACAGAGATTAGCACTAGTTTGACGATACTTTTGACAAAAACACATCCAAATGCTAACTTCAACTAACCAGAATTGATTTCAATTTTGTCAATTTTATTCCGAATTCACCTTTAATTTTTCATATCTTTAAAGTTATGGTTTGTAAGAAGGCGTAAGCTTTCTAATATAATTGCCTTATAATAACCAAGTCAAAAACCTGAGTACCTTAGAAAGACTTTATCATGAGTTTGAATAAATGGACGAAAAAGCTAAAACCTTGTCCAATGTACAAATTTGAGTAATTTTGTATCTTTAATTTTTATCTAAATAACCGAATACCTTGACTGACGACTATATCAAAAGAAAATATGAGCCTATTCTTCCGCAAAAGGATGAATGGCCTGTCATGAAATTGAGTAAAAGCAGAAAAGAGTTCGTGAAAACTGTAGCTGAAGCTGCAAAAAACAGGATTCTTGAGTTCACGGGAGGGAAAGTTGAGGTTCTCAAGGAAGAATTAGAAACCACTCACTACCGTGAGAAGCTGCGAATCAAGCAAAACCCTTGGGCTGTAGATCCTGAGGATGATTACGACTTCTGGAATGGTGTAAAATCCTCCTTAGTGCAGCTTAGCGCTGACAACACACTTAATAAGACACAGCGAAAAAAGAAGTATATCGACATCCTTGATGAGATTACCTTAAGGTATGCGGAGGAAATTGCCAGTACTTTCAAACATACTCATTACAAAGTCACGCGGTCCATCGTCACTACTGGCTTTGCAAGATTACTCAATGCTGCCAGGGTAAAAGGATTCAAGAGGCTTTTTAGTAATCAATATACGCTGCAAGATAAGATCCAAATCATTGGAGAGACTAAGCAATTGAGGGATTTGGCGTCCAAAGGTACAATCATCATGGTACCCACTCATTTTTCAAATTTAGACTCTATCTTGATCGGTTGGATTATATCCGTATTGGGGTTACCGCCATTCATCTATGGGGCAGGTCTTAACCTCTTCAATATTGAAATATTTGCCTATTTCATGAATGCGCTGGGTGCTTACAAGGTAGATAGAAGAAAGAAAAATCTAGTCTATATCGAAACCTTAAAAACTTATAGCTCAGAAGCTATTCAATTCGGTGTTCACAGCCTTTTCTTCCCTGGCGGTACAAGATCTAGAAGTGGCAAAATCGAGTCTAAGTTGAAGCTTGGTCTTCTTAGCACAGCTATAGAAGCGCAAAGAGCAAACTATCAAAAAGGCATCAATGATATTTCTGGAAAAATCTTTATAGTACCTGTTACTATCAACTATCATTTTGTCCTTGAAGCTCCTAGTCTTATCAAAGAGCACTTGAGCATCACTGGTCAAGAGCGATACTATCAAGAATCTGATGAATTTTCTACCTCCTTAAAAATTTCAAAATTTCTATTGAAATTCTTTACCAAAGGATCCGATATATCAGTATCAGTCGGAAAAGCCATGGATGTACTTGGGCACTATGTAGATCAAGACGGTAATAGCATGGATAAAAATGGTCGCACGATAGATACCAGAGACTATTTTATATCCAATGGAAATATCACTGTAGACACGCAAAGAGAAGAAGAATACACCAATAGGCTTGGGAATAGAATCGTACAGGAGTTCCATATCATCAATAGAGTATTTAGCTCTCACTTGGTCGCATTTACAGCCTTTCAAATGATCAAGAGAGAGAATAAAAAAATGGATCTTTTCAATCTTTTGAGGTTACCTGAAGAAGAGCTCTCTATCTCTTATGCATCTTTCAAAGCTGAATGTAAAAGGGTATTGGAAAGGATATTTGAATTAAGGGACAAAGGGAAAGTACATATTGCGCCGCATTTGAGAAGGGAAATCGATCAAATCATCACTCATGGACTAGAAAATGTGGGTATGTATCATGCTAAGAGACCACTTGTCAAAGATAAAAAAGGCAATATCATCACTGAAGATTTGAATCTATTATATTATTATCACAACAGATTAGACGGCTATGATCTCGAAAAACTCTTTTAAACCCAAATCTGTAGGAGTAGTGGGACTTGGCAGCTTCGGAGCAGCGATAGCGAGTCTTTTATCAGAAAAAAATCATGTGATAGCTTATGCCAGGAGATCCGAGTTGGTTGAAGAAATCAACACCAAGCACAGTATCGACGGATCTCCTATAAATCATCAGATTCAAGCCACACAAGACCCTGAATTTCTATGTCAATCATGTGAAGTAATTTTCTTCATGGTTCCTTCAAGTGCATTCATGGATGTCACCAGGCTATTCTCACCGTTTCTATATCCTTACCATATGATCATCCATGGTACAAAAGGGCTTTGCTTAAATCTCCCAGAAGGTAAATCGCAATCTGACATGAAGGAGATACGCAGAGAGAATATACTGACCATGTCAGAAGTGATCTTGAAAGAAACAGTGGTCATCAGGGTTGGTTGCCTTGCTGGACCAAATCTAGCCAAAGAGCTTGCTGTAGGATTGCCAGCTGCGACCGTGGTAGCAAGTAGATTCAATGAGGTTATACACCAGGGTCAAAATTTACTCCGTACTGAAAAATTTCAAGTCTATGGCAATTCTGACATCATAGGAGTTGAGCTGAGTGGCGTCCTTAAAAACATCATAGCTATTGCGTCTGGAGCATTGGCGGGTCTTGGGCTGGGCGAAAATGCCAAAGGACTCTTGATTTCAAGAGGTATGGTAGAATTGATCTATATGGGCAATGCTCTAGGAGGTAGCCTCAAGTCATTTATTGGGCTTGCAGGGATAGGTGACTTGGTAACTACATGTAATTCAACCCTTTCAAGAAACTATACCGTTGGTTATCGTCTTGCCAAAGGAGAATCACTTTCAGAGATCCAAGCGACCATGGAAGAAGTAGCAGAAGGAATCAATACCATTCGCTTGATGAAGAATTTCATGGAAAACACTGGTACACGTGCACCAATCACCGAAAATCTTTACAAGGTACTCTTTGGAGACCTCAAAATCGAAGAGGCAGTCCAGTATTTGATGAAGTATCCTTTCAATGTAGATGTTGATTTCCTTTAGGCTACACTTTTTTCAAATTATAACCTTACGTTAAAATATTTCTATTAGGAAATTTTCGGATTTATAAGCTAATTGTTTTTTAAACATAAAGCATCAGCTGATTTGAAAAGCCAAAGTTCGCTCAAAAGAGGTATTCAAAAATGGGACTTAGTCTTCTTGATCATCAATTCGGTCATTGGAGCTGGGATATTTGCACTTCCAGCGAAGGTTTTTAGCATTTCGGGTGTGTACTCCATAGCGGCATTTGTCGTATGTGCCTTGGTGATGATGATTCTTATCCTTGTTTTTGCGGAAGTGAGTTCTAGGTTTGACCGTACTGGAGGCCCCTATCTTTATGTACATCAAGCTTTCGGCCCAATCCCTGCGTTCATCATTGGCTGGCTACTCATGCTCACTAGGTTGTTTAGCTACGCGACATTGATCAACCTACTGATTGTCTATTTGGCATTTTTTTCAGATAGCTTCCAAAATGAACACATCAGAATCAGCTTGATATTTTTGATCACCATTTTAATCACTTATTTCAATTGGATTGGTGTAAAAAATACAGCTCGTGTCAGTAACTTTCTGACTGTTGCCAAGCTTTTGCCTTTAGCCGTATTTATTGGCGTAGGCTTATTTTTTTTGGATTTAGGCAACTTTCAGCAAAATGATCTCCCAAGCTTATCAGAATTTTCAGCTTCATCATTATTACTAATTTTTGCATTTGGGGGATTTGAGGCAAGCCTTGTGAATAGTGGAGAGATTGTAAATCCTAAACAGAACTTACCTTTTGGCCTGATAACTGCATCCTTGGTGATTACTGGCTTTTACATCTTAATTCAAATTGTCTCTATAGGTACACTACCTGATTTGGCGAATTCAAGCAAACCAATAGCTGAGGCTGCAAGTGAGTTTATGGGTTGGTGGGGTGGAATGTTTATCACTGTCGGTGCAGTTGTTTCTATCATTGGTACACTCAATGTCCAAATTCTTAG
The DNA here is from genome assembly GCF_022549775.1 of Belliella filtrata. GTDB lineage: Bacteria > Bacteroidota > Bacteroidia > Cytophagales > Cyclobacteriaceae > Belliella > Belliella filtrata. The sequence goes on along the minus strand of NZ_JAKZGP010000008.1, from coordinate 36,564 downwards.
TGGGTCTAGACTACCTTTTGCACTAAGCGAAGAAAATCAACTTCCAGGGATTTTCAGAAAAATCCATCCAAGATTTGCCACTCCGTGGGTATCTATTCTTGTATTTGCAAGTCTTGTGGCTTTCGTAGCTACCTTTTGGGGATTTATGAATTCTCTTGCGATATCGGTCATAGCTAGACTACTTCTCTATGCTATCGTCTGTGCGAGTCTCATCAAGCTCCGGAAGTCAGAACCTGAAAACAAAAGTTTCTTCAAAGTCCCTTATGGAAATCAAATAGCTATCTTGGGAATCCTAGCCACTTTATGGCTACTTTCGGGCACACAAATCGAAGAGATCCTAGACACCATATATTGGACAGGCGCAGGCATTGTGATTTATGCCATCCATGCTCTTACCAAGACCAAAAACTAGTGTACATCTACTTTCCTTTTCCCCAAAATATGTGACACAATATGCTCGGCATGAACGATCGAATTCTCGATAAAAAACTCTCGGGTATTCAATCCTCCACAGACAACTCCTGCCAAATAAACTCCTAGGATATTTGATTCTTGATTGGTTTGATCATAGCAAGGCTGTCTTTTTTCATCTATACTCAAGGTCACTCCAAGCTGATCAAGCAAGGAGAAATTTGGAACATAACCCGTCATGGCCAAGACAAAATCATTTTCAATGGTAACGTCTCCGCCTGGCGTCTCAATCACCACCTCATTTTCCCTAATCTCTTTTACCAAGGAGTTTGTGAATGCTTTGATACTCCCTTCTTTGATCCTGTTTTCTATATCTGGTTTGACCCAATACTTCACATTTGGGTCAATCCCCTCTCCTTTGAGAAGCATAGTCACATCTGCACCTTTGCGCCAAGTCTCAAGCGCTACATCTACGGCCGAGTTTGCGCCACCCACGACAAGCACCTTTTGACCAATGTATGGCCATGGTTCTTTATAATAATGCTGAACTTTAGGAAGATCTTCTCCAGGGACATTCATCAAATTTGGAAGATCATAGAAGCCTGTCGCTAAGATGATGTTTTTTGCATGATAAGTATGTTTGGAAGTTTTGATTTCGAAATCCCCATCTTGACGATGCATCTTCTCAACTTTCTCATAAAGATTGATTTTCAACTTCCATTTCTCAACTACGCGCCTGTAGTACTCTAAGGCCTCCGTTCGAGTAGGCTTATGAGACACAGACATGAAAGGAACTCCCCCCATTTCCAATTTGTCAGAGGTAGAAAAAAAAGTCATATTCAAAGGGTAATGATACAACGAATTGGTCAAAACTCCTTTTTCTACGATAACATAATGCAGACCAGCCTTTTCACATGCTATGCCACAAGCAATACCTATAGGGCCACCACCAATTATAAAAACATCCAATACTTCCATTTTTAGTAAAATTTCATGACTATGTTATACAAACAGGAATCCTTAGAAATCTGTTCAGTGATCATTCACAAACTTGAATTGATACCTTTTGATCCGAAGTAACATCATTTATCTGGTCAAATGTACGTTCAAAGACTTCTATTTTACCATCATTTCCCCATAACAGAACCGTCGTATTCACTGTTCCATAATAATCATCAATCTTAATAAATTGAGCTGAAAGGTGCTTTTCTTGATACAATGTTGCTCCAGTATCAGGAAGGAGCTCCTCTGGATCCATTTTCTTCGAATGCACCACTTGCATCAATTGCACTGGATCCAACATATCGTTAGCTATGGATTGTCGTAATTTAGACTTCGCAAGAGTTAACTTTGTCCAAGGAGTATCTAAAAGGGCATTGCTAAGTCCATATGTTCCTGGTTCAATTTCTTCAATACCTTCCTTATAATTTGAAAAATAAAACACCGAGTCACCTTCCCCGACTAAAAGATTGAAACCTTCATAATCATCTTTTTCTAAAGCTACACGCTTTAGAAAATCAAAAGGTGAGCTACCTCCTTCCAAAAAATCCTTTACCAGGTTGCCTCTAGTTTTCGGGTTCTTTTTCAAATTCTTTAGGTCTCTGTAATTTGTCAAAGCCGCAAATCTTCCATTCGGGTGAACACCCATCCAGGTTCCGCCAGCTTTAAGGTCTTTGCCTGCATAGAAGCCACTTTCCCACTTATGGAGTGGCGCTGAAGGTCTTTGAAAAAACTCATCCCTGTTTGCCACAAGGATGAGTTTATATTTAGGATGATTTTTCCAGTTGAAGGTAATTAAGCACATAGGACGAATGTAGCACAAAAGTTTAACTTAACTTTTATGCCTTAGCTTTTTTGAGTTTTGGATAGTCAGTATAACCTTTCTCACCAGCAGTATAGAAAGTAGCATCATCCCATTCTGCAAGCGGAGCATCTTGTTCAAATCTCTCGACCAAATCTGGGTTGGAAATATAAGGCTTTCCATAAGCCACTGCATCTGCCAATCCCTCGAGTATGTACTGATTCCCTTTTTCTTGGTCAAAATTAGCATTGATGATCAACACACCTTTGTACATTGGCCTGTACCTGTGGGCAATTTTTTCTACGGCATGTGGCACTTCCGAGACGTCATTGAAAGGCTCTGAAAGGTGAAGGTATGCTAGGTTATATTCATTCAACTTCTCTATGATATAATCAAATGTTGGTATGGACTCTTCATCTAAAGTCATTCCGAATATGTTGTGAAGTGAAGGGTTCAGTCTAAGTCCAATTTTCTCTTCAGGCATCACTTCTTTGATAGCATCTATTACTTCAAAAAGGATTTTGGCTCTATTTTCCTTGCTTCCCCCATATTCATCCACTCGGATGTTAGAAGTTCTACTGAAAAACTGATGTAGCAAATAGCCATTGGAAGAATGGATTTCAACGCCATCAAAACCAGCCTCCATCGCATTTTTTGCAGCGTTCTTATAATCAAGAATAGTTTGCTTGATTTCCTCAAGACTCATTTCCTTTGGAGTCACAGTCTCTTTAAATCCGGTTGGTGTAAAAGATTTTGAGTGTGGGTTGATTGCTGAAGGTGCATGAGGCAATTCTCCATTGTGAAAATCAGGATGTGACATCCTTCCAACATGCCAAAGCTGAAGAAAAATTTTCCCTCCTTCATCATGCACTGCTTTGGTGACAGCTTTCCAACCTTCCACTTGTGCTTTAGAATATATGCCTGGCGTATTGATGTAACCTACCGCTTTGGTTGATATTTGAGATCCTTCGGCAATGATCAATCCCGCCGAAGCCCTTTGTTTGTAATACGCTACGTGTATATCAAAAGGTGCCTTTTCGGGATTGGTCGCTCTACTTCTCGTCATGGGTGCCATTACCACCCTATTATTAAGTTCTATTTCTCCAATTTTTAGTTTCTGCAATAGTGGTTGCTTGTTCATGGTGATTAGTTTTTCGTTTAGTTGGTCAAAAATTCAATGTATATACAACGATAAGCAATCAAGTATTGTTCCATAGCCGTATTTTTTAAAAGTAAATTTAAATCAATCGAGTGGTATCTATTAGGACAGATTTAGATGCATAAGGCATCGTGTCATTTTCTTATAGAAAAAGATGTTTCAAACGCATAATAAGCTGTTTTATTCAATGAAATTATCATATTTGATATATAGTACGAAAAAAATCGTATAAAAATCTTGCATTACGATCTCCTTCGTATATCTTTGTACGAAACTCATCGTAATATACAATTATGAAAGTCAAACCCACAGAATCTGAATTAGAAATCCTTCAAATCATCTGGCAAAAAAGAGAGGCCAGTGTCAGGGAAGTTCACGAGCAATTAGCTGAAAGTAAGGATACAGGCTACACTACTACACTCAAGCAAATGCAAATCATGCACACCAAAGGTCTACTTATTAGAAATGAAGAAAGTAGAACACACATATATAGTGCAGGAATCGATGAGCAAGATACGCAGCGTCATTTATTGAGGAATTTTGTTTCTACTACTTTCGGTGGCTCTTCAAAAAATCTCGTAATGCAAGCCTTAGGGCAAGGTACTCCATCCAAAGAGGAGTTGACAGAAATTCGCGCATTCTTAGATCAATTAGAAAATGAAAAATAATGGATTGGATCAATGAACTTCTCCCTCAAGCCTACTTGTATGCGATTGGCTGGATGCTTATTCATGCTATTTGGCAAGTTGCAGGCATTGGACTTGTATTATGGTTCTTGCTAAGGTATAGTTCCCAAAGAACATCCACCTACAAATACAATCTCGGAATCTCTTCTTTGGTTTTGATGCTCGTTGTGAGCATTTGTACTTTCGGCTATTACTTTGAACTCGATACACAGTCGGCAGATCATTCTATTGAAGAATTCTCACAATATATAACTACAGTTAATTCAGATTTCAAAGGAGAGCTTGTAGATATTAGAAATGAAGATTCAGCTTCAAGTCAATGGTTGGGTAGTCTTTTTGAGCTGATTGATAGAAATATCCCTGTTTTAGTTAATGTTTGGATGATAGGAGTCGCTTTGTTCATGATAAAGTTTGCTAGTGCAATGGCTGACTTAAAAACGCTCCGATCCAGACCTACTAGTGCTATTGCCCCAAAATGGGAAAAGACGCTTGACCAATATGTGAAAAAACTCAAAATTGACAGAACTATAAGAATATTTGAAAGTAAATTCATCAGTACACCACTTACTTTCGGGATTTTGAAACCCATCATTTTGATCCCAACGGGCTTGATTTTTCAACTAAGTTCTGTGCAAGTAGAAGCCATCATCGCACATGAATTGGCCCATATCAAACGCCATGATTTCTTGGTCAACATACTTCAATCTATGATGGAAATGGTTTTTTTCTTTCATCCTGTGTTTTGGTGGATCAATGGAGTCATCCGCACTGAAAGAGAAAATGTATGTGATGATATTGCAGTACAGTTAGGTGTAGCACCAAGAGCATTAGCTGAAGCCCTTGTCACTTGTACAAACTATAGCATAGAAGCTAGCCCCCAACTAACCCTGGCTGCCACTTCAAGAAATACACCAACTTTAGACCGAATCAAAAGAATAATGGGATTCAGCTCCCCTCATAAACCAACCTCCACTTTAACTAGCTTAACCATGTCTCTATCTTTAATTCTTACTACAAGCATCATACTTGGCGCACAAGCATACAAGTCTTCTGTCAATGATATTGACCAATTCCTCACCAATGTACAATCAGAAATCATTCTTGCCGATAATTATTGGCTTCAGTTGGAAACTACTACCAAAGTGGATCAAATTAGCGACAAACTAAAACAAGACTTCGGAAATTTACAAAAAGAATCAAATGAGTCTAAGATTTATTTTGAAAAAGTATTACCAAAATTATCAGAAAAGTCAAGCCGAACCAAATCATACGATTTAAAAATCAGCCTCTCTGAAGATGGAAAAGCATTTTCTTTTGAGGACTTATCTGAAGCAAATAAATCTAAACTTTTTGCAGAATTTGAAAATTATAAAATTTCAGGAGACACTTTACATGTATGGTCTAATACTAAGGAGGAAGAAATAAAAATGAATCTCTTAAATAATGAGGCAATAGCACCTAACTTAAAAATTGCTCCATTAGAGTTCCTAGGTCATGATTTCAGCAAGATGCCAATAAAAAAGCTTGATCAAAGCATGGTTATACCAGGCGTTAAATTTGATGCTCAAATCGATACAACAAAAAGTACCTCGAGGGTTCAAGGAATAAGTGTCAACTTAAATAAAAACACATTCGAACCAAGTGTACGCAGTGTAGCTGGAAATCCAAGTGTGAATGTATCAGCAAATACAGCACCTACTACTTCAGTCCGTGGCACTACTTTAACGCAAGAAGTCTTTGAGCAAAACTATGCTAGAGCACTAGCTACATCACCAAGCAAAGCCGCCAAGGGGTCTGAACTTGATAGGGTTACTGGTGTATCCACTGCCCGCGGTAATTATAAAATAGATACGACTAAGTCCTATAATAAAGAACTTAAAGAAGCTACTAATAAGCTCTCAAATGCCAAAACAGAAGAAGAGAGAAACGTAGCAATACAGAGAATAACTGAAATCAGCGAGAAAATTGCTTCTTCCGCAAGTCAACAATGGGTGAAAAACGACTCAGTGATAGCGGAATTCTCTAGAAGAAGTGCTGAAGCCATTGGGCCGTGGATGGAAGAAAACAGCAAGCAAATGGAAGAATGGCAACTAAAGCTAGAACCTCTCATGAAATCCTTTAATGAAAAAATGGAAGGGTTAAATGAAAAATTACTGCCACTAAATGATGAATTCCAAGCCAATTTCAAAAAATTCGATGAAGAATCAAGACCCATACTGGAAGAGTACCAGCGTAAAATAGCAGAATGGCAAAAGGAGAACCAGCCAAAAATGGAGGAGTTCCAAAAGAAAATGGCAGAATGGCAAATAGAATATGCTACCAAAATGAAAGAATTGCAGAAGGAGTTCAAAGAAAAGAAAAACTCCCCAGACAAATAACATCCTCAAGACCCACTATTTCCTAACAACCTCATTTTTGAGAAGACCTGTCAAGTTTCAGTTGACCAGCACATTAACTAACTCTAGAAATTTAGCCGTCAAACTGACAAAAACCTGACAGGTCTCATTTAACTCTAGGCCTTTTTGAAATCACTACTCTAATGCCAGTTGTTTCAATGTATAGGAAAACTATTGGCTTATATAGTGTCAACACTAAAGTAAAATTGCTTTCTGCATTAAGCATTTTTTCTATATTTTACTTACAGTAGAAAGCAATAAATTTTCAGGATAAGTCTTTCATGGTAACCACAGAAATATCTTTTCTATTTGTTTGGATTAATGGAGTCATTGCCGATGCAGGAAATTGATACCCATCATCTCCCAAGGCCCATAGTAGTGGGGCAAGATTTTGCACAGTTGCTTTACAGCCTTGAATGATTGCTCCCAGATTTCCTGTTTGCTTAGAAAGCTTGGCTTCATTTTCTATTTCAAAAGGCCCTTTGAAACCTCTATTTTTCAAAACATCTACAAAACTTCGCCAATCCATAGAATCACCTAACCCAAACCCTGGCAGCGTAGCCTCATAATGATGCCTGTCCCAGTCATTTGTGCTGGATGGAATTCCTGCACTTTCGGCCCATTCCTTTTTCACTTTTTGCATGGGATACATATTACCCCAATATGGGTCCGAGATATTCCTTGTAGACTTCACATGAATTCTTTTCAAGCGATTCATATCAGTGTGACGGATCACCTCTATAGGATCAGTTTGCTGCCAAATATCATGAGACGGATCATAGATCTCACCATGAGCTTTGCTAGGAACAAGCTCGTACATGATTTTCCTTGCAGCCAATACACCTGTCAGGTTATTGAAAGTGGTACTGTAACCTGATGATCTCCATCCTTCCATGGGGCAATTTTCATACAGCACAGTAACTCCCAGATCCTCGGCATACTTGATGATCGGTGTAAATATCCTCTGATACTCTTCCAAATTCTTTTCAAAACCATGCTCTTGAATTCCAAGCTCATGGTTATATCCTACAAATGTCCCCACGGTTACATCATTTTCATCCCCTCCAAGCAAATGTGCCATTCTGATCAATTTGAGCAAATGATTTTGGTTGTGCACCCTCTGACTTTCATTTCCTCCAATGAGGTTATCAAATGCGCCTAAAGACAATCTGAGTTGAGCAGTATTGAATTGGTCTATCAATCTTGAAGCTGTCTCTTGGCTGAAGTTATCATAATCAAGGTGTGTGGCCACAAAATCATCTCTTGTGCCATCTTTCCTGAATACACATAGGTCTAGTCCCTGAACTCCCACTAAATGAGCTTTGGAAATTACTTCTTCTAAACTCAGCTGATCGAATGCTGAAGTCATAATCCAAATTTGATTATTCATATTCTCTATCTGTTCACAGTTATGTATTGGCAATTCCTTAAGGTTCGTTAAAACTAGTGAGCCTTCTTCAATAATTCATTTCAAATGCTATCATTTTGTCATTTTCTTCAGGAAAAACTCTGCTAAAAATTTTCAACTGGATTAAATATAACTTAAAACACCTATATCAATTCATTAACACCATTAGTTGAATGTTTAGAAATTCTTATTTACAGAAATATAATTATTCCCTTTCATCATTACTTTTATCACAAAAAACACATCACTGGAATACCTTTTGTGGAAAAGACAAAACAAATCATTTGAAAAATGATTAAACTTGTACAAAAACCAACTGAAACATGATAAGATCACACAAAAATCTGTCTTTTGTTTTGGGTATGTTCTTAGCTGCTGGACTAGCATCTTGCTCAGAACCCCAAGCAAATGATAATACTCAGGAGAATACAGCGGGAGCTATAGAATCGGAAAAGCTTACTTTTACGCTTGATACCCTTCATACAGATTTCGAGAACCCTTGGGGAATGACATGGCTTCCTGATGGAAGAATGCTTGTAACCGAAAGAAAGGGAGAAATTTTGATATTCAAGGATGATGCTTTTACAGGAGAGAAACTGACAGGAGTGCCCGAAGTTCATGCCGTAAATCAAGCAGGCCTATTGGATATCGCTATCCATCCAGACTATGAAAGCAATGGTTGGATCTACCTTGCTTATGCCAAGGACTTGAACAATGGTGGTGTTTTGACCATATCACGTGCTAAACTTGATGGCAACGCACTAGTTGACCTTGAAGAATTGATTGTAAATATGCCGGAATGGCAAGGTGGAAGACACTTTGGTACTAGAATAGTTTTTGACAAAGATAACTACTTGTACTATGCTAATGGTGATAAAGGAAGCCGTCCCGAAAATGCACAAGAGCTAAACAACTCTCATGGTAAGATTCACAGAATCCATGATGATGGCCGTATCCCATCTGACAACCCTTTTGTAGATGTAGATGGTGCAGTAGCCTCTATCTGGACTTATGGTAATAGAAACCCACAAGGCATGATTTATGATGCTGACAATAACAGGCTTTGGTCTGTAGAGCATGGTCCAAAAGGTGGTGACGAGTTAAATTTGATCGAGAAAGGCAAAAACTACGGATGGCCAGAAGTTACTTACGGTATTGACTATGACGGATCTATTATAACCGAAGAAACTGAAAAAGAAGGAATGGAATCTCCTGTTTCATACTGGGTTCCATCCATTGCAACATGCGGTATGGCCTTGGTCACTTCTGACAAATATCCAACTTGGAAAGGCAATCTACTTGTGGCAGCGCTTGCAGGACAACACATTTCTAGAGTAGAGTTAGATGGAACTACCTACGTAGGAGAAGAGAAGTTATTGAATGAGATCGGAAGGGTGAGACAAGTTTCTCAAAGCCCAGACGGTTATATCTATGCCATCACTGAGGCTACTGGCCTGATGGTGAAGATCATTCCACAGGATTAAATTTCCATCACCCACAATTCAATAGGTCGAATCCATATACTAAGTTGGTATATGGATTCGACCTAAATTTTTTAACAGCCACTCAATTCAACCTTTACCCTTCATACCAAAAATCCAGTGGATCTGGAATCGAAAACTCAAAGCCTGTCTTTAAAATTTTATCAGCTGAAATTTCCTTCCACGCATTTTGACCTAGTTCTGCATAGGATTGAGGAGGTGCAAATCCCAGGTCTTTGGCATTTCTCTCATAAACTTGACTTCGTCTGGGATGTAAAGGAGCGACACCATTGAAAACCTCGACCCAAAGTTCTTTGGTGATGATCCATGTCAGCATGCTCACTGCATCATCCCTATGGATGTAATTCACAGGAGTATCACCTACTACATTGTCCTTTCCTGAAAAATACTTTCCTGGAATTCGATCTACACCAAGCAATCCACCAAATCTTACAATAGTAAGTGCATAAGGTGCATCCATTTGAAGTAAAGTCTCCGCATCGAACAAAGCTAGATTTCCAGTGCTTGACCTGGTCAATGGATCTTCCTCACGGGCTACTTGGTTGAGATCAGGATATACAGAGGTGGCTGATACGTAGATTACCTTTCTGACAGTTCCTCGTTCTATCATGGCTTTGAGAAACTTCATTTGCTCGGGATGAAAAGTCGGTGCGGCAGATCTTGTTCTGGGAGGCACATTGATGAGCAATACGTCCGCATCAAATAGCTTTTGAAAACCAACACCTTCTGGATGCGGACACAGTTTCAAAAGTGTCGTATCTAATCCCTCTTGCTGAAGCAACTTCACCTTTTCTTCGGAAGTAGCACTTCCTATCACTTGGTGTCCTTTAGAGATCAAATGATATGCAAGTGGTTTTCCTAACCAACCAAATCCAATGACTGAAATTTTCATAGCTATTATTTGTAATGAAAAAACCCTCTTTCGAGGGCTTTATTTTATTTTTCCTTTTTTGGCATTGTGCCAAAAATGTAATCCCATAAAGGTGAACTTACACCAAAAGCAGCGTCTGGATCCTTATAGTGATGCACTGCATGATTCACCCATAGAACTTTCAGAAAATTCTTTGGAGGCTGATATGCATGTACAATGTAATGGACTCCCAAATAGCTCGCATACCCAAATAAGAATCCTGGCAAGAAATACAATGCATAACTCCCCATGATAAAGCTGAATACGATGTAGAATACAAGTGCATAAAATGCACTCACAAAAGGAGGCATCGCAAGTCTGTCCTTGTCCTTTGGATAGTCATGATGCACCCCATGGACAGTGTATTGAAGCTTGTCTTTGGCAGGTGTATCAGGCTCCATGTGAAAAAAGTACTTGTGCATTAAATACTCCACAAGTGTGAATGCTAATAAACCGATCAACATTATTGGAATACCTACCGCTAGGCTGATACTGGTAGCTGTCACAGCATAGTAAAACGAAACTATACTGATCACTAGAAACATCATGATTGGAATACTGATGTGAGTCCTTGATATTTTTTCCAAAATAGGATTCTTAAACATCGTGGCAGTCCCATTATTATCAGGCCTATCCAATCTTCCGATTTTTTTCAATGTGGCGCTCATCTCTTTTTTGTTTTGTTCTTATATTTCAAGGTACAGAACTGTAGGTGTATATTTTATTTACAAATTCGGTGCAAAAGTAACCTGAATGGTTAATATTACGAGCAAATCTTCAAATAGTTGAGAAATTACTGATCAAATATTACTCAATGAAATTTTAGCTTCCTCGATAGTTTCTTGATAAAATTCCACGTACATCGGTAGGATATTCTCTACATCAAACTCCTTGGCTCTTCTCAATGCCCTATCTTTGAAACCAGCCAAATTTTCATCTTTCAAGATCTCTAGCGCTTTTATCGTCATGTCTGCAACATCCCCTACTTTACATACATAGCCAGTCTCACCGTCTATGTTTAGTTCAGGAATCCCACCTGCATCTGAAGTTAGGATAGGAACCTCACAAGCCATTGCTTCAAGAGCAGCCAGGCCGAAACTTTCTTTTTCTGAAGGCATCATAAACAGATCTGCTACGGAAAGTACTTCTTCCACTGCCTCCAGCTTGCCCAAAAACCTGATATGATCACAAGTACCCAGCTCTCTACAAAGTCTTTCCATCTTGTCTCTCTCTGGACCATCCCCTACCAAAAGTAACTTTGCAGGGATTTGTTTTCTTATTGCGTCAAATACCCTAATCACATCCTCAACTCGTTTTACCTTTCGGAAATTTGAGGTATGTACAATAAGCTTCTCGCCATTGGGACAAATCGCCAATTTGAAATGCTCTTTCTTCTGCTTTTTAAACCTTTCCAAATCAATAAAGTTTGGAATAACTTTAATTTCCCTCTTTATATCAAAATGTTCAAAAGTTGCTTTCCTCAAATCCTCCGAAACTGCAGTCACACCATCTGACTGATTGATACTAAAGGTAACCACAGGTTCATAGCTAGGGTCCTTTCCCACTAAAGTAATGTCGGTACCATGCAAAGTAGTAACTACAGGAATATGAATTTGTTGGGTTTTGAGTATTTGCTTAGCCATATATGCCGCTGAGGCATGAGGAATGGCGTAGTGTACATGGAGTAAGTCAAGCTGTTCATACTTTACCACATTCACCATCTTGCTAGCAAGAGCGAGTTCATAGGGTGCGTGTTCAAACAATGGATAGCTCTTGATATCCACTTCATGGTAAAACAGGTTTGCACTAAAAAAATCCAAGCGAGTAGGTTGCCTGTAAGTAATGAAATGGACTTGATGCCCTTCCTTTGCTAATGCTTTCCCAAGCTCTGTGGCTACTACACCGCTCCCTCCAAATGTTGGGTAACAGACTATACCTATTTTCATATCTTTGGTTCAAACTGAAATCGATAGCATTGTAACATCGTCACATATGCTATTTGTTCATTTTATAGATAATTATTCTGATTTATGTAAAACCGAGGTCAGACGCCTATCCATAGACTTATAGATAATATCATGAATTTCAGTCCTTATACCTTCTTTAAGTAAAATATTATTTCCAGCATCAGGATTCACCCTGTTGGACAGGAATACATATATGAGGTCATTTTCAGGATCAGCCCATACGCAAGTACCTGTAAAACCTGTGTGACCGAAGGTACTTTTTGGAGCCAATACACCAGCACTTCCTCCTTTACCTTTCTCAGGCTCAGGTTTGTCCCATCCCCATCCTCTTCGACTTTGGGTAGATTGTCTTTTGGTAAACTCCTTGATCGTCTTCTCATCAAGCAAAATGGCATCTCCATACCTACCTCCATTCAACATCAGCTGCATCATCACGGCGATATCATTTGCAGTACCAAAAAGCCCTGCATGCCCAGCAACTCCTCCATACATTGCTGCCCCAGGATCATGCACATACCCTCTAATCAGACGCTTTCGAAAAGTGATATCATCTTCGGTAGGCGCAATGAATTCAATAGGCATTTTCCTTGCTGGGTTGAAAGTCAAAGTATGCAAACCAAGTGGTTCATAAAATATTTGCTCGACAAATTGATCCAAAGGCTGATTGACAACTCGTTCTACAACTGCCTGCATCAAATACATCGTAAGGTCAGAATACACATAGCTATACCTGCGAGAATTTGGTGTTGGTTTTCTCAACTCAGATTTGATCGTCCAATTCCAAATACTATCTCTCAAGCTTGGTGAGGCATACATAGCCTCTGCGATTGGTATAGAAAAAGTCTCTGAAGGCAATTGGTTGTAAAAAGAACTCTTCCAACTTCCTGCCTCGACTGTTTTGGCATAGTAGGGAATAAATGCTGGTAAGCCAGCCTCGTGAGCCATGATATCTTTGAGCTTTAAATCCCCTTTGTTTGTTGTCTTTAGCTCAGGTAGATAATGCGCTAAGGACTCATCCATATCTATGATATTTCTATCTGCCAAGAACATTACCGCCTGTGTAGTCGCCAAGACTTTGGTAATTGATGCTAGATCATAGACCGTCGAAGTAGATGTAGGTTGACTCTTTTGGTGGTCGAGATAGCCATAGGCCTTTTCGAATACCACTTCACCATTTTTTGCTACCAACACCACTCCACCAGGCATAGCCTTCTTCCTGATACCAGCTTCCATCACTTTATCTATTTCAGACAAAGTCTCGCTGTCAAGTCCTTGACTTTCCGGATAGGTATAAGAAAATCTTCCTAGTCCTGGCAATAGTCCACCACTGCCCATGGCTATACTTTCGGCTACAGTCACAGGCAATATTCCTTTTGCATCCCTTCCTCCAAAGATCACTTCAGCCGCTAGGCCTTGCGTGAAATCGTTGTTTTCAAATACCAATACATTATGAGGCAGTCCTTGCAGGAATTTTGCTGCATAAGCATTCCCAAAAAGTACCACAATCACTGATTTTTCTTTACTCAGTGATTTGATAAAATCAATATCAGACTGAACAATTCCAAAATTTCTTGAAGGACTATTGGTAATACCCATGAAGCCGACCACAACTGTATTGTAATCTTTAAGCTTTTCGCTTAGTTGTGATTGCTGACTAGCATTGGCACCTTTATCCATTTCAAAATGTGCCACTTTACCGTATTTGTCAAGCCTTTTTTTGAAAGTAGCACCTTTATCGCCAATAGTCAAGGAAGCGATACTGAGCATATTTAAGTGTCGCAGAGGCAAGAAATCGTTTTTATTTGACACCACACTGATAGCATCAGCATAAAGTCTCTCAACCAATTGAGAGGATGTCTTTGTATTCAGTCTTTCCACGAGACCTCTCGTCTCTATGGGTTTGATCTCATTCAGTCCTGCCCAATACTTGGCTTTCAGTACCTTCATCACACGCTGATCGATCTCCTCTTGCGTGATTTTACCATCAGCCACAGCCTGCATGATCATTTGCTTCGCTTTGGGTACATCTTGAGAATAAAGTAGGATGTCATTTCCTGCCAACAAGGCCAAAAGATCAACTTCACCTGGTTTATAAAACTTAGACACTCCGTTCATATTCAAAGCATCTGTAAAGATCAATCCACTGAAATTCATCTGGTCTTGAAGCAAATCAGTCACTACATACTTTGACAATGTGGTGGCTTTGTTTTTTTCAGCATCTAAGCTCGGTACGTGAAGGTGAGCCACCATCACTGACATGAGATCATCATCTATCAGTTCACGATAGGGAAATAGATCAATCTCCTCAATTCTTTTGGTGGTGTGCTTGATCACAGGTAAGGTATAATGCGAATCAGACTCAGTATCTCCATGTCCAGGAAAATGCTTGGCATTGGCTAACACACCATGATCTTGAAGCCCTTTCATGTATGCTTTAGATTTAGCTGTCACCAGCTTTTTTTCTTCTCCAAACGCCCTATAGCCAATAACAGGATTGTTTGGATTTGAATTAACATCTACCACAGGTGCAAAATTGATATGCATACCAAGCTCTTTGAATTGTTGGGCAATTTCTCGGCCCATATCATATACAAGCTGCTCGTCTGGTAGTGCTCCTAGGGTCATGGCTTTAGGGAAATTGATAACAGAGTCTAGCCTCATGCTCACCCCCCACTCTGCATCCATGGCGACAAACAAGGGCACTTTAGAAATTTGCTGGTAATAATTGGTGAGGTGAGCTTGCCTTACAGGTCCTCCTTGGAAAAAAATCACGCCTCCAAGTTGTTGCTCGTTGATCAGTTTGGAGATTTCTTGTTTGTGTTGTTCTCCTTTGTTGGAATAAGCTGCCACCATGAACAGCTGCCCAAGCCGCTGCTCAAAGCTCATGGAATTGAAAACAGAATCTACCCAAATTCTTTGCTTTCTGGCATCTTTAGCGATCAAAGGGTCTTTTTTTAACCTTTTTTTCTCGGCTTTTGGCTGCTCAGATACTTCTTCTATAGCCTTCATTTCTAACTCTGGACTATCTTGTACAGACAAATCCCAGCTGACCGCACTGTCAGTAGTGAAGATTAACAATAATCCCAAAAATACGCTCCAAACTTTTACCCGCATGCCAGTGTTTAATTTTTATTGCTTAATATTTAAAATAACTTTGTAAGAATATACGAGGTATAACTCAATTGCAAACTTTGGAAGAATTCTTTTATCAGAAAAGCTTTCAACCTAAGTTTCCAACGTAAATTAACGAAAAGATTACAAACAGCGTATGAAATTCCCTTCGATCTTTAAGACAGCAAAACCTATGAGCTTTGACATCAAGCCAAGGTATTACGACCCTATTCGAGAAGAAATAGAGCAAAGAACTGAACGCATCAAAAGGGAGCTACAAGCCGAAGGCAAAATACAATCTGAAGAAGAAGTCACTGATTCTTTCAGACAAAACTATGGATCATCTATCCGAGGAGCTTTTGCTCAAGGCGGAGCGATCAAAGGACGAACTTCCTCGGTACTGACCTCAGCTGGAATGCTCCGAATGATTATCTTGATTTTACTCATCGGTAGTATGATAGGCTATATCTACTATGGCGCATTGGTCCTATATGGGATTCTTTATGTCGCAGGCGGTGGTGTTTTGTTGGCTTTATTCTTAAAATTGAAAGGGCGAAGCAGGAGATGAATGATATCATACAGCTTCTACCTGACGCTATAGCCAATCAAATCGCCGCTGGAGAAGTAGTTCAAAGACCTGCCTCAGCCCTGAAGGAAATGCTAGAAAACGCTGTAGATGCAGGGGCTACTCAAATCCAAGTAATCGTCAAAGACGCAGGGAAAGCACTCATGCAAGTCATTGACAATGGAAAGGGCATGTCATTGACTGATGCGCGGATGTGTTTCGAACGTCATGCAACTTCAAAAATCAGGACTTCTGAGGACTTGTTTTCTATCAGAACCTTCGGCTTCCGAGGAGAAGCCATGGCTTCCATCGCTGCTGTGGCTCAGGTTGAAATGAAAACCAGACAACAAGGTGAAGAGCTCGGTACCCTCATCCAAATAGAAGGCTCAGAGTTCAAAAAACAAGAACCTACCTCCTGCCCAGAAGGTACTTCAATTGCAGTGAAGAACTTGTTTTTCAATGTCCCAGCACGAAGGAATTTCCTAAAATCCAATGCAGTAGAAATGAAGCATTTGGTGGAAGAATTCCAAAGGGTAGCACTTGCCTATCCAGGGATAGCTTTTTCATTTTATCAAAATGATATGGAGCTTTTCAGTTTGACTTCTGGCAAACTAAGTCAAAGAATCGTTGGGGTATTTGGCAAAAGCTATCAAAGCAATCTAGTAAGCTGCCAAGAGAACACCCCACATCTCAATATCCAAGGCTACATCGGTAAGCCAGATACCGCTAGAAAAACCAGGGGTGAGCAATATTTTTTCGTAAACAATAGATACATAAGAAGCAATTATTTGCATCATGCTGTTGCGAATGCATATGAGGGGCTTATGCCTTCTGACATGCACCCTTTTTATGTGTTATTCTTAGAAATCGACCCCACTCACATTGACATCAATGTACATCCTACAAAAACCGAGATCAAATTCGACGATGAAAGGACTGTCTATGCTGTCATCAGGGCTGCAGTAAAGCAAGCCTTGGGTGCACATCTGGTGGTCCCTACCATAGACTTCAGCATGGATGTCAATTTCAATGAGAATTGGAAAAATGATCAAACTCGCAAAGATGATGTTGATCGAGAAAACAGCTACAAGCCAGATGATCTTTCCAAAGAAAATGCCTATAAGTCATTTCAAAGTTCTACTTTCAAAAAGCAATCCACTTCAGGGTGGGAAAGACTTTTTGAAGGACACGAAAAACCTTCAGGGTCATCTGTAGATCAGTATAGAAATGATAATAAGAAAGAGGAAGATACTGATATCTTGACTTTCTCCTCAAAAGCAAATGATCAATCAGCTGGAGCAAATGTATTTCATGAGCAACAAGAAAACACCGGAGCAACATTTCAAGTAGAACAAAGTTACATAGTTGCTCAAATGTCATCTGGGGTTTTGATCTTAGATCAACAAGCGACACACGAAAGAATTCTATATGAGCGCTACATCAAGCAGCTGAACAATTCAGCGGGAGCCTCTCAGCAATGTCTGTTTCCACAACATATACAATTAAGTCCCGCTGATTTTGTGCTAGTCATGGACATCAAAGAAGAACTCCTCAGTCTGGGATTCGTAATAGAAGTATTCGGAAAAGAAACCATTCTCATCCAAGGAGTACCAGCAAATGTACAAGCTCAAAATGAAAAGGCCTTGTTTGAGGGATTGCTTGAGCAGTTTAAGCATTTCAAATCAGAACTATCCTTAGACAAGCGAGAGAACCTGGCCAGGTCATTGGCTAAAAAATCATCCTTGAAAAAAGGCTCTAAGCTAGATCCTTCAGAAATGGAGACTTTGGTGGGTCAATTATTTGCATGCCAAAATCCAAATTATGGGCTTTCGGGGAACAAAACCTTCGTAAAACTTGATTTAAATAAAATACACGCTTTTTTCGCAAGATAAAATGTTCAGAAATCTTACACCAGTAGTCAAAAACCTTTTGCTGATAAACATTGGCGTATTTGTCATTGCCAGTTATTTCATGCCTGGTTTGGAGAAAATTTTTGCGCTATACTATGTAGAAAGTGCATCATTTCTACCTACTCAGTTTGTCACTTACATGTTTATGCATGCCAACTTTTGGCATCTCTTTAGCAACATGTTTGGTCTGTTTATATTCGGGCCACTGCTTGAGCAGTTTTTGGGGCCAAAGAAGCTACTTATACTCTGGATGGTATGTGGTGTAGGAAGTGGACTATTATACTCTGGCTATAATGCTTACAAGATTCATCAGCTTGACCAAGAAATCGAGGCCTTCTATGCTAATCCTAGCCCTGACACTTTCAACGACTTCGTCAAAGACAATAGACACCTTTTCAAATCTGGTGTGTATGATTTCATTGATGAATATAGCAAAAACCCAGAGAGCAAAAGTCTCATTCAAAGGGCAAAAGAAAACTATAATGGAATCAGGGATATTCAAATCAATATTCCAATGGTGGGAGCTTCAGGAGCCTTGTTTGGGATTTTGATTGCATTTGCAATGTTTTTCCCCAACACCGAACTGCTCTTGCTATTCCCCCCAATGCCAGTGAAGGCGAAATACTTAGTCCTTTTCTATGGACTATATACAGTTTATAATATATTTAACAACAATCCTTCAGACAATGTAGCCCATTTTGCACATTTGAGCGGATTGATTGTTGGTGGTATTTTAGTATATTATTGGAAAAGAAATCGGAAGAACTTTTATTAAAAGAGCCTAGGTATGTACGGAGGATTTTGGGACAATTTAAAAAATGCATTTCGCTATAATAACAATAGCCTATACAAGCTGATTGCTATCAACTTGCTTGTATTTTTTGCTGTTTTGGTCTTTAGGATTGTTCTTAGCTTTTCAGGCGCAGAGAATGTTTACAGGACACTGCTCTCCTACCTGATGATGCCTGCCGACCTTGGGCAGTTTATACAGCAGCCATGGACTATTTTGACCTACATGTTCTTGCATGAAGGCATCTTTCATATTCTCTTCAATATGCTTTTTCTGTATTGGTTTGGATTGTTATTGATGGAATATTTAGGAAGCAGAAAACTGGCAAATATCTATATTTTGGGCGGTATATCTGGTGCACTACTCTATGTCTTGATGTATAATGTATCTCCAATGTTTGCAGAAGTTTTGCCTGCAGCAAAGATGCTTGGAGCTAGTGCTGGGGTGTATGCCATTGTGGTAGCAGCAGCTACATTATCACCTAACACTACATTTCATTTGTTACTACTTGGCCCTGTAAAAATCAAATATATTGCTATCTTCTATGTGTTCATAGCATTTGCCAACTCAGCGGGAAACAATGCAGGTGGAGAATTGGCCCACCTTGGTGGTGCAGCTATGGGATTTTGGTATGTGTATCAACTAAGAAAAGGAAACGATTGGGGAAAACCAATACAAGCGATTGGGCAGTTTTTTGAATCGCTACTTTCTCCAAAAAGAAAAATCAAAGTGACTTATAAAAAGAAGTACACCAAAGAAACTCAAAACAGTAACTACTCCACAAGTTCTAAAAGTAGCGCTACCTCTTCATATTCATCAACCACAGATGCCACACAGGAAGAAATAGATGATATCCTTGACAAAATCGCAGAAAGAGGCTATGAGGCTTTGAGCAAAGAAGAAAAAAGAAAACTTTTTGAATTCAGTAAAAAGTAAGGTGAAATTATACTTTAATCTGATTTCAGCATCCTTTTATCAAAACAGCCTCACGATTTTCCCTTTATAGGATCAAAACTCCATCAAGAGATTGATTAAGTTTGATCCGATTTATATCCTATTATACAAGATTTTAGGGCAGTCTGTATACAGCTCCCACTCTGAGGACTGGCCACCGTGAGTTCTGACTTTGCATTTTAAACTCAGTAATAAATCCAAACTGCTCCGTTGCCTTGATAAATGCACCTGCTCCAAAGTTAGCTCCAGATCTTTGTTGATTTACTCCTGGATTACCTGGTTGAAGATTGATCCAATAATTGCTATAACCTGCCAAAAGATAGACTTGAGAGACTCCTTCTGTGAGGTAATATTTCAAGTCCATGTTGAGATTTAGAGAATTGCCTACTTCAGGAAACCATACTGTAAATGTAGGCGCTACGGAAAATTTGTCTGCAAAAAAATACTCTCCTCCGACAAAGGTCCCTACCTCTTTGATTGTCAGCCTGTAATCCCCTCCTGCCATCAACCTTACTTCTCCTTGCTCCTGTGCAAACAAATTTCCGAACATCATGAAAAACACAATGATAAATAATCCCTTTTTCATTACAATTTTCTTTTGGAGTTAAACTTTTGATCGAAATCATCTAAATCTTATTGACCAAAAGTAACATTATATTCTCAATTCTATAAGATAAAGGCGGAATTGTATGCTTGAAAATAGGCGTAAAGCTAAACCAGATAGTGCAAAAAAATCTCCATAAAAAAGTAAAACCCTCAAGACTTAAATAGCCTTGAGGGTTAAAGAGTACTTTTTTTATGATAAATACTATAAGTATATATCAATCTACATTAATAGCCTACAGCATAATCATCTCCACGAGGATCTCCAGCACCTTCCAGCTTCCCATCCTTTTGAATCAAGATGGCATCTACTCTACCAATGTTCCCCCTGTCAATAAACCTATGCCCCATTTTAGCCAATTGATTCCTGACGTCTTCAGTGATAGCATCTTTCTCAAGCTGAATATCCTCAGGATACCACTGATGATGAAATCTCCTTTTTGCTACAGCATCAGTCATGGACATATCATGCTCAAGCACATTTAGAATTACTTGAAACACACTTGTGATGATTGTTGAACCACCTGGGGTTCCGACAACCATCTTTAGCATGCCGTCCTTTTCTATGATTGTAGGTGTCATGGCACTAAGCATTCTCTTATTTGGTGCTATTGCATTGGCGGCTCCACCAAGAAGCCCGTATTTATTTGGATGGCCTGGTTTCACACTGAAATCATCCATTTCATTATTCAAAAGAAAACCAGCTCCGCTTACAAAGGTCTTCGATCCATAAGCAGAATTGATTGTTGTGGTGAGTGATACAGCATTTCCGAACTGGTCAATTATGCTATAATGTGTTGTCTCCTCACTTTCTACAACATTGATTTCAAGAGCTTTCACCTCTTCACTTTTGCTCGCAATAGAAGGATCAATTTGATCTGCCCTTGCAGATAAATATGAACCATTCAAAAGTTCCGCTACTGGAACATCCCAAAAATCAGGGTCTCCCAAATGTGCTGCCCTATCCGCATATACCCTTCTTTCCATTTCAGTCATCAAGTGTATCGTCTCTGCCGTTTGATGTCCAGAGTTCTTGAGATCAAAATGGGAAGCTATACCTAGCAACTGCATCAGTGCTACACCTCCACTGCTTGGAGGTCCCATTCCAATAACTTTGTACCCCTTGTATTCCCCAACAATTGGCTCTCTCCATTGAGCCTTATAACTTTTGAGATCTTCATGCGTCATGATCCCAGCCCCAGCATCCATCTCTTCAACGATCAAGTCAGCGGTGACTCCTTCATAAAATCCTTTAACGCCATCATTTTGTATCCTTGATAAGGTCTTTGCAAGCTCAGCTTGAACCAAGAGATCTCCTTCCTTCCATTCCCCTTCTTTGATCAAAGCTACCTTTTCTGGAAATCTGTTATTCTCCACAAACTCCTTTCTTAGGCTATTGTAGTTTCTTGCCTGCTGAGCGGTGATTTTAAAGCCATCTTTGGCCAGGTCTATGGCTGGTTGTATGAGAAGTGACATGTCTATGGTCCCAAATTTCTTATGGGCTTCAAACATCCCTGCAACTGAGCCTGGCACTCCGGCTGAAGTCACCCCATATAGACTTGCGTTGACATCTACATTCCCCTGATCATCTTGATACATAGTCTCTGAAGCAGCGAAAGATGCTTTTTCTCTGAAATCTAAGGTACTGACGTTCCCATCCTTATCCCTATAGACCATAAAACCACCTCCACCAATATTTCCAGCTGAAGGATATACTACAGCCAATGCAAAATGAGTCGCAACCATAGCATCTATGGCATTGCCGCCATCAGCCAAAACCTTCGCGCCCACTTTGGATGCTTCTGGGTGAGCTGTTACAACCATTGCCTTTTCAGCAATTGCTGTTTTGCCTTCGATTAGGCTGATTTTCTCCTCGTTGTCACATGAAAGTGTCAATAAAAGTAAAAACGACCACAAAAACATGAAGTAGGTTTTTTTAGATTTTTGCATAAAATTTCAATTAAAATTGTGTCCTATAATTTGTTAAAATGAGGTCCATGTATCCCCTATAATTTAGATAAAACAACCAATAAGCAGGTATTTAACATACTATTTCCTAATAGGTGTACCCGCAAGCGCTCCAGTATATGCTCCATTTTCTATCGCAACTTGTCCATTTACAAAAACGAACGTCATCCCTTCGCTGAAAGCTGTTGGATTCTGGAAAGTCGCATTTTCTTTGACTTTAATAGGATCAAAAAGGATTAAGTCAGCATAATAACCTTCTTTGATCTCTCCTCTTTCAGGTATTCCAAGATGATATGCAATATCAAAAGAACTTTTCTTTATCATTTCTCCTAATGATAATACTTGATCTTCAAATACATACTTTTGGATCTTCCTTGCGTATGAACCGAATTTCCTGGGATGCCCTACGACACCATCTGAACCTGTGAAAACCCAGTCTTGCTTCATAAAATGTATCAAATCTTCCTCTTTCATATTGAATGAAACGACCCGAACACCTCCAGCTTCTTTCAAAATTTTCACTACAATCCCCTCTGCTGGAAGACTGAGCTTCTCGCTGAGTGCCTCTAGTGATAGATCATGGTAATCCGTCAAATCTTCTGCACTCACAATGAGAGATGAAGCGCCACCACGTCTTCGGATATTTTCTTTCACTTCCACCAGTATCCGTTGATGTAGCTCCTCATCCTTAAGCCTATCTACTAATGCGTCATACCCACCATCCTCTGCCCATCTTGGTATCAATGCTGCTATCATGCTTGTTCGTGATGCTATATAAGGGTATTGATTGGCTGTAATTTCAAGTCCGTCAGCCTTTGCATTTTCTATCATTTGAATCACTTCATCACTCAGTCCCCACACATCAGCACCTAAGGCTTTGATATGAGAAAAATGAAGGGGAATACCAGTTCTTCTGCCAATTTCTAAGGTTTCTTTTATGGATTCGATCAATCCTATAGAATAAGAACTCTCATCCCTGATATGGGTGTCATAAACTCCTCCAAAAGAGGCTGCTACTGTTGCAAGTGCTACGACCTCATCTGTCTCGGCATAACTCCCTGGTGCATAGAAAAGTCCAGTACTCAAACCAATAGCACCTTCTTCCATCGCCTGAGAGACCATGTCCTTCATGCGTTGCAATTCATCATCTGTAGGCTGTACATCTTTTGCTCCCAATACCAGCCTACGTACAGTTCCATGCCCGACAAATAATGCTACATTTGTACCTATACCGTTTTCGGACCATTGACGAAAACTCCTCTCTATGGGAAACGGACTTCCACCATCATTTCCAGCGATTACTGTAGTCACTCCTTGATAAAGTGCTGAGAGGTTACTTTTCCTTTCAGCATGGGAGAGATCAGATTCCAAATGTGTATGGGGGTCAATGAAGCCTGGAGCTAAGACCAAGCCTTTTGCATTGATTTTTACCAGATCATGATACCCTTCTAGAGAAATCTGTGAGGTATCAAGCTTGAGGATACGATCACCTGAAACAAGAACATTTAATTTGCGAGATGATGTTTGCTTTCCATCATATACTTCCGCTCCATGGATGTAATAGGTGGTCTGCTGACATGTAGCCACTTGGCTTAAGCAACAAACCAATATTATAAGCAGAGTTGATTTAAAGATAATTTTCATGGCAACATGCTGGCTGGTGATAGGTCTACTAACTTCTCATTCTTTTGATGAAAACTTCTAATTGCCTGAAATACTGTAGGCACAGATTGTTCAAGTCTCTGGTATGTATCTTCTGCAATATTTTCCTTGGAAAATGGAACCACCTTAACATACTCCTGAATCTCCTCAGCGATTCTGCCATACTTGTATTCATATGTAAAGTTCAAGCTATTTTCAACTTTTACATTTGGGTTGTCCAAATTGGGAACACTGATGTAAAATTCACTTTTTGAAAAATCACCCTTTTTGCTCAGCAGGTCATTATCTGCTAAAAATTGATAAAGCTCTATGGCTACATTGTCTGCTGGATCCACCATCTGGATATCTTCGTCCATCAAGTCTCTGTACCTGTACCCATCTGCATCTTTGAAATCATAAAGTTCAGCTATAACTTTCCTCATCTCACTTTGTAGATATGGGTAGTGTGTACAACCAAGTAAAATCACTTTCAGCGGCTGTGGGTTTTGACTTGACTTTATCTTCTCCATCATACTGACTAGATGATATCTCACATAATTCTCTGTACTATTGATTTGCATGATATCGCAATCATCAATGTTCGAATTGTCACAAAGCATTTTCCCATGATCAAAATCGAAATTGTACACATCAAGAAGTGTTTTATGTATAGGGAAATCAGGGTGCTCAAGGCTTGGTCCTCTGTAATTGCCACGGGGATTTTGAGATGTTGAAGAAATGTAGTCAGCTTCTTGATCTACAGCTTCTGCAAGACCATGCCCACCTTGATTGAAAACTTGGATATCTCCCTGAACGCCCATCTCTTCTTTGTATTTCATGATCGTGTTTTCATAGCCTTTAGACGCGATAGTTCCCACGGTAGCAAAAACCGCAATAGACCCATCTTCATTTTCTTCAAATTTCTCCAAAGCGCCTTTTGCTCCTGCATCTATTACACCGATCACTTTAAGCGGTATATTGGCCTTTTGCATGAAATCTACCAAAGATTCCTTTCCATAGGCAGTGGCTGTGTTGCAAGCGATCACCATGGCTTTGATAGGCTCTTTGGATTGCTTGACCTCGTCAGCTTTTTGCTCTACGTAGAATTTCTTGGCCAAAAGAAATTGAGCATCTTTGATAATGTGCTCGAGCAACAATTCGGAATTGTTTGCAGCATAATAATTACCATATGGCATATTTGCTTGATCTGCGAGGTAAATGAATTTTTCACTTTCAAAATCTAGAATTCCGTCTGCATCCAGCTCATGTGATTGATTGTGAAACTTGTCAGATTCCATCACTGAGTTTAGAATGGTAAGGCCTCCAGTACCTGAATCAAAAAAACCTATCGGAAGGTCTGCATCAATCTGATATGCCTCTGTGTCGATATAATAAAAACTCTCTCTATCAGAAAGAATGGCATGCTCAATAGCCGAAACCTCCTCAAGCTCTTGATTATGGCTCTTTTGAATTTCACCACACCCGAAAGAAAGGGAAATTACAAATGGAATAGTGTATTTTAAATGGGATATATTTTTTTTCATCTCACTTCTATTTCGTGTATGGTGCTAAAATGAATTCATTGATCAAAGTAGCGATATCTGTAAAATGCTGTGAAGGTGCACTTCCCCTGTATTTGGAAGTTAAGACAATGATCATGTCAAGCTCTGGAATTGTCATCATATATTGACCACCAAAGCCAATCCCACAGTAAGTCTTGTATCCAGAAGCCTCTATCAACCACCACAAATAACCATAGCCATCAATAGGAAATGGCCTAGAAATCCCTTGCGGAGTCACTTTAAAGTTAACACTATCATCAAGCCATTCTTTGTTGATAATTTGCTTGTCAAGGTATTTTCCTCCATGCTTGATCATTACACCAATTTTAGCATAGTCAGCAGGTTTGATGAAGATATTATTTCCGCCTTCATGATACCCCATCGGATCTGCAGTCCATTGATCCACATGGATATCCATAGGAGAAAAAAGGTGCTTTTGAGCAAACTCCAAAGCTGAAGTCCCCACGGCTTTTGCCAAAACCACTCCTAAAAGATGAGTGTCTCCAGTACTGTAACCATACAAAGTCCCTGGGTCTTCCTCTAGTGGTAACTCAAGCGCATAGGCTACCCAATCTTCACTTGAAACCCATGCGGAATACTTGTCCAAGCTAGTGGGTTCAAGACCTGATTGCATGGTCATCAAATGGCGAATCGAAATTTGCTTTTTTCGAGGATCCATTTCTTCTTTGAAGTATTCTGGAAGAAAATCATATACTGTCTGGTCGATAGACTTGATATATCCTTCTTGTACTGCGATACCGACAAGGATATTTAGGATACTTTTTGATCCTGATTTGATATTGCTGTAGTCTGTATTTGGATCAAAGCCATTGAAGTAACTCTCATAAACCATGGTATCATTCTTGACTATAATTAAGCTATTGATTCTATCCATGGTATTGGCCATGCTATCGATCAAGTGCTTATCATGCTCAGACCAACCCATTTGAGTAAAGCTTTCTAAGCTTTTGGACATTTCTTTTTCTTGGGCATATATCTGAAAATGGGCAGAAACTGTTAAGGCTAATAGGATAAAGTAAGATACAGGTTTCATAAATTAAGTAAGGTTAAAATCAAGGCTGCCTCCATATTTTGAGTTGATTTCCAAATCATTCAGCACAGTTCAAATACAGGTGTTTTTACTTTCAATAGCTTACAAACGGTCAAAACTATAGAAAACAAGACCTGCAGTACGTCTAAATGTTGAACATGTGATTATACATGTATGGGACAGCCTTGAATTGAGATTATAGAGATATTCCGATTCTCATGTGGTTATTGCTTGGTGCCACATTTTCATTCCCTTCTAATTCTAGCACTAGGATAAAATTGGTAGAGCCAGGTCTTTCAAAAGCCAACCGCTCAACTTCGATGTATCCAAAACTTGAGTTGGCTGGAATGGTAAATGTTCCCGCATTGGCAATGCTGTAGTGGACACCACTCTCGGCATTACTTTCTTCTTCCAAAATACGGTAACTGATCTCTTGATCTTGAGCCATATGGCCACCGATCAAGTTAACTTGATAGCTTACTGTGCCCACTGTTCGCTGATTAATCAAGGGATAGTTTCTTCCTGTAGCATTATTCGTGACTACAGCATTTTGAAACTCAACCAATTTATCTGTAAAGGAATACCTCTCTTCGTAAACTTCGAAGCAAGCTGTAGTTGTAAGGCTACATAAGATCAGGAAAATGATATATTTGAAATTTTTCATTTTTGTATCTGTTTTAGGGTTAATAGCCAGGATTTTGTTCTAGGTTCGGATTGATATCAACTTCTCTGATAGGAATTCTAGCCAGTGTTCTAAAATCTTCGAAAGGTATGGTTCCAAACTCCTTGACGATATCAAGTCCAAGTCTTTTCAAATCAAAAGATCTATGGCCTTCAAATGAAAACTCAAGCCTTCTTTGAGTCAAGATTTCTTCAATCAAATCATCACCTTCAAGCGCTACCTCTTGTAATCCGGCTCTTTGCCTGATGATATTCAAGTTTTCATTTGCTTCTTCTGTTTGCCCTAACCTCGCATGTGCTTCGGCTTTGTTCAAATAAAGTTCAGAAACACGAATTACCGGTACATTGTCTAAGTTGTTGATACCACCTCGGCTAAAGAACTTGGTAGTCTCAAAGACGCCGCTGTTCATTCCTAGTCCTCTATAAATAATCGATCTTCTTACATCCTCTTCAGCATAGAGATCTAGCAATTCTGGACTGAATACAGCAAGACCTTGAGAGGTAGCCGTTGTGGTCTGATCATTGAATCTCGTGGTAAATGTGGCCCTAAGTGATTCATTTTGTCCAAGATTTTCATTGGTCATGAATACCACTTCAAAGACTGATTCAGGGTGAACCTCTTGTCTCCATGATGAGAAGTAATTGTCTCCTGTAACAAATGTCCCTACACCAGAAGCAAGTGCCTTATCAGCTTCTGTGATTACTTTTTGATAGTCACCATTATACAATGCTACTCTTGAAAGAAGTGCGGCAGCAGCTCCATGTGAGGCATAATGAGGTGTCTGGGTATTCGCTCCCTCAAGTAAAGCATAAGCCATTTCGAGATTCTCATAGATATACTCATATACTTCGCTGATAGGAGCTCTTCCAGCTAGGACTATTTCGTTCACATTTCTTATCCCAGTCATCAATAAGGGGACTCCACCACGGTCATTTTCAGGAATGATAGCCGTAGGATCGTAGGCATAAACACGCGCTAAGTTGTGATAATACAATCCTAGCAAAAATCGGATTTGACCTTCAATTTCATTTCTGAAATCTACTGAAAATTCATTTTCTTCCAGTGCTCTTAGTACTAAATTGGCCTCGTTAATAGCATAGTAAGAATTTTGCCAATTGTTGATATGAGCTCCTGGTTGGTTATTGGCTTCACCTGTAAGTCTGATTCCTGTTCCAGCCTGAATTGAATTGTCTGTCAACACTTCAGGTATGGCGATCATATCCCTTCCGTATTGGCTGATAGCTCGCAGTCTTGAAAAGACGGAATTTGTCGCAGCCCTTACTGCCTCTGGGCTAGTCAAGGCTTCATCTGCATCTATACTTTGTTGAGGGTTTGTTTCTACAAAACTTTCACATGCAGCAAAAGTGATCAATAGAAACAAAACCAGGTATGTATTTAATTTTTTCATGATGTCCATTTTTTAAAATCCAATCTGTATCCCTATCGTGTAATTTCTAGTCTGAGGGACAACACCCTGATTGCTAGTAAAATCACTTCCATCTAAGTAAAACTCTGGATCATAGCCAGTCCATGCAGTCCAAGTCAATAGATTCACTGCCTGGGCATAAATTCTTGCATTGGTTAACTTAAGCTTGTTTACAAGACGCGGACTGAAATCATATCCAAGTGTAACTTGCTTCAACCTGATAAATGAAGCATCTTCCAAAAATCTACTTGATGTTCTGATGTAAGATGCTCCATTGGTTTCGGCACCTCCTTCAAATGGTCTAGGGTGTGGTGTGATTTGACCTGGCTCTGTCCACCTTTCTAAGTATACACTTTCCAAGGCATTCCTAATACCAAATCCATTTCTGTACCACCCCACATTTGCATTGTTGTAATACTCTCTTCCCATATCGTAAGTGAAGAATACATCAAGCGATAGGTTTTTGTATGTGAATGAATTGGACCATCCTCCGAAATAATTGGACAACTCACTACCGAAAATCTGATAATCTCCCGGATTTAATGGATTGTAAGTAATATCTCCATTGGCATCATACCACATCGGTCTACCAGTAGCGGAATTGACACCAGCATAAGCAGCTTCAAAATTGGTTCGCAAAGGATAACCAACTCGCACGGACTGATTACCAGGAAGCACGTCCAAGTCATCAAACAACCTCGTTACTTCATTATCCAAGAAGGTGATATTAAAGCTACTTCTCCATAAAAAATCTTTGTTTCTGATCACATCAGCAGCTATTTCTATTTCGATACCCTTGTTGACGACTTCACCGATATTGCTTGTGATATTTCCATATCCAGAAATCCATGGTAATGGCTGACCAAGCAGCAAGTCTTTGCTCGTTCTATGAAAAACTTCAACAGCACCATAGAGTCTGCTCTCGAAGAAAGAGTAGTCAATACCAAGATTGTATGTAATGTTTCTTTCCCATCCGAGGTCAACATTGGCAATTCCCCCAGGCTGTATACCTGGATTGCCTGCATAGTTACCAGCACCTCCATACAATCCTCTAGCGGCAAAATTACCAATTTGGTCATTTCCTGTCTGGCCATACCCGAATCTAAGCTTCAGCTGATCAACGTTTCGGGAATTTACAAGGAAACTCTCCTGAGAGAAATCCCAACCCACAGAAAGTGCTGGGAAGAGGCCGAACTGATTGTCCGCACCAAACCTACTAGATCCATCATATCTTAGAATGGCGCTAGCAAAGAATTTTCTATCATATTCAAAATTGGTCTGACCAAATACTCCAAATCTTTTGAAACCTGTCCATGTACCGAATACAGTAAGTGGTGTAGAGGCAGAAGACATTCTTCTAAACTGATGCGTTGGAAATCCCTCTGCGGTACTTCCTTCTCTTTCTCTTTGATCACTTCTATATTCTGCACCAACTAGGGCTGTTAGTCTACTTTTATCATTCAGCTTTTTATTATAGTTCAATGTTTGGTTTGTGATAAAGTTTGTGTTTTGCATGGTCTCGATTTGAAGAAAACCTTGTCGTCCAAAACCACCCTCTGTCCTTGGGTCAATGTAAAACTCTGACGAAATGATTCTGTAATCCAATCCATAAAAGGATTTGAACTCTAAGTCATCAGTAATCTTATATCTAGCTGTAAAATTCCCTATCACTGATCTTTGTCTTGATCTAGCAGTATTGTATTCGGCAGTTTGGACAGGATTGTACCTCATGGTACCAGGTAATCCTCCCAATGGCGCATTCCATGAACCATCCTCTAGTCTAAATGGCTCTGTAGGCACTATCATCGGTGAAGCAAACTGTGGTGCTGCAAAAAGCCCTGTGGTACCTACCCCATCATTACCATTTTGTACGATAGAGCTCAAGTTAGTATTCATTTCAAATGTCAACCTCTCATTGGCTTTGTGGGTCACACCCAGTCTTGCTGTGGCTCTTTGAAAATCTATTGCCACCACATTTCCGATATGATTATTGTATGATCCGGACATGATAAAGGTAGTTTTATCATTTCCCCCAGAGGCTGTCAAGTCAAGGTTATCCACTACACCCGTTCTGAATCCTATATCTTGCCAATCATAAGTCGGCAATGCTGCAATTTGAGCGTCTGTGAGATCAGTTGGTAGCCTGAGATCATTCAGTACACCCGTTCTGATTGTCTCTGGAGTCCTTGTTGGGAATCTGTTTGACATAGCCTCCATCCTTGCATCTATGAATTGCTGGGAATTCATCATCTGCATTTTAGGCATTGGTTCAGTAATCCCTTTGTAGTAGTTTAAATTGAACCTTGTTTTACCAGACTTACCTTTTTTAGTGGTGATAAGGACTACACCATTTGCTGCTTGAGCACCATAGATTGATGCTGCTGCTGCATCTTTCAAAATCTCCATGGACTCAATATCGTTTGGATTAAGAAAAGCCAAGGGGTTGTTCTCTGTTCTGTTGGTACTTACACTTTCACTGTTGAGCTGTACTCCATCTACGATGTACAATGGTTGATTTCCAGCCGTAATAGACCCTTGTCCCCTGATGTTAATATTCACTTGACCTCCAGGGACACCAGAAGATGATTGAACCAAAACACCAGCTGCTCTACCTTGAAGCGCTTTGTCAAATGATCCAACAGGTAAATTTTCTATATCAGAACCACTTACAGAAGACATGGAACCTGTAACTGCTCGCTTTTCTTGCACTACGTATCCAGTGACCACAAACTCATTCAGATTTGATACCTCTGACTTGAGGGAAATGGATAGCTCTGACCTGTTTCCTACAACAACTTCCTCTCTTCTAAAGCCCAGAAATTGAAATATCAATGTGGCATTATCAGAGACTTCTATGCTAAACTTCCCATCTAGGTCTGTAGTAGTCCCTTTGGATGTACCTCTTATCAAAATAGAAACGCCAGGAAGTGGCTCACCACTTTCATCAGTGACAGTACCACTTATTCTCCTATCATCGATTTCGATTTTATTGATTGGAGAAAAAGTGCTTGAAGTCGGTTTCTTTGAGGAGACTACAGCTATTTGCCTTCCCGATATTTGATAGGCCAAATTTCGAGCCCCCAATACCTCAGTAAGCACCTGATCTAGAGGCTTATCCTTGACATGCATTGTAATGCTACTGCCTTGATTTGACTTGATCAACTTATCCTGATAGAAGAATAGGTACTCTGTTTGATTCTGTACGTTGTCAAAAAACTCTTTGAGACTAGCTTGGTTGAGCTCCATACTTACCAGCTTGCTTTGTGAGAATGTGTGGGCGGATACATTCATCATTCCAAAGAGCAATAATCCAGTAATCAGTTTCATACACAAAATCAATTTGAGATAGTATTTCCCAGAGGGTATGGGAATACCTGTTGAAAACTTTTTTTTCATAACTTTGTAATATTGATGTGTTACATTAATTAAAGCTACCCTTGCAGGGGTAGTGCATTGGTCGGAAGGTGTTGCAGCACTTTCCGATTTTTTTTTAAATCTTAAATTCCCTTGGTGAACTCATACCTCCTTCCTTTTTTAGATATAGATACGCCAGACGTAGAAGCGATAGTCCCAAGAACTTGCTCAATGTCTGTTTTCAAATCCAACCTTCCAGTGAAGGTTTCTTTTTCTAGTAATTTACTCTTGATCAAAATCTCTACATTATAAAGTTTCTCAAGTCTCTTGCTGATTTCTTTTATGGATTGCTCTTCAAAAATCAAATAGCCATCTTTCCAACTCACATATGGTTCTACATTTACTTCATTGACCTCAAAAGTCTTTTCATCCTTGCTCCAATTCAGTTGCTGATTGGGTTTAAGTATTTTTTTATCCGATTTGAAAAATGATGCCCTTTCGGGCTTCACCTCTATACTACCGGTGACCAATACCGCCATGGAAAAGTCATTGTTGTCATAAGCATTCACATTGAAGGATGTCCCAAGAACTCGGTAGTTGAGATCCTTAGTCTTCACAGTAAATGGATTGGCCTCATCCTTGAACACCTCAAAGTATGCCTCCCCTTCCAAGTAGATATGTCGATTGCTAGCAAAAGCTGTCGGATAAACCATCTTTGAACCTGAATTCAGGTAAACCTTGCTACCATCAGGAAGTGAAACTTGCGATCTTTTCCCATAAGGAATAATCAAGGTGTTGTACTCTCCCAGTTTGGAAGACGTCGCTTCCTTTTCATTGACTACCACAGCTGCATTTTGATAATCAATCACAGATGCCTCTCCTTCGAGCAAAATGGACTCTTCATCATTGATAATAAGCTGGGCTTGGTCAAAATCCTCTAGGTTCAACTCTCCTAGCATCCTAGAAAAATTCAACCCATCTGACGGTGGATACAAACTAAAATAAGTGCTTCCTGCGACCAATAAAAGGCCTATAAATACCGCCGCATACTTTAGCCAAATGGCTGAAAGTTTTCTGGCATCATCTTTTCGTTGATTTGTAGAGTCAATGATTCTTTCAAAAAGGAGCTCTTTCTTCTCTGAAGAAATTGTCCCTCCAGTAGAAATCCTAAAAGCCTTAGTCAAAAATTTACCAAATTGGTCTTTGAAATTTTTGCTGTTTTCCTGATCCTTATTTTCTGTCATTTTGCTGAGATATCCCTGGAAGCGATATAGTAAGGCTTCACTTATATAGAGGGAATTTATACCCTTGCATAGACAAAAAATCTTATGAAATTCAAAAATATGTTATAAAAACCTGGAAACCTGCAAGTTAAAATCAATTAAAAAGCGCCTTTGAATAATCATGAAAGCACAGTTGGCGGTTTATCTCAAATGTGAAATAAGCTTAATTCAAAAGAGCAGCTATGAAAAGGCTCAGTTGTATTCCACTTTTCAATAACCTGAAATCAATATTCTCTGAAACAACCGTATCAGATTCAAAGTTGGACCGGATATCTTTGATAGCTCTGTACATTAGGGTACGACATGAAGTAAGAGAAATTCCTAGCAAAATACTGATGTCAGCATAGGACAGGTCTTGAATATAATGAAGGTAGATAATTTCCTTTTTCTTTCTACTCAATTGGTTAATAGCTTCTGCAAGCTTGAAAACCATGATCTTTTGCTCCTCATTGTGGATCAGCGGGTCAAATTGAAGATCCTCGATTTCAAAGCTCTTGCAATTTGTATCCTTGAAATCTAAGATTGCATTACTATTAAGGATTGATTTCAACTGTCTTCTGAGACAAGCGAAAAGATAAAATTTGATATTGATATTTTCAGATAAGTTAGCTCTTCTGGCATGCAACTCGACAAACACATCATGAATAGCATCTTCTACTTTGAACTTGTCTTTGCAAAAAAGCAAGCCATACATTACCAAGCTATCAACATGGTCAAGGTATATTTTTTTGAATGCATCTTGATCTCCTTTCAAAAATCTATTCCAAACATTTGACTCTATATAGTAATCCTTTTCCAAATTAAAACGCTAAGCTTGATGTAAATCCATGTTAAATTATCTTTAAATATATGAGTAACAATTTTCACTTCAAATTAATACGCTCGAAAAGTGCTGATAATGTAGATATTGGTTCGTTTTGAGTAGCCAAACTTGTGAATATGGGTTTAATTTGATTAGAAAATGTGATAAACTATCCAAATTCTCAAGTTCACACATTAAAAAATAGCACTAAACTCAAAATACCACGCCTAAAAAATGAAATATGGATTTTTCAATATCCTGGATACTTCCCATGCCACTCCTAATCATCATAGCTATAGTTACTTTTACAACCTACGTTAAGGTCAATCCCAATTTCTTCCACAATATCTTTGTGCATCAACTTATCTTGCCAGTCATGTGGTATTTGCTCCTGACCAACCATAAGCCCCACGATATTACCCGTGATAGCACCAGTACTATCCGAATCTCCTCCATGATTGATTGATGTAAGTACGGCACTTTTGAAGTTGTTTGGATAGTGTAAGGCACAAAGTAAAGCAATCGCAAGCGCCTCCTCTGCTACCCAACCTTCACCAATTGTACTTATAGCTACTTGATCGATATTTTTATTTTTGTATTGCTTATGAAGAGATCTAGCTTTGCTAACTTTATCATAAACTTCCTCGTGTCCATTCCACTTTTTGAGGATCCGAAGGCCATTTGAAATTGATGCTTTCAAATCCAACCCTTGTGATAGGTCAGCGATGATAGAAGCCAATAGCCCTCCACTCAAATAACCAGAAGGATGTCCATGCGTAATGGCTGAAATTTTCACTCCTTCTTCAAAAGCTATTTTCCTGTTGTGGTTAAAAATCAAGCCCACGGGAGCAACTCTCATTACTGTCCCACATCCTTTGCTATCATTGTTTGAAACTTCTAGAGAGCCCATCTTATTTGATTTCAAAGCATGAATGCAAGTAGCTCCAGGGTCTCTTCTTTTGTAGAGTTCCTTTCTCTGAACTAGCCAACCTTCCATGAATCCATATGCTTTGGTAGACTCAGTCACGTCCACACCTTGAGTATGCAGCCACCTAAGATAAGATTGGTGGGTAATCTGAGTTTGTGCACCACCTATACCTTTTAATTCAGCCCTATGCCGCGCTCTCAACAATCCCTCCGCTGTAAATAGCAACATCTGAGTATCATCGGTAAACTCTCCTTTTCCATCAGGATGCTCCACATAATCCTGAACTCCTGAAGCCCCATACTTGCTGATGATAGATTCATAATTCAAAAACTCGATTGGCGCACCCAAAGCATCACCAATAGCCCTCCTAATATGCAGCCGAGGTATTTGTCTTTTTTATTGAGGTTGGTCATGGTTTAGAATGAGTTAGGTATTGGCTAATTCAAATTTTAAGGTTGAAAATATTAAACATAAAGAAGATTTTCCCCCTTTAGGAGATGGTCTTCATTTAACCTGTAAGCCACAAGCTTCCCTCCTTTTGCTACACTGTATTATAAGCAAAAATATTGACTTTATAAAGAGATGGTTCTCCTTTCAGCCATTTTCAAAAGTTACCAAAAACCCCTCTACCTGAATCAAAAACCACCCACCAAAACCCTTGCTTTCATAATTTACCTGAAACCCAGTCAGGTGACCTCCTTCATATAAAACGACTTGACAGTTTTCACCAAGCTTCTCCTTCATCTCCATAGCTGACGAATAGGTAGTAATTGCATCGTCCTTTGCTGCCAAAATCAAAATGGGACAATCAATAGATTCTAAGGCTGATCGAAAAGTCTGGTTACCTCTAGGAAGCAGAATTTCTTTACCTTGAACTTTGTAATAGTCCACAATCTCCGCTGGATCGGTAACGAAACTATCTCCAATAATAAAATCGACTTGATTTTTTATATGGGGAAAGGCCATTACTGATACTATCGTACCCATCGACATTCCCCAAACTCCAAGTTTATTATTTGCAAATCTCTTTGAAACAGTGCTATAACAGCTTCTAGGTCTAAAGCAAACTCGTTATAATAAAGCAACTCCTTACGGATTTCGAAATCTTGACTTTCCCCAAATCCTCTGTAATCAAACGTGACTACTGTATAGCCAGCATGTGCCAGAATTATAGAATGATAAACAAAGTAAGACATATTTCCAGCATCTGGATAAGCCAAAATCAACACAGTATTCTTGTCAGTTTCTGGATTTGCCTCATAAATCCATGAGTTTAGACAAAAGCCATCTGATGTTTGAATATCAAGTTGTTGGTAATTCCAATTCTCTGTAGCTGGTGTTCGTATATATTCCCTTTCTGGATTGATTGCGTAAGTTGAATCAATACAAAAAAAGACGAATGTGAAGAGTATGATACAGATTGGCCTTTTCATAATGTTAACAGTTTACCTTCGTAAATTAAATTTATCAGAATGTTTCTACCAATTGACTCTTTGGGTTCCTATTATTTACATTAAATCTATTGGTTATAATTTTTAAAGGGCATTAATGAGGTATTAAATTGATGGTAACTACTCAGGTTGTAAATTAGCTATATGATTTAGATTTTCTAAGATATTTCCCGAACGTTTGATCAGGGTATCCACGACGGATCTTATAACACAGAAGTTTTCAGCTCCATTGTTGGATTTGAA
>NZ_JAKZGP010000089.1 GCF_022549775.1 Belliella filtrata | reverse complement strand
TCCAATTCCTCTACTACTTGCTTCTTGAAGCTAATACTGTACCGCTTGAACTCTCGAACACTTTTTGTCATGTTTTTCCCAATTTTAGTTTGATTTAATTTGTCAAGCTATTTCAGGACATGACATATGCCTCTCGCTTCTAGTCTCTCGCTTCTCTCCTCAAAACTCACCCTCTCATCAATTCCTCAATCTCCTCCGCATCAATTGGAATATTTCGCATTAGATCAAAGTAGCCGTCTTCTAGTATTACAATGTTATTTTCTAACCTCACACCGATTCCTTCCTCTTGGATGTAAATACCAGGCTCCACAGTGAACACCATACCCTTACTGATAGGCTCATACATGGTACCTACATCATGAACATCAAGACCAAGGTGGTGGGAAGTTCCATGCATAAAGTATTTCTTATATGCTGGCCACTTAGGGTCTTGATTCTTGATATCTGTCTGGTCTATTAAGCCTAAATTCACGAGCTCTGATTGCATGATCAAACCTACCTCTTTGTGATAGTCTTGGATATTTACTCCAGGACGAAGCATTTCCATCGCTGATCGCTGCACCCGAAGTACTGCATCGTAGACTGAGCGCTGCCTTTTTGTAAATTTTCCATTTACGGGGATTGTTCTGGACATGTCTGCATTATAATTCCCATACTCTGCTCCGACATCAAACAAAATCAAATCGCCATCTTTACAAGCCTCTTTGTTCTCAATATAATGAAGCACACAAGCATTGGCTCCTGAGGCTATGATTGGTTCATAAGCAAAGCCTTTACTTCGATTGCGGACAAACTCATGGATAAATTCTGCCTCTATCTCATACTCAGTTACACCGGGCTTTACAAAAGACAGAATTCTTCTGAAACCCTTCTCAGTGATATCACAAGCCACCTGCATTTGTTGGATTTCCTCTTGAGCTTTGATAGCACGCAGCTGATGCATAATAGGTGCTACTCTCCTATAGGTATGAAGAGGATAGCGTGACTTGCACTGATTGATAAACCGGGCATCTCTACTTTCCACCTGCACATCCGCTCTTAGGTGCTCATTAGAATTGAGAAAAACAGATTCACTTAGCGCCATCAGTGTATTGAGCACTTGGTCAAAATTCGACAACCATTGAATATTAGTGATCCCAGAAGTCTCAAAGGCTTCATCTTTGGTGTATTTGTGACCTTCCCAGATTGCGATATGCTCATTGGTTTCCCT
The DNA here is from genome assembly GCF_022549775.1 of Belliella filtrata. GTDB lineage: Bacteria > Bacteroidota > Bacteroidia > Cytophagales > Cyclobacteriaceae > Belliella > Belliella filtrata. Next base: position 11,695 of record NZ_JAKZGP010000089.1, on the reverse strand, counting down.
CAAGAACAAAATCTCTCTCATGTCAGGATTAGGGAAATCTGGACATACAACCAATATAGACTCTTCTTGATCTATCCCAGATAAATAAAAAATATCATTGTTTTGCCTAAACCTCATCGTACCGTCTGCATTGGTCGGCATGATGTCGTTGGAATTGAAAATCGCAATCGAATTTGACGGAAGCTTTTCCGCTAGTTTTGAACGGTTATTAATGTAAAATTCCTTAGAAAGCGGTCTGTATTTCATTATAGTTGATTTTTACAATTTAAATTTCCTTAATTAATCCACACGTTATTTCAACGTATACTTCGAGACTTTTCTTTGAAAATCTCAATATTTCAATTTATACAAATATACCTTTACTATCTTCTCTATCCTCTCCAAAAGGTGTTTTTTTAAAAGTTTCTGGAATCAGTTCAAAAATAAAAATCAATGTTCAGTTTTTTATAAAAATCAACCATTTAACCTTTCTATAGGTCAAACAACTCAAAAACTATTTTAATTTTGTACTTTAGTTGGTCAAACAAAAATAATGCTATATAACCTCAAAGAACTCCCAAACGGAATCCGCATCATTCATCTTGAAGTTCCGCATACAAGACTGGTACACGCTGGTTTTGTTCTCAATATTGGAAGTAGAGATGAATCAAAAGAGCAAGAAGGGTTGGTTCATTTTTGGGAACATATGGCGTTCAAAGGCACAAAAAAACGAAAGGCATTCCATATCATTAACAGGTTAGAATCTCTTGGTGGTGAACTCAATGCCTATACTACCAAAGAAAAAGTATGCTTCTATGCCAGTGTATTGAAAGAGCATTTCAACAAATCCGCTGAGCTACTTATCGATATCACACTAAACAGTACTTTTCCTGAAAAACAAATAGAAAAAGAACGTCAAGTGATCTTGGAGGAAATGGCTATGTACAGAGATTCTCCTGAAGATTGTATTCAAGATGAATTTGATGAGCTTGTGTTTGAAGGTCATGCCCTAGGCAGAAACATCCTAGGCAATGAAGAGACGGTCACTCAATTTACCCAGAAAGACTTTTTTGAGTTTATCTCAAGTAGAATGGATACCACCCAACTGGTATTCTCCGTGGTGGGAAATATCAGTTTCAAAAAAGTACTCCAGCAAGTGGAAGGTGTACTCTCTGCTATTCCTTCCAAAAGAAGCTTGTACTTACGTAGTGGCTATAGTAGCTACACTCCCAAAGATAAGGTTGTCTTAAAAGACATTACTCAGGCTCACTGCGCTATAGGAAAGCCAGCATATAGTCTTTATGATCCCAAACGCTTCAAACTTTATCTACTCAACAATATCCTAGGGGGGCCTAGTATGAACTCCCGACTCAACCTTTCATTGAGAGAAAAGCATGGTTATGTCTACGCCGTTGAATCGACTTATCAGACCTACTCTGATACTGGATTTGTAGGTATTTTCTTTGGCACAGAAGAAAACACGGTAAACAGAGCAAAAAAGCTAGTAATGAGAGAAATCGATAAACTTAGAACTACAAAACTCGGCACCATGCAACTTCACATGGCCAAAGAACAAGCCATAGGTCAAATGGCCATGGCTGAAGAAAATTATGCTGCACTCATGCTTGTATTCGGCAAAAACCTACTTGACAAAGGAAAAATAGATTCATTAGACAGCATCTTTGAAACTATTCGAAAAACTTCAGCGGAAGACCTTTTAGATATCGCAAATGAAGTCTTTGATCCCAATCAATTGAGCCATCTCACCTATTTACCAAAATAATCATGGAATTTATTGCCCCAGAGCTTTTAGCATATTGTGAAAATCATACCAGCCAAGAGGATGAGCTATTGCATCACATTACCCGAGAGACAAATGCCAAAGTCATGATGCCTAGAATGCTTTCTGGACACCTGCAAGGAAAAACCTTAGAATTGCTTGTTAAAATGCAAAGACCTAAAGTAATCCTGGAAATAGGCACTTATACAGGTTACTCTGGAATTTGCATGGCACGAGGTTTAGCTAATGAAGGGAAACTTATCACTATAGACATCAATGATGAGATAGCCCCAATGGTGAGGGAGTTTTTCAAAAAGTCAGGCTTAGCAGACAAGATTGATTACAAGCTTGGAAATGCACTTGACATCATCCCTACGATTGACGAAAATTTTGACATGGTCTTCATCGATGCTGACAAAGCAAACTACATCAATTACTACAATCTTGTCGTTGATAAAATGAACCCTGGAGGCATTATTCTCGCTGACAATGTGCTATGGTCAGGAAAAGTATTGGTAGAAGCAGGAAAAAAAATAGACAAAGACACCAAAGTAATTTTAGAATACAATAAAATGGTCCATGAAGACCCAAGAGTAGAGAATGTTTTGCTGCCCATCAGAGACGGTATCATGCTTGCCCGAAAACTATGAAAAAGTTAAATCACATAAAATTCACCCTCTTCATATTTTCCTTTTTCTCTGTATCAATCACAAGCTGGGGACAGGTTCCTCAAGTGCCTCGAGAAATGAGGTTTGCTGACTTGACTCTCAAGCTAAACGAACAAGTGAGAAGAGAAATCCAGCTAGATGTGGATGCGCTACACAAAAACCCAACTTACTTCAAGGTCAAGCTTGAAAGAGTCAATCTCTACATGCCTATTGTGGAAAAGGAGCTACAAGCCTCTGGGGTGCCTACAGATCTCAAATATTTAGCAATACAAGAAAGTAGCCTTATTCCAGACGCTGTGTCTACATCCAACGCAGTAGGCTTTTGGCAATTCAAAAAAGGCACCGCAGAAGAAGTTTTCCTCAGGGTAGATAACCATATCGATGAGCGCAAAAACATTGTTTCTTCTACACAAGGAGCCGCACGGTATCTGGCAAAGAATAATAGCCAATTCAACAATTGGATGTGTGGTTTGATTGCATATCAAATGGGGCTTGGTGGTGCAAAATCCTACTTTGGCACTCAATATAACGGTAAAAAAGTAATAGAACTGGACAGAAACACACACTGGTACTTCAAAAAATTTCTCGCACATAAAGTCGCCTTCGAAAATCAAATCGGCAAACTTGTGTCAAATACTGGCTACTTAGAAGAAATCCAAGTCCAAGGCCCCACTACACTAAAAGCCATAGCAACTAACCTAGGTGTGCAAGAAGCACATTTGAAAGAATACAACAAATGGACTAGCAATGGGAATATTCCTGATGATCGCCCCTATTCAGTAGTATGGCTCAGGTCCGGAAGTGCACCAGCGCGACCACTCACAAACACTACTGTCCAAAACAATCCTCCAAGCACTTACCAAAGTGCTTCAATCAATCAAAATACATCAGCTGCTTACCCTAAAGTAACTGGAAACACTCAAATGGCAACACAGCCTGACCAGATCAAAGTAAATAACATTCCCGCAATTCAAGCTAGTCAAAACACCAGTCAAGAAGACTTGGCTGATGATGCAGGAATCAGGAAAGGTAAACTGAGAAGAGTCAATGATCTAAGCAGGAATGATGAAATAGAGGCGGGCGGGTACTATTATACAAAAGCAAAAAACAACTCGGCAGAAGCTGAAACCCATATCGTACAAGCAGGTGAAACGCTATGGTCAATTTCACAGAAATATGGCATTAAGTTATCTTCATTGAAAGCCAAAAATAGAATCCGAGAAGACAATAGACTGATTCCTGGTATGGTACTCAACCTCCAGGAGCACAGGAAACGAGGTGAGGAAATCCCAATTCTTCCACGCAATCAACAATCTCCTAAACCTTCTCCTGGTGCAAATCAACCTGTTCAGACACAAAATCAGCCATCTCCAGCGCCTAACAGTTCAAATCAGTCAACTGAAGCTACAATGACTTCGGCTGGACAAAGTCTATCTCACACCGTAGCTCCTGGCGAAAACTTATTCAGGATAAGTCAAAAATATGGAGTCAAAGTCGACGATATCAAGAAATGGAACAGACTGAGCAATGATAATATTCGTGTAGGACAAAAATTAACCATTAACAAACCATAAATTCGCTGTACTAGTTTATCTTTGAATCATGATTAAGAGGTTATTATTCCTTTTCGCATTCATCTTTAGCTCTGTTCACCTCAGCCTTGCTCAAGATGAGATCCAGCTTGCTGACACACTTGTGATCAATGGAGAAACTATCATCATGCTGGGTGATTCTGTGATCATCATGAGGCCTGATAAGCCTGTTTATTGGAAAACTGGTGGTAATTTCAACCTGAGCATTCAGCAAGTCAGCCTAACAAACTGGGCTGCGGGTGGCGCTAGCAACATGGCCTTGAATACCGGGTTGAATCTTTTTGCTAATTTCAAAAAGGATGAAAAAATCTGGGACAACAACCTAACAGTCAATTTCGGGTTCAACAGGCAAAGTGATCGAGAATTTGCTACTCGAAAAACCAATGATAACTTTATCTTTATCAGCAAATACGGACGTGAACTTACTCCAAAGTGGTACTTATCTACACAGATTGATGCCAGGACACAGTTACTTGGTGGATATAGGTATTTCCGGCCATCTGGAGCTGACAGGGATGCTAGGCAGCGAATTTCTGACATCCTAGCACCAGCTTACATTCAATCTTCTACTGGTCTCAATTTTAAAAAAGAGTACAAAAATAACGATAAGGTATCCGTAATTGCTTCTCCTTTCACAGGTCGTTTCACCATCGTGATGGACGATTCATTGAGTCGTGCTGGTGCATTTGGAGTGATACCTGGAGAGACCATTCGAGCTGAAGCTGGGGTGTCTTTAAGTTCAGCTACCGATATTCAAATTTTAGAAAATATACGATGGAAGGCAGATCTCAACCTTTTCTCTAGCTATGAAAGACTAGGAAACATGGTCGTAAACTTGAACTCTATCATTTCTATGAAAGTAAATAGGTACATCACGACACGTATAGAAACTGTACTTATCTACGATGAACGAGTGATGATCACTCGGTCAGATGATACCGTAGGACCTGCTATACAACTTCAAAATCTCATAAATTTTGGTATAGGGATAGATTTCTAAAAGTCAGTCTCTAAGTTGAATTTACGCTGCAATTCTCGCAATGCTCCATGCTTTTCAAGCAAATAATTTAACTTATCTGTAGAAGTATATAATCGCTTACCTTCTGGCACAGCTTCTTCTTTGATCTCGTAGTGAACACTTAGCTGATCATTCCTCAACTTAGCTCTAAAAATTTGTTGTAAATCACCCTTTGCTTTTGAAAATATCTCTTCTTGAATCTCACCATTGAGTAAAAGAACCAATGATTCATTTTCTAACTTAAAAGGTTGCTTGAGTAAAGTGGCTTCAAGATTCTTACCCTTTGACCTGAACTCCTCAACCAAATCATCCAGCACAAGCTTTACTTTATGCTCGTCAATCTCTTCTTTCTGACGTGGCGTTTCTACTTTCACCACTTCTTCTACAATTTCTTGTACTTGACTTAGCTCAGGCCTTTGAGCAACTATTTTTGTTGTTTCAGCTACAGACTTAGGTATTGCTATGGTCTTTTGAACTGGCGTTTTTTTGGGACCAAAAGGGTTTGCATCTGCAAACAAACTTGGAGCAACTGAATTAGAATTTTCAGTTTGGGTTGTTAAGCTTTTTTTTTTGAATCCTCTTGAGCCAAGGCAGCTAAAGATACTGCCTGATTCACCTTTGCCAGCTTCATCAATGCCAATTCCACATGCAACCTTTGATTCTTGGAGGCCTTGTAGTGGATATCACATTGGTTGCAAATATTCATTGCCGTCAAAAGGAAAGAAAGTGAAGCATCTTGAGACTGTTTGAGATAACGTTCCTTTGCGCTTTCGGAGACTTCTAGTAGATTGACAGTTTGGGCATCTTTACACACCATCAAATCCCTAAAGTGTTCATTAAGCCCTACGATGAAATTGTGACCGTCAAAGCCCTTTTTGAGGATTTCATCAAAAATCAAAAGCACATTGGAGATACTTTCTTCTAGAAGCGCATCTACTACTTTGAAGTAATAGTCATAATCCAAAATATGCAAATTGGAAATAGTCTCCTGATAGGTGAGTTTGCTCCCCGCAGAATAGGTTACAATCAGGTCAAAAATAGATAATGCATCTCTCAAAGCACCATCTGCCTTAGTAGCGATCAGCCTAAGTGCTTCTTCTTCGGATTCAATTCTTTCTTCTCCAGCGATATACTTCAAGTGTTCTGCAATATCCTTGATTTGAATCCTATTGAAATCAAATATTTGACACCTTGACAATATCGTTGGGATGATTTTATGCTTTTCGGTGGTCGCTAATATAAAAATAGCATATTTGGGAGGCTCTTCTAAGGTCTTCAAAAAAGCATTGAAAGCTTGATTGGAAAGCATGTGAACCTCATCAATGATATACACCTTATACTGACCTTGTTGTGGGGCGTAACGAACCTGCTCCACAAGGTTTCTAATATCATCCACGGAGTTGTTTGACGCTGCATCGAGCTCATGAACATTGAAAGAAGCATTATTATTGAATGCTTTGCATGAATCACACTCATTACATGCCTCAAAATCTGCAGTCAGGTTTTGACAATTTATCGTCTTGGCCAAGATCCTAGCACAAGTAGTTTTACCAACTCCTCTAGGACCACAAAAAAGAAATGCTTGAGCCAAGTGGTTATTCTTGATAGCATTCTTGAGCGTAGTCGTGATATGGCTTTGGCCTACTACACTCTTGAAATTAGAAGGTCTATATTTCCTGGCTGATACTACAAAATTTTCCATCACTGCAAGATATAAAATATTTGCATATTAGTCCTCAGACACTTCCAAAAAGCATTATCTTTTTTACTGACCCTCCTGAAAATCTTGAACATAATTTCAACATCAAACATCAGCCAACTTTTTCCAGAATCAAACTTTAGAAATTAACAGATAATCCTGTCCTAAAGGAATAAATCACTCTTGTAATTGGCACAATTGGTTTATCCTCATAGGAGATTTCAAAGCTATTAGATATGGAAAAGCGCTCAGTAAGTTTGGTATTCAAAATTGTAGAATTACTAATCCTGTGTCTAAATGCTGAAATTCCATCATCATAGCCGACTTGATAGTAGTTCACTGTATTGAAATCCACAAAGTCATTGATTGTAGCACGGAAGCTTAGGTAATTAGAACTTTTAATAAACCCTACTTCCACAAACCTATCTTCATTGGGAACAGCCCATTTCTCATATTCATACATCCCACCTATTCCATATAATAATGAAACCTTTTCAGTGTTGATAAGACTATGTCTTACCGAACCACCTACTATCCAACGGGGGTCTAGTCCACGAAAATTATCAAAAGAATATTGAACAAATGTCTCATAATTTATGGTATTCTCTCTCAGAAAATTAGCTCGACCATGCACCATCCCAAAATTTAAAAAGTCCGAATCATTAATTCTTAAGTAATCAAACTTTGAGATAAACATATAACCATGCTTCCCTGGATAGTACAATGCATTGATATCTAGGTTATATCCAAAAAGGTTGACAGGATCATCGGCCGCAGCACTTCTGTTGTAAAGATTCATCCCAGCCACCGTCTTAAGCATGAATACCTTGGTCGTATCTTTTTCTAATCTGGATTTCTCGATATTTAAGATTTGAGATTTGGAAACAAAAGGTGATAAAACGAGTAATAAAAAGATAATTTTCTTCAAAACGTTAGATTTTTCTTGATGAAATACAAAGTTTTTGATTTCTATTAGAGATTGCAAGTTTATTATCCCCTTTTATCATCAAAAATCAGATTAACACCTCCCCAAAACCTATTATACCTCTATAACTTCTTAATATTGCATTTGAATCAATAATCCACAGTCGACAATGATAGATAATACACCACTTGCAGAAAGGATGCGTCCAAAAAGCCTCGAGGAGTTAATTGGACAAAGCCACCTTACAGGAAGTCAAACTTTTCTTTATCGAGCCATCAAAAGTGGTCAAGTACCATCATTGATCTTATGGGGACCTCCTGGAGTTGGAAAAACTACTATTGCAAATATCATCGCCAATGAAATTAAAGTCCCATTTTACACCCTCAGTGCAATTAGTTCAGGCGTAAAAGACATCAGGGAAGTAATTGAAAAGGCACGCTACCAAATGGGAGCTGTGCTTTTTATAGATGAGATTCACAGGTTCAATAAATCACAACAAGATGCTCTTCTTGGTGCAGTTGAAAAAGGAATTATCAGGCTTATAGGTGCTACAACGGAAAACCCGTCTTTTGAAGTCAACGCAGCCCTTCTTTCTAGGTGTCAAGTTTTCACCCTAAATCCACTAGAAAAAGAGGACTTAGAGGCAATGATCAAACAGGCAATGGCAAAAGATATATTGCTAAAGAAAAAAGACATTATACTTGAAGAGACTGAAGCATTGCTTCGACTCTCTGGTGGCGACGGCAGAAAGCTCCTGAATCTATTCGAAATCATTTTAAGTGGAATTCATGAAAACCCGATCGTAGTCACCAATGAAAAAGTAATTAAAATAGCGCAACAGAAAGTAGCGTTATATGATAAAAGTGGAGAGCTTCACTATGATATCATTTCAGCCTTTATCAAATCGATTCGTGGCTCTGATCCCAATGCAGCTGTTTACTGGCTTGCAAGAATGATCGAAGGTGGAGAAGATGTTAAGTTTATAGCCCGGAGATTGGTCATCCTCGCCTCAGAAGATATTGGAAATGCGAATCCAAATGCGCTGCTATTGGCTACAAACTGTTTTGATGCTGTGAAAATAATAGGATATCCAGAATCTAGGATCATACTTTCTCAATGTGTCACCTACCTAGCAAGTTCACCAAAAAGTAACGCTGCCTACATCGCCATAAATAAAGCACAGGCAATCGTAAAAGAAAAAGGAGATCTCTCTGTTCCATTACACCTTCGAAATGCTCCCACAAAACTCATGAAAGACCTTAATTATGGAAAAGATTATAAATATGCACATGATTTTGAAGGAAACTTTGTCAATCAGGAATTTATGCCCGACGAAATCAAGAACTTAAAACTATACGATCCAAGTAATAACCCAAGGGAAAATGAACTTAGAAAATACTTAAATTCAAAATGGAAAGGGAAATATGGCTATTAATCAAATTGTTATTTCTTGAATTTGATACAACAAAATCACAAAACGTATTATGTTTACCTATATGCTTTTACTCAAAAAAATCAGTTCAGCATATTTTTATATATTTTCCCTTCCTTCATGATCAAAAGAAATTTCTCCTCAGGATTAGCGATTAGAGAAAGATCTTCAAGGGGGTCACCATCTACAAGGATCAAGTCTGCCAAGGCTCCTTCCTCAATGATGCCCAACTTCCCAGGATAAGGGCTCCTTAGTCCTGATAGTTGAAGCAATTCTGCATTATCTTGCGTTACCATGTTAATAATTTCTGCATTTGTAAACCATTTCTGTAATCTCAGAATGTAAGCATTCTGTTGTTCATTCAGCTCAGGTTCAAAAAGAAAATCGGTCCCCCAAGCGATCTTGAGCTTCATCTTTTTTGCCAATGGCCATAACTGTTCTTGGCCTTCGATCACAGGCTTCCGCTTTTCCACCCTCATCGGATCCATATCAGGAGTACTTTCGACAAGGTTTTGCGTGCTAAGCCAGACATTGTTTTTCTTCATCATTCGAAGAGTTTTTTGATCAAGCATCTGCCCATGCTCTACACATTTGACACCTGCTTTGATAGCTCGCTGAACAGCCCTTGGGGTATATGCATGCACCATCACGTATGTCCCCCAATCTTCCGCGGCCTCTACAGCTGCTAGCATTTCATCAAAAGTATATTGTGTCACATCTACTGGATCATATGCTGAAGAAGTCCCACCACCTGCCATTAGTTTTATTTGGCTTGCTCCAAATCTTAGGTTTTCCCTGACAGCTGTCAAAACTTCAGGCCTTCCGTCTGCTATAAAAGTAGCATTGAACCTTTCTGCCCTTGAAGGCTCACTAAAAAATTTCCTCGAACTTTCATCAGGAGTTCTAAAATCTCCATGTCCAGCGGTTTGAGATATGGTTGCCCCAGATGGCCATATTCTAGGGCCTGTTAATTTACCTTCATCGATTGCCTTTTTGAGAGGGAAAATAGGGCCACCTGCATCTCTCACAGAAGTAAACCCTCGCAATAACATTTTCTCTGCATTTCCGCCAACCTTCCGCATAATCAGACCTTCGGACAGCATAGGTGACATCATTTCACGCATACTTAGCGCACCAAATGCCATGTGTACATGAACATCTATCAACCCTGGTATCAAAACACTACCTTTCCCATCAATAATTTTATTTGAGCTTGAATGATTACCAGATTCTATCTTCTTTATCATCCCATCTTCGATAACTACTGTATAGAGAGATTTAGACACACCATTCTTCGGATGATAAATTCTCACATTACTTATTGAAATACTCTCCTCGTTACCGATTTGAGCAAAAGAATTTTGAATTCCAATTTGAAATAAAATTACTATAAAAAGGGATATAAAGCGATATAAATACTTACTCCTAAATCGAATTACCTTTGATTCTATAAAAGCAAAAACTATAAATAGCCCCTGAAATAAACTATCTATCAAGCAATTAAAACAAACTATTAAGTTCCTCATATCCAACAATATCTAAAACACACATATATTAAAAACATATTTACATACTGATAATTGCATTATATAAACAAAGATTAATTTAATCCATATTTTATTTTGCAGCATGCTAATTTATTTATAATTTCCATCACTTTAATACATAAACAACCAATTTTATTGAAAAAAGAATTGGTTGTAAATTCGGAAAAAGCAAATGCATCACCCTGCAAAAATCGAGAATTATGAATTTAGGAATATTGGGTAGCACTACCCTTGCTTATACATTGGGTAGCAAATACATTGCTACTGGAATTGAAGTATCAATTGGAGTACGAAATGGATTTGAACCAAAGGATATCCGATGGAAGATTCTAAACATGCTATCTGACAAAGTTTTTACCTACGAAAATACTATTGCTCAATCAGAGGTAATCCTAATTTGCTGTGAAAATGAAAACCTCAAATTAGTCTGCGAAGCTTTAAAAAATGCAGATTTAACAGACAAAATACTTATTGATTGCACAAATAGCTCGTTTAATAAAGTATTTAAATGTAACACTACTTACATACAAGAATGTATTGGAAACAAGACAATCTACAAAGCATTTAATAATCTTGGCTTAGACTATCCAAAATCAGATCCTCTAGGCTTAATCAAAGAAACCTATTATTGTGGAGAAAGCAATGTGGTGAAATTTAGAGTAAAAAAGCTCATAGAAGTTGTGGGGTTCAAAGCTGTAGACGCAGGTGATTTAGAAAGCGCATATTTGCTTGAAGCATTCTACCATTTGAGAAAAGAAATTGCTATAAATAAAAGAGACCAGACAGATTATCACTTTAAGTTGATTTCTGTTTAATTTAGGATTTACGGTTATACTAAAGGCTGACGATACAATTGTCAGCTTTTTTTTTTACTCTTGTTTCTCGTCTCTGGTTCCTTTTCTCTTGTCTCTAATTTCTAACCTCCCGCTTTCCCCCATAAACGCCAAAAGCCTCTCAGTTTCCTGAAAGGCTTTTTAATAATGTGGCGGCGACCTACTCTCCCGGGTGTAACCCCAGTACCATCGGCGCAGCAGGGCTTAACTTCTCTGTTCGGG
>NZ_JAKZGP010000088.1 GCF_022549775.1 Belliella filtrata | reverse complement strand
TTTGCCGCCAGCTTCCTTCAGATTCCATCTCACAATGGACACCCTTGCTATTGGCTAGTGGTTGGCGATTACAAACCCCCACAGTGGACTTTCACCACCTAGTTAGTTACCATGCACGGCACACATATAAAAAAAGAGGCTCCTTTGAGCCTCTTTTTGTATAAAGGTTAAAGCTGATTAGTAGCCTGGGTTTTGATGTTCTTCATTAATAAGATCATTTGCGATAATTTCGCCAATTGGTATTGGCCAAACCCATGCCCTGTTTCCAGTCAAAAGGGAACAACTTGTAAAATTATCTCCACAATCAGTTCTTTCCAATTCTCTTGTTGTTCTTTTAACATCAAAGAATCGATGACCTTCGACGATTAATTCCTTCCGCCTTTCTAGTTCGATCGCGTCGCGTAAAGCCTGTCCTGAAAGTGAAACTGGAGAATATCCAGAAATTCTTGCTGACCTTAGTGTATTCAAATCTTCCAATGCAACTGACTCTCCTCCTTGAAGGAAAGTATTAGCTTCTGCTCTAATCAAATACATTTCACTCACTCTAATTACCTTCCAGTTTACAATTCCATCACTCAGGTTTCCTTTGCCCAAATACTTGCTTACAACATCTCTGTTGCCAACTCTTCTGAAATAAGCATTGAACCTAATATCATTAACTTGGTCGTAAGTTTCAAAAACTTCTAGAGAAGGTCTAAAAGAAGATCTATTGCCACTTGCAAAGTATACATTTGAAGCTGGAGTACCCTCGCCAGAGTTGAAAGGAACACTCCATATTAACTCTGAACTCCCAATGTTTTCATCTCTCCAAATTGCTCCAAAATTGGCACTTGGTGCTAAAGGCACTAAAGCTATTACTTCAGATGCAGCTTCTGCAGCTTCTGCGTATTGACCAGCGTATAGGTAAGCCCGAGCTAAGATTGCATTTACAGTGATATCATCAATATTGGCTCTCAATGAAAAGTTAGTAGAGCTATTTATTGCAATATCAGTATCTTCTAACAATTCAAGTGCTTCTTCAAGATCTGCAAATATAGCAGACCATGATTCGGCTACAGTTGGTCTGGCAACATTTTCTTGATCAAAAGTAGTTTTATATGGAACGCCAAGAGTTGTGGAATTTCTACTTAGATCATCAGCAAAATACCTTAGCAAATCAAAATGTACATATGCCCTTATTGCTAAAGCTTGTCCTTTGATTCTATTGTATCTACCAGGATCTTCTTCTTCAAATCTATCAATCTCTCTCAATGTTATATTTGCTTGAGCAATGATTCGATAAGCAGCAGTCCATAAATTTTCAATTGCAGAATTGTCTGAGGCATAATCCCAATTGACTAGTTGTCGGAAATTAGCTAAAGACTCGCCAGTTTCCGTCAAGTTATCCGACATCATATCTGGAAGGGTAGAAAATGCACCAGCGGGACCAGAAGCATTTCCATAATAATCCGAAGATCTAAATTGAGCATATGTTCCAATCAAGGAAAACTCATAATCATCTAGACTATTGAACCTTTGACTTCCATCAAGCACAAACTCTGGTTCTATATCAATGATACTATTACAAGAGGCAATTGTTGCTGCTGCTGCAATCCCTATTCCGAGTATTATATTTTTAAGTTTCATAATGTTCCTTTTTAAAATCCTACATTCACACCAAATGTCACTGTTCTAAGAGCAGGATACTGAGAACCAATTAGATTACCAGACAACTCTGGATCAAATCCTCTAAAATTAGTAAACGTCAGCAAGTTTTGACCCTGGACAAAAACACGCAAAGAAGAAATTTTTATTGATTCAAGGTAAGATTGAGGCAATGCGTAAGATAAGTTTACATTTCTCAACCTAATAAAATCACCTGATTCGACAAATCTACTTGTACCTGAAAAGAATGGATTATCCGCAGCTGGAATATCAGTAATCTGACCTGGAGTTCTCCACTCATCTAACATTACTCTAGATAAATTGTCAAATAAATAACCTGGGTTTTCTATGTTGTTTCTATCATTATTGTAAAGTACATTTCCACTAACATAACTGAACATAGCATCGAACCTAATGTTTTTGTAACTAAACATGGTTCCAAAACCTCCAAAGAATGGAGCATCCGTAGTCCCCAAAACCACCCTATCATTTGGATTGTACTGATTAGTCAATTCTCCATCAGCATTAAGATAAAGTGCATCTCCATTTGCTGGGTCTACTCCTGCATACCTAACAAGGTATAAGCTATTTATTGGCTCACCTACTCTAGTAATAAAATCACCTTCAATAAATTGAGTTTGATCCCCTACAAGAGACAGCACTTCATTTTTATTATAAGTCACATTTGCACTTAATTCCCATTTGAAATCTGCATTGTCAATAACTTTTCCCACGAAAGAGACTTCAACACCACGGTTCCTCATACTACCAATATTGGTGTTTTGAGAAGCAAATCCAGAAGTTCTAGAAAGTTGTCTATTCAAAAACAAATCATTTGTTACATTATTGTAGTATTCAAAAATACCGTTGATACGCCCATTTGCTACTGAAAACTCAATACCAGTGTTGAACATGTTTTGTTTTTCCCATCTTAAGAACGGATTAGGCAAACCTGTAAGGGCTATTCCACCAATACCATTGTAGATAGATCGACTTAAAAGTTCTCTTGAATCGAAATTACCAATTCCTTCTTGGTTACCCACAGAACCATAACTTATTTTAAACTTAAGTTCATCAAAAAATCTCCCAAATGATTGTTGAATAAATTCCTCATCACTCATAATCCAGCTAGCACCAATCGAACCAAATGTTGCATATTTATTATTAGTTCCAAATCGAGAAGAACCATCTCTTCTAACTCCACCATTCAAGAAGTATCTACCTTTGTAACCATATGTCGCATCCGCAAAATAAGACACCAAGGCATTTTGGGCACCATTACCTCTCACGACGGGGATAAAACCATTTAAAGGGTTACCAGGTGTTATACCAGCTTCATTTTGGAATGGTCCGATTAGACCAAAACCTGTAAAACCAAATTGAGTAGAATCATTTTCAATAATTTCGTTGTATAAAGATACTCTAAACTCATTGTCTTCATCAATCTGCTTCTTATAAGTAATGGAAGTAGTTCCAGTGTACCTGAAGTTTTTACCAAACCCTCTTTCAAGGCTTCCTGCTCTACCTTGAGCAATGAATCCCCTATAGGTTTCTCTATCTAAGTATTGCTCTGTTTCATTTTGAGTATAATCAATACCCCAGTTCGTTCTTACGGAAAGACCTTCTAAAAATGGAGCGTCGTATTGAACAAATCCTATTGCAATTCCTTTTACTTGATTCCTTAAAGTTCTGTTTTGTAAAAGCTCTTGCAAAGCATTTGGTTGACCTGACACAAGCTGGGTAAAGCTTCCATCTGACTGATAAGGAGTCTCATACGGATTTGACCATCTTATTGCATTCAATGGTGATCCAATGAAACTATCTCCCTCCAAAGTATTATTGAATTTAGAATAACCACCAGATATATTGGCACCAAATGTAAAATTATTCAATTTGGTTTCAACATTCATTCTTGCTGTATACCTTTTCAGATCAGTATTTGGAACTGTTCCCGTTTGATCAAAATAAGAACCTGATAAAAAGAAAGTAGTATTTTCATTTCCACCGGAAGCTGATATTTGATGATTTTGTGTATATCCAGTTCTTAAAAGTACATCTTCCCAGTTAGTATCGATCATTCTAAGCTCTGCTAGCTCATCTTCAGTCCATCCATAAGGATTACCATTTGCTAACTCATAATCTAATTTCTCTGAACTGCTCATCACTCTTTCTGGATGAGAAGGTGCCTGAGAAAACCCAGTCTGGAAATCATAATTCACTCTCGTTTTTCCACTCTTCCCTGTTCTTGTTGTAATTACAATTACACCATTTGCACCTCTTGAACCATAAATTGATGTCGAAGCAGCATCTTTAAGAATAGAAAATGATTCAAAATCATTAGGGTTTAATGTAGCAAAATCTGCAGCAGATATCTGAATTCCATCAAGAATATACAATGGATTGTTAGATCCATTGATCGTACCTTTACCTCTTATGGTCACTGATGCTGCCGCACCAGGCTGACCTGAGTTTGCTTGAATCAATACCCCTGGAGCTCTCCCCTGTAGTGCCTGATCAAATGAAGCAATTGGAACTTCTCTAACTTGATCACCACTGACAACATTTACCGATCCAGCGATCTCTCTTGCATTTTGGGTCCTATACCCAGTGACCACCACTTCCCCCAATATCTTCGAATCCTCTTGAAGTGTAATATCCACTGTACTTCTATTACCCACAGCTACTTCTTGATTCATAAACCCTACGAATGAAAAAACCAATGTTTCATTCTCAGATGCCTGGATGGTGTATTGACCATCAATATCTGTCACAGCACCTCTTGTTGTGCCTTTGACTCTAACATTGACTCCCGGAAGCGGAAGATCATCTTCTGCTGAGAGTACCGTACCTGTTATTTGTCGTTGTTGTGCCCATGCCTCTCCCTGAAAAGAGATCGCAAAAAGCGCAACAAGCAATAGTAATGCTTTCCTCATATAATAGTTGATTTATGTTTAACCTTCAAATATTGATAAAAAAATCGCATTAATCAAAAAAAACATGGTAAAACAATATTTTTCATGAAATAATTAAATTATTTTACAATTAAAATTTGTTTGGCTAAATATTGACAACTCAAAATAAAAATTACCAAAAGTTATATTATACCTAAATTTTAAGAGTTATAACTAATAAAAAACAAATAATCAATCTGAAAAAGGTCATATTTACCTTCAGAACTGCAAAGAACCAATAATTTATTGTTATGCCATTCTATATAATTGTCTTCTAGGAAAGGAGACCATAAAAAGACCCACGCATATCTCAAAATCAAGTTTTAGAAAATCGAATATCTTATCTATCAATCAGCATAAAAAAAGGAGGTGTTTACCTCCTTTTTTTATGCATTAACTTCTGAATTTTAATTAACCTCCGTAACCTTCATTCTGTTCTAGATTAGAATTAGCATCAATCTCTCTTTGTGGAATTGGAAATACCATTCTAGGATCGTTGAAAGTGAATGAGTTATTACCTTCTGTCACAGTACCTCTAATCCTTTTGACATCGTGAATGGCATGACCTTCATGAGCAAGTTCCAACTTTCTTTCTTGCAAAATTTGAGCTATGTTAACAGAAGTAAGCGCTGGCAAACTTACTCTTAGACGAATTCGGTTCACATCTTCAAGTGGAGTAGCTCCAACGCTTGTTCCCTCTCGGAAATTGGCCTCAGCTCTAGTAAGGTACATTTCTGCTAGCCTGAATACCTTTACATTTCTAAATTGATCTCTCCACTTTGCAGTTCTTTGCTCACCTGCATCAAAGAAAAACTGATTCAAACGCTGATCTCCCGATTCATACAAAGCTAAATGAGGTGCTTGAATTGATACATCACCTCCTCTAGCACCAAACTGTGGTAAGGAATAAAATGTAAACATATCATTAGCTGGATCTTGAGGGTTAACTTGAATCGTAAACAAGTCCTCTTGAGAATCCACCTCGTTATTGAATGCATTCATGTAAACTGGAACTAAGCTTTTCCCATTTGCCGTAGCCTCTATGATTGCTCTATTGGCAGCATCTCTAGCATCTGCAAACCTTTCCATTTGAAGATAGACCCTTGAAAGCTGTGCCGCAACTACATAATTTCTTGCCAAGAAACTGTTCACTGCTGGCAGTAAAGATTCGGCCCTATTCAGATCATTCAAAATTTGCTGATAAACCTCCTGTATAGTGTTTCGAGAAACATAGCTGTCGTCATTTATTTCTCTGGTAGGCGTAAGTATAATCGGAACACCTAAGTTGGTAGATGTATTGCCAGCCACATAAGGCTGAGCATACAATTTAACCAATTCGAATAACATCGAACCTCTTATAAACAAGGCTTCCCCCTCTACCCTTCCTCTATCTGCTTCATTTACCACATCCAAAGCGGAGAGAACATTGTTTGCCACATTTATTCCTCGATAAGCCGCAGCCCATGTAGCTTCGACATAGGAATTGTTGACGAAGATTTGTTTGTTATACATTTCTCTAGGCTGATTGAAAGTACCTTCCCATCTTACCTCACTGTTTGCGCCGAGCATTTCTGAGAATAGTTGAATCCTACCTCCATATAATGCAGCACTTCTGATTTCAGCATATGCACCTATGAGCACACTCTTCACGTTGGCATCTGAATTGAGAGCCAATTCTTGATCTATACTCTGCTGTGGAGAAATAAATAGTTGCTCATGACAACTAGACCCTACAAGCAAAATACCTAAAATTCCTATTTTTATAAATTTCTTCATGATTGCTCAAAGTTTAAAATCCAACATTTAGACCCAGTGAAAAAATTCTGGCTTGAGGTGCAGAATAGAAATCATTACCCTGAAAAATATTATCTGCAAGATAATCTGCGTTCACCTCAGGATCCCAACCTCTATAATTGGTAAAGGTTAGCAAGTTCTGTCCAGTAAAGAAGATACGAACTGAAGTCAACTTCAATTTCTCTAATTGAGAAGATGTCAATGTATATCCAAATGTCAATGTCCTCAATCTCAGGTAGCTTCCATCAGAAATATACCTGCTAGAAGCATTACATCCATTACATTCTCCTAATCTAGCTTGGGGAATATCAGTAATATCCCCAGGGTTTTGCCATCTTCTCATTTGATCTCTAGTTGAGTTATCAAACCAGTCTCCATTGGCAGCGAAAAAACCTCCGCCTCCATCAAAGATATCATTTCCATATACACCTTGAAACATAACACTCAAATCGAAGTTTTTGAATGTGAAATTATTTGTAATCCCTCCGAAAAATTTAGGATTTGGATCACCTACAAACATTCTTTCAGCTTCATTATAATCATTGGTTGTCTCTGTCCTCTCAGCGTTTGCATAGTAGAGCGCATCTCCATTAGCTGGATCAACTCCTGCATAGGCAGGGCCATAAAAGACTCCAATGGATTGGTCTATGAATACACCATTCAAGAATCTCGAAGAACTTGGAGGTATTGAAGTTTGACCTGGTGCTAATTCTCTTACCCTATTGATATTACGAGCAAAATTTACTGAAGTATTCCAAGTAAAGTTTTGCTTGGCAACATTGACAGAATTTAGGACAATTTCAAAGCCATAGTTCTGCATTCTACCGATATTCTGTCTTTGAATGTTAAAACCTGATGTAGCAGGAATTGGAACATTCAAGAGCAAATCGGTTGTGTTTTTATCATAAAAATCAAACTCCCCTGTTATCCTGTCTCTAAATAGTGCAAACTCTAAACCAAAATTCAATTGCGCCGTTCGCTCCCAAGTAAGATTTGGATTCGGGATTTGAGTTGGTCGCAGACCAGGAATCAACGCATAAGAAGCAGACCCATACAATCCTAAATGGTCAAAATCTCCAATTTCAGCATTTCCAGTCAAACCATAAGAAGCCCTGAATTTTAGCAAACTCAACTGATCATTTCCTTTAAGAAAACTTTCTTCAGAAACTATCCAACCCACTGAAGCGGCTGGAAAAAACCCATACTTGTTATTTTCTCCAAATCTCGAAGAACCATCTACTCTTGCGCTCAAAGTTGCCAAATACTTTTCTGCATACTTGTAATTAACTCTTGAAAAGTAAGAAAGGAAAGAGAAGTTTGTAATATTAGAAGCTCCTCCAGTGATTTCTGCCGCTGACTGAAGTGTCCTTAGCTCATCGAGTGGAAACTCTTGCCCTTCTACAAAAGTGAAATATCGATCAGACTTTTGAAATGACATCCCAGCGATTGCCTCAAAGTTATGAACACTATTGAAGACTTTGTTGTAAGAAAAATAGTTGTTGGTATTATAATTAAAAATTCGAGTCCATCTTGATCTTGCATATCCATTTGTTGACAATCCCAAATTAGTCCTAGAACCAAAGAATTGCTCTTCATTCTGGTTCATGATATCAACTCCAAATTCTGATCTGAATTTTAAATCTTCCAGCAATTTATATTCTCCAAATATATTGGTGATGTTCCTGAAAGATGTATTCAACCATTGTGCGTTTTCAGAATCAATTAGGTTGTTATAGTATGTCGTTGTAGGTCTGTCATACAATTGACCATTCAGATCTCTAATTGGGGTAATTGGAGCTAAGGCAACCAATTGAATGGGATTGTTAAACTGATTGTCATCTGCTAACCTGTTGTTTTGTGTCCTAGAAAGACCAAAATTAGCTCCTATCAAAAACTTACTTGAAACCGTATGATCAAGGTTCAATCTTCCAGAAATTCTTTCGAAATCATTCCGGATCAAAATACCGTCTTGTTTATCATATGCTCCTGAGAAAAAGAACCTTGTTTTATCATCCCCGCCAGAAGCACTAAAGTTAACATTCAAAGTACCTGCTCCAGGATTGAAAGCCTCCCTTTGCCAATCAGTATCTACTTCCCCAGTCCTCCAATCAGCCCAACCAGAATACCTATCTAATCTACTATCAACAAATTCTAGCTCGGAACCAGGGTAATCACTTGGATTATTAATTGGATCTGTACCAAAGTTTAATCTATCATAGTTGTATCCTGCTTCTCTCATCAATTCAACATATTCTGATGTATTCAAAAACTCCCTCAATCTTGTAGGAGAAGAAACACCTCGCTGAATCCCAACATTGAACTTGGTTTTTCCTTTTGCTCCTGACTTGGTTGTAATAAGCACAACCCCGTTTGCAGCCCTTGCGCCGTAAATAGCCGCTGCTGAAGCATCCTTCAATACCTCAAAGGACTCCACATCATTGAAGTTAATATCTGCAAGTGGATTATAATAACCTATTCCACCACTAGTCGTCATCGGAATCCCATCTATCACATACAAAGGGTCATTGCCTCCAGAAATAGATGTAGTACCTCTTACTCGTATTTTGACACCCTCACCTAGTTTTCCACTTGAAGATTCTACAAAAACACCTGCCATTCTACCCTGAAGAGCTTCTTGAAAATTAGGAACTGGTACAGTGGAAAGTGCCTCACCTTTGACAGATGCGATATTCCCTGTCAAATCACCCTTAGTCGTACTACCATACCCTACCACTACAACCTCCCCAAGAGTTTTGGAATCAGGGCTTAGTGTGATATCAATTGTACCCCTATTGCCTACCACCACTTCTTGAGTAGTAAATCCTACAAAGGAAAAAACTATGGTCTCATTTTGATCTGCTTGAATGGTATAATTCCCATCCAAATCAGTTATAGCACCTCGTGTGGTTCCTTTTATCACCACATTAACTCCGGGCAATGGATCATTATCCTCACCAGAAATTACCTTTCCAGATATCTGTCTTTGCTGAGACCAGGCCTCATGATGAAGCAGCATGCCAACAAAGACAAAAACTAACAGTAAAACTTTTCTCATATGATATATTGTTTGGTTTAAAATGAAATTTACCAAACATAATTTATTAAACAAAAAAATCATTAAATACATGTATTTTAAAAAAAACAATATTTTATATTTATTTAATCAAATAAAGTGATTTTAGAAAATGTATTTTTATAAATTTATAATAATATTTAAACAAATCTCTTCATGAAAATAAATGACCATATATTCTGAATTTTCAAAAAAAATCAAACAATAATTCTGAATAAAGTTTATTAACGAAATTATAATATTGGACACAAGAAAAACAAACGTTTTCAAGAAAATATTATTTTGAAAACGAGAAAAATTAAAAATTAATTACAAACTAATCAAAAAATATTTAACTAACAGATAAATAAATAAACTACTTATTATTAATTCAAAATTAAATTTTTTCCTTATATCATTAAAAAAAATCTAATGATTGAAGTATGAATTTATTAAAAAGTAAAAATTTAGCTAAAAAATTAAATTTTAAAAACAGCCATAAATCTACATCTATGGCTGTTTTGATAATTCTTAAATTAGAAGGTAAATCTAATGGACAAAGCTACCTCATCACCCCAGAATCCAGTATATCCTGTGATATTGAATGCTGGCTTATAGTCCAAAGAAAGATTGACAGGCGCACCATCAAATTTATAATCA
The DNA here is from genome assembly GCF_022549775.1 of Belliella filtrata. Taxonomy (GTDB): domain Bacteria; phylum Bacteroidota; class Bacteroidia; order Cytophagales; family Cyclobacteriaceae; genus Belliella; species Belliella filtrata. Next base: position 2,842 of record NZ_JAKZGP010000088.1, on the reverse strand, counting down.
AGTCCAATGATACCGTCCAATCCAAATACCGTGTAGGATCTATTTGGATCACCCCATGGCTGATTACCTCTATTGGAATTCCATGTACCTAAGTGAGCACCACCACCATAGAACCACCTCAGACCTCTAACTTCACTGATGTCGTTATGGATTTCATAAAGACCTGTGATCAACAATCCACGCCATCTTGAATGCAAAATACCTTCAAACGCAGCCTTATCACTTAGAAAATGCTTTACCGTAAGTCCATTTCCTACACCAGCTCTAAGACCGATACCTGTATTGTATCCCTGAGCCATTGCCTCATTGCCAATGGCCATCATTGCCACTAGCAAAAATGTGTAAAATACCTTTTTCATGTTTGATTGTTTAGAATACTAAATTTTAAATAATTAAAACAAAAACGTCTCCTTAGGAGTAATGCAAATATCCAAGGGAATATCGTGCCATTCTGATTCAATTTGCTCCTCAGGAGGGAAAAAACTTACTCCAACTTTCAAAACTTCCTGATTAAGAGAGCTCAAAAATTTATCATAAAAACCCTTTCCATAACCCAATCGATTACCTTTTTTGTCATAGACCAAAAGTGGAACAATTACCATTTGGATTAGTGCACCATCTGCAAAGTCCAAAACTTTTGGAGTAGGAATTCCCCACTTATCTAATTCCAAACCTTCCAAATCGGTGACTTTAACCGTCCTCAATAACCCTGTATCATCTTGAACAGTAGAGGTATATAAATGATACCCATCTTGTATCATTCTTTCGATTAAAGGAAAAATATCCACTTCTTTCAATCTCTCTATGGGAAGATAGACATGTATGTGCTTAAAATCAGGATTTGCTTTGAGCACTTCCATGAGCTCTATCATGATCTGATTGGCTCCTGAAAGCCTCTCCTCCAAAGATAGAGAAAGTCTCTTCTGTCTATAAACCGTCCTTAATGCTCCCCTACTCATCTTGAAGCTTTAAAATTAAAAAGCTAAAATCCAATGGGTCAAATATTGTTAGCAATTTCTCGACGAACTGATCATCTCCTAGATAGAATTTCATCATGTTTTCCACTCGCTCTTGAGGACTACCTCCTGGAAAAAGCATCTCTTTGAGTGCTCTCATCCTATTCAAATCCACTTCTTGCCTCCTCTCCTCGGCTTTTCTGATTTTCCCAGATAGGTGATCCATGATTTTGATCGACCTGACCTTTGCTGACTCAAAGGCACCGTTTAGGCTTTTATCTACTTCTGTGGCTTTTTCTGCAGCCCGAGTCAAAATCTCCTCTAACTCCCGCTTCTCTGAGTTCAATTGAATATCCAAAGTGGCGTGAGAAGCCACATACTGCTTCTTCCAGTCTTCAAATCTGACAAAAAGATCCTCATCTGACAATCCTAATTGCAGCTGCTTCTTCTGTGCCAAAGCATCCATTACTACTGCAAAGTTTCTAGGCATCACCGCAGGAAAAGGCACAGCAAAATGATCAAATACACCTTTCAACTGAAACCAATAAGCAACTTCTGCTGGCCCGCCCAGGTAGGCAATGTTTGGCAAAACCATTTCTTGATATAAAGGTCTCAAGACTACATTTGGGCTAAATCGCTCTGGATAGTTTGTAATTTCTTCAATCAGTTCTTCTTTTGAAAAAATAAACTCTGAATTTAAGACCAGATAGCGACCATCCACCTTTTCAATTCGTTCCCTTAGGCCTTGTTTCATGTAGAAAAAGTTGATCTCTCTAGGAAATATTTGGCTTTTATAGCCCAAATCCTCCAATGCTTGTGTGGCTTTTGCGGCTTTTTCGAATGGCTGATGATCTAGCATATCCGCCTTCATCACTTCTACAAATGGGGCTTTCAGCTTACTATCGTTCCCATCTATGATAATCAACCCCTCCTCTCCAAACAATGCATGTACATACTTCCTTGCTGCCTCTGATAAGGTCTTGGAACTCAGATAAGCCTCTTTGAATAATGCAGGCACAAAATGTAGCTGGTTTACAAAATCCTTGAAAGACGCGTCAATTTCAAATTCCCCAACTGCCCCTTTTTGTTCAGAGTCCCACTGATACCTTTTCCCATCGAGTTTGAAGTAATTGACCTCATCAAAATCATGGTCTTCTGCCCCCATCCAATACACTGGTACAAAATGATATTCTGGGTACTCAGCTTTTAACTTTTTTGCGAGATTTATAGTGGATATGATCTTATAGATAAAATAAAGTGGGCCAGTAAAAAGATTCAATTGATGCCCTGTAGTAACAGTGAATGTTTTTGAATCTTTGAGTCGCTCTATCTGATTTTCCCATACTTCAGAAACCTCTATTGTCTGGTACTGCGACCTAAGTGCTTCGACCAACAGTAGACGTTCTGATTGACCAAAAATCTTAGAATCAATCAATAGCTTAAAATTTTCTATTTTGGGAAATTGGTTATAAAAACGCTTAAGTTCATGCTTTTCTGATATATAATCCAAAAACAATGGTGAAAATTGGCCTGTACAGGCAGGGTCTACTGCTGATTTGATCATGGATCTTTACTGTTGTATGGATATTACTAAGGGTTCAAATTGATCTAACTTGCTTGGAAAGGATAAAGTTCGAAATTTTTCTCCTATTACAGCAATGGTAACAGAAGGATTAATTTATTCCTTAAATCCGCAAGTGAATAATTAAAAAAGCCAAAAAAGTGGCTGAATTAATTGTATTCAGGCTTTTTTGGCTCGTTTTTTTCACTTATTTAGGTGTTACCACACATCCTTAATAAGATTTATGAAAATTACGAATTCATCTGAAAAAATCACACCTTTTGGAGGTTTTAATTTTGTTATTGAGTCATTTAAAAACTCAGGT
>NZ_JAKZGP010000087.1 GCF_022549775.1 Belliella filtrata | reverse complement strand
ATTTAATATAGCGGCCTTTTTTGTTAGTTTTACAATAGTAATATTTAGCTGAGGTAAAGATAAGCAAGGATGCCGTCCTTTGCCAATTCTTTACCTCTTTTCTTAACTTGACAAAGTAGGGTTAATTACTTGTAGAAAATATGTTCTGATTTTTCGTAATTGATCAAATGCAAAAATAAATTTTATGTTACTAGCAAAGCTACGTATGTCCAAATAAAACAAAGGGGAGCTTAAGTGCTCCCTTTATTTTTCTTTTTTAATCTGCCTTTTTCCTCTTTTGAGATTTCGAATCCATATCTGGAATATGTATTGGGCTTTTGTCTTCGGCAAGGATGTGTTTAGTGCTTGGGTCAAACAAAATTTTGTCGTAGTGAAGAGGGAGCTTAAAATTGCCCTCTTCGTCAATGATTCCAAACTTCCCGTTTTTAGAGGCTAAAATCACGTCGTGGTTTTCTCTTCTGACCAAATCAAACTGGGGGCTTGTGATTTCTTTTCCATTTGTATCCAAAAGGCCAAACTTACCATCGTTTTCTATGAGGTAATAATTGTCAGGCAAAAGAGATATTTTCTCATAAGATAAATCTGACACCCTTTCACCGGAAGAGTTAAGCATAAAGCTTTTGCCGTCTTTTCTCACTATCCCCAAACCTCTATGATAATCTCTAACTTCTTCAAATGAAAATGCTTCATTGAAGTTTCCTTGTCTATCTATATAAACCCAACTTCCATGGATTTTTGCAGCTGCCAATCCATTTGAGAAGTTTTTGACTTCTTGGAATTTGTTTTCGATAATCCAATTTCCAGATTTGTTGATAAAGCCAAACTTTCCTTCCTTAGAAGCAGGGTAGAGGTTTTCATTGCCTGGCAAAATTGCATCTACCCCAGTCACAGGGCTTACTTCCCAGCCAGATGCTCCAAGAAGACCTACTTTCTTTTCTCTCGTGAACACATTGTACCAGTCTTTTCCAACTGATTTCACACTCTCCATCCCCGCCATGTCTAGTAGAATGCCATCATTTTTCATCACTCTTCTTAGTTTTCCATGGATGTACTCCAATAGCATATTGTTTTCATAGGTGATTTTATGATAACTCGTATAATTAACGTCAGCTTTTTCTTCTCTTCCTTTGATCAACATGTATTGATTCCCATCATATGCATAGAAATAATCTCCCTCTAAGTGTGTGATCTGATCTATGATAGGAGCTAAGATGTAGCGACCTTCTCTGTTGATCAGTCCGTACCCACCTGCTTCTTTTGAAAGTATGAAGTTTTCATTTATTTCGCGGAGATCTTGATATACATGGTCAGGCTTATCCGATAATGGGAGAAAGTACCCAGCTTGAGATTTTGCGATTACTTGACCATTCAAGGCTAGCTTTGCATGATCATACTTGCCAATCATTTCATTTGACCTATTGGTCCTATCATAGACCCAATATTGGTCTCCTTTTCGTGCCAAAAGTCTAGTGTAAAATGTTTCAATTTCATCATATTGAGCAGGAAGGATTTCTTCTCCATACTCATGAAAGGCACCGAGGCCACTTTGACTTTCGATAATGATCCATGGCTCTGAAATTTGTCTTACAGCATGTCCTTTCAAATTCAAAAATGGCCTGTAATCTTTGCTCAAAAGGTTAACCTGATTATCAATCGTCCCAATCCTAATTTGATCACTTACAAAATTGATGCTCTCATGAACAATTCTTGATTGTAGAGAAAAGTCCTGATTGTAAATTTCCCACGTTTGGGAATTGCTATTGTGATATGTAAAAATCCCAACTCCCAACATCCATAATTTCAAGCTATTTCCAATTTTCATAATATGTTAATCTCAAAGTCCATTTAGCGGTCTTTACGTATTGTAAGATTTATTTAAAGATTTCCGAAATATAAGACCTTGTATTAAGATTTCTTTATAGTTGAGTAAATTGTTTTTTCCTAACACAAATGTTGCTTTCTACATTTGTACAAATAGAGTTTTTGAGTTTGGGGGGAAACGAACTCACTAATTCCTCAATTGAATTATCTGGAGTTGTGATTCTTGAGCTTTAGGTATGAAAAATCGGGAATGAATTTTCTTAAAAAGGGTAAATCTTTAAAAGTGTTGGTGTGAAAAAAGCCACATTACCGTGCATGACGGGAATGTGGCTTTTTATATGGTATCAAATCAAAGCGTTCCTTGCAGTTAAGCATGATTTTTGTCGTGGTCCTTTTCTAAATCAAACAAGTCGGAAAGCACATCAATCATCTGGTCAGCCTGATCTCTTTGACATGCAGCTTTAAGTTGAACTACTGGAACTTTTAGTATTTTCTGCATCATGCTTTTGGTGATTTTTTCAACCATAGCCTTTTCTGCATCATTGGCATTTTTTAGAAAACGCTCCATTTCCTCAGTTCTTATTTGTTCTAAGGCATTTTTGAATTTATTGATGGTAGGTGATACCATCATTTCTTTTTTCCAGTTATAAAATTCATCAATGCTTTCTTCAATGATTTGCTCAACCATTGGTATTGAAGCTATTCTCTTTTCTAAAGTCTCAGAAGCTTTACTTTGAATGTTGTCTACATTGTAGAGCAATACGCCTGGAATTTCCTCTACGGATGTTTCTATACTTCTCGGTACCGAAAGGTCGATAAATAGCTTGTAGCTAGGAATCGATAATTTATTTACCAAAGATTTTGTAATGAAGGGTTCTGTTTTTGAAATCGATGAGACGATTACATCGGCATCTTTCATCGCTTCAAGGGCTTTTTCAAAAGGAATAGCCTCAAACCCATGCTCTATTGCAATTGCTTCAGCTTTTGAATATGTGCGATTGGTTATAGTAACTTTGGCATCTGGCATATGCACCATGTTTTTAGCCACATCTTCACCTATCTCACCTACGCCAATCAATAGTACTCTAGGTTCATAAGTGTTTGACGTCAATTCACCCATAAGTTCCACAGCGGCATAAGATACAGAAGCTGCTCCGTCTCTGAAAGCTGTTTCTTGAACGACTCTTTTGTTGGTGAAAAATATAGTATGCATCAAACGATGTAAAAATGGACCTGCCATATTTAAGTCAGCTGATGCTTGATAAGCACGTTTTACTTGATTGGAAATCTGCATGTCTCCAATAACCTGCGCTTCAAGCCCCATAGACACTTTGAACAAATGCTGTATAGCATCTCTATCGTTGTTGAAAATGTCGAAAAAATTTAAATAATCAATTATGCTAGTAATACCCTTTTCCACTCCTATAAGCTTCACAATCTCTACACTGAGATCTAGCTCATGCGAATAGTAAATCTCAGTTCTGTTGCAAGTAGATAGGATAAGCGTATCTGTGATACTGAAAAAATCCTTCAACTTAACTAAAATTGAATGAATAGAAGCTTCATCTAAGGCTATGATCTCCCTGATTTCCACAGGGGCACTTTTGTGCGATAAACTTACAGCTCTAAACTTATTTTGCATCTCTCGTAATTTTCGGTACAAATTTAATTCATTAAACAGAGCAAAAGAAAATTTTGATCTATGTTAGGTTAATTTAAAACCTGTCTAAATAGCGGTGCCTGAGTTCTCTATTTAAAAACAAAGATCGGATTTCTTGACTTCTAAATCCAATATTATTAACTTATCACCGATAGATACGATCTATTTGTTGTTTTTAGATTTCTCCTTTTTAATTAAATGTTGCTTTTATGTTGTATCGAAAGATTTCTTTTTGGCTTAAGCGGTATTTAGAATTTTCACAGAGAGAATCCAGAGAACTCTTGCTGGTATTGCAAGCAGTAGAATTGCTTTGTTCTATACCAGTATTTTACAATTACTTTATTTCTCATGAGAATAAATTTGATTTGGAAAGCTACCAGTTTCAGATCGATAATTTGTAAGCTACGGAATAGTTGAAAGTTTCCTCTTTACCTTATTAGAAAGATGAATACGAAGTTAGCGTAAAGTAAGCCAAGTGGAATCAGCGAAGTGTCTAATAACAAAATGAGCTTTGAGGAGGCTGAGTCTCTTGTCTTGCAAATAGTCCTTGGTATGGGGCAGATTATGGCTAGTAGGATTGTTAAGTTTAAAGAAGCATTGGGTGGGATGAACTTTAAGGAGCAATTGATGGACGTGTTTGGAATGAGTGAAGAAGTGAATGAAAGGATTTTTGAATATTTTGAGTTTACGACTGGAATTCATACTTATATAAAAATTAATCACGCTGAGGTACAATACCTAGCAAAATACCCTAACATAAATTATGGATCAGCCAAGGTAATAGTGGCTTATAGGCAGCATCATGATCCTTATAAAGCTCCTGATGATCTGAAGAAAGTAAGGATATTTACAGATCAATGGATTGAAAAAAATTGCGCCTTATTTAGAATTTTGAACGATATTTTTATGATCATTGAAAAGAGATTTTGCTTGAAATGTGGAGATCCAATTCATGGGAGATCCGACAAAAGATTTTATGACGATGCTCGTAGAAACGCCTAAAATAATATACACCGAGAGGAAGCTAACGACTGTGTGAGAAAAGTATACAAACAGCTGCGAGTAAACAGGGAAATTCTTGAAAAGATTTTTGCAAATGGATTGGGCAAGGTTCGTGTGCCAAGGGTAAAGCTACTCCAATTGGGATATAATTTTCTATATCATACCCATACCATGGTCAATTATAAAGGTACGCAATATGAATATTGTTTTGATTATGGTTATATGGTTTTGCGCAAAGATTGAGGTTTAGTGCTCAAAAATGTATTTGAAGAATAATGTGTGAATTGTTAAAATTATGAAAATGAGTATGATACGAGGTTTATTGAAGAGGCCTCGTTTTTTTTTTAACTTTTTTTCACATCTTCATGCAACCAAATCGAACCCACCTGTATCTACCTAATTGAAAGACGAAAAAAATGTTTGGAAATAGAACTTTTAGAAATGAGTATGAAATCATCGAAGGATGTCGAAAGGGAGATCGAAAGGCCCAAAGATTCCTCTATGATACCTATTCTAAAAAATTCTATGCAATCTGCCTAAGATACATCAAGGACAGGGATTTGGCGGAAGATGTATTGGTGGAGTCGTTTATGAAGATCTTTGAAAAAATCAATCAATTCGAGTCCAAAGGAAGTTTTGAAGGATGGATGAAGAGAGTAATTGTAACCCATGCATTGTTGACTTTGAGAAGCAATAAAAATTTGCTAATGGAAGTAAACTTGGAGCCAGAGCATGAATATGCACAGTCTAGTTACGAACTCAATCAACTTGAAGCAGAGGAACTGATGAGCCTGGTCACCAGTCTTCCGACTGGATATAGAACAGTTTTCAACCTGTATGTAATAGAAGGTTACAGTCACGCGGAGATTGCAGACCTTCTAGGAATTAGTGAAAGTACTTCCAAATCCCAATTGAATAGAAGTAGAAATTTGCTTAAGCAAAAAATAGCCGAACAAGAACTTAAAGAAAGGAGAATCAATGGCTAATCAAGATAAAAAAATGGACGGAGTGTTCAGAGAAATGCTCCAAAATCATGAAGTAAAGCCTTCATCATTAGCATGGGAAAAGCTAGAAAGTAAATTACCCGCTACTGATGCTAAAAGTCCTTATCCCTTTATGAAAATAGCCGCATCGATATTGCTGATTGTTGGATTGGGATATGTAAGCTGGTATGTGTCAAATGATTTTGTCTTGCCAAAAGAACAAATGGCGCATCAAAAAGAAATAGATACAACTTCTACCACGATAATTGATCAAAGAACATTGACTGAGATGCCTAATGAAAAAGAGATTGAAACTGAATCCGAAAAAGAAGAAGTCACATCTGAAAAATCAGATCAAGGGACTCAAGGTAAGTTACTTGCAGATAATACAAAGCCAGTAATTGATAAAGTCAGTGAAGACCTGGATAAGGAAGTCAAAAACATCGAGCCAAAAATTGATAAGATAGAAGATATTAATCTACCACAATTGGATCTACCACAATTGGATTTAAATCAATCAATTGCTTTGGCAGAAAGTCAAAAGATAGACGAAGAGCCTTCTTATAGAGTGACTATCAAGAGCTCTGGATTGAAAGAGGAGCCTACAATGCCCGCAAAGCAAGGGCTGATAGATGATATTGAAGATAAAGTAGAAAAAATAGGTGGTTTGTTGAATAAAGTAGATCAAGGATTTGCGGAGCTGCAGGACGCAAAGAACAATCTTTTTGCATCAATTACCACAAAGAGAGAAAGAAGTAAATAAGCATTTAGACATTTGAAACATATGAAAAAATATTTGTTATTGTTCGGCTTGATGGCTGTGGTTCAGTTTGCTTTTGGTTCAAACTTTAGCAACCAACTTGCAGCAAATGATAGTATTATCATTGAATTTGGTAAATCAGGAAAGATTGTGTTGCTCATTGAAAGTAAGGAAGATTTTGATAAGCTCAAAGCTATGGATGTAAATGAAATCATCCGTCAGTTAGATGTAGAATTGAACAAAGAAACAGGAGAATGGAACATTGTAGAGCATAAGACTAAAATAGGTAATAGAGAAATCGTGACAGTGAAGGAACAAGGTCCAGAAACAGAAGTGACAGTAGGACGTGTCAAAGTAATCGTAGATGAGTCTGATGGTAATACCAAAGTGAAAGTTGAATCTACAGACAGGAGGAAGAAAAAAGAACCTGCATTTAAGACGGATTTTAACATAGACCTGGGTATCAATTCCTATTTAAACGAAAACGGAGACTTTCCTTCCTCAGCGGACCCATTTGCTACCAAAGGTTGGGGAAGTTGGAATGTGGGGCTCAACTGGATGGCTTCTCAAAGAATATCCAAAGGATTCTATTGGGATTTTGGACTAGGTTTCCAATGGTACAACTTCAAGTTTGAGAATAGGGATTTTCAAGCTGTCAGAGGTGTAGATGAAATAGATTTCATTCAAAGAACAGATGTCAATGGCTTTAAAAGTAAAATTTCAGCATCTTACTTGACAGCTCAAACGCTCCTGAAGTTGGATTTTGGAAGAATGAATGACAATGGACACAAAGGAGTGAGAATAGCAGCGGGACCATATATTGGATACAGGCTAGGCGGTAGAAGTAAATATGTTTATAGAGAACTTGACGGGGGAGGGAGACGCAAAGAAAAGCTTAATACTGGTACATTTCTGAACAATTACAGGTATGGACTTAGAGGTGAAGTCGGAGTAGGAAGGCTCAACTTCTTTACTACTTATGATCTCAATACCTTATTTCAGGAAGGTAGAGGTCCTGAACTGAATCCAATCACTTTTGGGATAATTTTCTAATCTAGTACAAACTAAACCAATACAAACTATGAAGAAGCTATTGTTTATCATGGCACTAAGCCTTATAATTCCAACATTAGGATTTGCTCAAGAAGAGGAATTCGAACAGCAAAATGTTGTCAAGACGAAGGATTTTAAATTATTTGGCTCTGACTGGCATTATGAGAAATATGAAAACAAACATTGGTCACTTACTACCAATGGTGAAGATGTACATCTCAAAGGCAGAAAGAAAAGAAGATATGAACGCTCATTAAATTTTGACTTAGGGATCAACACTTGGGTGGAAAATGACCCAACTCCACAGGTGAAACCATGGGGAAGCTGGACAGTAGGGATCAACTATCAGCGCCAATATAAATTTGGTAATAATTTCTCTTTAAATCCAGGCTTAGGGGTGAATTGGTACAATTTCAAATTTGAAGATAGAAATCTTATCGCTGTACGTGAAGCCGATGGGATTGGCTTTGAGCAGTTCACCGGCAATGGCGTGGGTACAAAGTCAAAAATCACTTCATCTTATGTCAACCTAAGTTTGATCCCTACAATTCATTCCAACAATGGTAAGTTTAGATTTGGTGTTGGGCCATACGCTGGTTTCAGATTAGGAGGAAGAGGGAAGTTTGTTTATGATGACATTGATGGTAATAAAAATAAGATTTTCGATAGGGCAAATATGTTTGCGAATAATGTAAGGTATGGAGCCAGGGCTAATTTAGGAATCGGTGGTACAGACTTCTTTATAAGCTATGATTTGAATGACTATTTCATCAAAGATAAAGGTCCAAGAGCCAATGCCATTAGTTTCGGTATAACACTATAATCAAAAAAAATATGAAAACAGCATTAAATACATTAATAGCATGTTTGTGTTTATTCACAAGCTTGGAAGTAAGTGCCCAAAGGGAGATATTGATAGATACCCAGCGTACTTTTCAAGGAGTCGAAACGATTGAAATAAGAAGCGGAGGGCTTGAAATAGTATATGCAGGAGATGCTTCTACCGCAACAGTAACAGCTGATGCATATCTTGAATCAAATCAAACCAAACAAGATATTGTATTTGTACAAGTAGGGAATGTTTTGAAAATAACCTATAAAAATGAACAGTCGAATGTGACCTGGGGCAACAATCAGACAAAAGGACATGTCAAGATCAAAGGGCCTGAGCAAATCAACCTTGTAGTCCAAGGAGGATCGGGAAAAATTGACGTTACTAATGTTTCTTCTAACATCACTCACTTTCAAATAGGGTCAGGAAGAGCAAATTTGAGTAGGATAAAAGGTGATGTCGAATTGAGTATGGGCTCAGGTACTGTAGACTTGAAGCAAGTCAATGGAGATGTGAATTTCAGGGGTGGTTCTGGTCGAGCGGCAATAGCTGAAGTTTCTGGTGATCTTAATGTCTCTTTCTCCAGTGGATCTTTTCAAGCTGATCAAGTAGCTGGTAAAGTCTCCCTACAGTTGAGTTCGGGAAATGCAAAGCTTTCCAAAATTGGTAGTATAGAAAATGTAAGTGTAAGCTCTGGATCATTTAAAGCAGAACAAGCAGGCTTAGGTGAAAACCCTAATTTAAAAGCAGCATCTGGAAGTATTAAGATCAATACCAATTCAAATATTGAGGGTTACAATTTTAATATGAAGGCAGCTTCAGGGTCTATAAAAGTAGGTAATCAAAGAACTGGAAAAAGTCTTCAGATCAATAATGGAGCCTCTAAAACTGTAAATGGAACTGTGAGTTCAGGGTCTATAGCCATTGAGAATTAATTTTTCAATTTTCTAATGAAATTCTAATTTATTTTCTAAACAAATTCAAATGTGAAGCCGTTTGACCCTCAACGGTTTAGCTAAATTCGTTAACTAATTTGTTTAAAAGTAAATTTCTAAATCATGAAAAAAGGAAAAATTATTTTAGGATTATTTTCAATTGGTCTATTTTTTTACAGTTGCGAGCAATCTAAAGAGAAGAATCAAGATGAAAAGGGGTATGCAAATGAGAGAGTTCAGGAAGTTGTCGATCAATTAGGTCTAGTTTATGTAGAAGAAGGTGCTACAGACATCATCACTTATGATGAAGTGATTGCAGCTCAAGAAGCATGGTGTAAAGCGCTAGTGGAGATTGGTAGGTTGAAAGAAGAAGGTGGGGATTACAAAGCCTACGCTGAGCAAGTTTTGACTGATGCATACAATTATGACAAAGGGAAGGTTTTTTTCAAACCAACATTGACTCATGGAGATCAAACTTTCAGAAATACTAAAGATGGAGCATTAGCCTATTTTGTAGGTGGGGATTCCAAATACCCTAATGATAAAGGTTTTGCGCTCAATCCTTGGGTAAGTGCAAGATTTGAAAACACAGGAGGAAATACCCAAGGTATTCAGATATATGGATCAGTAGCCATTACCATGGGCAACGTCTGGGTGATGGATAAGGAAGGTAATGAAGTAATGGTGGATAAAACTTGGGTTTTCAAAAAAGGTGATGATGGAAAACTGAGGATCATCGTTCATAAATCTTCTTTACCGTACAATCCAGCAAGTTGATTTTAAATAAATTATGCTTCAAAAAGTTAGGTTTACATGTAAGAGAAGATTTTAATCTATCGTGGTTAAAAAGCTTTTAATGCTAAAAGTAATTTCTCTAATGTGAATCTAACTTTTTTTGATTTTTTTCAATGTATAAATTATAGGTTTAAAAAAGAGGGTCACGCAGCTTTTACTTGGGGGAATAGCTCACTTCCATATGGGTTAACCTAATGCTTAATTGACCTTTCAAAAATGTTTTGACGCTGACTTTGGGAAAGTTGCTATCATGTTGTTATTGGTGTATTCAGAATTTAACAAGTTATTGTGAATGACAAAGGCTATTTTTACTTTAACCCACATTGCAGGTTTTAGTCGAAAAACATAAAAATTCAGTTTATTTTCCGGTTTTTGCCTTCCAATTATCCGTACCCCCCTACGGTTAAAGTTTTTCACGCTCTCCATGAAGCCTTCTTTTGGTTTGTAGTACACAGAGGGTATTGGATTTTGGATTTAAAGACCAGTACTTTGCTGAATGTATTTCAAGGTCTCTTTGCGAAAACATCCCCAGTCAGGAAAGCTGAGCGGTTATTACCGTTTGGTGGAGAGTTACCGCAATGCAGACAACAGGGTATGCCACCGTACCATACTGAATGTGGGCTTCATGGAGGATGCCAGCCCTGAGCAGCTCAACAAAATCCAGAAGCACCTTAGCGATAAATATGAACAAAAAACCTCTCTTTTTGATCAGGAGGATGATATTGTCGTCAAACAATATGTTGATGATTTTTGGCAGCGTATCCTGTCATCCCAAAAACTTGACATCAAGTCACCGGAGAAGCTTTCACGCATGGTTGACATGGACACGCTCCAGCACAGCAATGCCCGGGAGATCGGAGCGGAGAACATAGCCTATCAGACATGGGAAAAGCTGAATCTCACACCCTTGCTGCTATCAGTCGGCTTCAGTCCCGAACAGGCCATGCTTGCTGCCACACAGGTTGTAAGCAGGGCTGTATATCCTGCCTCCGAACTGAAAACCGTGCGCTGGGTAAAGGAAAACTCCGCAGTGTGTGAATTGACGGGATGCGACATGGAAAAAGTGACCAAAGACAGGCTTTATAAAAGTGCCCTGGACTTGTATAAAGTCAGGGATTCAATCGAAAGCCACCTGTCCCGACGCACCAACGAGCTGTTCGATCTGGAAGACAAAATCATTCTTTACGACCTGACCAATACCTATTTCGAGGGGGAAAAGCGGAACAGCCAGTTGGCAAAATTCGGCAGGAGCAAGGAAAAGAGAAGTGACGCAAAGCTCGTTGTGCTCGCCCTGGTGGTGAATGTTGAAGGCTTTATAAAGTATTCCTCCATCCTGGAAGGGAACATGGCAGACAGCAATACCCTGTCGGCCATGATAGATAAACTCGCATCCCATACCTGCCCCAGTCCGGCCGTGGTGGTACTTGATGCCGGCATAGCCACGGAAGAAAACCTCAAACTCATCCAAAGCAAAGGTTACAGATACCTCTGCGTAAGCCGTACCCGGCTGAAAGATTACAGCTATGTTCCGGGCAGGCTTACCACCTTGCTGGACACAAAATCAAAACAGACCATCAGGCTGAGATCGGTCTCCACAGAAAAAAACACGGATTATTACCTGGAGGTCAAAAGCCCTTCCAAGGAGAAGAAAGAGGAAGGGATGAAGCTCCAGTTTGAAAACAGGTTTGAGCAGGAACTCCAAAAGATCCACAATGCACTGCACAGCAAGGGGGGAATCAAGAAAGCCGACAGAGTCCACCAGCGTATAGGCAGGGCCAAAGAGAAATACCCCTCTGTCCAGGGATACTATGACATTACAGTAAGCAGTGATGCAAAAACAGGGATAGCCACAGAAATCACCTGGGAAAAGGACACGGAAAGGCATCGGGAAAAAAATGAAAGCCTTGGTGTCTATTTTCTGCGGACGAACCTGAATGTAGAGGAGGAGTACGTAGTCTGGAACATTTACAACACCATCAGAGAAATAGAAAACGCCTTCCGTACCCTGAAGACAGATCTTGACCTAAGGCCAATCTACCACAAAAATGACGATGCCACCATGGCACATCTCCATCTGGGGATATTGGCTTACTGGCTGGTCAATACGGTAAGACACCAGTTAAAACACAACGGTATAAAAAGCTGCTGGACAGAAATAGTCAGAATAGGGAATACCCAAAAGGTAATTACAACTTCGGGAACCAACACATACGACAAAACCATTACAACAAGAAAATGCACGGTACCCAACAAAAATCTAAAGCAGATATACGATATCCTCCAAACCAAATACCAGCCATTTACCAAAAGAAAATCCGTAGTACACAAACCGGAAACTGAAAAAATTTAACCCCCTAAAAAACAGCTACTTCTGAGCGGTTAGCTGCAATGTGGGTTAAGTCTTATGCTATTTTCGGTAAGTATATTGGCTCAAAATAATCGAATCAATACCCGAGAAAATATAGGTTGGTACAATGCATTTGGGACATTTAAAGTGTCCGATAAATTTGATGTTCATTCGGAGTTTCAAATCAGGAAGTCTGATTTCATTACTGACTGGCAGCAATTTTTGTTGAGATTTGGGGTGAATTATCACTTAAATGAGCGAGTGATGTTTAGAGCTGGTGCCGCATGGATAGAGACTTTCCCCTATGGAGAGGTTCCAGTTAATGTCTTTGGGATGCAGTTCAGTCAATATAAGACATTTCAAATGGTGAGACTTATCCAGTATGAGGGTAGGCTATCTATTCACCATAGGTTTATGTTGGAGCAGCGTTTTGTCGGTAGGTTTGACTCTCCAAGCAGTGCATCAGAAGATGACTTTTTATATCAGGATAGGGTAAGGTATATGCTTAGGACATATTTGCCACTCAATAATCCACAGATCATAGATAGAACATACTACTTGGTATTTTTTGATGAGGTGTTTACAGGTTTTGGAGAAAATGTAAATGCTAATATTTTTGATCAAAATAGATTGGGTTTATTGCTTGGGTATAGGTTCAATAAAAATTTGAGGATAGATGCAGGATATATGAATCAAATCATTCAGTTTGGAAGACAAATTAATGGTCAGAATATCTTTCAAACCAATCATGGATTTATGATCAACTCAAACATAAATATAGACTTGAGGAAATATAAGTAAAGAACTCCTTGAGTCTAAGCATATAGGGTAAGCTTGCACCTACTTAAAAAGACAACCTTAATTAAATGAAGGGTTAACCCTACTTTGTCAAGTTAAGAAAAGAGGTAAAGAATTGGCAAAGGACGGCATCCTTGCTTATCTTTACCTCAGCTAAATATTACTATTGTAAAACTAACAAAAAAGGCCGCTATATTAAATAG
>NZ_JAKZGP010000086.1 GCF_022549775.1 Belliella filtrata | reverse complement strand
ATTCCCTTTTATTGAAGCGGCTAAGACAATTCAAGCACATTGGTTTGGTATTATTACTTACACAGAAACTAATTTAACAAATGGTGTTCTTGAAGGAATAAATTCAAAAATTCAACTAGCAAAAAAAGAGCTAGAGGTTACAGGAATATATCCAATTTTATTAATATGATTTACTTTATCTCTGGGAAACTCAAATTCGACTACCCACTATATTCCACATAGAGCCATATTTTGTCCATTCTTTAAATTTTAATAAATCACCAAATAAATAAAACCATCATGATAAAAAGGAAAGCGCCCAATAGAGCCATAGACATGTCGGACTTAACCTTAGCATTAATAAAAAGTCCACATGCAATTACTAATTCTCTTTCTTTGGGTTCGAGTAAATAAGCTGTTAACTGACTACCAAATTTTTCAAGATGCTTTTTCCCTTGCCTGATTGACCAGTTGCTATTAGGTAAACCATCAATTGAAAATTGGAACGGACCCTCTCCCAAAAGATTGATATGAGCCAAATTCCTGTAAGGATGTATATGGAGGTAACCAACAGATTTTCCAGACTTGAATATTCTAAAACTATTGCTATTGTTCTCAATAGATAAAAATGCATAAAGCTCATCTCCCTTGTAAAAACCTGAGCTTATAGGGAAAGTAACTTCTAATTCACCAATAATCTTTTTTAAAGACAAGTCCATAACCTTTTGGGAATACTGGCTATTTCCTACCAAACGGAATTGGATCCTATTTTCCATAGAGTTAAAAGGTTAAAAACCTTTCAAATACTTAAATCTTCATTTACAGTACTTGAAAGGTTTTTATTGGTTTATTGATTAATTTTTTCAAATTGGATGTTTCTCAACCTTCCAATATCCTTGATAACAAAACCATTTAATCTGTTTCTGATGTCTCTAGTAAAATAGATTTCACCAAGCCTCTCAACTTTGAAACGGTCTGCATCGATATGTTCTAAAGGAATGTTTTCTAGATCTAAGTAATATTTCAATGTCCGAGGCATTACTAAAACAGGTACATCATTTATTAAATTAATCTGGTAAGTAACATTTAAATCCTTACTAAAGTAATTCCCTAACAATTCATCCTTTTCAGGTGCCGCTAATGAAGGCGTTCCATCATCTTTCTTACCAGGAAAACTTTTTCCGCTTTGATACCAAACCAATTCATTTACTTCCCCATTATTATCGATTATAAATTCAGATTGCGCCTCAAAGGCCTTCAAATAGAACTTATTGGATGAAGATGCAAAAAGTTCAAACTCTGGAGCATCAGGAATTAATAAGAAAAGCTTCCCTTCTTTTTCCTCGAATTTAAGCACCATCCCATCTTCCATTTTGAAAGACCCTTCAAACTTTTTTAATTCCTCACTACTCAACATAACATCTATATCCTCAACGACTGTTGGTTGAACTAAGTAGTCAGACAGTAAGGTTTCGGTTACCAACCTTGAAATTGTGGCTGTACTAATATTTTGATTATTTGAAGCCACACCAACAAACATATCGTGATCAGGATACCAAGTGAAATATGCAGAGAAACCCATAGTACCACCAGAATGACTAACTAGTCTAACACCTTTATAATCCACTAGGCTTAAGCCATAAGAATACTTTAGATCTGTTCCATCGGCCAATTTTGTCGGAGATTCCTCCAGCCTTCTTTTTACTTCTATATCAAATAATGAGGGATTGAAATAGTGCCTTCCCCATGTTAACATATCTTCCAAACTCATGTAAATATTTGTCCCTCCTGCCACTGACTCAGATTCTGTTATAGTTCTTTCAATCCCATTTGCAGTATTCTTGTAGCCAGCGGCTCTATTGGGAATGGTCTTTCCTGGTCTTGTATATGCATATGAATTGTTCATTCCTAAAGGGGAGAAAATTTCGCTCTCGATATATTCATCGAAAGATTTTCCACTTACATTTTCAATTATTTTGGCTAACAATGCATATCCCCCATTTGAATATAGAAATTCCTCCCCTGGAGTAAAGTTTAGTATCCTATAAGACATAATCAAATTGTATTCATCTTCAGCAGTCCAAGGCTGTTCCAAGGAAATACCTGCTAATAGACGTATATTATCTGTTGAACCCAGTCCACTTGTATGAAAGATCATTTGACTAACCGTAAAATCTTTACCATAATCAGGTAAATCGGGAATATATTGACGAACAGAAGCATTTAAATCTAGTTGTTCTTCCTGTTCTAATTTAAGTAATGCAAAAGCTGTAATGTGCTTGGCAACAGATGCCAAATTAAACGTAGTTTGGTCTGTAATTGGCATTTGGTAATCAAGATTCATATGGCCATAGCTTTTTTTAAAAAGAATATCCTGGCCTTTAGTCACACCAACAATGAATCCCGGTTGGTTATCCCCTGTTAATGTCTTTGCCAATGAGTCCATTTTACTTTCAAGATCTTGAGGAAATGTTTGAAAAAAAATTAGCATTATCGCCAGAAATGTGAATAATTTTTTCATAAAATGTTGTTTGAGTTTTTTGGTTTATTTTTCATTCCCACAAACATCTCCTTTGTTTATATTTCTATAGTTCCGATTTATAAATCAGTATTCATTTCTTATAATTCACAAAGAAATATGATCTCTAAAAACTAAAACTCTTATTTGCAACCATAATAGAAACCAATCATCTGACTTTTTTTGTCTCTGATTATCAATCATTAAGCAAGTTTTCACAATAAAAAATTTGTGGCAATTGTCGCACATTCATGATTATGCCCGTATCCAACTGTGAGCGCTCAATTAATAATTTTAAAACCTAAACAAAAAAGATATGTTAAAAAAAGCATTTTCCATGATCTCTATTATGGGCGCTGTCACATTATTAATCAGTTGTGACAAAGACAATTCTCTTCCATGTGTAGACGAGCCACTTGCAAACTTCAATGTTCTATTAATCGATGAAGATGATAACTTGATTCTTGAAGAAGAAGATTTTGATGCTGAATCCCTGAAAATTTTTGGGAAAAAAAATGATGAATGGGAAGAAATTGAAAACGAAGTCAAAGAAACATCTGAGGGCACAGTTTATCTAACCTCTTCCAAAATGACAAAAAACAGTCTAGAAGACGGAATGACTTCTTTTGAATTGCGGCTTGAAGACGATGTCCTTGCACAATTTGAATTTGTTGTAAAGTTAGAACAAAACCAACCCTGCAAGAAATACTCTTTTGAGGCAAAAGCAGGTGAAGACACTCTTGAGACAACTATAAAAGCAAATGTGAAGATTTATAAGTTGACAATTACGCAAGATATTGAATAAATTATGCTAATTGGATCCTTACAAAATATTAGTTGGTTAAACTCTGTATTTTTCCATTCAGGAAAATCTTAAAAGTACAGAAAAAAATAATCAGTCCACAAGTTTTATTTGTGGACTGATTTGATAAACCTTTTTTCTTATTCCCTCTCCTCTTTGTCTTATTGGGCAAAAGGCTGATGCCGAACCATAATCAAATGCTAAACTTAAATGAAAATGATATAACCATCCAAGTGGAAATCTAAAAAGCTCTGAACTAGATAAAAGGTTGACTGCAAAGATCAAAGAGGCCTGCAAAATCTTGGACATAACTGTCTTGGATCATATCATCCTGACAGAGGAATGATACTATTCATTTGAAGACGAAGGGTTGATATAACGGCTCTTTTTGCTTAAACATTAAATCTGAACGCTAAATATGTTGTTTTTAATGGGGTTTTCTGACTTGGGAAAAATCATCAAATGATGAATAGACTCAATCATGAAGTAAAAAATGTATTTTATAAATTATTGGTTTTAAGCCTCTTGAAGCTAATCAAAGCATTACTTATCTGTTTTTCTACGGTTCTGATGGATATGTTGAGCTTTTCAGCAATCTCTTTATTACTCAAGTTTTCAAACCGACTTAAGGTAAATACTTCTTTTGTTCTTGAGGGTAGCTTTTGCAGGATATCCTCTATTTCCATGCGCAATTCTTTTTCTGAGATGATTGATTCTGTTTTGTTCACAAACTGAATGTTCTCCATCAGTGACAAATGCTCCTGCTGAACTTTCCTTTTTCTCAAAGCTTGAAGGACTTTGAATTTTAAGTCTTGATGTAAGAACCCCCTAACATGTGTGATCATCAAACCTTCTCTGTTTTTCCAAATTCCAATGAAGACTTGTTGAACAAGGTCTTCACTTTCGTCCGTGGGAAGTATTTTTGAAGCTTTTTTATAGAGTTCTGACCAATACCTATCGATTAACAAAGACAAGCCCTGAGGATGATCCTGTTTTATTAACTCAAACAATTTTTGGTCGGTTATGTACGCTGAGAAATCCATTTTTTTAATCTTTCCCCAAATTTCAAGAGGATATAATCTTTTTGCTAACTGAACTTATTATCAAATAATTAAGTGTGTCAAATCCTTTACAACATTACTGTTTTGGATATAAACATCAGATATTCTGAAGGATACGACTTAATTGAAAAAGCGGATCATTCATTTTCAATTAACAAATTGTTACATATCTATTTTCACTCATTTTCAAGTACGTGTTTCTTTTCTCATATGCATCTTATGGCAAATTAAAAGAGCAGCATGACTGAATTAGAATTTAAGGAACTTTTAAAAAAAGTGATTGATGGAAAAGCCAATCCAATGGAACGTTCCCTAGTAGATACTTTTTATGAAAAGCTTGGGGCATCTGAAGAAGTTGGTACCGATAGTACAGTTAATTTGAAAAGAAATAAGGAGAATATATTTAGGGAATTAAATCTACCTACCGACGCCAAAAATAAGAAGCATTTGAGCAGTAAATCATGGCTAAAAATAGCGGCATCATTCTTTGCCTTTACATTACTCTCTGCTTTGGTTATTCTTCATCTTGACCAAAACTATTATGAAAATACTCACACAAGCATGCTGGAAGTGGAATTACCAGATGGCAGCCAAGTTTTGTTATACCCAAATGCTAAGCTAAAGTACAAGCAGAGTTACCTTACCAAAGACAGGGTACTTGAATTGGAAGGTGATGCTTTTTTTGATATTCAAAAGATAGGTAATAGCAAGCTGCTTTTACATTTTGGTCCTTCCATGCTGGAAGTTCTCGGAACATCTTTTCAAGTAGCATCAAATGACAATGGAATTTCTCAAGTCATGCTTTTTTCTGGTTTGGTAAGCGTCATCCCTCATTCTAACACTGAAAAAATTCTCATTCGCCCAGGTGAGGTCCTGAGGTATGATTCGGAACATCCTCAGCAAGATTATACAGTTAGATTGATGGTTGATCAAGACAATCATAAAGAAACTTTCAATATCGATGGGATTCCCCTCAAAAGCTTGATGAGGATCATAGATATGAAATTTGGAACAACTACAAAGTTTTCAGAAAAGAAGATTGAGCGACTTTTGATAGGTGGCCAATTTACTTTTGAAGACCTGGAAGACACCCTAGCACAAATTAGTTTTATACACAATTTAAAAATTACTATAAAGGATGACCAATTGATGATTTATGAAGAAAACAATTAAAAAGAAACAGGGGATCACGCTCTGCCAAGCATAACCCCCTAATTAAAACCACTTAAAATGATTTTAACAATGAAAAGTAAAACTACGAAAAAATTAAAAAGACACCTGAAAACAAAGGTTTATTTATTTCTTGCCTTGTTTTCAATGCAGGTCAATGCCCAATCCATTACCGACAAAAGAATTGCCTTAGGGAAAGGTAGCTATGATGTAAGCCAAGTAATGGAGTCAATCTCTAAAGATACTGGACTCCTATTCCTTTATGCTGAAAGACCTTCTGGCAAGCTTCTCTTGGAAAATGATGAAATGAAGATCGATAAGGTTCTTAAACAAATGCAAGCTCAGTTGGGCATCAACGCCCAGATTAAGGGTAACCAAATAGCCATAAGCAAAACAAATAAAGTTAGAGAGTTGGTTGAAGGTATTGTAAGAACCCGCCAAGGCGAGACCCTACCAGGAGCTAGTGTAAGAGTTAAAGGGAGCACTACCGGGACAGTAACGGATATGGATGGAAAGTTTAGACTCAATGTAAGCCCAGGGGATGTTCTTCAGGTGTCTTTTATTGGTTTTCAAACAGCTGAATACGTAGTAAATAATGCTACTTTAGACATCATCTTGATGGAAAATACCAGTTCCTTGGATGAAGTTGTCGTTACTGGTCAGGGAATGAGCATACAGAAGCGTAGGTTATCGACCAATGTAGTCAGTGTGAGTGGTAAGGAATTAGAGAAATTTCCAGCCAATAGATTTGATCAATTACTTCAAGCCAAAATACCGAATGCACAAATCCGCTTGACAGGTGGTCAGGCAGGTGCCACATCTATCATTAGGGCAAGAGGAGTTGTCTCTGCTTTTGTTAATTCTACACCAGTTATCTATGTGGATGGCGTTCGGATGGATAATTTAAATACCGCTTCTACCATTGGAGGTGGTGGTGCGCAAAGTGCAGGCATTAGCTCATTGGCAGATATCCCAATGGACAATATAGAAAGGATAGAGTATGTCAATGGTGGAGCTGCAACAACTCTCTTTGGCTCTGATGCAGCAAATGGCGTGATTCAAATTTTCACTAAGAAATCTGGAGATGGAAGATTAAGCTTGAATTTTGGAACAGAAATAGGTTTGGAAACTCCGACAACAGATTTTCTTAGGTTCAAACGTGTTGAAGACTTACTCTTTCAAAATGGGCTTTATCAAAGGTACAATTTGGGCATTAATGGAAGCAATAGTGAAGGATTTGGCTATAGCTTTACCATGGGGTACCTCAACAGTGACGGTGTACAGATTTTTGACCAAAATAAGAATGATAGATTGGATATGAGATCTGGCTTTAGTGCCAAGCTGGGAGAAAAAGTGGTTTATGAAAGTTCATTCAGCTTCATCAATAACCGGTTCAAAAGAAATAGAAATGGAAATCAAGGGGGATACACTGGCCTCTGGTATACCGAAAGTGGAGCTTCTGCAACTACTGGCCCTCAACCAAGATTCAATCCTGATATTGATAACCTTCCCGAAGAGGAATATCAAAGGATGAGGGAATATGTAAGAAAGGCTGAAAGATTGCAAGACAATGAAATCGTAGTCAATAGATTCCAGACTTCTCAGAGCTTTACTTACAAGCCACTTGAATCTATTACCATGAAAGCAGTCGGGGGGATAGATTATCGTACTTTAAGAAACCAAGTGATTACGACCAATGAGTATTTAACCCATACTACAGGCAACCTAACAACTAACCAAGGCTCAATTTCCAATGGAGACAGGAAGTTCTGGGGGCTTACTTTGGAAGCAAATGCCCAACACAGGATGAATATTGGAGAGTTTAGCTTTGTAAGTACTTTTGGTGGACAGCTATTTAGAAATGAAGATAGACAAGTTTCTTATGTAGGTACGAACATCCGAGATGGTGCCAGAAACATTGCTGATGCAGCCTTGAAAACGAGTAATGAGGTTTACTACGAAGTAGTAAACTATGGGGTCTACTTTCAAGAGAATTTGGGATTTAAAGACAAAATGTTTTTAGAATTGGGCTTGAGAGGTGATGGAAACAGTGCCTTTGGTCAAGATATCGGAGTTCAATATTATCCTAAAGTAGGTTTTTCATATATCCCTACTTTTGAACCCTTTTTTGAAGATATGAACTGGCTTTCATCTTTAAAATTAAGAGGAAATTACGGTGTTGCGGGTAATTTCCCAACACCTTTTATGAACCTAAGGACGATCAGTTTCCCAGGCTACTTGGGTGAGCAAGCAGCAGTATTTGGTACGCCTGGAGCCGACTTAAGACCAGAGAAAACATCAACTTTGGAAGTGGGTATGGATTTTGGCCTGTTCAAAGACAGGTTAGCCATATCAGTAGGATACTATAATGCCACCACCAATGATGCGCTATTTAGAGTACCTTCTTCTCCTTCATCTGGAGAGTCTGATGCTTTTAGAAATGTTGGAGAAATCAATAACAAAGGCATTGAAGTTAGCATGAACCTGATTGCCCTTCAAAAGCTAAATCAGTCTTTGTCTTTTAATTTATCTGTAAATACCAACAAAAACATCGTGGTCAATTCTGGTGGTTCTGCTCCATTCAACATCAATGGATTCTCTGAAAGGACAGTTCAAACCGTTGTTCAAGAAGGTTTTCCAGTGGGCTTTATCAGGGGTAGCAAGGCCATTTTCAATGATGAAGGCTTGGTGACTGAAGTTATTCCACTTCAAAACTTAGGTACAACCATCCCTGATCTATATGGTAGCATGGGCTTAAACTATGAGTTCAAATCCTTTAACTTTTTTGCAAATGCTGATTATCAAAGAGGAGCTTTCGCCAATAACTGGGATAGCCAGTTCAGGTATTTCTATGGCGCTGGGAATGAAGGTATTCCTCAAGCTGAAATAGATCAGAATGGTAGAGCTGGCTGGTTGAACATGACCAATATGTTTATTGAGAAGACTGATTTTATAAAAGTGAGGGTTATTGGAGCTAATTATGTTATTCGAGCAAATCAATCATTTTTTAAAACCATGACCATTGGCTTCAATGTTCAAAACCCTTTGAACTTCGCCACTTCAAGCTTTGATCCTGAAGCAACCATCAGTGGAAGTGCGGCTGGTCAGGGGGGTGCCACCACCGGAGGGATATCTTATGCAACTTACGCTGCACCTAGACAATATATTGGTTCTGTTAAATTCAATTTCTAATTATCATGAAAAAGTTAATCACATACATATCATTTATAATTCTAGCAAGCTTTGGTTTGTACTCCTGCGACCTGTTTGATGTTACCAACCCTTATGTAACAGAAGATAGATTTATAAACAGCCCTCAGGCAGCAGCCATATGGATGAATGGACTGAAAAGGCAATCGAGTTTGACTGTTGGAACAGTAGTAGAGTTTACTGAACTGGTATCTGATAATTATTTCAATAACTACACCCAGAGCAGTAAGGTATTTGACTTTCCAGAAATCAATTACTTTGATATTGATGTTCGACGTGTTCAGACCAGCATACATTTACTCTTAGAAACAGCCAGGTTTGGATTAGAAAAGGTTTTGCCAAATGATCCAGAGGCTACAGCAATTCAAGAGGCTGAATGTATCTTTATCATGGGCTATGCTCATTTGCTTGCCGCAGAATTGTTTGTGGCAATGCCCGAGTCACCTAATGGTCAGGTATTGACCCCAACAGAACACCTAGATAGAGCCATTCAATATTTTACACAAGCTCAAGGGAAATACACAGCTGCTAATGATCAGTTAATTTGTGACCTTGCACTAGCAAGAGCTAATCACTCCAAAGGTGACCGACAGGCAGCTAGGAATGCGGCAGCTAGGGTTACTGCTACAAATCCAAGTCTTTTGAAACAAGTGTTTTACGGAACGCAATCTGGACCAAGTAACAATTTTCAAAATGCTATCTTCTCTGGGACGATCAATCAATTTGCGCCACTTCCAAGGTTAGACTTTCTTGATCCCAAATATTTCAACTTGACTTCTGTCATAGTGGACGATCAAAAGCCAATCAGCATCCTAAAAGCCGAAGAAGCATTTTTGATATTGGCAGAAGCAGCCCTTTCAGAAGGCAATATAGCCGAAGCTAAGAGTAACCTTTCTAGATTGATCACTGAAGTTATTGCAATAAGACCAGTGACTCAATTAGATGATTCCAGAGAAACAAGAAATGGTGGTAATAGAAATGATTATCCTTTAAGCGCTGTTGCAGTTAGATTTGATTCTTCAAGCCCTTGGATATCAGGTTTGGTGCTTGACAGACAAGCTGGTAAAATCAATGCTTACAGCGTTTCAGGGACACATGTAACAGTATCAGACATTGAAGAAGCTTCTTCAGTGGATGAGTTGCTGTATTTGACCTACCTGATTCGACAAGAAGTGTTTTTTGCTGAAGGCAGAAGAATGACAGATCTTGGAATTCGTTTTCCAATTTCTGAATTGGAGTTCAACAACAATAGTAATGTCAATGAGTCTCACCTGGTGACCCAGCTCCCAACATTTATTCCGCTTGATCTTGAAATGGACGATTTTTCAGTTGACCCAAATTCAGGAATTGTAACCATTAGACATGACATGAATAAGGTCTTGATAGCAAATAAACAGTCAAACTTGGTAATTCCTTTCTTCTAAAAAAATGAAAAAGAACCTGATAATAACATTGTGTTGCTTTTGGGCATTATCCTCAAGCCATGCACAAAATAATAATGAAATCAATCATGTTGTATTGATCTCTATAGATGGATTGAGACCAGAGTTTTACTTAGATGAAACTTGGCCAGCACCAAACATTCAACACCTGGCAAAACATGGAATTGCAGCATCTGGTGTAAATGGGGTCTTCCCGACAGCCACCTATGCTTCCCACACTTCTATTATAAGTGGTCAGCTTCCTGTAAATCATGGCATCTTTTATAACATGGATTTGGATCTACAGAACTATAGCTCAAAGTGGTTTATGGAATATAAGGATGTAAAGACGAAAACACTTTGGGAAAAAATCAAAGAAAAAAATATGACCTCGGCAGCATTCAGCTGGCCAGTTACCGCTGGTGCTCCAATAGACTATAATATACCAGAGGTTTGGACTTCTGAGGCACCTAGTGATAGAACCGTTGCCATCAGAAAATGGGACAACCCTGCAAACTTGTTGGAGGAATTGGAAGAATATGCTACAGGAAAACTCGAAGGTGATGATATAAGCCTATCTTATAGGGTGATGGATCAGAATCATAGCAGGATGATGGGCTACGTTATTAGAAAATATAAGCCTAATCTTTCAACCATTCATTTGGTCCATACAGACGGTGCCCAACATAAAAAAGGTAGAGATTCTGAACTCATTAGACAAACATTGGCATCCGTTGACCAGGCTGTAGGTCATATTATAGAATCTATAGATAGGGCTGGTATTGCAGATCAGACGGTAGTCATGGTAATCGGTGATCATGGTTTTGTGGATATCCATCATCTCATTCAGCCTAATGTCTTACTTGCAGAGATGGGCTTACTAGGCAATGAAATTAATAGAAATGACTGGAAAGGTTTCTTCCAAAGTTCTTCAGGAAGTACCTTTTTACATTTGAAAGATAAAAATGATACTAGGCTCTTGAATCAAATAATTTCATCTTTGGATAAGCTTCCAAAAGAAATTAGAGCTGGTTTTGAAATACTAGATAAAGAACAATTAAAGCAAGCAGGAGCCCATCCTGATGCAGTCCTTGCCTTGGCCGCAAATGAAGGTTATAAATTTGGTGCTTCTTGGACAGAGGAATTGTTCTCGGAGTCATCTGGTGGAATTCATGGGAATTATCCCAATTTTAAAAATATCCAAACAGGGATGATCATCTACGGTAAACAAATCAAAGCATTCGAAACCCCTGTAGACAATGTTAATTTGATAGATTTTGCCCCAATCATTGCTGATCTCTTACAGTTAGATAGTTCTGGCTTTGATGGTGCAATACCTCCCGTATTAAAGAATAACTTGTTTAAGGATTAAAAAATATTTGAAAAGAGGCTGTCCGAAAAGGACGGCCTCTATTTTTTAGGTTAATCTTTTACTTAATTTTTAGAGTGACAATTTAATCTTTTCCTGGAGGAAGTTTTTCCTCAGGGTCATCACTCATCTCTCTGGCAAAACCATCCATTGTTTCTTTTGAATTCAAAAGATCACAAGAAGTTGTACTCAAAAGAGATACAAGTACTAATCCGATAATACATATCCTGTACATAACTCATCTAGTTATGAAATACACACTTGCCATAAGGCTAAAATGGGGAATACCGGAAAAGCCATTAGGTGCTACCCCACTCGTTGCAACCTGACTCTTTCGTCAATACATATGTTCCTTTTTTTCTGTCAATTCAATTAGTAAACACAAGCCTGACCTCAAGGCTATCTAATTGATTGGGCAATTAACACATTTGAGAATTCAAACTGATTAGATCTAAAATTACAATAAATAGTTTACTAAACTGTTAAAAGCGAAATTAAAAATCATTTATATCAGAAGAAAGTCAGCCATAAAAAACTAAACACAAAGTTCTTCTAATCCAAATAATTGACAAACGTCATGATGGTCTTTGAGGCTGCAATCCAATATAACACACCGCTTACTAAATGATCTTGCAGCCTATTTGACTTTACTTCTCCAAGGAGACTTTTAATGGCCTTGTTAACAGTAAAATTCCAATTATTAAAAAGTTGTATTGACCTGATGGTGAGCGATTTTTAAAAAGTAAATTAAAGTCATATCTGAAAGCAATTCCAAATTTAAGAATTTAACAATTGAAGCACTCAGCTTTTCTTTCACCATAGTTTCAATATGCCTTCATTCAGCAAGCACTTTTAAACACGAAAACGTTGATCACATCAGTGAAAAATACCCATAAGTAGGTATTTTTTTATAAATCTAAATAAGCTAGTTTTAACACATCAACCTGATTAATAAGATCTTGCTTATTAAAACACTAATTTAAATTAGAATACTAGGTTATAAAAAAGTAAAAATCGACTGTCAATTAACATTAAATATAACTGAAAACTATCTCTATTTATGCCCTATCCACATAAAGAAAAACAAGAAGTATAGCTTGAAACAAGATTCAAAATACGAGCAAATAAAATAGCCTTAATCAAAAGCTAATCCCTAACAGACATTTATAACACTATTCAAGCCATATCACGATGATTTATACTAAGATAATTTCTAAAAAACATGAAAACATTAAGAAATCTCACAGTCCTATTTTGTCTATTGCTAGTAACCAAGCCTGTATTAAGCCAAAATCAAGAAGACAAAAAATTAATTGGTAAAGTAAACTTAGGTGGAAATGCTAAATACATTTTACAATATTCTGTTCAGGAAGAACATCATATATATGAAATTATTAAAGCAGTACCTCCAGGATCTAATTTGGAATCATTCAGGTTAATTTTTAATGATTTTGATACATTTGACAAGAATCTTAAAATTTTACTTGATGATATTTCAAAGACTGAGGATTCTTTTTCTGATGTTCTAAAAGATGCCAGAAATACAGACGAGTCAATGAAATATTTTTATGCACTTCAAACCATGAGACCAGCAGTTGAAGAGGCTACTAAGGGCCCTATTGCAATGACCATGAAATTTGGAAAAGAGGCTCAAATTAGAAAAACACCAAGTGGCACCAATGATTATTTAACAAAGAATGACTTTTTAAAATTTCTTAGAAATACAGACATCGTAAAACAAGATTATCTGGATAATTTTATGAAAAACTCTTTTGGCACCAATAAAGAATCCCTTACCCAATATATTAACTTTTATACGTTTGAAAACATCCAGAATAGAGTAAAAAATAATTTAGAATCGTATTTACCCAAAAAAGAGGTGGAAGATATTCTTTCTCAAGATGACTCGGTTGTACATACTAATTATTTGTCTAGCATTAGGAACGATTTCGAAAGAGAAATAAAATTAATAGTGAAAAGTAATTCTACTCGGGATAGTTCATTAAACTGTGTCTAAGGTTAAATCTTTCTTTCAGCCTACTGTCTTAGTTGCCTTAAGGCAACTAAGACAGTAGGCTGAAAATTTAGTTTTTTTGCGGTACCCTCTCTGGGTATAGT
>NZ_JAKZGP010000085.1 GCF_022549775.1 Belliella filtrata | reverse complement strand
AGTGAGCTCAGGAGTTGGGACTTATCCAATCACCTTAACAGGTGGAGAAGATGCAAATTATGAAGTAGACCTAAAAAATGGACAGCTAGAAGTTACTAAAGCATTAGTAACCATCACAGCAGAAGATCAAACCAAGGTTTATGGTGCAGCAAATCCAACCTTGACCATCAGCTATGATGGCTTAGTAAATGGAGACACCAAAGTAGCCACCGAGCCAAGTATCAGTACCACCGCAACAGCAAGTTCAGGAGTTGGAACTTATAAAATCACTTTATTAGGCGGAGAAGATTCAAACTATGAGATAGACCTGAAAGGTGGACAGCTAGAAGTGACCAAAGCATCAGTAACCATCACAGCAGAAGATAAAACCAAGGTATATGGTACAATAAATCCTGCCTTAACTTTCAGCTATGACGGCTTAGTGAATGGAGATAACAAAGTAGCCACCGAGCCAAGCATCAGTACCACCGCAACAGCAAGTTCAGGAGTTGGGACTTATAAGATCACTTTATTAGGCGGAGAAGATGCAAACTATGAGATAGACCTGAAAGGTGGACAGCTAGAAGTTACTAAAGCATTGGTGACGATCACGGCAGAAGATCAGACCAAGGTTTATGGTACAGCGAATCCATCTTTGACCTTCAGCTATGATGGCTTAGTAAATGGAGATACCAAAGTAGCCACCGAGCCAAGTATCAGTACCACCGCAACAGCAAGTTCAGGAGTTGGAACATATCCAATCACCTTGACAGGAGGTGAAGATGCGAACTATGAAATAGACCTGAAAGGTGGACAACTAGAAGTGACCAAAGCAATGGTTACTATCACGGCGGCTGATCAGAGCAAGGTATATGGTACAGCAAATCCTGCCTTAACTTTCAGCTATGTTGGCTTAGTAAATGGAGACACCAAAGTAGCCACCGAGCCAAGTATCAGCACCACTGCATTAGTGAGCTCAGGAGTTGGAACTTATAAGATCAGTCTTACAGGCGGAGAAGATGATAACTATGAGATAGACCTGAAAGGTGGACAGCTAGAAATTACTAAAGCATTGGTGACGATCACGGCAGAAGATCAAACCAAGGTATATGGTACAGCAAATCCAACCTTGACCTTCAGCTATGATGGTTTGGTGAAAGGAGATACTAAAGTAGCTATCGAACCAAGTATCAGCACCACCGCAACAGCAAGTTCAGGTGTTGGGACTTATAAGATCAGTCTTACAGGTGGAGAAGATTCAAACTATGAGATAGACCTGAAAGGTGGACAGCTAGAAGTTACTAAAGCATTGGTAGCCATTACCGCAGAAGATAAAACCAAGGTATATGGTTCGGCAAATCCAACCTTGACTTTCAGCTATGATGGCTTGGTAAATGGAGATACCAAAGTAGCCAACGAGCCAAGCATCAGCACCACTGCATTATTGAGCTCAGGAGTTGGAACATATCCAATCAGCTTGACAGGAGGTGAAGATGCGAACTATGAAATAGACCTGAAAGGTGGACAGCTAGAAGTTACTAAAGCATTGGTGACGATCACCGCAGAAGATAAAACCAAGGTGTATGGTACAGCAAATCCAACCTTGACCTTCAGCTATGATGGCTTAGTAAATGGAGATACCAAAGTAGCCACCGAGCCAAGCATCAGCACCACGGCGACAGTGAGTTCGGGAGTGGGTACTTATCCGATCAACTTAACAGGAGGTTCAGATGTGAACTATGACATTACGCTAGTAGCTGGTGAACTAGATGTGACTAAAGCAGCAGTGACGATCACAGCAGTAGACAAAGACAAAGTATATGGTTCTGAGAATCCTGCCTTGACCTTTACCTACTCTGGATTGGTAAATGGAGACACGAAATTAGCTACTGAGCCAAGTATCAGTACCACGGCGACAGTGAGTTCGGGAGTGGGTACTTATCCGATCAACTTAACAGGAGGTTCAGATGTGAACTATGACATTACGCTAGTAGCTGGTGAACTAGATGTGACTAAAGCAGCAGTGACGATAACAGCAGTAGATAAAGACAAAGTTTACGGTTCTGAGAATCCTGCCTTGACTTTCACTTACGCTGGTTTGGTTAACGACGATTCCAAAGTGACAACAGAACCAAGTATCAGCACCACAGCAACAGCAAGTTCAGGAGTTGGAACCTATCCAATCACCTTGACAGGAGGTTCAGATGCGAACTATGAGATCACTTTGGTAGCAGGAGCATTGGAAGTAACGAAAGCAACCCTGACAATCACTGCAAATAGCCAAATCAAACCATTTGGGGTTGAAGATCCAGCCTTGACTTATCAAGTATCAGGATTAGTAAATGGTGATCAACTGGCAACCATAACTGGTTCTCTTCAGAGAGCAGTTGGTGAGGAGCCTGGTAGCTATGCCATAGGCCTAGGAAGCTTGTCTGCGGGTAATAACTATACCATCAACTTTGTTTCAGCAGATTTGGTGATCACGGCTTCTGAAATAGACATGGTGTTCCAGCCTGCAAATGTAGAAACCGCATGGGGTCAGGAACCAGCTTTACCTTCAAGTATCGGGGTGATGACGGCTGATGGTCAAGTATTATCATTCCCGATTACTTGGAACCTATCACCATTGAACATCTACGCAAGAGGAGATTACGCACTCGAAGCAGTGATCAACCTATCAGAAGGCTACACGAATCCAATGAAATTGATGGCTAATGTGACGGTAACAGTACTGCCAAAACCAGCACCGCAAGACTTGCTATTGGATAACTTATCCTTCAGAGCCGATAGTAAAAACTATCAGGTTAGGGTAGGGGGACTTAGTGTACTTGACCCTATAGACAATGTTCATAGCATAGAGCTGGTACAGGGCGCCTATGAAAGTAGCTTCTTTGCAATCATCAACAATGCCTTGTACTGGAACACCACCGCAAGGGTAGAAGGGAAGAAAACCTTCGAAGTGCTCATCAGAGTCACAGATAGAGATGGTAATGTGATAGAGAAGGTGTTCACGATCGAAAGAACAAGAGAATCAGTTTCCGCGATTGAAATTTACAACTCTTTCAGCCCTAATGGTGATGGTACCAATGATACTTGGGGAGTACCAGAATTGAGGTATTACAGTGGCGTGGTGATCCAAGTGTTCGAGAGAAGTGGTAAGCGCTTGTTCTACACGCAAAACCCTGATATCAAATGGGATGGTTTCTTTGAAACCATAGCGTTACCTACAGGTACTTACTACTGGACAGTAGAAGTGAAAGAGACGGGAGAAGTGAGAAAGGGCATGTTGAATCTATTTAGAAAGTAATAGAAATAATGAAAGACGAAGGAAGAGGGATGAAATATCGCTTCCTTCTCTTTCACAATCAACAACATTTTAGCGCCAAGCATTTAACGTTTAACAAGATTTATCATGAAAAAAATATACCTACTCTTTATTGCAATTACAATGAGCATAACATCATTTGCTCAATCAAGAAAATATGTGTCTCAGTTTAGCCACATGCAGAGTTATTTCAATCCTGCATTAACAGGCTATGAAGGGTCGAATTTCCGTGGTTTGATCAGAAATCAATGGGTGGGGTTTGAAGGAGCTCCGATGACATATTTCGGGAGTGTGGAGTTTGATATTGCAGACTTTTCCAAAGGTGCAGATCCAAACAAGAATGCTTTAGGGGTCAATGTGCTCCATGATCAATATGGGGCATTTGTAGAGACCGAGATGATAGGTTCTTATGCTTCTAGGATTCAAGTAGGAGAGAAGACAGCTATCCGTTTGGGTATGGGCGTGAGCTACAATCAAGTGAGGCTAGACGGCAACAGCCTGACCACAGAGCAAGCTAGCGATCCAGTTGTAGGGCAATACTTGAACAGCTTTGCCAACATGCAAGTGTTAGATTTCAATATCGGTATGGCACTAACCCATCCAAATTATTATGTTTCCTATGCCGTCTCTCATGTAAACAAAGGTGCGATCAACTCTGGAGACGTATTTATGGAAAGAAAACCAAGAGTGGGAATCTTCCAAGCGGGCTATAGGAATGCATTGAGTCAAAACTTGGCTTTGGCAACAAACTTCATGTATAGAACACAGCAAGATTTACCAGATAACATTGAGTTCAATTTCAAAGTATTGATGATGGATAGAATATGGCTAGGTGGAGGACATAGGATAGATTACGCAAATAATTTCCAGCTTGGAGTCTTGTTTCCGATGATCAGGATAGGCTATGTCTATGAGTTACCAATGAACAAATCTTACCTCTTGCCAAATACGACTCATGAGTTTTTGGCAGTGATTCCATTGTTCAAGAAGAACATCCGATCAGATAGTAAAGAGGTGCTAATTTGGTAGTGGCTGAATGTTAAGTTTGATGCTTGAATAGAAAAATGTTTCAAATAAGTTTATCGATTGACATTTTGATTTTTCTATCAAAAACAATCAAAGGAAGGGAGCTTCCTTCCTTTGGTTGTTATACCTGGATCATAGGAGGTTGAATTTTATTAAAACCTTAGATTCAATCCAGTTTTTCTACAGTTTGTTCTACTTTCAATTAGGCCTTGTTAAAAAGCCTCTGGTATACCATCATCAAAGCGGTGGAAGTAATCACTCCAAAGCATGGAGAGATCAGAGGTTGGAAAGACAAAAATTGGGCTGATATTGTTAAGGTTGATAAAACACTAGTTGAGGTATCTTCTACTGACTATGATGCACTTGCGCTTCCTGGTGGTATACTCAACCCAGATAAGTTGCGAACAAGTGAAAAGCTGTAAATTTTATCAAATCTTTTTTTGCTAAAAAAAAAGATAATAGCTGCAATTTGTCATGAGCCACAACTTTAGATTGAAGCTGATATCTTGCGTGATGGGGTAGTGACATCATTTCATTCAATAAAACTGACTTGAAAAATGCAGGAGCAAATTGGGTGGATAAGGAGGTAGTTGCGGATCAAGGTCTTATCACTTCACGGACTCCTGATGATCTTGATGCTTTCAATGGGAAATTGATTTCAGCACTTTTAGAAAATTAAGTCGAAAACTAATGCAAATAGAATTGTGGTAATAATGAAAGCTTTTAGGGTTATCTGCTAAGTGAAATTGTTTAAAAGACAATTTTTGCAGATAACCACATTTTTAGATTACAGTCTCATTTTTAAGTCAATTAGACATTGGAAAAGAAATTTATGCTTTTATCTATTAATTCTATAAGCACTGTTTTTTGATCATCAATTACTTCTCCATCTACATGACAGACAGCATCCTTTAAATTTGTAATGTGAACTCTATTGGTCTGAAAAACTTCGACAAAATCAAGTCCCGATAGGTCTTCTTTTATGAATGCTAAGATCAGTGCAGTCCAATCTTTTATGCTGTCAGGATTTAGTACTACAACTTCAAACTTTCCATCGTCCATTTTTCCTAGTGGATTGATCTTGACTCCAGTACCAAACCTATCTCCATTGGCAATTACCAACATTTTTGCATTCTGATTCAAGGATTCTCCATTGAGTTCGAGATTAAAGCTAAATTTATTGTTTTCAAAAATTTGAGTCAAAGAGCTTTTGAAATAGCTAATCATGCCTCTCTCTTCGTTTTCTTCAAATTTTTTAACCAAAGCAGCATTAAATCCAAAATCGCAAAGATGCAGGCATATTTCACCATTTACTCTCAAGATGTCCATCTGAATAGTTTTTTTTGCATTCAGAGCTGTGATGCTGTCTTCTAAATTTTGGATTCCCAAACAAGCACATAACCCATTGGCAGAACCAAGAGGAATTGGGAGTAAAGGTGTATTCAAGCCTAACATTTGAGAAGCAACAAGGCTAATCGTTCCATCTCCACCAGCTACCATTATCAAGTCAAAATCCTCTTTATCTAGCAATTTATTTATTTTTTGATCATCATCTTTTCCAGTTGTATTCCATTGGGTTACCTTGTAGCCAGTTGTGTTTTTTGTGATGCTATCAATTAGCTCACTTTTATTGTCATGATTACCAGAAGCTGGATTTACAATCAATAGGGCTTGTTTTAGCATGTCTTTCAAAAGATTTAATGAAGAGATTTTAAAGTGGAGT
This sequence comes from Belliella filtrata, assembly GCF_022549775.1. Classification (GTDB taxonomy): domain Bacteria; phylum Bacteroidota; class Bacteroidia; order Cytophagales; family Cyclobacteriaceae; genus Belliella; species Belliella filtrata. The sequence continues at coordinate 8,360 of NZ_JAKZGP010000085.1, read as the reverse complement.
GGAGGGTGTTAGTTCGAAATTATAACTCAAGAAATGATTTGGCATGTGATAAAGCTTCCGAAGAATTTGTGACCCATGCAACTGGAATAGTATGGTTATAGCTATTGAGTCGATCCTCTCTTTCTTTATCTACTTTCTTAATTCGTCTTATATAAACTGCTTTGACCTGTTCAGGGAATCTTTCGATAATCTTAGTGTAAAGCTCAGGATCGTGCTGACCACTATCGCCAATAAGGATGAATTTTGTGTTTGGAAATAAATTCATGAGGTGTGATATTTTTTCAAGCTTGTGCTCATGACTTCCTCCTCCAGATTTCCAAATATTTTTCAATGTGACATGTGGATCCTTTAATAATATAGGACCTTTTGGTATTTCTCGGTATGATAAAAAGTCTTGAATTAATTCAAATAGATTCCAATCACTACTAGAAACATAAAATATAGGGTTTTTACCATCATTAGTTAAGTACTTGTAAAATGTACTTACTCCAGGAAATGGTCTTCGAGTATAAGCATTTTTAGAGATGGAAAGCCATAACTTTCTGCCCAAAGTAGTAGCATGAGATACTATCACAGTGTCATCAATGTCGGAAATAATACCAATTGGAGAATTCGTTGTATAACGAGTGATCTTAAACTTTATCGTTATGTTTTCTGCAACTATTCCTTCATCTTCAATTAGTGTTAGTTTTGCATAATCATTAGATAGTTGATCGGTTATAGAAATAGGAAGTTTTGTTTCGAATAATCCCTCTACATTGCTCATCAATAGTTGTTCTATGTGCAGGAATTGAAGTTTTACTTGTACATCGGAGATACTATTTCCTGCATACCTTCTTAAAGTAGCAATGAAATTTTGAAAGGCTGTCTTTTGGGCAGAAGGTTTACTTTGTTTGTATGCTTCTACTAATCTTCCTTTTATAAATATTCCATTTTCATTGCCATATGCTAGCAGGATCTCCATTCTAACAAGATCAAGCTTGCCAAACTTTCTTTTGAGTTTTGAAAATGAATACCTAAAAGGAAAAGTTATCCAGCCGATGAGATTCATAAGGGTTTTTTACGGAAAATGAGTGCAAATCCTAAGCCAAGCGTTCTAAAAAATTGTTTTATTTAAAAATGGAATGTTTCCCCAATATTCTAAAGTGATGTTTTCATACTTGATTCTCTAATGATTAGTTCGGTTTTGATTGTAACAATTTCGGATTGAATGATATCTTCCTCTTCCTCAATCTGTCTTATCAACAACCTTGCCGCAGCCATTCCCATTTCAAAAGCCCTATTATACTCCGAATATCGAAACTCTAGAGAGACAAGTATTCCCAAGGTTAATTGCATATGCTGAGGTATGATGGACGTTTTTGGAAAACAAGGACTACGAAAGGTTTCAGAAAAACTTATCGAAATACAAAGAGCGATTACAAGCAAATCAGATTCAATTTCATAAAGAAATGGATCAATAATTTATCTACTAAAGATTCACCCCAAAGAGGTAGCCAACCAATGCAGAGAGTACCATTGCAATTGTTCCCCATATGGTGATTCTCAATACTGCTTTTCCAATACTCGAACCTCCTGTTCTTGCAGAAATGATACCTAAGATGATAAGAGAAATGATAGTAAAAGAATAAAGCCAATATTCCATGCCGTTGACAGGTGCGAAAAAAACCACCAAAAAAGGTAAAACTCCCCCAGCTATAAATGACGCTCCAGAAGCTAAAGCTGCTTGTATGGGATTCGCTTGGCTTATTTCATTGATGCCCAATTCATCCCTTACGTGGGCGGCCAAGGCATCATGCTCAGTAAGTTCTAAGGCTACTCGCATAGCTGTTTCTTTTTTCAATCCACGTTTTTCATAGATCTGAGCTAAGATGTTTAATTCCTCTTCTGGCATTTCCCTTAGCTCTTCCATTTCTCTTTTTATGTCTGCTTGCTCGGTGTCAGTCTGGGAACTGACAGAAACATATTCACCTGCAGACATGGATAAAGCTCCAGCCACTAGCCCTGCAACTGTTGCAAGTAAGATAGGTTCTCTGCTTGCACTAGCTGCTGCCACACCTATGGCTAGACTTGATATAGATATGATTCCATCGTTGGCACCAAGTACGGCAGCTCTCAACCAGTTACTTCTATGTATGTAATGGCTGTCTAGATAATTGTCAATTGTTATCATGGAGATAATTTTACTGAACCTAAATAAGTCCTCTATAAAGATATAAAAGATCAAAAGAAAAATTTAAATTATCGGTTATAAATGACATTATCTAATTACCTCACAGTCTATTTGCGTAGAAATATTTTACGATGTTTTTAAAATTAGCTTTTTTAAAATAGGGAACTTAGGTAACAACCAAGATCCTGTTTGTGATGCTTTCTAAGTATTTTTTCACATTAAACATAGCGGTTTAATAATAGGTAATTTTCCTCTCTTTCCTTATGGTATGAAGCGTTTTATTATTTTTTGAATCACGCACTCTAGTTTCAAGTTTTATCCAGTTGCCCACTTTGTCATAAGATTGGGTCTCAATTTCTATCCTTTCTTTTATTGGTTCTTCTATGATTTGTTTGATGATCTTGGAATCTCTGTTGTAGGTGAATGATTCTTTTAAACTCATCTCTCCATTTTGGTCATGGATGATACGCTCTATCATGTTGTTTTCACTGTCAAATTTTCTACTGACTTCTTCTAGAACTTTTTCTTCAGAGTTTTTAAAAACATAATGTATTTCATTACCCTTTTCATCAAAAGTAAACTCATAGATTTCTTTTTTTATAATTTCCCCATTATATTTCTTTAAAGTGAAAGAAGTAAGATTCCCAGATTTGCCATAGGTATAGGACTTGATGATAGAAGAATCCTCATCTAAGAAATAACCTTTGGTTTGATCTTTCAAATGGCCATTTTCATTCAATTTAGATGAGCTTTTTGGCATATAGTGTAAAGAAGTTTCCTGAATAATCCTGTTTTCTTTATCATATTCATATTCAAAAACCCATTCTAAGTTGTTTTCAGGACCCTTATATTTTTTGAATTTTACGAGTTTGTCAAACTCATTATACTCCCAAGTATTCTTATAACCAAAAGCATCAGAGTAGGGGTAAGTGGTTTTGAATGCTACTATACGTGACTTTTCATCTTTAATTTCTTCTATGATATAATCTATTTGACCATCTTCTTTGAAAACAGTCACACTTTCATTCCCATTAACATTTATCATTCGTTTGGTTTTGAGATAAAGTCCTTCATGGGGAAGGTTTGGAATCATGGCTTTATGGGCTTGCCATTCTTCCTCAGTTGAAAACACCTTTCCCTCATAACGGATTTTATTCAGCAGCTTTCCATCCTCTGAATAAGTGTAAATGTTTTTAGATATAGGATTGCCAGCCATATATTCACGCAGTTCAGTGATTTGACCATTAGTGTCATATGTGTATTCAAAAACATGTCCTTCATAATCACTGAATAAAAAGTTGCCATTTTCATTGAACTCTGATTTTGAAAAACTCTCTTTTGGTTTTTCACCGTTATACTCCACTCTTGTTCTTTCTTCTATGGACTTCACTTGACCTAATAAATTTGCTTTTTTCCAATCAGATTTATCATAGTCAATAGAGGTGTCCAATGCAGAGGTACTTTGTTCATTTTCATGATATGATATGAACATTTTTTTTTTAGTAAGTTGCCATCCGAATATAAGGTTGGAGTTTATTATCAATAAAGTTAATGTAGAAAATAGGTGATTTTTATTCATTATACTTATTAAGCAAGCAGGTGGTTTTTCCAAAATGACCTAAAATTAGGCTATTTTGGAAAGTACAATATTTTTGCCAAAATCTAATTGATGAGTTAATTCACTGAATGGTATTTGGTTTTTGAGGATCAAGTATTAAATTTTATATTACTTGAAAACCGTGCACATAAGGATCGTCATCATCTAAGATGATGGTATTGTAACCATATATTTTTGCCCAACCTTCTATACTTGGAATGATGGCAGGCTTTCCTTCAATCTCGGTGACATCTTCTATTCTACCTGTAAATTTAGAGCCAATAAAACTCTCATGGATAAAGTCATTTCCTTTTTGGAGCAATCCTTTTGCGTACCACTGTGCCATTCTAGCTGATGTGCCTGTACCACAAGGGGAGCGATCTATTGCTTTATCTCCATAAAAAACGGCATTTCTAGCAGTGCTGGATTTATCCAAAGTTTTTCCAGTCCACAAGACATGAGAAAGTCCCTTGATCTGTGGATGTTCAGGATGGACGAATTCGTATTTTTCATTCATCCTTTGTCTCAAATTCCTAGCCATGGAAATCAACTGCTCGGCCCTGTAGTGTTCCAATCCTACAAAATTTTCTTGAGGATCTACTATACAATAAAAGTTACCGCCATATGCCACATCTACAGTTAACTTGCCTAGTTCCTCTGTTTCGATTTCCAGTCCTTCTTCCGCTAAAAAGCTTTTCACGTTGGTCAGTTTTACAGAAGTAACTTTATTTCCTTCTTGATTGTATGATACCAAAACCAAACCTGCTGGAGTCTCCATTTTCAGAAAACCAGGGGTTTTAGGCTGAATCAAGCCCTCTTCTATTGCGATGGTAATGGTTCCTATTGTACCATGTCCACACATAGGTAAGCATCCTGAGGTTTCTATGAATAAAACAGCGACATCATTTTCAGGATCATGAGGAGGAAAAAGCATGGAGCCAGACATCATATCGTGGCCTCTAGGTTCAAACATCAAACCAGTCCTGATCCAATCTAGATTTTCGAGAAAATACTGTCTTTTTTCAAGCATGCTATTCCCTTTCAAAAAAGGAACTCCACCAGCGACAACACGCACAGGATTACCACAAGTATGAGCGTCAATGCATTGGAAGGTTTTTTTCATGTTTATATATTATAGTTGGTCGGGGTTAGGAATGAGGAGAAATAAAGCTGTAATAGGAAAGAAATACAGTAGAAATAAGGTTGAAATACAATTGAAATAAATTAGCGAACTTGACTACCGATAGGTTGAGCCAAGTATCAACAATATTTCGCCGAAGGCATATAACCCTAAATATCAATTCAAATCCCCACTAATATCAAGAATAGAATATCCATGAATATCAACAAGTATCTATTTCGATCTATTTCAGCGAAGCTATATTTCTAATTTATTTCACGAAGTAAATTTCAATTATTTTTTAAATTCCCCATCCACAGTCCTCCATATTCCCAAGGGGTTACTTTCTTTTAATGCATCAGGGAGGAACTTCTCAGGCATGTCTTGGAAGGCAATTGGTCTGGCAAAACGCTTGATAGCATATGCTCCTACGGATGTAGAACGGCTATCAGAAGTAGAAGGATATGGCCCACCATGCTGCATAGCAAACCCAACCTCCACTCCTGTTGGAACGCCTTTGAATAGGATTCTTCCACATTTTTCCTCCAAATGGGAGATTATGTCTGCACTTTGTTCTAGTTCTGAATCTTCTCCCCATATCGTAATCGTTAATTGGCCATGAAGCTTTTGCGCAATAGAAAGTAGTTCTTCAGCATTTTCATAGATTACCAAAATTGCGAATGATCCAAATACTTCTTCTTGAAACAATTCTTCCTTAAGCCAGTCATTGGCCTTGATTTTTGCCATTGCAGGATGGGCTTTTATGATGTCGTTTGTAGAACTGACATGAAGCCATTCCAGTTCTTCTTTTCTTTTTAATTTGTCAAGCGATTCATAGTAAGCCTTTGCAATACCTTCATGTAGCATTGGTGCTCCTACAATATCTTGAATTTCTTTTTTGACAGCATCAGAGAAGGCATCTTCATGCACTTGAGGCACCATAATCAGGCCAGGGTTGGTGCAAAACTGTCCTGCACCTAAAGTTAGAGAGCTAACAAAGGCTTTTGCCAATGCTTCAATATTGGAACCTAGTTTGTTCTCTAAAGTGATAATTGGGTTTACAGAACCCATTTCGGCATAAACGGGAATAGGTTCTTTTCTTTGATTGGCAAGGTCGAAAAGGGATTTACCACCTTTAAAAGATCCTGTAAATGCTACAGCCTTGGCTATTGGGTGCTTCACTAATTCTTGTCCAACATCTATACCTCCCTCTATATGTGTGAATAGTCCCAGAGGTAGACCGTTCTCTTGTGCAGCTTTGGTGATCAAGCTTCCGACTAATTTGGATGTCTTAGGGTGTGCTGGATGCCCTTTATATATCACAGGACATCCAGCTGCTAATGCGGATACGGTATCACCACCAGCGGTAGAGAATGCCAAAGGGAAATTACTTGCTCCAAATACAACAACAGGACCCAGTGCAGTCAAAAATCTCCTGATATCAGGTTTTGGTGCTGGGGTCCTTTCTGGATCTGCATGATCTATGACTGCCTCCAGCCAGCTCCCTTCCTCAACCAATTGAGCGAATAATTTAATTTGTCCGACAGTACGACCCAATTCACCAGTGATTCTCCCTTCTGGAAGGTTAGATTCACTGGATGCCAAAGGAATAAGGTTGGCTTTTTCAGCTTCGATATTGTAAGCTATTTTTTCCAAGAAATCGGCCTTGATTTTCCCGGAAGTTTTTTTGAATTGTAAAAATGCATGCTGTGCGGTATTGAATATGTTTTCGTAGTTCATTTATCTTTAATTTGGGGATTATGATATGGTACATAGTTTTACGAGTAAATCTTGTTACTTATTTACAGAGCTTATCTATATAAGGCACTTCTTTTGTAATCTCAATTCCAATGTCCTTAGCCTTTTTCACCAGATCGACGTAGTGAAAAATGAGGTTTTCAAGATTGAAGTAGATCATACATTTGTTCTTAAATTAGCATGTTTTCGTAAACTAGTGTATTTTGAAAACTTAATATTGATTTGAAAGCTCAATTTACTCATTAAAAAGGTATAGTAAAGGCTAATCTTATAATTGGGCTAAAACAATGTTAGCATAAGCTAAATTTGTGTAGTTATAACACATGGGAAGGAGCTTATTCTATTTAGAAGCTTTATCCTGAAAGAACATGGATGATCTGCAGCAATCAATTTTTTGAAGAATTTGTCAAAATTTTGATGAAAAAATGTTCAAAACAATCAAAATCAATGAAATGTAAAATCAGTGTGCAGAAGATTAATACTTGTTTTGTTTATCTTGTCCATACTTTTAAATAGGGTGTGCTGAAAACGCTATCTAGAGAATTAATCCTTTAAATTTTGACCAATACCTCATTTAACAGGTATTGCCTTTTAGGCAGGTGCAAGCTTATTCCATGATCTACCTGAATTTGTGTGCACCTGAAAGTTTCTAAACTCGCTATTTTTAGGCTAGTCAGGCAAACCATCCCTGCCTGGCGATTTGACAGGTTCTTCATTGGGTTCATTCGTAGTATACGTAAACATCTTCATTCGCCCGCTTTGAACTTGCCTACTAATAGGAAGGACTGGCATACCTGAGTCTTTTTCAGCAAGCACTAAATAAATACCTCAAGATTGAAAAATAACTGAGATTTTTTCGTCTATTAAGTCTAAGAGATTAACCATGATAAAAATGACACTTTTAAAAAATCCGCTCTTAAGCTATTGAATTTCACATTCAAAAAATTTTTGATTTTACGATTGAATATTAGTGTTTTACATTATAACAGCGTAAAAGTATATTTCACATTTATTAAAATGTTTTTTGTTTATTTTACTATATTTTGGCGAAAAAATAAGATAAATAGTTTTTTAAATAATCAATTTATTTCAATATTTAAGTCCATATATAATGAGCTTTTGTTACTTACAATAATTAAAATATAAGCAATTTGATAATTAATTTTAAGTTAATTTGAGCTTTTCATCTTAAAAAAATAAAGACAATAAGCCTATATTTTATTTCACCCACTGTTTGAATTTAGACATAACGATCACCTTATTTATTTTCACTTTAACATCAATTGAAATGATTTCATTTATTGGACGTATCTTAATGATAGGTTTAAATATTTTCTTTGTAAGAATGAGGATGAGAACTGAATACTCCCATCTGATTACTAAAAGTATGCCATCAAGTTCTGGTTTGTGGCCACGCTAAGAGGGGAGTTATCCGAATGCTTTTGGATTTCCAACTTCTATGTAAGCTTTCCAATTGAAATTAGACAGCCAAGGAGACTTTATTATAGTTTTCATGGCTAAAATATGTATGTATTTTATTGAGTTACTTTATAAACCAAATGACCTAAAAACGATTAAATATGAAGTAACTACTCAGGTACATTATTTACTGACCAATATTCAAATATTTGGAGTCTTGTGCTCCTTTGTAGCGTATTGACGCGTATTTGTATGTTAATGTACGAAAATCAGCTTTAAAGTTGGTTTATCCA
>NZ_JAKZGP010000084.1 GCF_022549775.1 Belliella filtrata | reverse complement strand
ACTATCTCTAGCAGGTGGGAAAACCTTGAGAGTACCATGGATTATTGTCTCAAACACCTTTATGCTTATCGACGCCAGATTCAAAGAAATTTAAACAGATCCCCAGAAACATGACAAAGTAGGGTTAGGTAAAGCCTATTTTTTTGGCTTAAATTTTTCCTTCGGAAACCAACAAGCATTAGTTTCCCCTTTTCAAATCAAAGAAAAAGGCTATTTTTGTTTTATGCTATCCAAAAAAACCAAATATGCTTTTCATGCCCTAACCTATTTGGGCAAAAATAGGGATCAAAAAACAGTTTTGATTCAAGATATTGCAGCAGAATATGGTATTTCCCATAAATTTTTGGAAAACATTCTACTGGAATTGAAAAAAGCGGGTATTCTTGGCTCAAAGAAAGGAAAAGGTGGGGGCTATTATCTGATCAAAGAACCCAAGGATGTTGCGCTATCGAAAGTGATAAGGCTACTAGATGGCCCTATTGCTTTACTACCTTGCGTAAGCTTGAATTACTATGAACCATGTATTGAGTGTCAAGATGAAGGGAAATGCGGCTTAAATAAAGTGATGATTCAGGTAAGAGATGAAATGCTTAATGTTCTGGAAAACAAATCATTAGCAGATATACTTGATAAAGAGTAAAAATTTTTTGCCTATTTACCCTACTTTATTTATAGACTTTACATACTTTTGTAATTCATCATGAATTAAAATACTTATGATTCTGGATCAACCGATCAAAAAGTGGTTTGAAGATAAAACAGGAAAGGACAGCAACTTCAAGAGTATTGTGAAGTCAATCTCTTGGAGGTTAGTAGGTACGGTAGACACGATCGTGATATCCTATTTTATCACCGGACAGCTAAAGATGGCTGTATCTATAGGATCTATAGAAGTGATGAGCAAGATCATTCTTTATTACTTCCATGAGCGTGTATGGGAGAAATTGACAAAACCTAAAAAAGATGAGCTTACAAGAGAACTTGCATGATTTAAGAGAAAAAATAGACGGATTATCCCCAGTGGAAGGCCTACTATTTCTTTCAGACTTATTCCGAGGCAAAGTAGTTTTTTCTACTTCTTTGGGGCAGGAGGATCAAGTGATCACACAGATGATTGCTGATAACCTTATTCCTATCCATATTTTTTCATTGGATACTGGAAGGCTATTTCCAGAGACATTGGATTTGTTGGCAAGGACCGAGAGCAAGTACAAAAAGCGGATTGACCTTCGGTACCCAGAGAGAAGTTCGGTCGAACAATTGGTCAAAGATCATGGGATCAATGGATTTTATGAGTCTATTGAGCATAGAAAGTCTTGTTGTTTTGTTAGAAAAGTAGAACCGCTTCAAAAGGCCTTGCTTGGTAATTGTATCTGGGTCACAGGCCTTCGTGCAGAGCAAAGCCCTAACAGAAGCGATATGAGAAAGCTTGAATGGGATGAAACTAATGGTATCATCAAATACAACCCATTGCTTGATTGGTCTTATGAGCAGATGCTTCAATATATTGATGAAAAAAAGATACCCTACAACCCGCTTCATGACAAAGGCTTCATCAGCATTGGATGTGCGCCTTGTACAAGAGCGATCTCAGAAGGGGAAGATCCCAGAGCAGGGAGGTGGTGGTGGGAAGATTCCAAAAAAGAGTGCGGACTTCACGCGAGATGACAATTTCCAGAACAAGGAGTTAAACAAACCAAATCGAAACATTAAACTAGCTATCATGTCAAATCAATATATTCCAAACCCTAAAGAAGCTGAATCGATACACATTTTGAGAGAAGTGGCGGCTCAGTTTGAAAAACCAGTTTTACTTTTTTCTGGAGGAAAGGATTCTATTACTTTGGTGAGATTGGCCCAGAAGGCTTTTTACCCAGCAAGGATTCCATTTCCACTTTTACACATAGATACAGGGCATAATTTCCCTGAAACGATAGCATTCAGAGATCAATTAGTTGAGGAGCTTGGTCTAGAGCTTATCGTAAGAAATGTGCAAGACTCTATAGATCAGGGTAAAGTAACAGAAGAGAGAGGTAGGTATGCTAGTAGAAATACCTTGCAGACCACGACGCTACTGGATGCTATAGAGGAGTTTAAGTTCGATGCATGTATTGGTGGAGCAAGAAGGGATGAAGAAAAGGCAAGAGCCAAGGAGAGAGTTTTTTCGGTACGAGATGACTTTGGTCAATGGGATGAAAAAAACCAGAGACCAGAATTGTTTGATATGCTCAATGGTAGAATTCATCAAGGACAAAATGTACGTGTGTTCCCAATTTCTAACTGGACTGAATTGGATGTATGGGAATATATAAAAAATGAGCAAATCAAGATTCCTTCCATATATTTTGCACACAAGAGAGAGGTCTTCTTCAGGGATGGTATGGTATGGACTGCAAACCAGCATGTCTATAGAGATCATTCGGAAGAAGTAGTAGAGCGAATGGTGAGATTCAGAACGGTGGGAGACATGACTTGTACAGCAGCGGTTCTGTCAGAAGCCGATACTTTGGAGGCTGTCGTTGAAGAAATCAGGCAATCGACCATTTCGGAAAGAGGAGCTAGGATCGACGATAAGCGCTCAGAAGCAGCCATGGAAAAGCGAAAGAAAGTAGGGTACTTTTAAAAGCGAGAGATTAGAAACAAGAGCCAAGAGAAAACTGTCAAAGTGAGTATAGTACAGATCCAATCAAGATAGATCAGAATGTAAGACTGTCAAAAATAGAAAGTAAAGTGTTACAAAAATCAAGGCTTTGCGGGCTTTTTCTCTGCTGGTTTTGTTAGAAAAAAGATACTAAGATGACTGAAAATAGAAAATTGATAAAAATAGCTACAGCAGGTTCTGTGGATGATGGTAAGAGTACACTTATCGGAAGGTTGCTGTATGACACAGGCTCATTGACTACCGATAAGCTTGAGGCGATAGAAAGAAATAGCAAGCAAAAAGGCTATGATTACCTTGATTTTTCTCTAGCAACTGATGGGCTTGTTGCAGAGCGTGAGCAAGGTATTACGATAGACGTAGCTCATATCTATTTCAATACTGATAAGACCAATTTCATCGTAGCAGATACTCCTGGGCATGTTGAATACACACGTAATATGGTGACTGGCGCCTCTACTTCCCAAGTAGCGATCATTCTTATAGATGCTCGTAAGGGAGTGATTGAGCAGACATATAGGCATTTTTTCATCAGTAATTTACTAAGATTAAGTCACGTAGTCGTTGCTGTGAACAAAATGGACTTAGTGGATTATGATGAAGAGGTGTACTTGAAAATCAGGTCAGATTTTGAAGCTTTGGTAGAGAAAAGTGATTTTAGTGCAGATCAGATTACCTTCATTCCTATCTCAGCCTTAAAGGGAGAAAATGTCTCTCAAAAATCGGTAATGATGAGCTGGTATGTTGGAAACACCTTGCTAGACCATTTGGAAGTGTTAGAGCCGAGCGATTTGCAAGAAAGTAGTACTGCAAGATTTCCTGTACAGTTTGTGATCAGGCCAAAGACGGAGGCATATCATGACTTCAGGGGATTTGCAGGCAAAGTATATGGTGGCAACCTGAAAAAGGGAGACCTGATCACTGTCTTGCCTTCATTTACTGAATCTAAGATCAAGTCTATACATTTCTTCGAAAATGAGATTGAAGAAGCCATAGCTGGTTCAGCTGTTACGATAACTTTAGAAAATGAAGTGAATGTAAGTAGAGGTGATATGATCGTGAGGTCTTCAGAGCTACCAAAATCAGAGAAGTCTATCATCGCAACTATCTGTCAGGTGAACAACAAGCCTCTTAGAGTAGGGGATAAATATACGCTACAACATGGCGTCAACAGTGTCTTGGCAAAAGTAGATCAAATCCAAGCCAAGATTCATACAGACTTCTCAGGTGAAGAAGCCGTAGATCAGCTCAGGCTAAATGACATTGGAAAGGTAACTTTCAAGCTAAGTAAGCCAATTCACTTCGACCCATATTTACAGAACAAATCAACTGGTAGCTTCATTCTTATTGATGAGGGATCATTTGATACAGTGAGTGTTGGGTTTATTGATTGAGATTTGAGAAGGTAGATATTGGATTGAGACTTAGAAATCTCAATTACAAGTTAACAAATCAATTACTACAGCAATTTGACTATGCTTCGTACATCGTACTCCAGTACTTTGTACAACAAAAAGACCTATTGAATAAAATACGATGCAAAGCTTTAGAACAGAAATAGAGAATCCAATAGTAGAGAAAGATATCATCGAATTGGAAAAGAAAATCGCTCTTTTCAAGGATGGGAAGATTGATGATGAAAAATTCAGAAGCTTGAGGCTTGCCCGTGGGATATATGGGCAGAGACAGCCAGGTGTTCAGATGATTCGGATCAAGCTCCCTTATGGAAGGGTGAGTTCTGAGCAATTGCATAGAATCTCAGAAGTATCAGATAAGTACTCTACAGGAAGACTACATATTACGACACGTCAGGATATTCAGATCCATTATGTGAAAATAGATCAAACTCCTGAACTATGGGCAGAGCTTGAAAAAGACGATGTAACCATCAGAGAAGCATGTGGTAATACAGTAAGAAATGTGACAGCATCAGAAATGGCGGGTATTGATCCAAATGAGCCATTCGATGTGACACCTTATGCTGATGCTACTTTTAAGTATTTCTTGAGAAATCCTATCTCTCAAGAGATGGGGAGAAAGTTTAAAATCGCATTTTCATCAAGTGACGAAGATACAGCACTTGCATACCTTCATGATATTGGGGTGATTCCTAAGATAAAAAATATTGACGGTAAGGAGGTCAGAGGCTTCAAAGTGCTTCTTGGTGGAGGGCTTGGTTCACAGCCAAGACACGCGGATGCCGTGTATGAGTTTTTACCAACAGAAAAGTTAATCCCATTTATAGAAAGTGTGATTAGAATCTTTGATAGGTTTGGTGAAAGAGCCAAAAGAATGAAGGCAAGGATGAAGTTTTTGGTCAAAGATCTTGGGCTAGATGCTTTTTTGAGTTTGGTTCAAGAAGAAGAAAAATCCCTGCCTTTCAAAACCTATCCTATTGATCACACAGCCTATGAGGCAGCTCAGGCACTTCCTTATAATGAAATCATTCAGGTCGATGAGCCAGCAGATTTGGCTTATGAGCAATGGAAATTGACCAATATCATTCCGCAAAAACAGGAAGGGTTTGTAGCGATAGGTATTAAGGTGAAATTGGGAGATTTCTATACAGACAAAGCTAGACTTTTGGCTGATTTAGTAAAAAACCATGCAAATAACGAAATCAGGTTTACACTGAGACAAAATATCCTAATAAGGGATGTGCGGATTGAGCAAATTTCATTTTTCTATCAGGAATTGAAAAAGTTAGGCTTTGTAGAAAGGGGTTATAATACGTTCGGAGACATTACAGCATGTCCAGGCACGGATACTTGTAACTTAGGTATTGCTTCCAGTACTGGAGCAGCAGCCATATTGGAGGAGGTGATATTCAAAGAATACCCAAAATACCTCAACAATAAAGACCTTACCATAAAGATTTCTGGGTGCATGAATGCCTGTGGTCAGCATAATATGGCTTCAATTGGGTTTCAAGGAATGTCTATCAAGGCTGGTAAAAATGTGCTTCCAGCTTTGCAAGTTCTCTTAGGTGGAGGAACTCTCGGAGATGGTACGGGTAGATTTGCTGATAAAGTGATCAAAATTCCAAGTAAAAGAGGCCCCCAAGCCTTGAGGATTTTACTAGATGATTTTGAATCAAATGCACAAGAAGCAGAATCGTTTTTGGCATATTATGATAGACAAGGCCAGATGTATTTCTATGAAATTCTAAAAGACATAGCTAGCATCGATGATGTAGTGGAGAGTGATTTTATAGATTGGGGAAATAATGATCCTTACGTAAAAGAAATCGGTGTAGGTGAATGTGCTGGAGTGATTATAGATTTGGTTTCTACCCTTTTGCTAGAAGCAAGAGAAAAGATAGCAAATGCCGAAGAGAGTCTTCAAGCAAAAGCTTGGTCGGATGCCATTTATCATACTTATGCAGGTCTTGTAAATACAGCAAAAGCTATCTTACTCGCTGAAGGAGTGAGTACCAACTCACATGCGAGTATATTGAAACAATATGATGAGGTGTTTACTGAATCAGGAAAGATTGATTTGGGAGCTTCAATTGAAGCTATAACCTATCAGATAAAGGAAAATGAACCTTCAGAGACATTTGCTTTGAGTTATTTTGCTCAAGCGCAACAGGTTTTTGACACAATCAGTGATTATAGGGCTAAAGAAGTACAAGCATGAGAAATGATATCAAACCTAAAGTAACCCTTGTAGGAGCTGGGCCTGGTGATCCAGAGCTAATCACGCTAAAGGGGATTTTGGCGATCAACAAAGCAGATGTGGTCCTTTATGATGCCTTGATAGATCCAGTTTTGCTCAAGCATGCTCCCGACAAGGCTATCAAAATATATGTAGGCAAAAGAGTAGGTAAGCATTCCTGCCCTCAGGAAGATACCAATAGGTTTTGCGTAGAATACGCCTTAAAATATGGCCATGTGGTTAGGTTAAAAGGTGGAGATCCATTTGTATTTGGAAGAGGTTCCGAGGAAATTGATTATATTGAAGCCTTCGGAATCCCCACAGAGGTTGTTTCGGGGATAAGTTCTTCTGTAGCTGTGCCTGCATCTGTAGGCATACCAGTGACCAAAAGAGGTATTTCTGAGAGCTTTTGGGTGATCACAGGTACGACTTCTTCAGGAGAGATCTCTAGAGATATCGCACTTGCAGCACAATCTACTGCAACAGTTGTAGTTCTGATGGGAACCAAAAAACTGACTGAGATTGTCCATATTTACAAGCAAAATTTCAAAGCTGAACTCCCAATAGCAATCATTCAAAGTGGTACTACCAAAGACCTAAAACTTGTCGCAGGTACTATCAGTGATATCCAAGAAAAAGCAGCAATTGAGGGTATAGGTGCTCCAGCCATTATCATCATTGGTGAAGTTGTCAAAGAAAGCTATAGACTGAAGGAGATTTATGGTGAAGTGGTAAACGTTGAAGTCAATAGAGTTTGATAAATTGGGGATATTTTCTCGCCAATATATGTATGTTTTGGCTTGTGAGGACACAACCCAAAGGGGGGTATATTATTGAAATACAGGAGAAATAAATTGAAATAAGATAGAAATACTTCATCCTAGCTCTCAAGCTTTTTTATTTCTATCCAGTTTCTTGGATTGTATTTCAATATCCCATGGCAAATATTCATCGATTTCTATTTCAAAATATTTCGCCGAAGGCATATTTCTAACAATGGTCTCTCTTTGCAAAGCATCTAAAATCTAAAGTCTCATCCGCCACAGCGGATAAGTTATCAAGCATCCCATATCTCATGTCTAAAAATCAATTATATCCTATCTTCCTTAAAGCGCATGAACTCAATTTTCTGCTAGTTGGTGGAGGGTTTGTGGGGACTGAAAAATTGACTTTTCTACTCAAAAGTAGTCCTGAAGCTCAGGTGACAGCAGTTTCAAAGGAATTCAATGCTGAGTTTTTGGAAATAGCGGAGTCAGCAGCTAATGTCACATTAATTCAAGATGAGTATCATGAAAAATACCTTGGAGGCAAGCACATTGTGATTGCGGCCACTAATTTTCCTGATATCAACAAGCAAATTCGTGATGAGGCAAAAGAGAGGTTCCTCCTTGTAAATGTGGCTGATACACCAGAGCTATGTGATTTTTATTTGGGTGGAATTGTGACAAAAGGAAACTTGAAGATTGCTATAAGCACCAATGGCAAATCGCCTACAACAGCCAAAAGACTTAGACAGCTTCTGGAAGAAGTACTCCCAGAAGAAGTAGACGACTTGCTTGAGAACCTCAATGCATACCGTGATACGCTCAAAGGTGATTTTGAATATAAAGTGAAAGCCATGAATGAAATTACCGGTTTGCTTGTGGAGAAGAAAGGATAATGAGAAGAGGGGAATTAGAAGGATGAAGGAGGAAATAAGAAACAAGAGACGCGACAGTAGTGTGTTAAAGAAAATATCATATTGATAAATCCGGAAAACAAACAAGTCCTGTAAGGACGACAGATATAATAGCCCTGGGCTTTTAACCCAGGGAAGATTAGAGGCCGGAAACAAGAATCAAAAGAATCGAAATCCAACAGTTGGGATAATTGTTTTAATATTGTCAGTGATAATGAAGCCTGCATTCAGTTGAAAGTTGCCTTTGATATGATATCTATAGGCTAATTTAATTGTCTCACCTTGAAAAACTGGTCCTGAATTATTCAATAGATAACCAACCTGAATTGTATTCCAAGGGGCGCTACTTGGGCTTAGCACAATTTCTGCATTTACGAATGGGTTATGGAATACATTTACACCACCATCAGGTTTGTCAGAGAAGAAAAACGAATTTGTAAAAGAGGCTCCTAGACCAACTTTTTTCAAGTTTACTACAGCTCTAAACCCCATCTCAGGAGCAAATTTACCACCTATATAGTCTAGGCCAAAAGGGAGACCTAGCGTAAAATCGGGTTTGTAAGGCACGTATTGGACGTTGATATCCACTAGAGCCATAGGAAGCGTGTTTTTAAGCCAATTAGAATGTAAATAATATGTTCTGACTTCATTTTCTTTGATGTTTTTTGCTGATTTTAGAGTATTGAACATTTTTTCTTCTACCTCTTCTTTTTGATAATCTTCGCTGTTGAAAATAGCTTCTACTTTACCATTGTTTGGCATTACGAAAACCAAAGTATCGGTAAAGTAATCTGGGTTTTTTTCAGCAAAGTTTATGAATGAAATAATATACTTTGGAGTATTACTCTTTAGTTGTGCCTGTGCAATGTAACTAAAGCTACAAAATAAGATTGTTATGATGATTTTTTTCATTGGATTGTTTGTTTAGTTGAAATGATCCCTGTGCACAGGATTTAGAAATTCAGCTGTTTTATTTTTCGTAAAGTCGGGCTGTAAGCTCATTGACTTGTAGCCTTAGCTTGCCTTTTTTTCTAATATTTAGTTCTTGGATAGCTTTTAGCTCTTTTTCAGAAAGATCCACGTTAAAACCATCAATCTTGATACCTCTGTTAGGCTCTTCCCAATTGACCGTAATGGTTTTTTTACTCCCTTTGATTTCTGTTTTTTTGTCAAATACTGGTTCTGATTTATCTTCGTGTATATCAGATATATGTAAATCAAAGATGGAGATGTCAATTTCAATTGTTTCCACTATTTCTTCTTTCTCCACAGTTTGAACCAGTTCCTCAGTGGGTGCACTTTCTTTTTTTGCATTGTTAAAACTTTCAACGTTACCAACTACTTTTTCTTGAGCTTTGGTCAGAGTTTGGATGTTGAATTCCGTATTTGAAATGTCTGTCAATAAGTATTTTCCTTCAAAATTTTCCTTACCCATAATTGCTAAAAGCATCCCCCAGATTCCTAGAAGGAAAAGAGCTGCTGCTGATAATTTATAATATACAATGAATTGACTTTTGGGCTCGATCCCTTTTTGAATCCCAAGCCAAAGGCTTTCTTTTGGAGAAAATTTTGGGAGCTGATTTTTTAGATCTGATACTTGCTGATCCAATGCTTGTTTTTCCAAGATCCTGTTCCATGCATTCTCATCTGGAATGTGCTCTTTTAAGCGGTTTTTCCAAGAATCATTCTTAGGGTCTTTCATTTGGAATATTAGTTTTTACTTAGTGATTTCTGTAATATTTTTTTTGCATAGTGAAGTTGTGACTTTGAAGTTCCTGTGCTCACTTTTAGCATTTTTGAAATTTCATCGTGCGAATAACCTTCGATTTCGTAAAGCACAAATACAGTACGACTAGATTCAGGCAAGTTTCGAATGGCTTTATCGAGCATTTCTCCATCTATCCACTGGTCGAGTAACAAATCATTAGCTTGTATTTGCTCATTTAGTTTTTCAAATTTTATTTTTGAACTGATTCCTTTCAGTGTTTTGCGAATCATTATTGATTTGATCCAAGCTCCCAATGTGGATTCTTCTCGGAAGTTTTTGATATTTCTAAACACCTCGATAAATCCTTCTTGCAAGTGATCATTGGCCTGATCGTAATCATTACATATTCGGTAGATTAAATTGAACATGGCTATTTTATAATTCTCAAAGAGGAAAAACTGCGCCTGTGTATTTTGAGCTTTGCAGGCTTTAATCAGATCTTCTTCGCTAGTGTATAATTTTGTCATATTCAAATTAAAGAGTCTTCTTTTTATCAAAAGGTTGGAATGAAATAATAAAAAACCAAAAAAAATAATTTGATGAACCGATGGAATTGTATTGCCTCTGTATACCCAGTTTATTTTGAATCAATGTTGAAAAATTTTTCACACCGTAATTAAATGATAAATTAAATTGAAGCTTGACTCTAATTAAAGTCCAAGTTGCCTCTCGAAGATTTTGTATTTAAATTTACCGAATGAAAATATGCTTTGCGACCAATAACAAGAAAAAGATAGAAGAAGTGAAGGCTGCTTTAGGGTCGTCTTTTACGATAGTTTCGCTCGAAGAGATAGGTTGTCAAGAGGAATTGCCAGAGACTGGGGACACTTTGGATCACAATGCCTTCCAAAAGGCGAGATATGTAAAGGAAAATTATGGGGTAGATTGTTTTGCAGATGATACAGGTCTTGAGGTAGAAGCACTAGATGGCGCTCCAGGAGTATATTCAGGCAGGTATGCAGGTGAGCCTAGAAGTGATGAGAGAAATATCGACAAGTTACTTAGCAACCTGGAGGGAGTTTCAAATCGCAAGGCTAGATTTAGAACTGTGATTGCATTGATCTTGGATGGTAAAGAGCATAGCTTTGAAGGTCAGGCAGATGGGGTGATTTTGGATAAGCGTACAGGAGAAGGAGGTTTTGGCTATGATCCTATTTTTAGGCCAGAAGACTATGATAAAACTTTTGCCGAATTAAGCATGGAAGAAAAGAATAAAATAAGCCATAGAGGTAAAGCTGTAGAGGCTTTGGTTAAGTTTTTGAAATAATTCATTAATTTTGTCCCTTATGAGTAAACCGTTTATTGTTGGAATTACTGGTGGAAGTGCTTCTGGAAAGACACTTTTTCTAGACAAGCTTCTCCATTCATTCGAGCCCAATCAAGTGTGCCTGATTTCACAGGACAATTATTACAAGCCAAGACATCAGCAACCTATTGATGATAAGGGTGTGCACAATTTTGATACCCCAAACTCCATAGATTTTGAAGAATACGCTGCTGATATCAAGAAGATTCAAGCAGGTGAGACTGTCTACAGGCAAGAGTATACTTTTAACAATCCCAACAAAAAACCAAAAACATTAGAATTTGCCCCGTCACCTGTGGTGGTGGTGGAGGGTATTTTTGTACTATACTACCCAGAGCTTGCCAATTTACTTGATCTGAAAGTATTTATAGATGCCAAAGAATACATCAAGCTCAAAAGAAGAATCGTAAGGGATAAAGTAGAGCGTGGTTATGATTTGGATGATGTATTGTACAGGTACGAGAGCCATGTGATGCCAACTTACGAAAAGTACATTGAGCCATTCAAGCATGATGCAGATATCATTGTGCCAAACAATAGGAGTTTTGAAAAGGCATTAGATGTAATCAAAACGTATATGAGGGCTAGAATCTAGTCATTTTGAGTGCGTTAAAATCAAGAATGCAATAATTTTAGCAAGTCAAATTGATTAAAATATACATTTTTTCATATATTTGTCGCATAATGAAACAAGTAAACCAGAAATCCAGCCTAATCAGACAGCGCATCACTTTGGTGATGGTCATGTTTTTTTGCATGTTGGTGTCTGGAATGGAATACTTGCCTAGCGATGATCAAGGAGATCAAACGAAGTCTGAGTCTTCAGCTGATGCCAAAGAAACTAATCCAAACCAAACCTTTTTAGATGTAGCGGTAGATGCTGTAGTTCCATTTGTGACTACAATAGCACAATCCACTTTCTACATTATTTATGAAATCCTTGATTTTGAAAGGATTTCCACATTCATTTCAAATCTAAGCATTGTAAGTAACCTTACATTTAGGGAAGTACTTTTTGAAAGAATCATCTCGACCAACGCACCCTAAGCAAAAACCTTCTCCATTTTACTTTTGAAGCTTCATCTTCATGATGTAGCCTTAAGTCCATTTATCCATTTCAAAAAAATCAATCTATAATTATACTATTACTATGCGTAACCAAGGTGTTATTGTGTTTTTGACAGTCATTGTGACGGCGCTTTGCCTTTACTATTTGTCATTCACATTTGTATCAAGCAACATCCAGCAAAAGGCTGTTGAATATGCCACTGATGAAGTGGGTAATGTCGATTTCAACAAGAAGCAAGCTTACTTGGACTCCATTTACAGAGAGCCAGTATACAACTTCTTGGGTGCAAATTTCACATACAAAGAAATCAAAGAAACTGAGCTTGGTCTTGGTCTTGACCTTCAAGGTGGTATGCACGTCACTCTTGAGGTTTCTCCAGTGGAGATTGTCAAAGGACTTGCTGGTAACAGTAAAGACCCAATGTTCAATGCTGCCCTAGAAGAGGCAACTGAAGCTGCTAAAACCTCGAATCAAAAATTTGTAGATCTTTTCAATAATGCTTGGCAAGCTAAATCTGGAGGCAAAAAGCTTAACACAGTATTTGCTACCGCTGCTAATAGAGGAAGAATCTCTCTAGAGTCTTCTGATTCTGATATCTTAGGGATCATCGATGCAGAGATCGAGAATGCTATTGAAAGATCATTTAATATCTTGAGAACAAGGGTAGATAGATTTGGTACATCGCAGCCAAATATCCAAAGAATCCAAGGAACAGGTAGAATTCAAATCGAACTTCCAGGTGTGGACAATCAGGAACGTGTGAGAAACTTGCTTCAAGGAGTGGCTAAGCTACAGTTTTGGGAAGTTGCTGAGATCAATGATTACTTAGGTGAGCTTGAAGCTGTGAACTCAATGCTAGTGGCTGAAACTAAAACCAAGAAAGGCGAAACAACTCCTGTTCAAGAAAAAACAGAAGAGGATTCAGACGATGCTGAGGCTGCTGAAGACAGTACTTCAGACCTAGAAAGACAATTGTCAGACAATGAGGATTCAGATTTCTCATCTGAAGTGTCACCAATCTTTGCATTGACCAAAGCTAATTATGCCTTAGTCTATGAAATGAGGGATACTGTGACTATCAATAGAATCCTAGCGAGAGAGGATGTGAAGTCTTTGCTTCCTAGAGATGTGAAATTCCTTTGGGCGGTGAAGCCAACCAAGAGTGACAACATGGAGCTATTGCAGCTTTACGGTATCAGGGTACCGCGTAACTCTGACCAAGCCCTAATGGAAGGTGATGTGATCACAGATGCTAGACAAACTTTGGATCAAACATCTAGACCAGCTGTCAGCATGCAAATGAATGCAGATGGTGCTAGAAAATGGAGAAAAGTTACTGGTGAGAATATTGGTAAAAGTATTGCAGTAGTGCTTGACGATTATGTGTACACAGCACCTACTGTTCAAGGTGAAATTCCTTCTGGTCAATCTGAAATCACAGGTAACTTCAGTTTGGAAGAAGCTAAAGATTTGGCTAACATCCTTAAGTCAGGTAGCTTACCTGCACCAACCAAGATTGTAGAAGAGGCGTTTGTGGGGCCTACTTTAGGTAAAGAAGCAAGTAACCAAGGTGTGATTTCAATGATTGCAGGCTTGGTATTGGTAGTGTTGTTCATGGTAGCTTACTACTCCAAAGGTGGATTTGTGGCTATTGCAGCGTTGGTATTCAACGTATTCTTTATCTTGGGTATCTTGGCACAGCTTGGCGCTGCACTAACCCTTCCAGGTATTGCAGGTATTGTATTGACCATAGGTATGTCGATTGATGCAAACGTCTTGATATTTGAGAGGATCAAAGAAGAGTTACGTAATGGTTCAGGATTGCTAGCAGCGATCAACGAAGGTTATGGAAAAGCATTCTCTGCAATTCTAGATTCAAATGTGACTACATTCTTGACTGGTGCTATCCTATATGCTTTGGGTCAAGGTCCAGTAAAAGGTTTTGCAATCGTATTGATGATTGGTATAGCTTCCTCTTTCTTCTCTGCGGTATTTATCACAAGAGTGATTGTGTACTGGATGAGCAAAGGAAAAGGTGATAAAGCAAGTATCTCCTTCTCTTCACCACTTGCAAAAAATGTCTTGAGCGAGTTGAATATTGATTTCTTAAGTAAGCGTAAAATTGCTTATCTTTTCTCTACAGGTTTTATCATTATTGGTTTGGCGGTAGCCTTGATCAATGGGCTTAAGTTTGGGGTAGATTTTACAGGAGGTAGATCATATATCGTTGAGTTTACACAGCCAGTCGCTACATCAGATTTGAAAGTAGGTTTGGATGGAGAGTTTGACGGTTCAGTTGAAGTGAAGACTTTCGGGGGTAACAACATTCTGAAAGTAACTACTTCATACTTGATCAATGAAGATGATGATGCTTCAAATGCCGAAGTAGAAACGAAAGTAAGAGAAGGTATAGCTACAGTTACTGGATTGAGCTATACTAGAGATGCTGAAAATATGAGTGATGGTCAGTTCTCAATTACAGGTACATCCAAAGTAGGGGCTACTGTAGCTGACGACATCAAGACTTCATCGGCAGAAGCTATGTTCTTCGCTTTGATTGCAATATTCTTATACATCTTGTTGAGATTCCGTAAGTGGCAGTTCTCCTTAGGCTCCATCATTGCCTTGATTCATGATGTATTCTTTGTGATTGCAGCTTTTGCTATTGCGAGTGCTTTAGGTGCTACTTTTGAGATTGATCAGGTATTTATTGCAGCAGTCTTAACTGTGGTAGGTTACTCTATCAATGATACTGTGATTGTATTTGATAGAATCAGGGAAAATATTGAAAATAGAGGTACTTCCAAGCTAGTGAAAATGTTCAACGATGCCATCAATCAGACTATGGCTAGAACATTGATTACTTCATTCACTACTTTGATTGTAGTACTTGTACTATTGATCTTTGGTGGAGAAGTGCTTAGAGGATTCTCGTTTGCTTTGTTGGTTGGTATCATTGTGGGTACTTACTCTTCCATTTATATCGCTACTCCAGTAGTGGTTGATTTGATGAAGAGAGAGATAGAGAGTGAGAATGCTGAAAGTGCTAAAAAGCCAGCATAGATACAATTAGTTTTGTTCTTTCCAGGTCAAAATGATGATTTTAACAGTAGAAGAGGAGTCCAGAGGGACTCCTCTTTTTCATTGTGTGCCGTGCATGGTAACTAACTAGGTGGTGAAAGTCCACTGTGGGGGTTTGTAATCGCCAACCACTAGCCAAGAGCAAGGGTGTCCATTGCGAAGTGGAATCTGAAGGAAGCTGGCGGCAAA
>NZ_JAKZGP010000083.1 GCF_022549775.1 Belliella filtrata | reverse complement strand
GATTGGGATGGTCGGCAAGTACATCTATGCTTATAAACCTGCCTATAGCAGGATCGTAATGTCTTGACTTGAAGTCGTATAATTCCAGATTAAGGTCTCTTATGATCTCGTTGCCGTTGTAGAGATACTTATTCACCTTCATCCCACTTGCCTGAAAACCAAGTCCAGTAAGTTCCAATCCCCAAGGATCATAGTGCGTTTCCTGTACGATTGGCGTACTTAAGCTCATAATACTAAAGTCATCAAACCATACGTTTTCGTCTGTTTCATTGACTAGGAAAGTCTCCATGTATCCGTCCTGCGGAATATAGAGATTATTTTCCAAAACCTCATGTTCATTCGCTGCATTTTTACTCAAAACATGCTTGCCAAACTCATACAGGTTACTATCTGCATCATATAGGGCATAGCCCATGTATGCTTCTGGGGCGTCACGCTTCTGTAGGTCCTTGGCCATGATATCTATGATGCTTATCAAGGTGATCGCATTGACTCCTCCAGAACGGGAGGTGACATTGCTGAATTCCAGCAGGTCGTTCACCAACCTGTCTTTTGCTCCAGATGCCACAAATGCTCCCTTGTTCAGCTTACTGGATTTCTGGTCTTCGTATTTGGCAAAGACTTTCAGGTTTATGCTATCACCTGCTGCCAAAGGTAGGGTGCTCGATGGCCCCAGAGTCCTTCCCCTAGCGGAATTAAGCCAAGCCACTTTGTTTCCACCTTCCGTCACATTGTGTTCCACCCCACTCTGTCGGCTTTCGCTTAGCATCGTGAAGTTATCCTCTTCCTCCGCTGCATGGGTATCCTCCATAGTAGCCATAAATCCTTGGGCTGTCGGAACTCTCATAACCTGTCTGACATTACCAAGGTGATCCTTGATATTGTATTCATAAAATGATCCACCTGTCTCATATACAACTCTTCCTTCTTCATGAAGAATGTAATCTATGGCTGAACCATTGAAAACAAACTCACCTATGTAATTTGTAGTGGAACTAGGGCTCGTAGAACCAGTGTATACCCGCTGCCTTACCTTGACACCATCAGCATCATAATCATACAGAATTCTTCTATTCGTACCTGTAAACACAATTTCTGTGGGTAGGTTCAGGTGATTATAGGTGATACTTGTTATTCCCTTGTCAGAATTTACTGTTTGGTTTCCATTGACATCATAGCTATAATTTGCCCCTCCAGATACTGGTTTAAAATCCTTTGAGGTATAGTTCGTAGTTGTTATGCCATCTGCAACTTTCAGTAGTCTATTCGAATAGCTCGACAGGTCTGCATTCGACTCATAGGTATAAGTCAAATTGTCCACCGCCCCATAGGTGCTTGTTGTTCTCTGTCCACTTCTATTCATGGTCAGGATATTCCCGTTGGCATCATAGGTGATGGCATTGACAGTATACCTACCATTCTCTGCCGTAGTATTTGGAACAGTATAGGTTGCTGAGCTTAGTCTCTGGGCATTGTCATAGACATAACTATACTTTCGCCACTTGTTATCTTCACCCTTCCAATCTATTGCCGAAATATTACCATTCCACCTGTTGGCACCTCCTCCAGTTTGATAATAAAGTTTCTGATGAAACACCCTACTATCGGTACTTGTCATATCGGTCAGCCATCCCCTTATATTGTATTGATAACCAAGGCTTGTCGCTGGATTTGATTTATTGATCAATTCCCCCACTTCACTATAGGTGTTTTGAACTATTGTGTGTTCTGTTCCTGTATTTAC
Source organism: Belliella filtrata (assembly GCF_022549775.1). GTDB lineage: Bacteria > Bacteroidota > Bacteroidia > Cytophagales > Cyclobacteriaceae > Belliella > Belliella filtrata. The sequence continues at coordinate 14,083 of NZ_JAKZGP010000083.1, read as the reverse complement.
TTTATGCTTGACCTGAGCTATAGAACCATTGTTATTATATATCCAAGTTTTCAATACATTGTAAGTACTCCCATTGTACTGAGAAAGTGTTTGCTCTGGTTTGTTTTCAAAATTATACCTGGTAGATACCCTAACACTATTGCTTAAGTGATGCTGAGACACAGATTGGATCTCTCTTCCTTTGCTATCATAGAAAAACATGGTAGTTAGTAGCGAATTGCTTGCGTAATTCTTTACTTTTTTTCCCGCCAATAGCCCATGAATGTTACTATCATGATCATGAAAATTGGTATAAGGACTGGATGGTTTAAGGTAGCTAAAGGTGGTAAGCCCTGCATAGCTATCATAGTAGTATGCTGACAGGATCTCCCCTAGGTTACTTGGCCATCCCCCTGTCGTTGTCGGTGTAGCTGCTGTGGAGAGTACAGCATTGTTGTTGCCTGTCACCAATGCCTGTACTGTAGCTCTTGATCCCGTCTGAGTCGTAATCCCTGTCATTATAACCCTACCCAAAGCATCATACTTATTGTAAAGCCACTTCGAACTTGCAGCCAATACCCCATCCTGTGTGGCTACCACACGATTTTGTTCATCATAGATAATAAACTCTGTATTTTTGCCAGGCAGCTTTTTTTCGACAAGCCTACGTCTTCCATCATAGGTGTACCTATAATACTGTGCATTTGCTAAGGTCGTATTTGTTGTACTTGCTGTAGCCCAACTTTTTGAAACCAAGATCTCAACAGCTCTTGGTGGAATAACAACCCTCAAATCTCCAAAATCATCATACACATAATAGGTACAGAGCCAACCTGTATAACCTGCTCCTGTTGGACTTGCAGTATGCTGTACTTTTTTGAGTATTACCCTACCCAGCTTATCAGTATAACTCATCGTGCGCTTGTTGTCCTCATCATCCACAATCTCTACCCATAGCATGTTGGCAGCATATACCGCCGAGCTTTGGGGAAGACCACTTGCATTTATAGTAAAGATCCTCACTGCATCGGCAGTGGTATTGGGGCGTCTGCTAAACTTCACTTCCCTGCCTGTCCCCATGCGCCAAGATGCTCCCTGAGCAGCCTGTTTGTCTACCCTATTCAGAGGTGATGGTTCGAACTGTGCTTCTGTATAACCATAAGCATCCGAAAATTTGCTTTGATAGTAAGTAGCCTGTCTAGAGACACCAGAAGTCCTAAACCTTCCATCGGTAATCCCATCTGATTCCGCATAAGGAAGATGGCTTCTTGCTTGCCTGCCATAGGCATCATAAACTATTGGTTTGACTATATCCCTCCCATTGACTGCTCCTTGCTGTACAACTTCCTGCTTTGGTCTTCCCAGTCCATCAAAATAGGTGATTGACTTATACGATTGTGCGGCAGTTCCTGTCTTGATGGTAGTTTGATTTGTACTCGCTACTTTGGCTGTATAGGTTTTGACATAGTTTTCATCTGGAGCAGCGGCAGTTATTATTGCTTGCACAGGCACCTTTGTGGTTAGACAGCCAGAGGTATTATTTCTGTAAGCCAAATAATAAGTTGTAGTGGAACTGATACTAGGTGTGGTATAGCTTTGACTAGTAGAAAGCTCTGTAGTCTGATTAGAAGCAAACCACCTGTAACTAAACCCGCTAGGTGCAGCATTGGCAACCAACGTTACTGTACCAGGACCTACCCTAGACACATTGTTTGCTGATGCATTTACCCCATTACATAAATTTGTAGATCCAGTAACCGATACAGGCATGTATGGAGAAAAATAATTATCAAATGTAGCAAAATCATAGGCCACATAATGACTTCCCGCTGTATTAAAATTCAATTGCATTTGTGTAAGAGTATTAAACAACTCTGTCCCTCCAGAATGGCTCCACTGGTAATCTCCTGATCCAGGAGGAGCAATTTGTTGAGAGTTACTCCAAAATTGGGCATTGTAGGTCACATTAGTCCCAGAAGTCGTTGTAGTAGGGCCAGAAATTGTAACATTTGTGATATTTTGACCAATGGTTACCCTGACTAACCCAAATACCAAGAGCAAAGAAAGAAAACTTATATTTCTCATGGCTATTTTACTTTAGTAAAAAACAATTGATTCAACATTCCGCCACTCATTGCTTGGGGTTTAAGCATTAAACTAGATTCCTCCAAGACTACACTATAAACTTTGGTTTCACCATTCACTATTATTTCAAGTATAGCCTCCCCATCGTATTTCCAAGTACCCGAAATCTTTTGAGGTTTGTTGTTAGATATCCACTCCGCTTGAAAGCTTTGATCATTATTAAAAAAATAAACCCTACTTTCTAAGGATTGATTAAAAGTACTTTTTTGTACTTCACTCGCCTGATCCATTTTGTTCTTATCTTCACTTTTGAGGCTTTGGAAAGTCTTCGTCCCATCCATTCTCCAAACTCCGACTAACGACGAACTAATACCTTGTGCAATGGCACAGTTAAACCCAAGTATTACTGATAGAAGTAAAAACTTGAGAACTAGAATTTCAGTAAACATTCTTTTCATACTATTATTAGTTAGTCCCTTTATATTTGTACTCATACGTTTCAATGATCTCTCCGAATGAATTTTTTATTGTTTGAAGTCTTCCAAAAATATCATACTCATAGTAAATAGTATTGTTTCTTTGATCTGTAGAACTAGTTAAACCAATAAAGTTATGGTATGTATATGTATTCATTTGTGCTTTTTGAGGATAAAGCCTTAATTCATCTACGTGAATTCCCGTCCCAGAAATAGTAATAGAACTTGAGGTAATTGTCCTTTGAATCAATTTCCATTCAGTGGTCAAATTCTCTGAAGTACCTAAAAAATCCCATGCGCCTGACCCTGACGCTCTCCTTACCCAAAATGTCAATGTATAAGGTGAGGATGTGCTCGCACCTATTCCATCTTTAGAGATTGCTCCAGAGTTCAAATTATAATATTTCGTACCTGTCTTAGAATTAATATTTGTAACTGGTATTCCAGAATATGTCCAATTCCCTTTTTCTGAAGTTTCAAAAGATGTAAATGAAATAGTAGAATTTAACTCGATATTTGAAACTTTACATAAAATTTCATTAGTGCTAGGTTCCCAAATGTATTTTTCAATAATCCCTAAATTTGAAACTGTTGTTGGTTTACCTTGAAGATTAAAGCTTAACACATTTAAAGTATTATAAAAATCTTGATCAGCTGGGGTTGTTCCATTCAAGGATGAGTAAAACTGTTGTTTTGTATTTAGTTTATCTGATTTATAGATTCCTTTTAAGTAAATCTTTGAATTTGTGGTTTGTGAAAACTGAAAAAAAGAAATATCTAAAAAGTTATTGTTACTGATTGTATTCTCATTTATTTTTTGAACCTCAATTACAGGGAAATAATTTTTTGATGTCAGAAAATTTAATCCAGAAAATTCATGAGCATATTTAAATTTAGTGACTAAAATGGATGTCGACACACTATCTCTAGATTCCTTTAAAAAATGTAAATTGTTTATATACTTAAATCTTTTAGCTTTAACATATTCTTGACCTCCTTCTACATCCTTTTCAACGATCATCCTTGGTTTAGAAATACCAAATTTTGTTTTACCTAGGGCAAAATAAAACTTATTCATTAAAGCTGAGGAATATATCCCCCCCCTTGTATCAACTTTTATAAAAGGTAATTCAACAAAATCATCAACATATTCATATGAAACTTCAGATATTAAATGCGAATTATGATTGTTTTTATAAAATTTGGAATTTTTCAATTTCCCATAGTAATAATTAGTAACTAATGGGTCAGCAAATGGTAAACTTGGTTCTTGGTTATAACCAAAATCAAAGAAAGTGAAAAAACTATTAACTGTTTCTCCAGAACCTTCATTAAACTTTTTTACTTTTCTGTATAAAATATGTGAACCTGAATAACTTTCAATTGGCAATATGTTTGAAGCAGATCTTATCGTATAGTCGCAGGGGACCTCTAAATTATTTGGTAAAACTACATAACTTTCTTTATCATAGACAAATGAACTATACCCATTTAGAACACCACTTGAAAAACCATCATCATAAAGATATGAATAGTTTGTAATTTGGAGATTACTGTTATCAAAATCCTTAATTACTATTTTCTTTACTCTAGCCCCACCTACTTCATTATTTCTCCTTATCAAATTCCCTTTATCTTCATATGAAATGCCTAAAGAAACCACATCACCAGTTTGCAAATTTGAATCAAATCTTGAAGATTTTAAAATTGCTTTATACAACCCTGCATTCATTAAAATTTGCTGACTATTCCCAGCAGATAAGGGATTTAAATTTAATATACTTTGATTATTACTAACTCTATTCACAAGAATTTGCATGTTGTTATTTCCAAAGCCATTTGGTATTTGTTGGAAATTGTAATTAAAAGTAACTAGGGTATTATTTGAAGAGATAGAGAAACTGATCTCCCTAACTGAATATCCACATGAAAAGTCTGAGTAATCACAAGTCCCCATCACTGAATCAAACTTATTAACAATGGTTATTTCAGGTTCAATTATTGGTTCATTCTGAATAAATGAAACTGTATTTGGTTCATATTCAATAATGGTTTTACCTTTAAATGAATTCTCAATTTCTGTTAGCAGCCCAATTTTAGAAAATTGAAAGTTAGGTTTCCTGTTTGCACCTGGGAAATAACTTAAAGAGTTAGATGACTGTATAATTGCTTCTGGGACTAAATGCGAGTTAAAAGAACCATTATAATATCCCCATTCGTCAATATTTCGTGAGTTAATATTTGGTATAGATCCACTTTGATAAAAAAATTTGTATTTTTGCAACAGAGTATTTTGAGGTACAGATATTTTCTCAAGTGATTTTAAAGTAAGTCTGCCACTAGAATAATCATGAAATAACTTAAATTCTACATTTGAGCTTCCTTTTGTTACTTTTATACTTGACAACCTTTTGGAGCTACCACCACCCTGATTAACAACATCTTGACGATCTGAAACATAGCTCAACAAAATATTATAATCACTTTTAAATGCAATTGATTTTAGCAATTTTTCATCTACAATAGTCCTAATTACAGTTCCAGATAATACTCCAATTTGATTGCCTGAACAATTCGAATTCATTGTTTTACGATGAACTATTTCATCAATACTAAGTAGTTGATCAATCAAGTTTGATTCATAGGTATATAATAATTCTTCACCATTTAAACCAATAATCTTAGAAACGTACCAAGAATTCACATAACTTATATCATTAATACACGACATAGTATAGTTCTTGGTTGAAGAATAGCTTTTTTGGTCTAAAACATATTTTACACCGTTGTTATCGATAATTTCAAATTTATCAATAATTCCAGATGCATTATTTCTAAACGTATGAATTGTGATTTGTTCATTTGAAGAAACGATCAAATTACCTTCCCAATTAAATGAAAACTGAGCAGTAATAGTTGAAGTAGAAAAATAAAATATATCTGGTTCTGTGTCTAGGCAACCGTTTGAAATCATCTGATATGGGGCTAAATTTACCGAATTATTAACCTGAATTAAATTTGAATATGAAAAATTATTAATAGTATTTAAAAATGGTATAGCAGTCTGAACACCAACATAACCATCATCTGGTAATGCCCTCATTTTTCTAGTTACTACAGGTGGGCTAGAAATTTGCCAACCTAGTCCAATTTCAGAAGAATTTGAATTTACTTTAACAGAACTAGAATTGTACTTCAGAGATATTTCTGAACTTAAGTCATCTAAAGAAAAATTATCGATACTTATAATTGAATTATATGAGCCAGAAGATTCATTGACATCTGAAATCAATTCATTTAATAAGCTATTCTGCTTTGGGGTATTGTGGCTAAACCTATAGAAACTACTGACTCCAATTTCTTGTGAATAACATTTACCCAGTTCAAAAATTAGTATACACAGCATTAGTAGGATTACTTTATTATTTACAATTAAATAAAACTTACATTTCATGTCTTAATTTTTTTATACGTTCAAATTTTATTTGGATATCTCTTTACTTTATCTATCTCTAGATCCACCATCGTGGTTAAAAACCTAGATACAACTCTTAGTTATAGAAATCACTAATATTCATTACCAAGAAAACTCTATCCCTATCCTAATACTAAACCTTGTACCTTGAAGGCTGCTACTTTGGTCATAAAAGGGGCTCCATGTTCCTGTAAAAACTGAATTTAAGAGTTGGTTAAGAGTTATAACTTTTCCTATTCCAAGAGCTCCATCATGTACCATTCCAGCAAAATTCAAATCTCCATATGGTGTTCGTCCTTTGAAGTTTACTTTGTTTCTTTCATAAGTAGCTTGCGCAAACCACCCCATTGGCAATTCATGTCTAAACCCTATATTAACACCGTATCCCGATCTTACTTCGGATGCATTATTGCTTTCCATACGCATACTTCCTCCTAGAAGTAAATAGGAGTTCTGGACTACACCAATGCCTAAGTAACCCTGAACCAATGAAGAGTATGAGATTCCTTCTGCTAGGTTATAGAGAAATCCTATTTTCCAATTTGACATTTCCGCCGATGACTTACTAGAAGTTCCCGACTTCACAACCACCTCCTTGTATGCTATTTGCTCAAATCCAGCTTTTCTATTGATTTTAGATAAAACTGAAGTTTTACCATCTTCCATAAGCTTTGACTCCAGCTCTGTTACCTCCGTTAAGTATGATTCATAATTACCATAGTCTACATCTGAGATTCTAGCAGATAACCCTTCCAACTGTTCCATCTGAAATACTTCAGGAAGCATTTCCTTCATCTGCTGTTGGAAATCAAGGTCAGCAACATCTAACTTTTCATTAAGGGCTTTGTAATCATAAGCTGTATGGATTTCATTGAGATTTGAGGGAATTAAATCATCTTGATTTATCCCAATGTTTTGTTCGATTCCATCACTTAGAATCGATGCTTGCTCTTGTATTAATTGTTGTTGATCTTCTAAATGTGACTTAACTACCGCATTGATGCTATCCTTATGTTGGGCATAAAAGGTACTGTCAGAAAGCAGCTTTTTCAGCTCTTTTGACTTTTCATTTATGCTGTAAAAATCTGATTTGAGTTTTTCAAGATCTTGTACCTCTTGAAGTGATTGGATTTTTTTAACTGGTAAGCTCGTAAGGTCTGGTGAAGACAGGGATTTGTTAAATACTGATTTTACGTTTTTGCTTTGGGCTTTACATTCAGCTATACTGCCCCAAGTCATGACCAAAAAAATCAAGGTCCATGAGATTTGGGACTTTTTAAGAAAAAGAGAGTCAATCAGCTCCATAATTGTTGATGTTTAAAATAACCGTATAATCAGTAGCTACTGGATCACCCAACATCAACAAACATTAGCCAGACAAAACAATGATTTATTATCGATTGATTTGACAAACTATTAATTGGATCAAATAGATATTTCACAAATATTAATAATTAAGTGTATTTAAAAAATACCTAGTTCTAGGTATTTTATTGTTCAGGAAAAATTCCTAACTAGCTGAATTTTACAGATCTAAACAAGGAAATTTTCAAATACAAATTATTGAATTTGGAACCACTAATAGATCATTTCATTTTAAGTCTAAAAACAACCCCAAATTTAATTTCTTACGCCCCCAGAAAAAAAATAGAAGATTTTTTCAGTAAAAAATTTTTATTCAAAATTTTAACAAAAAATCAGCTTAATATTAAAATCTAAACCCTTATTCTTTACCCAATTACAAACCCCTAATTCATCAGTAATCAACCGAATTTTCATCACTTACTTAGAGCAAGGATACATTGCATTGCTTTTTCGAGTAAGTATGTTTAAAAAATGAATGCCTCATTCAACCAAATTTCCATAATGACCAAACAATGAGGTCATAACAACCCCTCATCTTCAAATGAATAGTAGTTTGAATTGTGATTTATTAGCTCTTGTTTAAAAATAGTGTGACGAATTATTTCAACTTCACTTTTACCTCTTTCCTATGTGCTTTCATTTTCGATAGCATTAAAAAAAACTGTAATTAGACCAATAGAAATTTCGCTTCAGCAACAGCTTCTATATCCTCGAAAAAGTTCGACATAATTCCGCCTCCCGCTACAAAAGAAGGAGTTCCATTTTTTAAGTTAGGGGTCGGTTTCAATGCAAAAGATTCCAAATCCACTCATTAGCAAAAGCTTTCCAGTTCTTAATAGGAGTTCCTTTTTTAGTGTTCCATTCGAGACGCTCATGATGGTGAAAGAAAATCTCTGCCTCTTCCGGGGATACCTCCTTTTGCAAAAAATAGATTTTGACATGTTCAAGATGTGGTGGAATCTCCATGCCAAATCCCTCATTAACACATTTTGATTTTTTCATCCTATTGCATTTTCTATAGAAAGGAATTGCTAAAGGAAATCAAGAATCTTGAAAAACCCGGTTCTGAAATTTATTGGCCTGTAGCATCTTTTGAATATCATCCTGGTCATAATAGAGTACTCCCCCAACTTTTGTGTAAGGCAAAGTTCCGTTTACCCGCAGGTTTTGTAAAGTTCCGGGAGAGATTCCCAATAGCTTCCTAACCTCAAATGATTTGAGCCATTTCTTGGTAGGTTGCCCGGAGATAATCTTAAGGAGTCTTTTGATGTCCTCCAATAGCTCTCTTCTAAATTTATCCAGATCTTCCTGGGTGATGATCTCTACAGCCATTACTTTATCTTTTGGTTGAGCCTCCAAATGTATTTTCAAAGCAAGGAAATTTTTCACACCCTGATTTGGAAGTGTGAAAAAAAGCCCGTAATCAATTTTTGAGATCACGGGCTTTGGAATTTAAAAAGACTTATGTTCAACCATTAGCCGAATTGAGGCCAGTCTGAGAATTTTTCTTTTGACCAAGTGTTTCTTTTAAGGACTTCATATCCTCACTGACCTTTTGATCAACAACCCTTGCATAAATCTGAGTTGTGGCGATTTTGGTGTGGCCAAGCATTTTGCATACTGTTTCGATGGGAACGCCATTCAGTAAAGTCACTGTAGTGGCAAAAGTATGTCTGGCCAAGTGGAAAGTCAGGTTCTTGTTGATCCCACACAAATCTGCTATTTCCTTCAGGTAACTGTTTAACTTTTGGTTGCTGATTACTGGGAATAGTGTACCCTTTTCAATCGACCTTGGGTCGCTTCGGTATTTTTCTACAATCTCCCATGCTTTGGGGAGAATAGGAACCCGTACAGGTTTGTCGGTTTTTTTCCTGCATGTGGAAATCCAGTATTCACCATCTATCCCAATTGAAATATTATCAGGGGTCAGGTTCATTGTGTCTACATAAGCCAAACCTGTATAACAGCTAAACACAAACAAATCCCTGACCCACTGCAAACGAACTATGGAAAATTCCTTCTGTTCGATGGCTTCAAGCTCCCTTGCTTCCAAATACCCTCTGTCTACCTTATTAAATTTCAACTTAAATCTACTAAATGGTTCTTTGATCAGCCATTCCATTTTAACAGCCAAAGCAACCATTTTTTTAAGGCGTTCCAGATGCTTCATGGCTCCATTGTTGGTTAGAGGTCGCTGATGATCTTTAGGGATGTGGTTAAGAAGATATACTTCAAAATCAGTTATAAACTTATAGCGAAGTTCGGAGAGGTACATATCGGATGTCCCATATTCTTCTTTCATGAATTTGAGCACGTATTTCTGTGTCGTGTGGTAGTTCTTCATGGTTCCCCAAGCCAGTGTATCCTTGAACCTAGTGTTATGGTATTCCATGAGTTTGGAAAGGGTGTGTTCTTTGTCTTGGGTTCCAAGGAACATGTTCTTGATTCCTTCTGCTGAAATCAGTTTTTTATTTATTTGCAGTTGCTGATAACATTCCACCAACCGGGCTTTTACCTCTTCAAGATAGTGATTAAGAGACCTGATCTTTTCCCGGCTACCCCTAGCCATTCCTTTTTTGTTGTTCCAGTCGGTGGGCTTAATCCACCTCTTTAGGGAGATTTCTTTTCTTTCACTGTCAACAGTGATCCGGGCATAGATCGGAGCCAATCCATCTTTGGCCCTATTCATACGTAAAATAAATTGGATTCCGAAGGTGTTTGTCGTTCTCATGGCAATTTCAATTTTGAGGTTTTAGAACTGTTTGTATTCGTTTCCGATGAGCTGTTCTCAAATGGCCACTCAAACAGAACCAAAACAGATCAAAATAAATGAGCTAAAAAACTGACTTACATATATTTAACTCGATTCCAGTGAACAAATATACAAGTATATTTTGTTCACCGTATTGTTCTCATTTTTCTTGAAATTGCTTGTATTGTATTGATATCGAAAAAAACAGAAAAGCCTGTAAATCATATGATTTACAGGCTTTCGGAAGGGATTGAACTCCCTTGTTGTCGGAGTGACTGGATTCGAACCAGCGACCCCTTGCACCCCATGCAAGTACGCTACCAGACTGCGCTACACCCCGATTTTCTACGAAATAAATAGAATTCTTGATTTTTTCAAAATGTGCTAAATGATCAATTCTTTATGCATCTTTAAATCAACAATTATCAGCTAACGTTATTTAAGAACGCGACATTATTGTCTTGGCTCTTGATTCTCGTCTATATTTTCTCTTCCCCTCTCCTACAACAATTCGACCCAATTCTTTATCAACTGGTAGCCATATTGCGTCAAATGAGCCTCTGGATGATATTGAATACCGACTATAGGAAGGTCTCTGTGTGCTATCGCCATGATTTCTTCTTGGTCAGTTGTGAGCAATGTCTCAATACATGAAGGAAGGTTTTGAAGAATCAGTGAATGATACCTTGTTACTTCAAATTCCTTTGGAATATGCTGAAAAATGGGATGATCAGTCTTTTTAAATACTTTATGTACCTTGCCATGGACGGGACTAAGACCCTTTACCAACTTTGCCCCAAAAAACTCCCCAATTGCTTGGTGTCCTAAGCATACCCCTAGCATCGGTAACTTATCTTGAAAATAAGCTAAGATATCCATCAAATTCCCAGCTTTCGCTGGCGTTTCAGGACCTGGTGAGAGAATTATCCCTTCAAAGGATCCCTGCGTGAGTTCATCCAGGCTCACATCATTTCTGACTATCCTGATTGATTTCCCAGTCTGCTTGATGTAATCTGCCAATATGTGAGAGAATGAATCAAAATTATCAATCAAGAGTAGCATCTGTGGCTGAATTTACTAGTAATTGAATAGATGTAACAGCCTCTTTGACAATTGGCGTATAGGCATCAAGGAGGTTAATTGTAACTGGAGCTATCGGCTGAAGGTAAGCATAACAAGACGATTGTTGTATCCAATTAGCTGAAAGCTCATACTCGAATGAATTTGCAACCCATAGCAACAAACTAAGAACGAAGGCTGTCTTAAAAAAACCAAGAATTGCTCCAGCAACATTATCCAAAGAGCCAAGAATGGTGAGGTCTATGGTTTTTTTGACCAACAATCCCAATGCCCTGACACTGAGCAAGACGATTAGAAAAATGATCAAAAATGAAATAAAAGGGAGTAGAAATGTAAGGTTCTCTACACGAGTAGCCAACATCTCTGCCCCCCAATCCATCAATTGAAATGCCATCAAAATGGCAAGAAAAAAAGCCACAATGGAAATCACTCCAACAAACAAGCCTTGCTTGTACCCGCTGTAGGCACCAATAGCAAGAATAATTAGAATGATAAAATCTAGTGTGGCCAAATCAATTTAGGATAATAGTTCTTTTACTTTGGCTGAAATAGCCTTACCATCAGCTTTACCAGCAAGAGCCTTGCTTGCTGCCCCCATCACTTTGCCCATATCCTTTGCGCTGGTAGCACCTACCTCTGCTATGATTTGCTTCAGCTCAGCTGTAAGCTCTTCTTCAGTCAATTGCTTAGGCAAAAACTCCGAAATGATCTCAAGTTCGGCAACTTCCACTGCATACAGATCTTCTCTTCCTTGTTGCTGATAAATATCAGCAGAATCTTTACGCTGCTTAGCTGCTTTGGTAAGTAACTTCATCTCATCATCTTCAGATAAAGATGCTGCAGCACCTCCTTTTGTCTCTTCCAGCATAATCAAAGATTTGATTGCTCTCAAAGCGCGCAATCTATCCTTGTCTTTAGCCAACATGGCTTTTTTTATTTCACTTTCTACACTTAGCTTTAAACTCATTACCTTGTTGTTTGTGTTATAGGTGTAAATTTGCCACAAAATTATCTTTTAATCTAGGAAAATGACCAAGTTAAGCGTAAATATTAATAAAATAGCCACTATCAGAAATGCTCGAGGTGCTAATAATCCAAATGTGGTACAAGTAGCATTAGATGCGGAAAGATTTGGTGCCCAAGGCATCACAGTGCATCCACGCCCCGATGAGAGACATATCAGGTACCAAGATGTATTGGACTTGAGCGAAGTAGTGACTACCGAGTTCAATATAGAAGGCTATCCAGATACAAGGTTTATGGAGCTAATCAAAAGGGTAAAACCCGCTCAAGCTACACTTGTCCCAGATCCACCTACAGCCATTACTTCCAATGCAGGCTGGGATACAATCACTCATCAGTCATTCTTGAAGGATGTGGTAGCAGAGTTACAAGGCTATGGCACAAGGGTTTCTATTTTCATTGACCCAGAAGAAAAATACTTCGAACCAGCAAAGACTACAGGAACAGACAGGGTAGAACTTTATACTGAACCTTATGCAGTACAATTTACAAAGAACAAACAGGAAGCAGTAAATCCATACGTCAAAGCAGCTGAATTGGCAAGATCACTTGGACTGGGGATCAATGCTGGCCATGATTTGGATTTGCATAATTTGAAATTTCTCAAAGAAAATATTCCCTTTCTTGACGAAGTATCTATAGGGCATGCACTTGTATGTGATGCACTTTATTATGGTCTAGAAAACACCATTCAGATGTATAGGAGACAATTAGAAATTTGACAAGTAGGTTAGACGTAGACTTTGTAAAAGACACAATTATATGAAACTAAACTTTAAAAAAACCGGCTCTGGTGAGCCATTGATCATACTACACGGGCTTTTCGGATCGGCTGACAATTGGTTTAGCATAGCCAAAGAGCTTGAGAAAGACTACACCTTGTACCTTGTAGACCAGCGAAATCATGGAGATTCTCCTCAAAGTGAGGATTGGAATTATGATATAATGGTAGAAGATCTCAAAGAACTTATGGAGGATGAGGGGCTTGACAAGGCATTCTTGATGGGACACTCTATGGGAGGTAAGACTGTTATGAATTTTGCCTTGAAATATCCTGACATGGTGAAGAAACTGATCGTAGCAGACATTGCACCAAGATACTATCCTGTGCATCATCAGTCTATTTTGGAAGGGTTGATATCAGTAGACTTGGCACAAATCAAGTCACGAAAAGAAGCAGATGATCAGTTGTCTAAGCATATTCCCGAAGCTGGCATAAGACAGTTCTTACTGAAAAGTTTGGGCAGAGACAAAGAGGGTGGGTTTATATGGAAGATCAACTTAAAAGTAATCAATGAAAAGATAGAGGAAGTAGGAAAAGCTTTAGATCAAGATAATTCATTTGACAACCCGACATTGTTTATGGGAGGGGCTGATTCTAAATATATTCAAGAAAAGGATAAAGAAGACATCGAAAAGTATTTCCCAAATCACCACCTGATCTATATCAAAAACGCCGGCCACTGGCTTCACGCCGAACAACCAAAAGCTGTGGTAGATACGGTAAGAGCTTTTTTGGAGAGGTAGAGGGTTGGTTTTAGATTTTAGATTTCAGATTGTAGATTGTAGTGAAATATGTCTTGGGCGAAATAAAGTTGAAATATGCCTGCGGTGAAATAATGCTCTACCATGAGACTAATGCTTCAAATTTAGAATAAGCTCTCTTGTCTATCGAGTCTCAAAACTAGAATCCAGAGACAAGAGCGAAGTATCATGACATGTTGTCGCGTCCTGAAATTACTTGACACTTTTTTTATTGTTTTTCTTTTGTTTTCATCATCTTAAATGCCCCCTAGCTCAAGTAAGGAAACTTGTCAAGGCCGGAGCAGAGCGACGTTTATATAGCCT
>NZ_JAKZGP010000082.1 GCF_022549775.1 Belliella filtrata | reverse complement strand
AAAAACACAAAAACTGGTTTAATTAAAAAAAAGAATTCCCTGGAAACAGGGTCATGGGAATCCTATGTCTATTTTCTAAAGCAAATTGATCAAACTACTTCAATTATTTAAAATCGGAATTGCTGAGAATCCTGCGGATTTTAGGTATTTACTACAAAAATCATTACTTTAGGAAACCTTTTAGGTTTCCTTTTTTAATGAATTTGAATAAAATATCATGGTTGCAAAAACTTTTGGAAGTGCTGTATCAGGGATAGATGCCAAGCTGATCACCATAGAAGTCAATGTAGGACAAGGGACAAACTTCTTTATGGTCGGTCTCCCAGATAGTGCTGTTAAGGAAAGTCAACAGCGGGTAGAGTCTGCACTCAAGAATTTTGGCTATAAGATGCCACGACAAAAAGTGGTTGTAAATCTGGCTCCAGCAGGTATTAGAAAAGAAGGATCTTCCTACGACCTTCCTATCGCCATGGGAATACTCAAAGCATCAGAGCAAGTCCTATTCCCCACATTAGACCAGTATGTAATTATGGGCGAGCTAGCTCTTGACGGGAAGCTCCGTCCAGTAAAAGGTGTCTTGCCTATCGCTATAGAAGCTAGAAAAAGTGGATTAAAAGGCTTTATCCTACCCATAGAAAATGCTGCCGAAGCGTCTATTGTCAATAGTCTTAACATCATAGGAGTATCTAATGTAGGTGAAGCGATTAGGTTTTTGGAAGGGGAACTAGACATTGAGCCACTGGTCACTGATACGAGAGATATTTTCTATAACGCTCTTGCCAAATATGAATTTGATTTTGCAGATGTTCAAGGGCAAGAAAATATCAAGCGGGCTATGGAGATCGCTGCCACTGGTGGTCACAATATAATCATGATAGGACCTCCTGGGGCAGGAAAAACCATGCTTGCCAAGCGACTACCTTCCATTTTGCCTCCACTATCTTTACAGGAAGCCTTGGAAACTACTAAGATACATTCAGTAGCAGGTAAGCTTGGGGAAAATGCTTCCTTAATAGCCCAACGACCTTTCAGAAGCCCACATCATGTGATTTCGGATATAGCATTGATAGGCGAAGGTGGAAACCCACAGCCAGGGGAAATCTCACTCTCTCACAATGGCGTCTTGTTTTTGGATGAACTACCAGAATTCAAACGAACTGTTCTTGAAGTGATGAAACAGCCCCTTGAAGAAAGAAAAGTAACGATCTCTAGGGCAAAAGTATCGGTAGATTATCCCGCAAACTTTATGCTTATAGCAAGCATGAATCCTTGCCCATGCGGCTATTACAATCATCCAGAAAAAGCATGTGTTTGTGGGCCAGGCGTAGTGCAGCATTACCTCAACAAAGTGTCAGGGCCTCTGCTAGACAGCATAGACCTTCATGTGGAAGTGACCCCTGTCAAATTTGATGAGATGACTTCTACGGGAAAAGTAGAATCAAGTGATTCGATCAGAGATAGGGTGATCAATGGAAGGAAACTTCAAATACAGCGCTTTGAACAAAACCCTGAAATCTACTGCAATGCCATGATACCTTCTCATTTGGTCAAAGAAGTCTGCCCAATCAATGAAGCTGGAAAAGCATTGCTAAAGAAAGCCATGGAAAGACTGGGACTATCAGCAAGAGCATATGATAGGATTCTCAAAGTAGCAAGAACTGTTGCTGACTTGGCAAATAGTGAAAATATAAAAGTGGAACATTTGGCTGAAGCCATTCAGTACAGAAGCCTAGACAGGGAAGGTTGGGCTGGTTAATGGCTTATACAACTACTTCAAATATCAAGACTAAAAAAGCCTCTAATATTTCTGGAATATTAGAGGCTTTTGCTTTTAATGTTACTCATGTTAAGCTTCAGCAAACTGATTGCAGCCGAAACTTGCACCCGTAATAAATTCTACCGCCTTTGCATCTGCATCAAGTGGCTTGCCATTGTTCAAAACTGGAATGATATAATCTGGATCCATTTTAGAATCAATGTGGCTTAATTTATTACACTCTCCGTAATTTTCCTTTTTAGCAACTACCGGCGCCTCTGGCTGCCAGTGATTACAATTTGAACATGTTTTTTCCATTATTCTATGTGTTATTGGTTCGTAATAAATATACGAAAAACCCTACCAATTGTGCTGGAATACAGTAATTTGAAATTAAACTAAATAAGCTTACCTAAATATAGCAAAGTATATTATATAAAAATCTTAAGTCTGCTGTTCCAACTTTTCAGATCACCTCAGCAAATACATTTTCCCATAGCCCTGCTTGAATCCTTTATCTCCGGCCGTGGCTCGTGGCTCAACAAATTGACCTTCTTTTCTCACCAAAACCCTGTAGATATATACGCCATTGGCCAACTGATCACCAAATTCATCTCTTCCATCCCATGCAAAATCCGTGATATTGTTACCAATTCGGATTTGTCCTAATTCATCCTGAAGGATTTCACGCACTACCCTACCTGTCACTGTCATGATCTGGATCTTGATCTGATCTGGGACTTCAGATCCAGTCACTGTAAATACGAACCGTGTGCTTGTACTAAATGGGTTTGGATAAGGGTAAAAATTGGTAATCGTAGATTCATTGATCACTTCAAAACTTACCTCATAGGGTTTATCAACACCAAGTTCTTCGGTAACCACCCTGAAAGTATACATACCATCCTCCAGAGGCCCTGGCAATAAGCCAATACGAAAGCTGCTATTCTCTGTCGCTGCTGTCCAATTTACTTTTGGGCTGGAGAAATTGACCCTCTCAAACTGACATCCCTCACATTGTTTTCTCAAAAACAATTCAATCCCCAGTGTATCTTTTTTGAGCAAGAGCGTCTTTTCATTTTTCAACAAAGTATTGATCAGCACAGTGGGTGACACAATATCACCATCCATGATGTATGTACCATCAAAACTCACATCTAAGATTGCATTGCTATTGTCTGGGGTAACCTGAATATAGTCTGGCAGATCTACGAGGTTGTTCCTAAAAGTCTGCTCCATGATGATCCTTGGATTGACATTTACCTCCACCCCTGTATTTCCTCCTCTACCTGCTGATTCAAAATCCAAGGCAAAAGCATGACTTTCACCAGATTTCACTGCTGGGATTTTAAACTCTCTTTCTTCAGCATTTCTAGTCGTGGAGTTATAGAGCTTTACTTGTACCAAAAGCGAATCTAGAAAGTCGTATTTAGATACATTGGCAAAATCAAAGTTTAACACAGCATGCTGTCCTTCCTGTAGGTTCAGCTTTGGTTCCCTTCCATTGAATATCAATACTCCTTCTGGCACCCCTGTATAATTGACCTGCCACCTGTTCAATTGGGCTGGTGCTGTAGAGCGCTCATCATTCATGGCATACCTCAATCGGATATAGGGAAACTGCGTAGTACTCACAGACGATAAGTCCAATTGATTTTCTCGTACATTTTGGAATAATATAGATTCCTCACCATTCTCCCTCACTCCTATCAAATCGAACATGGTCTTTTCCTCGTCTATCCAATCTCTGGTCTTCACATCTCTGAAAAACCGCTTCCACTCAGCTGATGGACCTACTCTCGGGGTAATGATACTTCCAGAGGTAAAATAGCCAAACACATCACTCTCGAACTCAATGATCTGCTGATCAGGTGACACTTCTATATCTTTTCTCCCTACGATTTCTACAGCCTCACCTGGCCTCATTCCTTTTCGACCATGCAAAATGTAAGGCTCTCCATTTTTGAGGTTTCTTAACAAAGCCTCATTCGCACCTACTTCCTTGAGTTTTTCAAAAACTATTTCTTGCCATTGCTCATAGTTCACAGATCCTACAGAAAAGATGGTAACATAATCACCTTCAGCCAAACCATCAATATACTCTCTAAGGATGGTTTGATTAGGGTCTGCAAGCCAAGAATTTCGAATACTTTGAATCACTTGAGGTACTCTCCCGCAAGACCTACCATCCAAAATATCAAACCCCGGAATAGGAATCACCAGATAAGGAGATAATGATCTTTGTTCGAATGCTACCAAGCCCAAAGATCCATTTGGACAAAGTCTGCTGTTGGCATTCAATGCATTATCGATGATTTGAGGGACACCCTCAAGATAAAACTGGGTATTTCTGAAAGTAAGGCTATCTGCATCTACACCGAAAGTAAAAACTCCAAAATTGAGTTTGGTATCTTCATATTTCCAAATTCTTCTGGTTCGGTCAACTTCAAGGTTTACCAGTCCATTAGCTTCCATCTGAGGAAGTTCACGCTGGGTCCATCCTTCTGGGCCAGATTGAATATATGAAAAACTAGACTGTACCCATTCATCACTTTCACCAGTACGAGGATTGAGGAACTTAGACCTCCAATAGAATGTCATGGAATCCTTTGCTGCAATATTCCCAAACAGATCCACGTCCCATCTGGTGATACTTGAAGTTGTCACTCGCTGCTCCCGACGTCTGGCCGAACTGAAATCTGCCGCTGTATCCAGTTGAATGATTACTGTTCGTTCATCTACAGCCTTTCCTGGAATCTGAGTGATCAATTCTACCTTATTGCTATTTACTATACCAAAATTGAAAGGCAACAAGTTCATGGTACCACTCATTGGGATGAATTTGGTCACCGAAATGGAGTTATTGGCAAAGGTCATTTCATCCACATCTCGACTCTTATTGAGTTCTATGCTGATCAAGTTATCTCCAAAAGCTGCCAGTCCAGTATTAGGTATCGTAAAATGAATCGTATCTTTCCTACTGATTGGTGCAATTTTTCTTTCAGGATAAGTCATCACATTGCCATCAGGTAGTCTTCTTGAAACTGTGAAACCTATAGAGTCAAAGTCTACCCTTCCCAAGTTCCTAACTACCACAGATAGTTTTAGCGAGTCTGCTAAGGCATTGAATGGTTCGTTTTCAAAGCTATTCAATGTAACTTCATCAGCTTGAAGTGCATAGTCTGGCCTATTTGCTGGAAACATTCTAACTGCTGGATCACCTAGCATCACCAGTTGCTCGGCATGAGAACGATTCACTTCACTGGTTCCAAACCTACTAAAAAACAGCTTTTCAGTTTCCTTTCGGATCTTACCTATGGATTGATGGATCATAGATGAATCAGCAAAAGCAGTAGTGTAGAAAGACTCGCTATACCTCCTGAGATAAATATCAACCCCAATATTGGCATGAGCCATAAAATTGGTCGCACCTTTACTCGGGGTAAGTACCCAGTCCTCCCCAAATGTGTAAGCATTGCCAAAAGCATTACCTGCATCACAACCATTAAGTAACAACATGGGATACTTTCCTTTGTTGTTGAAAGCCATGGTAGGATCCGAGGCAAAGCCTATCTCTATATCTATCACAGTAGGTGCTCCATGTCCAAAAAAAGTAATCAAACTCAAACCCTTATTCACATCTCCAGACACATCGATCAGCTCCACGGTAGAATTAGATCGCTTCCTAAAGGTTGTCACATTCCCACCCAAAAATGGCCCCTCGGCAATGGTTTTGAAACCATTAAGGAAATTGTAAAATCTTTCTAATTCAAAAGCACTCACCCCTCCACTGAGGTGGACTATTTCCTTTTGCCATGGCTCTGAAACTCCAAGTGCATCCTTTTCTTTAATTTTATCTAAATATGCTGCGACTTGCTCTGAATTCCGAGCTGGAATACGCCCAATCGGCACCGCTGATACATAAGGATTTGCTGGATCAAGGCCTATTGAAAAATTACTATCCGCATAGGGATAACCTGCAGGTGGAATCAAATCTTGAAATTGAAAAAGAGTAGGTCTTTTTCTATAAAAATGGCTAACATTATTCTCTCTAGCTGTACTAAAAATCCCATTGGACCTGCCAATTAGCAATAAGTTATCTGGCCTATACACAGGATAGTAGGCTCGCAAGAACTCATAAATTGCCAGAGGACTCTTTTCTCCAAATGTAAACTGATCATAGAGCTCATTGATATTTACCACCAAGGTATCATACCCACCTCCTGCTGGTGAAGCTCTATGGGCAGCATAGGCGGTCACTGGATCCCCATAACTTGCCGATGGCCTCCTAAGCACTGGGTGCGTAACGATGATAAAATCAGCTGCTTGATCAAGGAAATTCCTAAACCTTACAGCTCTCATCACATTGATTTCCCTTATATTTTGAGTATTTTCCATCAAAACTCTCCGCACCTCTCCCTCTAGGCCAACTTTCATACTGATCTTGTCTGCATTTTGTGTAAGAGGGATTCTGATTGGATTGCTAGGATCAGTAAGGTCATGAGCTACATAGCTAGAAATCAATCCAGTCCACTCTAACAGGCCTTCCTGACCTTGGGTAATGATCCATTCTTTATTGACATCTCTATTGACAAGTTGCTTAGGGAAAGTAAGTTTGGCATAAGCAATAGATGTATTGTCAGTATTTGTGGTTCCATTAGAAAGTACTTGGATCACAATACTACCATCGGAATTAAAATCCGAAGATTGTAAAGACGCTTCAATGTGTATTGCCTGATAATTCTGATAGGTATATGTGCCTATGGTCCGCAAAGAAGTTACATTTGCACCTGCCCTGACAAGGGTAGTATGAGGTGTTTCTGATCGACCGGTTAAGCCCATATGGATTGTCGCAGTCATACTTGAAGGTATATTTCCTAAATTTGAAAAGGATATATTTCGTGGAGTGCCTTTCACAACAGGTGCTGACATCCAACCTTGTCCTTCTTCAAATTCTGAAAGCCTAGTACCTGGAAAGTAAGTTGTGGACAAGTTATACTGATCTGAAAATATCTGGGTACTTTCAGTATGATAGCTTTCTAACAAGTTCGCATTGGCATCTCCTGAAGGTGATGTAGCCATTCTTTTACCAGCAACTCCCGGTACAATTGTTAAAAAATATGCAGTCGTATCATTGTGCGTGTTGTACATGGTGTTTCCGACATGAGCTGGATCGCTATAAAGTTTTGCATCTAGGGTTCCATCATTTCTTTTGCCGTAGAAAGTAATGACATCACCCTGATCAAAACGTCCATCTTGCTCTCCTTGTATATGAATCGCTACTTCTTCCCCTCTATGATACATCCTAATGTGACGCGGATCTATACTACCGGGAGATATCCCGGAAGCTGAAAGTGTGGCAAATGAAATTCGATGCAATCCATCTTCAGCGGTTGGTATACGATAGTAAGTTTGTCCATAATTGATCCAGTTAGTTTGCCCCATGACAAGACAAGCTTCAAAAATCAAAAACAAGATCAAAACCAACCTTTTCATCATCAATTTTTCCAACCTTTATTCAACCTAAATTTTTCATCCAGTGAATTGAGACTAACTTTCACACTAAAAATATGTGAATAAGGTGTCTGTGAAACACTACCGATATCAGAAAGTGCATAATCAATCAAGAACCTTTCATTAAGCAACACGCCAAGACCGAAGCTAGGCCTCCAAACCAAAAACTGAGATGCATCAAAATCCATCACCCTCTGAATATTACTTCCACCAGCTCTCACAAAGAATAAGTTTCTATACGATGCTTCTATTCCTAATCTTGGATCAAGACTCACCAGGTTTGTAGCAAAAATGGTATTTCTTCTCCCGTCAAAAGTAAAATCCAAATCCAAAACTCCTTGAAGCCTGATGTCATCACTCATTTCAAAGTCTCTTGTCACGCTAAATATAGCTCGCGGTAAGGTCAATTCAATAGAATTTATAGGAACTTCATTATCTGTTTGTGCATAGACTTCTCTTACCATTTCAGCATTATGTGACCAAGCGTTGAAAGTAGATGTCACATCTCTGAGCATCACTCCAAATCTCCACTCATCCAAAAGCACCAACCCGCCAAGATCCAAACCAAAACCCCATGCATGAGCAAACTTACCAACATTCCTATGGATAATCTTGGTATTGACACCGAGTTTAAAAATATCAGATACATCACGGGCAAAAGACAATAAGAGCGCATAATCAGCAGCATTGAAAAACTGAATATTATTATAATTCAGCGCTCCATTTGCATCGTACAAAAACCGCGTATCAGGAATATCATCTACCCCAAACCTGATCAGTGAAATTGCAATTTGATTATCCTCTTCTATATTGGTGGTGAATCCTGCATAGTCATATTTCGCAATACCTGCGAAGTACTCAGCATGCATCAATGAGAATTCATATTCATGCTTCACTCCTATCAGACCTGCGGGGTTCCAGTAAGCCGCTGTCACATCTTTGACAGCTGAAACTTGAGCTCCTCCCATTGCCAATCCCCTGGCTCCAATACCAATATTCATGAACTCGTTGGAATATTTGGGCACAAATGATTGAGCAGAACTGATTTGAACCAATCCCAATACCATGATGAGAGCTACCAAATATTTTATACAATTCATGTAAATGTCTAAATCATAGCTGCAAAGTAATGATAAAATTCAGAGTATTTTACCCCAACTAAAAAATTCAACCTCAAGATTTTTGAGAGAAAATGTTCGAAAACGATCACTTTATTGTACGATCAAACAACACTCTATTTTGCTAGAGCCTATCTTGACGAATACCATCAAAAAAATCCATTTCACCACTTTTGAAAGTAAAACATGCCTCTATCAGTGAATTTCAAATATTTTTGAAAATTTCTAATAATTTTTCGCACACAGCAATACCCAGAAACTGGTAATGCAAGGTAGCATTTTTAACTTTGGTATAGTTTTTCTTTTCTATTTGGCATAGACAGGTCAAGATTGATAAAAAAACATCAATAGATCTGATAAGAAAAAAGCAAAAAACGAGGAATATATGAATGCATCAAACACCCAAATTCAAATGCGAAAAGGCCTTTTGGAATTTTGCATCTTACACATCATATCAAGGGGTGAAGTATATGCTTCAGACATGATTGATGAACTGACAGAAGCTCAGATGATCGTAGTCGAAGGTACATTGTATCCACTACTCAATCGGCTAAAGAAATCAGGACTTGCCACTTACAAGTGGATAGAATCTGAATCTGGACCGCCCAGAAAGTACTATACCATCACAGAAGAAGGTAAATCCTTTCTTGCCACCCTGGATCAGACATGGGAAAGTTTAGTACACTCAATCCAGTTTATCACTACAAAGCACTAAATCATGAAGAAGACCATAAGTATCAATATCAGCGGCATCCTATTCCATATAGAAGAAGACGGCTACGCTTCCCTCAAAAAATACCTTGAGGCCATCAATAAGCACTTTTCTCACTATGAAGACAATCAAGAGATCATTTCAGATATCGAAAATAGAATAGCTGAAATCTTCTTAAGCAAGCTCAAAAACAACAAGCAAGTAATCACAGCTGATGATGTCACCTTACTTATCGAAAAAATGGGTACAATCTCAGATTTCAAAGCGATAGAAGAGGAGCAAGAAATCCCAGAAACACCCAAAGCCGATGAGGAGCCTAAAGAAGAAAATGATTTCTATAAATACATCACCCCTCCCAATGATCCAGGCTCAACGGGATACAAAAAGCTGATGCGAATGGAAAGAGGAAAGATTTTGGCAGGGGTATGTGCTGGAATTGCACATTATTTCTCTATTGATCCATTATGGACCAGATTGATTGCTATTCTCTTACTCTTTAGTGGAAATTTGAAACTAGGCGGAGCCAATTTTGAAGGCTTCCCTTGGAATTTAAACTTCAGTCTTTCTCTCGGTTTCTTTGCTTTGATAGCATACATCGTGCTTTGGATCATGCTACCAGTATCCTACGAAGATCCAGACCAAAAGCAAGTAAAGAAGCTCTATAGAAACCCAGACGATAGAACCCTTGGAGGTGTGGCAAGTGGACTTGCTGCATATTTCGGAATTGAAGTAATTTGGGCCAGGCTGATCTTTATCGCTTTGATCTTTGCAGGAGGTTCTGGATTGGTCATATATTTGATCTTGTGGATCATCACTCCTATGGCAAAATCCATCACAGAGAGAATTCAGATGAAAGGAGGCGCAATCACTCTGGACAATATTGAATCTACAATATTGGAGAACCTAAACCCTATTGTTTCTAAAGAAGAAAGTACTTTCAAAAAGATAATTCTTGCCCCATTTAGACTAATTGGTGTGATCATCAATGGACTTGGTAAAGCACTTGGCCCTTTGGGCTTGGTATTGCTGTCTATTGTTAGAATACTATTTGGGCTTTTGATATTTGTAATCGGAATATCAGTAGCAGTCACACCAATAGCGGCAATAATGGTATACTTTAACCTAATCCCAGCAAGTGACACGCTAATATTGGACGATGTCAAGATACCAACCCAATGGATCAATGAGTTGATGCCTGAATGGCTAGCTATAGCGACCGCACTTATTGTTCTTATCCCTGGACTTGTACTGATCATCTTAGCGATCAGTGTATGGGTAAAAAGAAGTGTGATTGACGGTAGATTTGGTTTGATTGCTTTAGGTATATGGTTATTGTGTGTCGGAGCTGTAGCTTTTCAAGCACCAAGTGTAGTTAAACAATTTAAATCTGAAGCTTCAGTCACTCAAACTGATGACATCGTGCTAGAAAACGACATCCTAGTAATAGCTACTGAAGAAAATAGTAATAAAATGAGTCCAAAGCAACAAATCAAGCTTCAAATAAACGGTAAAGACTCTGGAAACATTACATTGATTCAAGAACTAAAGTCACGTGGAAAAAATCTTGAGGATGCAAAGCTAAATGCTCAAGAGATTCCATACACTTATCAACTTCAAGACAGCATTTTGATTTTGGACAGGTCTTTAGATTATTCCAAAATCGGAAAATTCCGTGTTCAAGAACTCGATCTCATTCTAGAGATTCCGTATGATCAAGTGTTCGTATTGGATAAAACCACAATTCCTGTGATTAGAAACACACTCACCAAAAATGGATACAAAATCAGGGACGTAAGCACTAGGCATTACTGGGTTTTTAATGAAGACGGACTCTTGTGCTTAAACTGTAGCTCAGAACACAAAAAAAGTACAGCGGATTCCTTGTCGAGAGTAAGGTTTTCACAGTTGACGAGGTAGGGCAAAATAAAGGACTAAAAAATATAGCCCTTTGAAGTTTTAAAGTTTGGCATAAAGCCAAAGAAAAATTGCTTAATCACCCAAAACAAAAGTATAAAAAAAAAATCTTTCAAAAAATACCCTGATCAAGGTATTTTTTGAAAGATTTCACTGTCATATCCTAATTTTTATTGAACTATTCAAAGCATGTTACGGATTTAGCTCATTGACTAGGAATATTCCATCATTCACGGATACCTAAAATATCGAAAACAAAAGCATAATCTCTTGCCACTTCTTTAAGACTTTCAAACCTTCCACTGGCTCCACCATGACCTGCGTCCATGTTTGTGTATAGGAATAAATTATTTTTATCTGTCTTCAATGTACGGAGCTTGGCCACCCATTTTGCAGGCTCCCAGTATTGCACTTGAGAATCATGCAGTCCTGTAGTAGCTAGGATATGTGGATAATCTTTGGCTTCCACATTATCATAAGGCGAATAGGAGAGCATATATTCATATTCCTCTTGAATATTCGGGTTACCCCATTCAAGCCATTCGAATGTAGTCAATGGGATAGATTCATCCATCATGGTCGTCACCACATCGACAAAAGCAACATCTGCAATCACTCCGCTGTACAATTCAGGAGCCATATTAAGTATCGCACCCATCAATAAACCTCCAGCACTTCCACCAGAAGCAAAGAGCTTATCTTTAGCCACATAGCCATTGTCTTGTAGCCATTTGGAGCAATCTATAAAATCATAGAATGTATTTTTTTTATTCATCATCTTACCATCCTCATACCAATCTCCCCCCATCTCTTGTCCACCTCTGATATGTGCAATGGCATATACTAAACCTCTATCAAGCAAGCTTAACCTAGGAATACTGAATGACGCATCCATTGAATACCCATAGGATCCATAGGCATAGATCCAACCTGGCATCGAACCATCCTTTTTAAATTTATCTTTTCTGTAAACAATTGACAATGGTATCTTTTTACCATCCCTAGCTGTTACCATTACCCTTTCAGTTTGATAATTATTTTTATCAAAATCACCAAGTACAGGTTGCTCCTTTTTCAATTCGCTCGTCTTCGTCTTCATGTTATAATCATATACAGAGCTCGGTGTAGTCATGGATGTATATGAATACCTGACCACATCTGTATCAAAGGCTGGATTAAACCCCAACCCAGCAGCATACGCTGGCTCGTCAAACTTGATCTCATGCGAATCCTGATCACTTAAGCTAACAATACGGATTTTTGCTAACCCTTGATAAGTCTCTTGTACAGCCAAAAAGTCTTTGAAATAATCCACTTGTTCCAAAAAAACATCTGTCCTATTTTCAATCACATCAGTCCATTGTTCCGGATTTGATGCTCCAATTTTTGCTTTAACTAATCGATAATTGACAGCATCCTTATTGGTATAAATGTAGAATTCTTCACCACCTACATGATCCACATCGTATTGTACATTATCTTCTAGTGCTGAAATCATTTGAGGTTTCCCCGGATTTTTGGCATCAATATACATTGCATAAGAAGCATCAGTTCTTCCAGAGCCTATGATAATGTACTCCTTTGATTTTGTGATTCCAACACCACAATTTAGCGTTTGATCTTTCTCTTCATAAATCAACTCATCTTGTGAGGAATCTTGTCCGAGAACATGCTTTTTGACTTGATAATTTCTCAAAGTGACAGGATCAGGTACCGCATAATAAAAGGACTTATGGTCTGGTGCCCAAACAGCACTGCTTCGGATGTTCTCTACCCTGTCTGGTAAAATCTCACCTGTACGAAGGTCCTTGATCATCACATTATAAAAATTCCTTCCTTGGGTATCCATGATTATCGCAGCCAAATTATGATCCAAACTTACGGATGTAAAGAAATTAAGAAAAGCCTTTCCTTTCCCTAATTCATTTCCATCCATGATCACTTCTTCGGCGCCCTCTAAGCTTCCTTTTTTTCTTGCATAAATAGGATACTCACCTCCTTCTACATACCTGCTATAGTAGTAATATTCCCCAAGTTGATAAGGAACAGAGGCATCATCTTCTTTTATTTTGCTCTTGATTTCTTTGAAAATTGTCTCTTGCAAGCCCTTAGTGTGTGCAAGCATGGTATCCAAGTAGGCATTTTCTGCTTCAAGGTAGGCAATCACATCTTTATCTTCCCTATCATTAAGCCAATAGTAATCATCGACTCTAACATGTCCATGTTTGGCGGTGATTTCAAATGGCTTAACGGCAGCAACTGGAGGCTGCACATCTGGGTAGGTAAAATCAGCATTTTGCTGAGAACAGGATATACTCATTCCTATACAAATGATTAGTGGGGTTTGAAATGTTTTTATCATAAGATAAAATTTAAGAACTCACAAATATACATGAAGTTCTGCTCAAAAAATGTTTTAAAAAGAGCAAAGAATAATTACGAGTTAAAATACTGTAAATCAAATCAATCAAAAATGACAAAGCGTAACAATGACATAAAAATCACTGATAAACCCTTACATAATCTATCACAAATTCTTGAGGAAGTACCTCATCTGCTATAGGACCAGGCCATGCACCACCTAAAGCCAAATTAATCAAAAGAAAATGCTTTTGGCGAAAAGGATTGTCCTCAATCAAGTCTGCATCATCAATCTCAAAGGAGTGATATAGTTGATCATTTACATAAAAATGAATCGCATTTTCATCCCATTCAATCGCAAAAACATGAAATTTACCAGACAAGCCTTTGACACTTGTTTGGCCACCATCAGTATTGTAGGCATCTCCTTCTCCTGTAGGATAATGAACAGTTCCATGCACTTGCTTCGGATCTTTACCGACATGCTCCATGATGTCAATTTCACCAGAATACGGCCAATCTACTTTATCAAAATTATCTCCTAGCATCCAAATAGCTGGCCATACCCCTTTGCCTTTTGGCAGCTTAGCCCTAACTTCAACTCGACCATATTGCCAAGAGTGAAGCCCTGCAGTCGTTATACTGGCAGAAGTGTAAGAAGATGCTGGCAAAGCACTTCTCCAATCTTTACTTCCTGACTCATAAGCTTTGTTGGGGAATTTCTCTTTTTTAGCTGTTATATAAAGTTTCCCATTACGAACATATGCATTTTCTGGTCTTTCCTTAGTGTAATATTGAGACTCCTGGTTCCTCACATGACCCTCTTCAAAAACCCAATGAGCTGGATTGGGTAATCCTTCTACATCGAATTCATCAGACCACACTAAAACCCTTTCAGTCAAAAGCTTCGAATTCAACTTACAACTCATCGTGAGTAAACATAAACTAAACAAAATATACCTAAAATACTGCACGCATTTTCACTTTAAACATGAAACTTGATCTGACTTTTACAGAAATTAAGCCATAAACAAGATTTTTACTAAAAAACATTGTGACCTAAACCTAAAACTGGTGTCTAAATATTAATTCTTGTGATTTTAACACTTGCTCAAATTAATACCAGCTAATGACCACGTCTAAATAACAGAAAGTTAACTTTTAAATAGATTTTTGAAATGGAACACAAAGTACGATTAATAGGCATGAGCACTTCATCATTCTGCTCGTCTTTGTCTCAGACTCATATTGACGCGCTCCTTTCCAAATTGAACATCACTGTTCATTCGAACAATGCTAATAAAAAGATTTTTTTGAAGCTTGGTTTGCGTAAATGTACGCTAGATGATGCATGCACGTTGTTGCTTAATGAATTTTTTGGTGATAGTATAAGTCAAACTTTGAAATCTTATTACAAATTCAAAATCTTAACTCACCCAGAAGACTTATTCGAAAAGTCTATCCATCAAAAAGAGGTTTTATGCATTTATAATCTCCTGTCAAATATTTTTGACAAACCAGAAACTGCATTCCCAATCATCAATATAGATATTCTAATCAACCAAAAAGAAATACTATCCCCGTCCAAAGTCCTAAAAATTCTTAGTTCAGGCTGTCTGCCACATTCAAGGTTAAATCAATGGGTAAACAATTCTTATGAAGAAAATTTTGCCCAACAAATGATTCTGAATTTTGAGTCTCATGGATTTGGCAGCTATAAGGTAGGGCTAAACAACTTTTGGATCAGAACAGGAGACTTCCAAGCTGATGAATGGTATTATACTGACTCAAACGAAACTCTAAAAATATGAACAATCGTATAGCATACTTTTCCTTGTTTGCAATTATCTCCTTATTTGGATGTGAAAATAAAGCTTCAGACAATTTATCAGGTATTCAGCAACCAAACTATAAAGAGTACAAAACGAACAAAGCAAAAATATTCACCATAGACCTCGAAACTTCATCTGCCAGAGAAAATTTAAAAAAGGCAACTCAAGAAATTGAGAAAGAAATCTTTGAACTAAAGGTTTTAGCAGGGAAACTTACTGCTCCGTCTCAAGTAGTACTGTCTATAAAAATTGACAGTATTCAGTCAAAAAAATCAAAGCTTTACAAGGGAATAAAGGATATTCAGGGCTCAAATGAGGAGATCAGAGCTGAATTTATTTCAGAATTAGAGACAATCAGTAAAGAAATATCTTCGGAAATCAAGCGCGTTAAAGAAATGTATATCAATAATTAATTCCACCTACCATGATTAATCAGACACTTATTCAAATCAAGCAAAAAATCTCAGAGATTGATTTCAAGTTGAAAAAAGATGTGAAAAACAAAGATAAGTATAAAGTTGAATTAGCTAAAATAAAGACAAAAATTACCGAGCTTTATAAAATCCTCGATAGATAAGTCTATAAAATCTTCAAGACACTCATTCTTTGTAGAAACTCTATTTAGGATGGGTCTCACAATTTTTATTATTGACTTTACGAAGAAGCGGATTTTAATTTCTTCTTAGCTGGATGAACTATAACCATTTGCGAAATATACAAGAGCTAGGTCTTGAAGAAAAATGAGCTTTTAGCTAAATTTCAGTTAGTAAAATAGGTGCTCTCAACATTACATTTTTTCTCAGAGCCACTCTTCTAAAAACACACTTAACTATCTTCTTTGCTACCACTCATTTATTAGCAAATGTAAAACCTTCAAAATTGGTATCTATACCAAGCAAAAGTTGGGTTGCTACTTATATGAAAAATGTCTTTCGGATAATTCTTTCAATCAAATTCAGCTAATTAGCAGCTGCCATTAAAAGGCAAGATTTTTTTATGGTAAATACACCTTAAGGTTCATTAGGCTTTAGGCCAAATATTTCTCCAAGTAGGAGGTTAGATTTTTCTAAAGACTTTTCAAAACTTTCTTGAAATGTTGGATTATGAACATTGACTAAAAAATATAGAGAATTGAGCTCCTCTCTATGTTGCTTTATCCTCTGCAGCTCAAGTTTCAAATTCAAATCCTTTTCTATCTGACTTGTTAACAATTGTTCTACTCGACCTATCTCACGATCGATGAAGTTCAGCTTAGCTTTAGCTGAATTCCTGAAATTCCTCACCTCATCATAAAACTTCATACGCTTCAATAATTTATAAGGCATAAAAAAAGGCACAGCCAAAACAATCTGTGCCTTTACAAAAAATATTTAACCCTACTTTGTCAAGTTAAGAAAAGAGGTAAAGAATTGGCAAAGGACGGCATCCTTGCTTATCTTTACCTCAGCTAAATATTACTATTGTAAAACTAACAAAAAAGGCCGCTATATTAAATAG
>NZ_JAKZGP010000081.1 GCF_022549775.1 Belliella filtrata | reverse complement strand
TATAGATTATGAAGAAAAAAGAAAGGCCCTGCCAGAAATAACAGGACCTTTTGAATCTAGCTTAAGCTGATTTACAAATCAAAGGTAAAAAATTTAGATTTTATTTGAAATTTAACACAGAATCTTCTAGGTTTCACTCGATTAATCCGAATAATTTATTGGTAATCAATAAAAACCTGAAAGGTCTGCGGTATTAAGTATTATATAATAGCTTCCTATTCGCAGAAACTAATATTCACAAATATCCCTTCCACTCAATTCAGATACAACTTTTTGTCAACGAGCAAGTATCAATAAATATCAACATTGAAAAAAATCATGTAATATTTCCGTCACTAATTCTAAATCATATTCAAAGCATTTCTCAAGTCTTCCTTCAAGTCGTCGGCATCTTCTATACCCACGCTCAGCCTGATCAAGGAATCTACAAGTCCTACTTTTTCTCTTTCTTCCTTGGGGATACTCGCATGGGTCATGGATGCAGGGTGTCCACTAAGGGACTCCACACCCCCAAGAGATTCTGCCAATGCAAATAGCTTCAAGTTCTCCAATACCTTGATAGCATCTTTCATGTCATTCCCCTTCAAGGTGAAGGAAATCATACCTCCAAAATCCCTCATTTGAGACTTTGCGATCTCGTGGTTCGGGTGATCTTCAAATCCAGGCCAATATACTTTCTCTACCTTAGGGTGATTTTTCAAAAAGGCCGCGATGGTTTTCCCATTCTGACAATGCCGTTCCATGCGGATGTGCAGTGTCTTGATGCCTCTCAATACGAGGAAGCAATCTTGCGGTCCTGGGGTAGCCCCACAAGCATTTTGAATAAAAGCCAATTGCTCAGCTAACTGATCATCATTGACAATGATCGCTCCCATTACTACATCTGAATGCCCACCAAGATACTTGGTCACAGAGTGCATCACGATATCAGCTCCCATATCCAGTGGATTCTGAAGAAATGGCGTAGCAAAGGTATTGTCTACTGCAAACATTACTTTATGCTTTTTGGCCACAGCTCCTATGCCAGCTATATCGATAATGTTCATCATCGGATTGGTAGGTGTTTCAGCCCATATCAATCGTGTACGTTCATTGATGTAGGTTTCGATAGTTGCAGGATCGTCCATAGACACAAAGTGAAACTTGATCCCATACCTTTCAAATACTTTGGTGAAAATCCTGTAAGACCCTCCATACAGGTCATTGGTACTGATCACTTCATCTCCTGGTTGAAGCAATTTGATGATTGCATCTATCGCTCCTAATCCAGAGGAAAAACACAATCCATGCTTCCCATTTTCCAAAGCCGCTAAATTTTGCTGCAAAGCTGTTCTGGTAGGATTATGAGTTCTGGAATATTCAAATCCCTGATGATCACCTGGGGACTTCTGCACATAAGTAGATGTCTGGAATATAGGAGTCATGATGGCTCCTGTAGAAGGATCCGGTGCTACACCGGCATGTATTGCTTTAGTTCCAAATTTCATGGTAATGTTTTTTGCAATGATGGATTCCAAATCAATTGAAATACATGAAATCGCATCATTGATAAATTAAAATTCCTTTCTTTTGTAAGAATTCGTCAAAGATGAAAAAAAAGGAAGGCATTTTCAAGAGATTAAAAAGGATTGGAGAGAAAAATCCAAGGATGGTGATTGCCATTGTATGGGTTAGCATCGTTCCAGCACTTTCAAGCTTACTCTTGATCCCACTGGTTTTGAGTAAGGCCAATGAATTGGATTTTTCACCTCAACTCCATTTGATTCAGACATTCTTTTATGTTGCCATTGGGATGATTGCAATGGGCTTTGCATTCATACCGACGACACTATTTGCTATACTTTCTGGTTTTTTGTTGGGATGGGGAGTTTTTCCTGCACTAATTGTGAGTTATGCACTAGCAAGTCTTCCAGGCTATGGAGGTGGTAAAAGCCTCAGTCAAGATAGCCTAGACGCAATTTTGAGTCATTATCCGAAAGCTTCTAGCCTGATCAAAGAAAAATCAGACAATATGGGAGAATTGATATTTTTTGTCAGAATCAGTCCTGTAATTCCATTTGCACTATCAAATCTTCTTTTTGCGATGCTACGCACTGGGTGGAAAAAGCTCCTCCTTTGGGGGACTATTGGCATGCTTCCCCGAACAAGCTTAGCCTTTTTCTCTGGAACCATTGCATTTGACTTGTACAGCGCAATTCATGAAGAAGGTACTAAGGGGAAAATCTGGATTTTTATAAGCCTTCTACTCCTCAGTATTTGGGGAATTTGGAGATTTTTCACAAAAAAATCAAAGGTCTAGACATCCCGTGCCAGTGTTTTAAGAAATTTGAAGTAGAAACAATATATACTTGTTTTTTTCAATATTGTTACACCAATATGATAATTATAGTTTCTCAAAAAATATGTGTTTACATACTAACAAGTTTTTTGGGATCTGGAAAGACTCCTTTATTGAAAGGTTGCTCACTTTTCACCAAAGAAAAATCAACTATGAGATAGGGAATGAATTCGGAAATATTGACTTACAAGCATTTGATAAAAGCGTAAGAATTAGTAGGTTTACAAACCTATCCCAAAATAAAAATAACACAACCGTTAGACATGGAATGAAAAGCATCGCAGTATCTGTACCAGAACCTTTCCATAAGGAAAAACGCTATGCAGCGCTTTCTGTTACCATGTTTTTGTATGACCACCAAATCTACCGAATCAAAGGATTCGTTAAGTTTGAAGGCTCAGATGAAACCATCCTAATACAATCTACAGGAAACAAACTAACCTTTACTAAACCCAACTTCAGTAAAACTGAATCCCCAAATCTTGTATTTGTATTTATAGGCAAAAATATCCAAAGACAAAGCATTGAAAAAATACTCAGCAGAACGCTTATTATAGCATAACACCACATGAAAAAATATTTCACCCTGCTCTTTTTGCTTGTGGTATCTACCGCAACATTTGCGCAACAAAATCCTGAAAAAAAAATTAAAATTGCGCTCCTTGGAAGCCTACACTTCACGACTTCTACTCAGGACATGTACAGCAATGAAGCCATGCAACTCAGTAGCCAGAAACTCCAAGAGATCGATGAGGTAGTCAATAAACTAGCTGCATTCAACCCGGACCAAATCTGTATCGAAGTGGAAGTAAAAAACCAAGAAAAAACTAATCTACAATACCAGCAATACCTCAAAGGTGAATATGAATTAGAGCTCAACGAAATAGACTTGCTGGGATTTCAGGCTGCCAAAAAAATATCTTTAGAAAACCTGACCTGTGTAAATTACAAAGGTGAGTTCAACACAGACCCCGTATTTGAAGCTGCCAAAAAATATGGACAAACTCAAATACTTGAAGAATTGAACACCTTTGCTACAGCATTCATAGAGGAAATGAACGAAAGTGAGCGCACTTCTTCTCTCAAAGAACACCTGATATACATCAACAAAGATGATGCTCTCCATAAAAACTTGGCTATTTACACAAAGTACAATGCTCAGGTCGGTCAAGGCGAATCCTATGAAGGTGCTGATTTGAATACTTCTTGGTACAAAACAAACCTTCGGATTTACAGCAATATATTGAGAGAAATCAAGCCTTCCGATCAGGCTATCTTGGTCATCTATGGTCAAGGTCATGTTGCTTTACTCAAGCATTTTTTCAGCTCCCACCCTGATTTTGAAATCATTGATATAGAAGAGGTTCTTGATTAGTTTGTAGATTTTCAGGACTGAAGGTTGCCGCATTATTTGGATTTCTTCCGACTTTTGGGGTTTTAAATTTTAACCTTTCCTTTTTTGGTGCTGATATATCAGACCAAAATACATAGAGAGCAAATACGCTATCTTCTATGCCCTACATAGGTATTTCAAACAGAGGCTCCAATACACCTAATTTTAAAATAATATCGACAAATCAAGGAATTGTAGCGGCTGTATTGAAAGAGGTAAATAGAGCGTGCTGAAAAACACCAACTTGAAAAGAAATTCTTAAAATTTTGATGAATACCAGTTTTTTTGAGTATTGTCTTTCTTATTCAGGTGCAAGCTTATCCAATGACCCAGCTAAATTTACGTGCTTCTAAAAATTTTACAACTCCAAATTTTCAAGCTACTCTCTGCTATACCATCTTCTTCATAGGGCTCATGCGAAGAATAAGCAAATATCTTCATTGCCCATTTTTAATCTGGTATAGCTGAAACTTTTTCAGCAAGCCTTAAATATATTTTCTGAGGATAGTGTGGTACCCTGATTATCTATGAATATTTAATTTTTTCCCTGTTTTCTAATCCTCAGTACGGTTTTGTAACATTTTTACCTAGTATCTGAAACATCTCTCTTAGATAATCCTTCCGCTATGTGTCAATTTTGTAAAACAATTTAAAAGGCACTCGAATTGAATTTAAGGAAAATTTCTAAATCCAAAAAACTCAAGATTTATCAAGTGATAGAAGTAGTATTCGGTCTTCTTTTTCTTGTTTTCTTGCTGTTGCTAACCATTATTTTCTGACCCATATGAAAACCCAGATTCCTCTATTGTTATTATTACTTTGCTTATTTAAAGCTGGTACAGGTTATGCCCAGAACCATACCATCAAAGGGAAAATATTAGATGCAGAGAGTAATGAGCCTTTGTTTGGAGCCAGCATCATCTTCGAGGGAGGGTTCTCAGGCGTACCTACTTCACTTTCTGGGGACTTTTCTATCATTACGAATATCAAAGGAGAACAAGTATTGGTAATCAGCTACCTGGGTTATGAGACCAAAAGAGTCACTGTAAATGTAGAAGATGCAGAGACTAATTTGGGGGTCATCATGATGGGACTAGATGCCCAGAACCTAGAGATTTTCGAAGTGCGGGCAAGTTTGGAAGGACAGCAGAGAGCTTTTAATCAGCAAAGGACTGCCGATAATATCAAAAACGTAATATCTGCGGATCTGATAGGAAGGTTCCCAGACCTCAATGTTGCTGAAGCCATGCAGCGTGTTCCGGGAGTAAACATCCAAAGAGACAAAGGAGAAGGTTCTACTGTCAGTATTCGTGGTACTCCGCAACATTTCACAGCGATTCAGATCAATGGTGAGCAAATCCCATCTGTTCAACAAAGTGGCTCTAGAAACGAAGCTTTGGATTTGATACCTGCTGATCAGCTTTCTAGCATGGAAATCACTAAAGCACCAACTTCCGACATGGATGGAGATGCCATCGGGGGTGTGATCAATTTGCGTACGCCTATTGCCAGAAAATTGGACTTGGCAGTAAGGGCAGAGTCGGCGCTTGGATACAACGACCTCTCTGGAGGACTCAACGGTATAGGCAAGATCAGGCTAGACAAGCGTTTCTTCTCCAGCAATAAGGTTCCAGAAGGAAAACTTGGTGTGATCCTAGGTGGTAGCTATTATAGCACCAACAATTACGAAGACAGGATAGACGCTACATGGCAAGGTATTCCAAGACCTGTGGGCAATTTGGAAGAGCCTCAAATCGTAATGGCTAATTACCAGTTTCGTAGCACAATCAATGAAAGAGAGCGTATCGGAGCCACAGCGACTTTTGACTATAAATTCAACAATAAAAATGAAATTGTCTTCAATTACATGTACAACAGAAGGGAAGACAATGACCTCAGGAACAGGTTAAGGTTTGACATGGACAGAAGTGGTTCTGTTTATCACAGACTTGACTCCATCTCTGGAGGAAGAATCAGGAGAGACATCAATATCTTCGACGAACTTAAAACCAATCAAAGTTTCAATTTGCAGGGATTTCATACCCTTGGGCTTTGGAAGCTAGATTGGTCTACCTACTATACCTTGTCCAATAGGACTTTTAGCTCGGATAGAGGGGATTTCTCTCAAGACAATATTGCTATTGTGACTGATAATGCTAGTGGGATTTATGCAGATGTACCTTCCTTCAGGTCAGCTACTATTGAGCAGAGTTTCTATGACCCTTTCTTCTACAATGATTTCAGAAGGTATGAAGAAGACTATGAAACCACAGATGCAACCAACCTAGTCACAAGAATAGATATTTTGAGAAACTTCTCCTTTGGAAGTGGAAATCAAGGTTATGTAAAGTTTGGTGGTAAAATCCGCTCACAAACCAATTCGAAATTTAGAGACAATAGGGTTTTGAGGTTCAATGATCCCAATGGGCTGTTGAACACAGAAGAGGCATTTCTAAGAGTAATGAGTGGCACCCAGCCAATCAGCTTCATGAACGGGTCGTATAGATTTGGACCCTTGATTGGTAGAAATTCATTTCAATCTTACATATCTACTAATAGGCTGTTTTTAGAGGAAGGAGATGATGCTTGGGACTCCAGGAGACTTTCTCTAAGTGATACCTACGATGCTTCTGAAGATATCTATGCAGGCTATGCCATGACTAGACTTCAAGTAGATAAATGGATGTTTTTGGCAGGTTTAAGGTATGAATTCAATCAAGTGATCTATGATGCTTTTGAAGTGATCAGGGTTGGTACGGATGTACAAGGTACCCCATTGAGAGGTGGAACCGACTATGGGTTCTTATTGCCTAACCTCCATGTGAAATACAGCTTGGACAAATTCAAAGCCTTGCGATTCTCCGCAGTTATGAATTATGCTCGTCCAAACTTCGTAGACATTGTGCCATTTATCAATTTTGATGCAGATGCCATCACCTTGAGGTTAGGAAATCCTGAACTTCAGCCTGCCAGAGCGATCAACCTTGATTTGATGTATGAGCACTATTTCGCCAATGTCGGTATATTCTCAGTGGGAGCATTTTTCAAAGACATTGATCAGTTCCAGTTTTCTAGGATAGATCCCTCTTTGCTAGAAGACTTCCCTGGATTCCCAGGCACTCAAGGATTCATTTTTAGACAAGAGCAAAATGGTGAAAATGCTAAAGTTGGAGGTGTGGAAGTCAATTTTGTAAGGGCATTGGATTTTCTTCCAGGAGCCTTGGTCAACCTGAACATAGACGCCAACTATACCTATGCATATTCTGATGCATTCACTCAGGATAGGCGAAACATTTCATTGCCAGGTCAAGCACAGCATACCTTCAATACTGCATTATCTGGTGATTTCGGGAAATTCACAGGCCGACTAATGGCCAATTACAATGGGGAATTTGTTAGTTCCTTAGCTTCTCAAAGGCAAGATGATATCATTCAAGACCAAAGGCTACAGCTTGATGCGAGTGCCAATTACAATTGGAGTGATCGCTGGAGAATCTTTGGTGAATGGGTGAATATCACCAATGCACCGAGTATCAGGTATCAAGGAGATCGGGATAGAATATCACGCATAGCCTATTTTGGCTGGTGGACAAGAATTGGTGTTGGATTTAGATTTTAATATGATGAGAAATATACAATACATAGCCTTATTGATTTTAGGAACTTTCCTCCACTTTTCCTGTGATAGAGAAGAGCCTTTTGATTTGCCTGCACCTTCTCTAGTGTTGCTCACCCCTACAGCTCCTCAGATAGTTCAAGAGCCTGGAAATGACATATACCTGGAGTTCAATGTCCTTGCTCCGAGTGGACTCAATAGCTTTATTGTACTGAAAGATGGAGAAATGATAGATGAGGTCAACTATACTACAGAGATTTCCTCAAAATATGTTTTTGAATATACAGTACCCTTCGAGCAAGCGATAGGTACGACGAATGAGTTTGAATTCCTCGTGACGGATTCACAAGACAGGTCTGCTCGCTTTGATTTATCAGTGCTTATTCGGTCAACCTTTTCGGAAGTAGTAGAGACGGTCAACGGTGTGGAAGTGACCAAAATCAAAGGTAAGCTTAATAATGATTACAGGTTTGAAATTGGTAAGACCTACCTGATTGATAGCATACTTTCGGTTGAGAATGGAGCTACCTTAACCATAGATCCAGGATCCGTTGTATATTTTAAAACTTACCCAAATCCGAACGAATTTTCTCATTTGGCAATTCTGAGAGACTCAAGAATCATAGCTGAAGGTAGCAAAGATGATCCCATTGTATTCACAAGTGATAAAGTGCTCCTCAACGAAACACCAGCTCCTAATGATTGGGGAGGAATCTTTATACTTGGAAATGCCCCAACCAATGCTGGTAATACAGTAATAGTAGATGGGTATCGCTATGGGGGAAATAGACCAAATGACAATTCTGGAACGCTGAAATATGTAAGGGTCGAATACGCGGGAAAATCTGGATACCATGGAATGCATTTCTTTGGGGTAGGATCACAAACTATCGTCGAAAACTTACAAATCTACAGGAATGAAAATATTGCTGTAAGGGTACGTGGTGGAAGGTTGAACTTCAAATACCTGGCAGGAATTGGACATGGAGGATATGGTATCTGGTGCGATGAAGGATGGCAAGGCAATGGTCAGTTCTGGTTGTTTCAGACAGATAGACAAGCAACTTTAGTACCTGTTAATTTTTGGAACATCGCCAGGTCCATAGAAATGAGGAACAATGATGGATTTTTTGAAACTCAACCTCGAACCACCTTTAGAATCTCAAATGTGACTTTGATTGGAAATGGCTACGAGCAAGGTGTCAATAATGGAACTAGAAGGGGCGTAAGGATAAGAACAGGTGCTAGAGGTATTTTACAAAACATGATTGTAACCCAGTTTCCAGATGATGGTGTCAGGGTAGAAGATCTTCCTGTGTCAGATTTTGGACAGCAGATGACGCTAGGGAATACCTTTTCTTTCAACAATGCAAGAAATTACGAACAAGATGCACCAATATTTGCCAATGACCCTAGCTATAATGTCAATGAGACTGCCGCTGCAGGCATCACACTGAACAATTTTGTAGGTGTAGAACCTACGACTTTCAACCCTAGTAGCTTAGGAAGCTTTTTCACTTCTGCTCCTTTTGCAGGTGCTGTTCATATAGATAATGATTGGACAGCTGATGGCAATTGGTTCAAGAATTTAGATGGGACTATTCGATAATGATACTATGAAAACAAAAATGAATACCATGAAACACTTTAGGCTGAATTATTTGACAAAATTGGCGATGTGCTGTGCATTCTTTGCATTTGCATTTGCCTCATGTAGTAGCGAAGATGAACCTGATCTTCCTACACCTACCATCTCTATTGAGGGAGGCAATACCATGGAAGTAAGACGTGGTGAAGCCATAGACGTAACATTGAATCTAAATACACAAGGGAGCAATAGAGAACTCGTGGTGTATAGAGACGGAGGAGTACTAGAGGTCGTACCTTTACAAGCTGCTACAAATTCATTTACGTATAGCAATCAGTCTGTTCCAAGCTCTGCTTTGGAAGGTCAAGAGTTTGAATATGAATTTGCTGTATTCAATACACAAGGCACGAGCTCTGAAAGGGTAAGCTTGACAGTGCTTACACTCGCTTATGAAGCCATCACTATAGGTGGAGAAACATTATATGATGTTGAGATTCCAGAAGATGGGATTATCGAAGACGATGTAAGGTTCATTTCAGGAAGAAATTACCATGTAGGAGGGACAATGAGTTTTGCTTCAGGTACAACATTGACCATTCAAGAAGGTGTGACCATATATGTGGCGAGCCCAAATGGAACACTTTCAGATATTGTAATCAATGATGGAGCTTCTGCAGAAATCATCGGTACAGCTCAGAGCCCAGTAGTCTTTACTTCTGTCAATACACTGGATGGTTCAGAGGAATCTGGTGACTGGGGTGTATTTAATATCAGAGGTACCGGTGGAACTTCAAACAGCGGAACTTACCAGTTTATCAGGTTTGAATATGGCAATGCACGAAACTTCAGGTTACAAAATGTAGGAAGTGGAACCACTATAGATCACATTCAAGTATTCAAAGCCGCTGGTGAAGGAATCATGCCTACAGACGGGACTGTTAACATGAGCTACCTAGTGACTACTGACTGTGAGTCTGGTGGATTCAGAATCGGAGATGCTTATCAGGGAAGAATGCAATTTGGTATTGCCATGATCAGTAGAACATGGGGAGACAATTCCGAGGTGGATATTAGAGAGACTGCTTCGCCAGTTTTAGCTAATTTTACGGTAATAGGTCCGGGGGCTGAGGCTTCCAATACCTCTGGAATTAGAATGAGAGCCAATAGCAGTGGGAAAATTTACAATACAATCATTGCGGACTTTCCTAGAAGAGGTCTTAGACTGAATGACAACGTCAACATCACGGATTTGGATGGCGCTACTGTTTTTGCGCATAGTTTTATATTTAATGTACCTTCTGACCCCTATAGAGATGACACTGCCAATGGTAATCCATTTAGAGGTTTCGTAGACGGTAATGGTGAATTTCAAAATCCATTTTTCAATAATGTAACAGGATTTGATGGAAATCAACCAATCCTTACCACTATTGCAGGCATTGGAACGAACAGTTTCATTCCTACATCAGCTCAATCTTCCGCATTCAATCCCAATAGTATAAGTGGATTTGCTTCTGCGGCATTTGTTGGGGCAATTCAAAATGCTGAAAATGACTGGACAAGAGGTTGGGTTAAAAATCCTGACGGTTCTGTGAGGTAATTTTCATAAATTATAGGCTGATGATAGTATTCAAACAAACTATTATCAGCCTTTATTTTTATAGCTGTACTGAATACCTAATTTATCGTTTGCTAATTTCCTTTGTTATGAGATTGTACTTGTTGATTATCATTTTTATGAGCTTCAATATGACATTTGGTCAAAGTATTGAAAAAAATACACCCCCAGATAATACTCAGATACCTTATAAATCTACCATGACTCCTGACAGGGTGGTTTTAACATTTGGATCAGATGCTGAAAAAGACCGTACCGTCACTTGGAGAACTCAGCCACTTTCAGATCTACAATACCTCGAATTGGCCGAGCAAGATGGTTCATTTGATTTTTACAAAGACAGTAAGAGACTAGAAGCTTCGAAACAACTTTTTGTTTCTCTTCAGCAAGACAGTTCCTATTTTCATACTGTAAAGCTTATTGCACTAGAACCTGGAAAAGTCTACAGCTACCGTGTAGGAGGAGGAGCGTACTGGTCACCGTGGTACGATTTCAAAATTGAGAAACCAAAGAAATCCTTCAAATTCATCTATCTTGGAGATGCTCAAAATGACCTCTACACTTTATGGTCAAGGGTAGTTCATCAAGCTTATGAAAAAGCTTCAGATGCCGCAATGATACTTCATGTAGGTGATCTGATCAATCATTCTCAGAATGATTATGAATGGGCAGAATGGTTTGATGCTGCCAGCCCAATGATTCATCGAATTCCTCAGGTGATAGTACCCGGAAATCATGAATATATAAAAGATGAAAATGAACAAAAAGTTGCTTTAACCCCACTATGGAATGCCCATTTCAACTTTCCAACAAATGGTCCAAAGTCGAACCCTAATCAGGCTTACTTCTTAGATTATGATCATTGCAGATTGATCATGCTCAATT
The DNA here is from genome assembly GCF_022549775.1 of Belliella filtrata. GTDB lineage: Bacteria > Bacteroidota > Bacteroidia > Cytophagales > Cyclobacteriaceae > Belliella > Belliella filtrata. The sequence continues at coordinate 6,928 of NZ_JAKZGP010000081.1, read as the reverse complement.
CAAATGAAGCAATTGAAGAGCAGGCAAATTGGTTGGAAAACATATTGAAATCAAATAAGAAGAAATGGTTGATTGTGATGTTTCATCATCCTGTGATTTCTGGTGCAAGTGGAAGAATCAATGAAGGTGTTATGAAAACCTGGAAACCCCTTCTTGACCAGTACGGTGTAGACTTGGTACTCCAAGGACATGATCATGTCTATGGACGAGGCAATCAAGTTAATTCAGGACTGAATCTTTGGGATGAAAATTCAGGCACTGTCTATGTCGTCTCAGTGGCTGGAAGAAAAATGTATCCTTTGGAAAGCCACCCGTGGATGGATAGAAAAGCGGAGAACCTTCAAACCTTTCAAGTGATCAATGTAGAAGAGGATAAAATCTACTATGAAGCATTCAAAACTAACGGTGAGCTCTTTGATGCCTTTGAGATTAGTAAAACCCATGAAGGGCTCAAGGAATTTATCGATAAAAATCCTACTGATGAAACCCAAAAATAGCTACCTCCTACTTTTATTTTTCCTGTTGGCTAAGACTTCTTTTGGTCAAGACCACCTCCCTCAATTACTGATGCATGGAGATACACTCACAATCTCTAATGTACACGCAAGCCACACATTTCTGTGGGATGGCAATCTTCAATTGTTGAAAATACATTTGAAAAAGGAGAATTTTATTCATGTGGTAGATAAACCTATACCTGATTTTTTCATCCAAAATCAACCTTTTGCATTCGAAAAATTAAGTACTAAAAACTCTTATCAACAAGATTATGAGCAAGAGAATGCCTATTTAAAAGTAGAATTGATAGCCAAATCTGAAGCATTGCAAGTCAAGTATGAACTGAAAATGTATGAAAGTTCAGGTGCCATTCAGCAAACCATCTCTTTCAAAGGTAAACCATCATCTGGCTCATGGGAAAATCAAAAGACAGAGGATAATGTAATGATTGAAAGTAGTCAAATTGGCACTGGTGATGAGACAAGGTTCGGTTATTTGCCTGGTTTTGGACAACATGCGAGCTACGAGGTGATTCAATTCAAAGAAGCTACAGATTACCATGACCAACCGGTGCAAAAGCTAATGATTTCACCCTTTCGGCAAGCTCAAAAATTCCAAGGAAATCTGATTGTGGTCCGATCAGCTGACAAGCCTTACACGCTTTGGGCGCTCAAGCAGTCTCCCATAAGCTGGTCACAACCTAATTATCCAGGTTTTGATTTTATTGTTTCCAATAACGGTGTAAATATCAGTGGGATTGGGGTTGAATCCTTAGGTTTGAATGAAGAAAAATGGATCCAAGGCTATTCATTTGCGAGAAGCATATCAAAAAATGGATCATATCATGAGCAAAGGGATTGGCTTACTTATCAGATGCAGTTGAGGAAATATGATAATAAAAGGGATGCCATGATCTTAGCCAATACCTGGGGCGACAGGAACAAAGATGGCAGAATGAATGAAACCTTTATCTTAGAAGAACTCGAAATGGCCTCTCAGCTAGGGATTACCCATCTTCAGCTAGATGATGGCTGGCAACAAGGATTATCAAAAAACTCTGCTTCAAAGGCAGGACTCAAATGGGATGATTGGACAACTGAAGATTGGCAACCTCATCAGGAAAGGTTCCCCAATGGGTTTAATAACATCGTTCAATCTGCCAAGGAAAAAAATATACAGCTATGCCTTTGGTTCAATCCAAGTAAAACTGATGCTTATAAAAACTGGGAAAGAGATGCTGACATCCTACTTTCTTACTACGTAGATTATGGCATCAAGGTATTCAAAATTGATGGATTGGCTTTAGGTGATCAAGCTTCTCAAGTGAATGTGTATAGCCTTTTTGAAAAAGTGATGAGAGAGACAGGTGCTGAAGTCACGTTCAATCTTGATGTCACGGCCGGCAAGCGCGTTGGGTATCATTATATGCAGGAATTTGGGAATATTTTTCTTGAAAATCGATATACCGATTGGGGAAACTATTATCCATACAGAACCATGCGCAACTTGTGGAACCTATCAGCCTATATTCCAAGTAGCAGGTTACAAATAGAGTGGTTGAATGTCTATAGAAATGCCAATAAATACGAGGAAGTTGATGTACACTCGCCACTTAAAGTCGGCTTAGACTATGCGTATGCAAGCACTTGGGCGGCTCAACCATTGGCATGGATGGAGTTGACAGGGTTACTTCATGGAGTAAGTGAAGTCTCTAACCTATCTGAAGTCTATAGTATAGCCCAGAAAGATTGGCATCATTCCGTGGTGCTACCTCTAGGAAGTGAACCATCTGGATATGCTTGGTCAGGATTCTGGATGGAAAATAAAACTAAAGCATACGATCACCTATTGGTTTATAAAGAAGCCTCTGATCAGGAAATGTACACTTTTGATTTGCCAAATTCCTACTCAAATGTAAAAGTTGAGTATGGAACCAGCAGTACGACATTGATTGATAAAGATAAATTAAATGTTGAAATGGAAGGCAAATACCAGTTTGCGCTTATTCGACTTGAAAAGTAAAATAAAGCCTATTAAAACTTACCTATCCAATAGATTTTCGATCAAAATTCATTTCCTCATTTCATAAAAGCATAAAACATCTGTAACCCTAAAAGCTTCGAAATCAACTTTATCTCAAAATGCAACATAATCGTAATATAAAAAAGTTATCGATCAAATCTATTGGTATTAATTTCGACACAATTTGATAACTTAGGTAGATGAATTTAGGCTGTAAAATCATTGGGAAGCTATGTGTGTTGCTATTGGGGATTTGTTTTCCCACAATAGGTCAAAATTTTTCAGCAGCAGAGATGAAATTCGATAGAATCGGAGTCCAGCAAGGGCTTTCTCAAAGTAGTGTTTTGAGTATTTTTCAAGATTCTTATGGGTTTTTATGGTTTGGTACGCGAGATGGTCTCAATCGGTACGATGGCTATGATTTTGAGGTTTATAAGTATCAGGTAAATAAACCTCATAGTCTTGGTGGAAGTACTGTATCAGAAATTCGTGAAGATTCAGCTGGTGATTTGTGGCTGATTACAGAGAATGGATTGAGTTACTTCAATCGCAAATCAAGCACTTTCCAAAACTTCATTCTCCCAAAAGAACAATATGAATTCACTCTTTTCAATGCGCTTTTAATAGATCAGAAAGGACAGATTTGGGTTGGTGGAAGGTATGGCTTGTTTTTATTTGATCCCATCAAGGAGGAATTTCACCGTGCTGGAAATACTGCATTTCAGTTTTTGGGCATGATAAGCTCTCTAGCAGAAGACCAGAGAGGCAATATTTATGTTGGGTCTTCAAGGTTAGGATTGCACCTGATTGATCAAGAGCACAAGCTAATCAAAATAGAACTCGAAACCCCACATAAAGTAAATGCGAGAGTTGAAGCCATATGGGTTGATGGAGATTCGATATGGACTGGAACCTATGGTGATGGGCTTTTTCTCCATAACCTTCAAGGTAAACTCATAAACCATTACCATACAAACGCAGCTATTCAAGCTAAGTTATCAAATAATAACATTAGATGCTTGCTCTTGGATCATGATGGAACCATGTGGGTTGGAACATTTGATGGACTAAACATCATCACTCCCAAGCAAGAAGTTATTGAGATTGCTCCCCAACTTTCCGATGAGCGAAGTTTGGCCCATAGCAGTATCCGCTCCTTATTTAAGGATCAAAAAGGGTCAATTTGGATAGGAACCTACCAGGGGGGATTGTGCCTTTTTGACGCAAACCTACAACGATTCAATCATCAATATTTTAAACCTGGGAATCCTTGGTCTTTAAGTTATGATGTAGTCGGTGCTTTCGCCTCTATGGCTACTGGTGATATTTTGATTGGGACAGAAAGGGGTGGTTTGAATAGCTATGATAGCAAAACTAAAGCGCATCAAGCGGTAAAACCAGATGGCACCATAAAGTCACTACTAGTTGATCATGAGGACAAAATTTGGGTTGGAATCTTCCGAGAAGGTTTACAATATTACCAAAGAGAGACCAAACGTTTTTTAAAATACCCATCATCAGACCAAACAGCTTATTCATTTCTCAAGCAGGCGATTATCAATCATATGTCTATGGAGGGTGAAAATGGAATATGGTTAGGCACTGATAGTCAAGGAGGACTTTTCTATTTTGATTTGAAAAGGAGAAAATTTATTGACTACGAAGGGCAAGAAGAATTACAGCAATTCTTAAAAAACTACCCTGTCAAATCCATAGTAAATTTAGGTAAAGACAAGCTTTTGCTAGGAACGAAAGGTCGAGGCTTAGTGATTTTTGATAAGCTGACTGGAAACTTTGAGCATATGGAAAGTTTGATAATCGACGGGGTACATGTTCAAATAGATGAAGTCAATCATACGCTCGTAGACCGACAGGGGAAAATTTGGATTGCCTCTAATGGGGATGGTGTTATCAAGTACGACCCTAAAAATCAGACTTTTTCCAGATTTCATACAGGAGACGGCTTGTCCAATGATGTTGTTTGGGGTTCTTTGGAAGATGATGCAGGTCAGCTTTGGTTTATATGTTTTAATGGAATCAGCAAGCTTACAATTAATGAAGGTAAGTTGAGCTTTAAAAACTACAGTTACACCTCAGGTTTCCCTTTGACAGAAATGAACGAAGGAGCATTCTTCAAAATACCAAATGGAGAGTTTCTGATCGGAGGCATCAATGGTTACGTGAAATTTGATCCATTGACACTCAAAGACAGCGAGTACATTCCTCCAGTCAACTTCACCAATCTCATGGTGTCAAACAAAAAAGTATTGCCTGGTGACGATACAGGAATTCTTGAAAATAATATATACCAAACCCAAAAAATTACCCTTACTTATTTTCAGCCTATCTTGACCATTGATTTTGCAGCACTAAATTTTATACGACCTGAAAACAATCAATACAGCTACCAATTAAAAGGATTTAATGAAGATTGGGTTCAAGCAGGTAATAGGAGATCAGTAACTTATACTAGCTTACCAGATGGGAGATATACTTTTTTAGTCAAGGGAAGTAACAATGATAACATTTGGAATGAAGTCCCTGCAAGTCTAGAGGTTGTGATTTTGCCTCCACCATGGAAAACATGGTGGGCGACGTGTATTTATGCTATTTTGATAGTTTTAGGATTTTTGGTGATTAGAAAAAATGCAGTGAAAAGCACACAAATGAAGAACACCATATTACTAGAACAGCTAGAAAAGGAAAAGTGGAAGGGCATTCATGACCTTAAGTTGAAGTACTTTATTGATGTGTCTCATGAGTTTAGAACACCCCTGACATTGATCTTAAGCCCTCTAGAGGAGGTGATGGAACGGGGAACAGGTGATGCATGGCTAAAAAGTAGGTTGAAGATTATGTTTTTCAATGCGAAGAGACTTATTCACCTCATTGATCAAATATTGGAAATCAGAGAAATTGAAACTGGACATCATCAAGTGAATAGCAATGTGGTCATGCTTCGTGGGCTTTTTGAAGAAATCGTCGATAGTTTCAAAGGACTTGCAGATAAAAAGAAAATAAAGCTAATCGATAACATTGACAAAATCTCTGATAGGGTCGTAATTTTAGATCATGATAAAGTAGTGAAAATTGTTTTTAACTTACTTTCAAACGCATTTAAATTCACCCCTGATGGAGGAGAGATTGAGGTGGAGGTTACCGAAAAGGAAGATAGTTTTAGATTTAGGGTCAATGATAATGGAAGAGGTATTGGCAAAGAATCTATTCCAAAGGTTTTTGACAGGTTCTTCAAAGAAGGTAAAGATCAATATGGCGCTGGCATCGGACTATCTTTGACGCATTCATTGATCACAGTACTTCAAGGTGAAATTGATGTTCAAAGCACCTTGGGTAAAGGGACTACATTCACTGTTGAACTTCCGCTAAAGATTAATCATGAGTCAGATGTAAAAATTGAAAATAAGGCACCATTTGTAAAACCAGTTCCATTAGAGTATCAACAGACAAGTTTGGTGGGAAATATCAATGAAGAAGAACAGGAAAAGCCAATTCTTCTGATCGTAGAAGATAATGTTGAGCTCAAGAAATTTTTAAAAGACCAATTCAAGTCAAAATATGAAGTAATTACTGCCAAAAACGGAAAATCAGGGCTAAATAAGATTATGAAATCAGGCCCAGCCATTGTGATATCTGATGTGATGATGCCAGAGATGGATGGAATTGAGTTATGTCGTCATGTGAAATCTAACGAAGCCCTTTGCCATACACCTGTAATATTACTTACTGCAAAAAATGCTCACCAAAACCGTATAGAAGGCTTGGATTATGGTGCTGATGACTACATTAGTAAGCCATTCAATATTCAAGAACTCCAAGCAAAAGTCAAAAGTATATTAAAGAACAGAACTTTAGTTCAACAAAAATATAGAGGCAAACTTGGCGAGCAAACAGCTCATTTATCTCTTGATAGCCAAGATGACCAATTGATGCATAGTGTGATTTCGTTGATTGAGGAGAAGCTTGATCAGCCTAACCTCACAGTAGATTTCTTAAGTCAGGAGATTGGAATTAGCCGAGTTCATTTGTTTAGGAAAATTAAAGCGTTGACTGGCCTAACTCCATCGGAATTGATAAAAGAAAGTAGAATGAAAAAGGCGATGAAGATGCTTTCATCTGGGAAATATAGAGTGTCTGATGTCGCTTATGAAGTGGGATTTCAGGATGTAGCTTATTTTGGAAAAGTATTTAAAAAGCAATTTGGTCAAAAACCTTCTGACATTAAGAAGGAGGAATAGTTGTCTATCCTGATAAGGAATTAGGTATCAATGTCGTTTAGTTAAGCAAATTAATAAAAAAAATGTGTAAATTATAGGGGTATATAGGGGGTAACTCTAATTCTGAAAAAAAGGAAGATTACAGGCTAAAACTAACTAAACATATTGACAAT
>NZ_JAKZGP010000080.1 GCF_022549775.1 Belliella filtrata | reverse complement strand
GTTTTGCCGCCAGCTTCCTTCAGATTCCATCTCACAATGGACACCCTTGCTATTGGCTAGTGGTTGGCGATTACAAACCCCCACAGTGGACTTTCACCACCTAGTTAGTTACCATGCACGGCACACATAAAAAAAGCCCCAGTTACGGGGCTTTTGTATTATAGTCGTTTCGTCTACTTTACCTATAACGTAGTCTTATCTTAATGATGAGTAATGCTGAAAAATAAACTACAATAGACCAAAACAATATATTCAGGGGCAGAAAAAATAATGATACATCTACTATCAGCTTATCCCAAGCTATAGGAAAAGTCAAAGCAAAAACCATTACTTTCTTATACCAATTAGTATGGCCCCAGCTAACGAGGAATATCGACCCAAATATGGCAAGTATGGCGTAAACACCCATAAACCATAACGCTATTTTAAGTGCTAATTTATTCATCAATTTACCCCTCTTTTCATTAAGTCATCAGTAGCTCCTTGAATACGCTTATCGGCTTCTTTCCCCGGTCTTGCAAGGTCAAAATGCGCACCATCTATTCCTAAGTTCTGAAAAACTCCTTTCAAAAACTCCATTCCTTTAGGATCACTTAAAAAATCCCCTTCAATATCAACCCTGATAACATTACCGATGTTTTTATGGCCAGAAAGGTCTTGGTACAACTCAGAATCACTTGATATCGGACTTCCAATCAAAATCAGGTTATCAATCTTTTGGCCTTTATCTGCCAACCCCAAAGCAGCATGTGCCTGGACAACACTACCATAGCTATAACCAGCTAGGTTCAACTGTTCCCCTTCTGCCAATGGATTCGCTGCCAAATTAGCACTGATATCCCCAATGGCCTTATCAACCATTTTGCTTTGTTTTCGAGATGTGGTTACCATTCCCGAAGTTGAGGAAGCAAACCTGTCATACCGACTGGATCTAAATGAACTGCTAAACATCATATCTCCAACTGGCAAGCTCCCGGATCGGAGACGCTCGGGATTGTCATGCGACACATTCAGCCTTGTAAATCCTGTAATCCCAGAACGTTCAAAAGCCCTACCCCATCTATGCACATAATTCCAACCTATTTGGTCATTCCCTGCACCTGCCACAAAAAACACCCTTTTACCATCAGGGTCTATTGCGTTTATCGGCCTGTTCAGAACATAATTGTATGGGGAAAAACTGGAATATTCATGAGCAGCCGGATCGATCGAAATCCACCTCCCTATTGCGGGGTCGTACATTCTTGCCCCGTAGTCATAGAAATTAAGATTCAGGTCCGAGATCAGTTCCTTCCCGTTGTAGAGGTAATTCTGCCCCACCCCACTCGGTGCCGAATAGGAATTAAACGACATACCAAATGGATAGTAGTCATCCTTTTGGACTATGTTGCTGTTGGTATGGGTTACCTTGAAGTCATCAAAGAACACATCAACGGGAGTTGGATTCTCGTTGGAGAAGTAAATATACACATATCCTGGTTGCTGAATGGTGATTTGAGGAGATTTTAAATATTGATGGGGCACATTTGATCCTGTTTCCCTAGCAGCTGTAGTCACTGGAACAAAAGATGATGTCAATAACTGATAGTTTTGGTCAAAGACCAGGACATTCAGGTATGCCTTAGGCCCTGTGGAGTTGTCACTTCCATACCCCATCAAGCCTGCAAAGGGCATCGGGTTGGTTCCAGCCGTGGCTCCATCTATCACTACACTTGAGGCATTGTTTGCCAAATTGGTGATCAGCTGCGCAAAGGCTGACCCTGGGGTTCCTGTAGTACTCGGATCCAGGTATTTCACATAAACTTCCGCATCTATTTTATCTCCGGGCTTCACTGCAAGGGATTTCGCTAATCCATGCTTTGAATTCCCTACTCCTGTAAGTCTAACTGAAAATGAATTTCCAGATCCAGAAGTTCTGTTAAATATTGGGGCGTTTATTCTGGTAACTTCGCCGTACCTGCTGAAATAATTGTTCTCATAGGTACTTGAAGCATTCTCGAATGTTGCCAGATATTGATCTACATCATGCTGTGTCTTGAAAGTTGCCCTCACATTACCCAAGTGGTCTTTCAGGTGGTATTGGTACTCGTAGTTTTGGAATGTACCTGATGCATTTCTTTTGGCTACAACCCGACCTTCATTATGTTGTAAAAACTGTAATTTGTTGTCCTCATATACAAAGCCGCCTACATAATCCGAAACCTTGGTAGTTCCTCCATCTACCGTTTTCTGGGACAGCTTGCTGCCACTGGCATCGTAGGTGTATTCTATGTATTTGGATGCGCTGAAGGTTACCTTGCTTGGTAGATTCAGTGGGTTGTAAGTAATCGACGTAATGCCTTTGTTCCTATCAACTGTCATGTTGCCGTTGGGGTCATAGAGATACTCATCGGCTACATTTGCTCCGTCTTTGAAGCCTGAGCTTATCCCTGTGGCATCTGTCACCTTGCTAAGCTGATTGCCTTTGGCATAGGTATAGGTCAGGTTGTCTATCAGTTGATTTGGTGTGTCATTGTGATTCCCTCTACGCTGCAATGTTTTTATGTTTCCATTCAGGTCATAGCTTATCGCAGGAACATTGAAGTTCATGGTATTTCCTGAGGCATTGTTGCTATAAATAGCAGTTGTCAGCCTGTTCATTTGGTCATAGGTGTAAGCGTAGGAATTCTTCATAGACTCATATGGATTCTTCCATTCGGTCTGACCTATGTTACCATTGAATCTCCTATTGGCTGTAGGCGCATCGTTATATTTCAAATCCATTTCAAAAAGCTTCGGTGTAGCATCCGACAGGTTATTGATCCTGGTCAGCCAGCCCCGCATGTTGTAGGCATAATCTATGTCTTCATAGCCATTGGCCAGGTCCTTTTTGATCAACTCTCCCAGTTCATTGTATGTATTGTTTAAAAGCGTAATGGCTGTGGATCCGTTGATACTGTGTGTAACGGTCTTCAATCTGCCGGCATGGTCATAGCTGTAGTCCTGAGCGATAGCTGTGTTTTTGATATCCGCAGCGGGATTGTTGTGCTGCAGGTAGGTTTTCCTTACCCTACCCGCAAAATCATATTGCGTGGTGAGTACATCATTACCATTTTTGTAATTCACCATCCTGGATTGGATCAACCTATAGCGATCATCATAGAAGTTTACTGTTTCCACATATTGGTTTGTAGTTCCCAAGACCTTCACTTTAGTACCAGTGACTTGACCCTTGACGGTTAAAAATACAGCAGGAACTATCTTGCCTCCCGTGGTATTGAACTGACCTGAAGGAAGACTGAAAGTCGTGCTGGTAAACCTGTAGTCATCGTAATAAGTGATTGTATGGATATCAGCATCGGTTACTGAAGCAGGATAGGTAGTGTTGGCATATTTGGTGATTCCATTCCCGGTATAACTTTCCGATAAAACTGAATGGTTATGGACATTGCTTCTAATTGTTGTCAATGAAACGTTTGGAATAGATTTTTCTCCTGTAATGACAGGCCTGTTGAATGCATCGTATTTTGTAAAGCTCCATTTGTTGGGATATTGGTTACCGTCCTGACTCAACACCAACCTGTCAAGTTTATCATAAACCAAATATATTGGTCTGGCTCCAGGCACCTGCTTTTCTACCAGTCTATTCCTCCCATCATACTTATATTGAAATGCCCAGTTATCAAGGTGATCTTGGCTTGGCATTACACCATGCTGTTTAATCTCTACTCCTGCTGCTAGGGTTGTTCCAGGGCTAATGGTCACTGTCGCCGTAGGAATATAGGCTACTTTGTTACGGTTTGCACTTGGAATAGCATTGTAGTTAATATTCTCCGTTACTAGATAAAAACCAGCGGGGGTATTCAAATTGGTACTATTATAACCATGCTGCATTTCGGGAGGAAATACATAAGTCAAATTCCCAAAATCATCATAAACATAATAAGTATTTGCCCAAGTGCTTGCTGTCGCCTGCACTCTTTTAAGCACTACTCTATCTTGAAAATCTTTGAACTCAACTATTTTGTTTCCATCCTCATCAGTAGTGATCGTTTTATATAATGTACCAGGATTATAGTATCGATAGGCGATTGGACGGTTATTAGATATTTCCCATAAAAAGACATTATCTGCAGCGATATTAGTAAGGTAATCCATCTTCACAGGCTTGTTGCCACCACCATGGGCTGTTCTAGCCCAAGGCTGACCAGGGGAATGTGCTTCCACTACCCTGTTCAGTGGAGAGTTTTCATATACATTTTCGCTGAAGGCATAATTCCCTGAGGATCCTCCAAAGTGTGTGTTGTGAAAAGCCTTTTGTTCTGCTTCTCCAGCAGGACGAAAATCACCAGCTGCTGTACCGTTGTCTCTGGTGTATGGTAGAAATGATTTTGCTTGCCTGCCAAACCCATCATAGGTTATGGGAACGATTATATCTCTTCCCAAAGGTGAGGCTTGCTTCTGAACTTCTTGCTTCGGACGGCCTAGGCCATCGTAGTAAGTAAAGTGTTTCTGCGAGGTGGTATTTCCCCCTGTCTTCAAGGTAGATTCACTTGTAGTTGGGACTAAGGCTGTATATCTTTTGACGTAGTTTTGGCCATTTCCTGAGGTTTGGGAAAAAGATTTCGAAACAATGACGGTTGAAAAAAGAACCGTTGTTAGGAGAATAATGTAGTGAAGAGTTTTCATGATCCCGCTAGCTTAAGGCTGATTTGAATAATTATACTCGAATGTTTCCAAAACATTTCGATCCTTGTCCCTAATATTCAAAAGACGACCAAAGGAATCGTATTCGTAATAGGATGTAACACCATTGGGATCTGTCTGACTGGTCATACCGATCAAAGGATCATAGGTGTAAGTGGTCATCATCGCATCGGCTGGATGTAACCGAAGTTCATCCACATAAATACCAGAACCACTTACCGATACAGAAGAAGATGTCACCGTTCTTTGTATCAGTTTCCATTCTGTTGTCAGATTTTCTGTCTGCCCCATAAAAGTCCAATTACCTGTACCAGAAGCCTGTCTTGCCCAAAAAGTAAGAAGAAAGGGTTTGCTACTACTTGCTCCAGTTGAACTTTTTGTAATGTTTCCTGTACCTAGATTATAATACTTCCTTCCAGTTCGTGATATTGAACTTGTTACTGGTGTCCCTGAATATGTCCAACCTCCTTTTTCTTCAGTTTCAAAGGAAGTATAGCTTGATTGGTTTGCATCTGCATTTATAATCTTTGCAACTGGTTTTTGATTGTTATAACTCCAAATTATTGAATTGACAACTTGATCATTTTTCAACTTATATTCTGTCAATAAATCCTTTTTATTATACTGAATAAAAAGATCATCAATCTCAAAACTATTTGTAAGAACATTCAAACTTTTTTTATTTTTTAATACTATTTGACCAGAATTTGAATTTATGCCATACCCAAAAATCTGCCCATTAATTTTTTTATCATTAAAAAACTCCTCTTTTAAAATAATTGGGTTTAAAATGTTATCATTTATCATTTTATTATAATCCGATGAAGTCATACCAGTACCAGAAGGATGGTCAGCTGAATATGAATTTTTAATTAAATAATTATGTCCTTTACTAGATCTTTTCTGAATTTTTGTGACAAGTTTATGCTGAGGGTTTCCATACTCATACCTTAAGGTGTCAGAAATCATTAATACGCCATCATTGTTATATTCATTAACAATTTCTGAGTCTAAATGAAACCAATCAGAATGGATATTGTAGGTCCCAAAAAACACTGGTAAACTTGAAAATGGAAATCTTCCAATTTGAGGGTCAATCCAGTCATTATAACTTCTATGTAATTTTATTGCTCTTAAAGTTTTTGCTTGGGTCGGATTTTTTTTATAAGAATACAGTTTTTCTTTAACCAAATTATTACTTGAACTAAATACCTGGACTTTAGTCAATTGACCATTGGTTGTTTGTTTAGTATATGGGATGTTAGGAATTAACAAGGAAGGTTTTGAATCTTCTGTATTCTTATAAAAATATACAGTTTTCCCTAGGTTTAAGTTATTTTTATCTTGGATTGACTCAGTAACAATCCCATATCCAATTGCACTACCTTGAGCTGAGCTTCCAAGAGGTATAATACTAGAAGATGAACTGACGATGTTTTTTAGTGGTGGAAAAGAAGAAGCATAATTTATTGAATTTAAATAACAACAAGGTTGAAAATATGATCCTGTCAAAGCATTATATATCAAGTCTGTTTCGTTGTGGAAATTTTGAAGGGGAGTCAACATTCTTCCAGAAGATAAATTACCTTCTGTATAACTGTACACTTTTTTATGAAGCATATCTATTCCATTTGAATCAAAGTTTTCAATTGATTTAATCCTCAGTCCTGGTCCAATCTTTTTTGTTGTTTGAATTAGCTGATCATATTTTGCTTCTAAACTTAAAGACAGGTAGAATTGTCCTCCATTGTCAACTTTAATTTTGTAGGTTCCAGCTGATAATAAAACACAAACATCTGCGACCATTTGGTCTACATTATTGTTACCACCTGGAATGCCATCCATTTGAAAATCCGATGGTAAAAATCTAAGTATCCTTGAACCATCTATTTTTTCTAATACGGCAGTCATATTATTCATGACATTCAAATTATTTGGGTCATGCTGATAGTAATGATTAACTAAATTAAAGCTTAAAAAAACAAACGTATCTTTATATAGAGTAAACGATTTTTCTGTAGTCCCAGAATGAACTAAGTGGTTTACAGAAAACTCATCATCTATAGGATCAATATAATTGTAATAATCATTAGATTCATATACAAATTTTGTGAATCCGCCTGTGGGATACTCTATTGATTCTAATACTGCTGCTTTAGCATTCTGAGGATGAGGGTTTCTATTTGCTCCAATCATATAAATATTTAAACCATTATTAGTATAATTGAATTTCGGTGTAAACCTTGGCTTACTAGTTGTAATTATTTGATTCACTACATGCTGAGTTGATTCATTAGGTCTATTTAAAAACTTATATCCTTTTATCGACTGATTATCAGACCCATTAAAATATCCCCAATGATCAATTGAAAATGAGTTCTTTTTAGGTAACTCTATATTATTGTAATTAAAAACATATGGAGTTTTTTCAATTAACGCTCCTCCTTCATTAAAAGCTTCTTTTACACTATTAAGTTTAAGCCTTAAAAAGTCCGTTTTATCAGGTGCACTTAATTTATCAGAACGGAAATATCCATATGAAAATGATACCTTCTTGATTAAAACATTATTTTTTGTAAAAACCGAAAAATTATCTAGAAATGGCACTTTAATATTAGTACTGGAAATAGACCACTTTTCCCTATCTAACCTTTCTGTTGTATTTGAGTTAAATAAAATATAACCATCTGGAAATTCAATTCTTGTAAGGTAAGGTTCGTTGACCAAGCTTTGAGTCGCAAAGTAGGTGCTAAAACCATCTTGATCCGTTGCTGAAATTCCATAGCCAGAGTTTATATATAAACTACTTGGCCTGTTAGAGTTTTCTCCTATAAAAACCGGGCTTTTAATCCATCGTCCGGTTTCTTCATAGTGAAAGATTATTTGATCTCCATTAGGAATGATAACTTTATCAATATACCATGCAGTTACGATATCTGGAGATTGAGTTCCATTAGGTGAAACATTAATAGAGTATGAAACAGTTTCGTTAGAAACTGATCTGGTAATTTCAGTTTTTTTAAAATAATATTTTATCCCGTTACCGTCAATTACTTCCCATTCCTTAGTATTTAAGTCAAAAACAAACCTCATATTATTTTGATCTACTACTGTTCCTGTTACTTTGGTCCCATTTTGTTTGTCAAAGTGTAATTTTCCAGAGTAGCCAAAAAAATTAAAATAAAAATCATCTGGTTGGAGATCATATAGATTTTTCTCCGCCAGCTCTAACTTAGAAAATTCATTTGGGAAATTAGGTTCATATGAAAAGACAACTTCGTTAGATGTAAATGGATCAATCTGTGTTCTTTTTAAATTAACATTTAACTGATACTCACTAGGAAGCTCTGGAGTTTTAATGTATCCACGGTATAAATCAAAATCATCTATTCCATTAATTTGTCGAGTTATAACACCATTAGCACCTGATAAAGACCAACCCAAACCTACCCAACCTGCATCTTGAGATACTTTTATTCCTGATGAATGATAAGTAAGATTAATTGGTAAAGTAATTTTTCCAGCCTCTATTGAATACAATGGGATTGAAATTGATGGAATGCCTGTATAATTACTAACTGGAATATCTCCGTAAATTGCAAGCTGTGATGACGTTGGAGATGGAATAACAGGTATATAGTGACTTATAACTCCTTGACCTAAACTTTCTAAGGAAATACAAATGAACAATATTAAATATAATTTCTTTTTCATTTTATTCACGAACTTGATAACTAATAGTTTTTTAACTGAACTATACAAACACTCTAAATTCCTTATCTTGAATTACTTACTTCAAACCCCACTCTAAAGACCCAAGGACTGTTGTACATTGGATTTTCCCTGTAATGAAAATTATAGAGCAAGAGCACTTGACCATAAGACTTTCCTTTGAGTCGAAAGCGCTTCTGTAATCCCCCCAAGAAACTGCCATACCATATATTATCCAGCTGTCTATCTTTTGTCATTAGGGTATTGGACAAACTTTCATACTCTCCATGCACATATAGACTCTTAAAAACCTTTTGATTCACAAACCCACGGTATCCTAACACATTTGGCTGTTTGATGGCATTTGGAAGATCTTTGGTTTGCACATTCAACCTGTAAGTTCCTCCCAATCCAAACTCTAAATCCTTTTTCATTCTGTAGGAGATTTCTGGATTCAAATCTAGGTTTGTGCTTCTATCTACATGTAGCTGGAGCGTACCACCATACACTAATCTATTCCTAATGGGCTCACCCTTGAGTGAATTGATTTTCGTAGCAGTCGACAGGTCTTCAGCGTCTAAAACTTCACTGTATTTCTTCTTTAAAACTGCCACTTTCTCTTGTGCAGCCTGTAAAACCTGTTCTTTTCCTGCAAAATGATCCACAGCCTGTGCCTCAGAGAGCAGAAGTAGTCCTTGGTCGTCAAAGTTACCTTTCAATTGAGCGTGTTTATTTTGGAATTTTTGCAATTCTTTGTTTTGGAAGCCACCCGGTAGTTCAGGCATTTTATCATTTACAATTTCACCTGTGATAGCCTCAAGCTTACTTTCATATGCTCCGCTTAGCTCCTCTTTTTTTTGTTTTACTCTGAAATTGATCTCATCCCTGTCTAGAGAGTCTATGGTCGAAAGACTATCTTTATATTCCTTAATGATCCTTCTATGGGAAGCTATTTGACCTTCCAGCGCTTCATACTTCGAAAAGTATCCCCTACCTTCCAGCCTTTCCTTAGTCCTTAGTATCGATTGGTTCTTCAAATTAAGTTCAGCTTTGTCCCAAGAAGCGATTTGCTCAAGGCTATAAAGGCTATCTGCAAAAACAAATTGTTCTTCTCTGAGTCTAATCAGCCGTTTGATAGAGTCTGTTGAAATCACATTTTTTAAACTATCATAATTCCCTAAGCTGTCTTTCTTTGCATGGTATTGCTTTTTCCTATCTTTTACATATTTCTTATATTCCCTCTGGACCTGACGGTACTCTTGTTTCATTTTATCAGTCTTTACACCAGCTTGTTTGATGCGCCCATCAAACAGCTTCACATCGTAATGCTGAGCTTGAACACTGAGGCTGCTGATCAAAAACGATATCAAGAGAATGGCCTTTTTCAATGCTTGTTGGTTTTACAATTGTTTGTATGATTTCCTATAGCTTATATTAATTATTTCAGTCTGGTTTGGAAGACTTTTCATACAATCGGTCGAGTTCGATCTGCTGATTTTTAATTAATTCAGTTTGTGATTCGATCAGTTTCTGTTGTTGGATCAGGTAAAGGGTTACCTCCTCCACCTTCTCCAACAGCTTCTGATTCAGCTCCAGAATATTCACCCCTTCTTCTTCATAGACCTTGGCCGACTTCAATCCTGGCAGATGCCCATATTCCCCAATAAAGGCATCAACTTCTTCCAATGGGATCAATTCATAGTCTTTTCCAAAAACATAATCTGGCCAGTTGGTCGCTTCCAGTTTTACTTCCTTGGCACGGATGGTGCCGTTGACTTCGAGGCGGTGGGTAGGTGAATTTGTGCCAATTCCAATATAGCCAAGTTGGTTGGCCATTAATGAAGCACCAGAAACAGAACCGTCCCCATAGACCAATGCATTGCTCAAATTATTTCCTATAAACGCATCATCAATAAGCCATGTAGCTATAACTGCTCTTTCAGCATTGGAATTATTGGATTGCATCACTTCATAAGCAATTTGATTTGGTTCAGTATTAGGGCCTGAAGTACCAGAACCTCTAAAAATTGCCGAATATGGCCTTCTATTGCCTGATAAAGAACCAGACCCTAATTTGTATAAACCTAACCTTCTAGCTGCAATTCTAAGGTTATTAGTAACATTAAGCTCCCATGCATCGTAAGAAGATAAAATTCCAATTTGACCTCTTTGTAAATTATTTAGAGAAATTGCAAGATCATTTGATGCCTGAGAGCTCCCATAAGTATCATATCTTACAGTCGAAACGTGCTGATGTGTAGCAGCATTTAAAATTGTTAAACACAAACCTCTTCCAGTGTGAGGAACTCCTATAGATTGTCCATTTAATTTTACTTCACGGTTCCCATTAAAATTAGCGCCTGTACCCTTTATGTAGACAGAAGTTTGTCCGATGGATATCAAATAAATCAGAAAGTACAAAAATGTTAAAATAGCCCTTTTCATCTCAAATAATTATTTTTGTTTTAATGTTATAATTTCATCTTTGAGTTGAATAACATATAATGTCAACTCCTCCACTTTTTCCAGTAACTTTTGATTCATTTCAAGTACATTCACCCCCTCCTGTTCATAATCCTTTGCAGGCTTTAAACCTGGTAGATGTCCATTTTGATCTATATAAGATTTGACTACCTCCAATGGCATCAATTCGAAGTCATTTTGAAAAACATAGTCTGGCCAGTTGGTCGCTTCCAGTTTGACCTCCTTGGCTCGAATGGAGCCGTTCACTTCAAGTTTATGAGTTGGAAGAACGATACCTATTCCGACATTGCCATTTCCATATAGGGTCAATACCGTTTGCTGATCCAGAAAAGGGGAATCACCACCACTATGAACCCTAAACTGCAAAAAGTTTGAACTGGCTATTCCTGTATGGTTTGAATAGATGGAGTGGTAGCGGATATCTGAATCAGACCTACCTAATCTTAATTGTTCTGCTTCTGAATTATGTGTTGGGGCTGACCGCAAATACGTAGTCCCAACTACATCAAATTTTGATATTGGATTTGTAGTACCTATACCAACATTACCGTTATTAAGCAATCTCATGAGACTTTTATCTCCAAGGGTTTGGATATCAAAACCTCCTCCTGCACCATCCCCATTCCCTCCAACACGGATCCTTGCCACATTGTCTTTCCATCCCAAAAAACTAGTAGCCTGAATATTATTGGGGTTTGCTGCTAATATGTTTGAATTAGATCTAAAGGAACCATTTAGATCCAGCTTGTGTGATGGAGAAGTTGTCCCAATGCCAACATTTCCTGTAGAAGGAAAGGTATTTGTTTGTCCAAAAAGAAAGTTGTGAGAAAACAATGTCATCAGACAAATTAACATGTATACTTTCATCATATTTTTTCTTTTATAAATGCTCTTAATAATTCTAGTTCGGATTCGATACGCACCAATTTTTCTTCCTGTGTAATAGTATAAAGCGTTAGCTCTTCTATTTTTTCAAGCAGCTTCTGGTTCATCTCCAACATGTTTACTCCTTCCTCATCATATTCCTTAGCTGACTTCAAACTAGGCAAATGTCCTTTCCGAACTATAAAGGATTTAACTTCTTCCAACGGCATTAACTGATAATCTCTTTCAAATACATAATCTGGCCAGTTGGTGGCTTCTAGTTTCACCTCCTTGGCTCGAATGGTGCCGTTAACTTCGAGGCTGTGGGTAGGAGAATTTGTACCAATTCCAACATTTCCTACCTGATTATACCTTACTAACAAGCCGTCGTAAGCCCTAGCTCCTTCAGGATGTATATAAAAAAGTTCACTCAACTGCATCTTACCACCAGATCCTGAAGCTTTGTAAAAAGTAAACCTAATTTTACTGCAAACACCACCAGGAGCCCTGACCATATAATGTTTTTGGGTATAATTATCAACAAACGCTACCTCCACCCAAGCATTTAAACCTTGATCAGAATTAAAAATTTCTATCTTAAATTTGGTTGGAAACCATACCCTACTACTCCAACCAATCCAAGCACCTTGTTGTGTATGCCAATTTGGCAAACCTTCTATTAATATCACAGTAGGATCATTTTCATTGACACTTTCTATTGTAGTAGATGGATTAAAACTCCCATCAAACATTGCCTGAAGAGATACTGTAGCTGCTCCTTGCTGGGATACTGTATATCTATTATTTGCATAAAAAAGCATATTTTTCTCCAAACTACCAGTTGAAATATTAGAAGGAATGACCACCGATGAAGATTGGGCATGCACAATATCAACTTTGGACGATATCAGTAATATCATAATCCAAAAAAGAACTTTTTCACATGTCTTATACTCTATATTTCTCATACTTTACTTAGCTTCTAAATTAGATCTGCTTAATTTTTCAATCATTACTTCCAAGTATTCCAACCTTTTTTTCATTGAACCGATTTCCTCCTCCTTTTTTATCAAATGCAAGGTTACCTCCTCCACCTTCTCCAGAAGCTTCTGGTTCAGTTCCAGCATATTCACCCCTTGCTCTTCATATTCTTTAGCTGACTTCAATCCTGGTAGATGTCCCTCTCTGTCAATAAAAAACTTTACTTCTTCCAATGGCATCAGCACGTAGTCTTTTCCAAACACATAATCTGGCCAGTTGATGGCTTCCAGTTTTACTTCCTTAGCTCGGATGGTGCCGTTGACTTCGAGTTTGTTAGAGGGGACAGTGGTTCCGATGCCAAGGTTTCCCATGATTGCACTGTTTCCTCCACGGACATGTAGTGGATAGTTCAACACAGTACCGGAGACTTTCGCATATTGATCAATTTCAGACTTAATGTTATATGAAGCACTACCATTGGGAGTCATATAAGGCAATGAATTCTGAATACCATCATAAACTGTTGGTGAGACAGGAGCATTGGCATCAAAATAATAAGTTGTACCTCCACCGCGGAGCCAAATTATTATTCTCCTACTGCTATTATCTACCGAAGCATCATGCCAGCCACCAACGAATCCCCAAGTTGGCGAGTTACCAGAAGCACTATTAATAATATGTGCATCTATAAAATGGGCTTGATTCCCCCAACTTGTAGTATGAAATTTAAATGTTGCGATCATAGATCACCTCCACTGGTTATTAGCATGAATAGAGGACCGTCCAAGGTTTAACTCTGTATGTTTATTTGATGCCCAAGCACCGTCATACCAAGTAACAGGATAAAAACTGTTGATATCCCCACCGACTGAAAAGTAACCTGTTTGCTGGGCATTAGACTGGCTAAAACTGAAAAGGTTAAAGACTAAAATAATTGTAAGGAATCCACTAAATATTCTTTCCATAAATTTAATTCACATTGTTTTTACACTCAATTTTTTTTCAAGCAAACCTATTCTCTTTTCTTGTTCCAATAAATACAAAGTCAGCTCTTCCATTTTTTCTAATAACAGTTGGTTTAATTCAAGCATATTAACACCATCCTCGCCATACTGCTTTGCAGATTTCAAACCAGGTAAATGACCTTTCTGGGTTATAAAGGACTTTAACTCTTCTAAAGATCTCAATTCATAATTATCCGAAAAAACATAATCAGGCCAATTGGTCGCTTCTAATTTAACCTCTCTTGCACGAATTGTACCGTTTACTTCAAGTTTATTGGTGGGGTGAGTAGTTCCTATCCCCACATTTCCATTAGTAGCAATACGCATTCTTTCTGTTCCATTATTTGATGTAAATGTCAAAAAACCACCTATTGTTGATTCACCTCTTAAAAACCTGATACCTGCATTATTTAATCCATTGTAGTTGAGGTTGAACTCTCCAACTATTGTTCCTGAGGAGTTAGAAGTTCTATCTTGCCAATAGCCAACTTTAAAATTCGGATCAGCTCCTTTACCTAAGATTACTGACTGACCAGTTGAACTAATATCTAAGTGAAGTAATGTCGATGGATTCAAAGTCCCAATTCCAACATTACCAGAGCTTGGAAAAATGTTATTCTGAGCAAATAAAAACCTGAAAGGTAAAATCATCAAAAAGAATAGAGGAAGCATATGTTGTTTTTTCATAGTTCTTAATTTAGACTTTTCTTGATCAATAATATTTCCTTTTCTAATTCTTTCAATTGAATAATTTCCGACTTTAGCAAATTTATTTCTGCATCTTTTGCTATCATATGAAGCATAATTTCTTCAATTTTTTCTAAAAGCTTTTGGTTTAGTTCTAAGATTTTCACGCCTTCTTCATTATAATAATCAGCAGTTTGAAACCCAGGTAAATGACCATTTTGGTCAATGAATCTTTTCACATCTGGCAAAGACATTAACTCATACGACAAACTAAAAACATAATCTGGCCAGTTTGTAGCTTCAAGCTTTAATTCTTTAGCTCTAATATTCCCATTAACTTCAAGTCGGTTTGATTTTGGATCAGAACCTATACCTAAATTACCCATAATCAAACTATTACCTCCTCTTACATAAAATGGGTGGTTAAAAACATTTCCTGAACCTTTCGCATATTGCTCAATTGAATTCTTTATATCAAAAGTTGAGGTCAAATTTGGTGTACTATATGGCAAAGAGTTTTGTACCCCATCATAAACATTTGGTGAAACATTTGAGTTGGCATTGTAAAAATATGTTGTATTCCCTCCTCTAAGCCAAATTAAAATTCTTTTTCCGTTATTGTTACCAGAAACATCAGTCCAACCAGCTATAAAATTTGACGAGTTGTTATATACAGGTGTACTCTTTACGATATGTGCATCAATAAAATTTGCTTCATGTCCCCAATTTGTTGTATGAAATCTAAAGTTGGCTATTATAGCACCTCTCCACTGACTGTTAGTATGTCCAGAAGATCTTCCAATTTGCAATTCAGTTGCAATATTTGAATCCCATGCTCCATCAAACCATGTAACAGGATAAAAAGTATCTAAATTTCCCCCTACTACAAAACTACCACTAATTTGCGCAATAGTAATATTAGAATTAATGAAAGAAGCTAACAAAAAAATAAAAAGGCTACTTAAATTTTTCATAAACTAAGGTGTTAATGTTTCTATCTTTCCTAAATTTTATATTACAATATGAGTATTCGCAATGTTACACGTGGTATATGAAGTAGTTTTATTAAGCTGTGATTCCCCATCATTAGGGAACAATACCCGTCAGAATATCAAATTTCTAATCAAAATAATCTACTAAATGGCTATGAGCAATAAAGTGGATAGTGATATAATTATAAATACACAGTTTTTTTAAAATGATATGTTCCCTAATTTCTAATACAAATAATATCATTAATAGAAAGAAAAGATTAATTTTTTAATATTCATTTTTGAGATATTGATTTATGTAAAAATCTCAATAGTGAATCATCTTGAACAACATCTTGCTTACTAAATCAATCTCATAAGTTAATGAGTAGAATTTGTAACATATCAGTTCCACCAAAAGATATTTTCACAAATTTTAATAAATAAATAGATATAAACAATACCTAGTTTTCGGTATTGTTTATATCAGATATTAATCGTATCTATCTGAATTTTAATAGTCTAATCATACTTATTTTCAAATACATAAAACTGTTTAATGAATTAATAAAAAATCACTTGATTTATACCGATTTAATACTACCAAATTTAATTTCATCTAAATACTTAAAAAAATAGAATATTTCTTTTGTCAAATTTTATTTTAATGAAAATTCAAGTTCTATATCTAAAAACATGACCATAGCAACATACTATTTCTATGGAAAACTAAAAAAATCAAATGATAATATAATGCCTAGATTGGATTTTAAATTTCAAATTAAAATAACCGTTAACCTTCGTATCTCTTAGAAGTCGAAACAATTTTCCCTAATTAGAAAAAAATATTAATAGAAATTTCCATAATTCTAATTTTAAACATTCATCTGTTTATTAATATCATTAATTTGATTTTGACTTCTGTCTAATAGGAGGTAAAAAGTTCAAAATTTTTTATTCTCCTTGTTAATTGAAAGTAAAACTTCTGAGCTTCACTTGAAAATCATTACGACTCTTGCCGAGCTTTTTTCGGGAGAATACTTAACTGAGAGCTGAATTCTCATTAGAGAAAGCCTGTGCGCCTTTGGCGTATAAATATACGCCCACCGCAAGCCCGGTTCTCCGTCATCCCACCCGCAAGCATGAAAAATAGTTTGAGGAAATAAAACCAGAGATAGATTGGAAATTTAGTACTGATACTCGTAGTTCTGGAATGTACCTGAAGCATTTTTCCTTGGCTACTCCTTCTCGCAATCTGGCTCAAGCCAACAGTCCACTGGAATGTTTCTTAACGGCTTACCCGCCGCATTATGGTACAAGAATTGTAGTTGGTTGTCCTTTTAAACAAATCCACCCACATAATCTGATATTTTGATAGTTCCTCCATCTACCAATTTTTGGAAGGGTTTGCTGCCACTAGCATCGTAGGTATATTCTATTTATTTGGATACAATGAAGGTTACCTAACCAGGCAGGTTGAGGGAACTGATGGTTCTAAAAGATTAAAGTTTTTCATTTTTCAATAAAAACTCCTGCCTCTTTAATCTTTTTTAATGTTATAGATTTAAAATCTTGAAATTAACAGGACACCAATAAAACAAATAATAATTGGGACCTTGTTAAATAGTATTGCCCTAAAACATCTTCAGTTTAGGTTTTAATAGAATTATCAAGATAGTTCTGCATTTTCATTTCTGATCTCTTATGGTACGTTTCCAAGTTTTTCTTTAAATTATTAGTGGCAACATGAACCCATTTAAAATTGAAATAGCCTACATCTGTTCCAGTGTTTTTTGTTTCATTTGTTTTTCAACATAGAAATTTCTATTTGAAGTTCCTCAATTTTCTGACTAGCTGATTTCAATTCCCTATTTTGTTTTATAAGATATATAGTCAATTCTTCTATCTTCTGAAGTAATTTAACATTCATTTCTCCTAAGTTAATTCCATTATTTAATACTTCTTCTTCATCAGGAATATCTGGAAGATGACCATTTTTCTCAATATATTTCTCAACTTCTTCAAGTGGGAGAAGATGGTAATCCTTTTCAAAAACAAAATCAGACCAACTAAAAGCCTCAACTATGACCTCTCTAGCTCCAATTGAACCATCAACTGCTAGTTTATGTGAGCCAGTGAAAGTCGTCCCAATACCTACACTGCCAGAAGTTTGAAGTGATAATAATGGAGCAGAAAATGATGTACCGTTAATTGATGGATGAATTCTCAATGAATAGTTTTCGGAAGAACCTCTCGTAGAAATTGACCAAGAAAATCTATTATTATTTTTAAAAATAAAATCAGTTGGATTATCAGTTGAAGACTCCAAAAATATTGTTCCCCTATTGGAGATATCTTTAACAACCAAAGTTGGGTAAATGCTATGAATTGCCCCAGAAGATTGTACTTCTAGTTTAGATTGAGGACTTGACGTTCCAATTCCAAAATTTCCGCCTTTTAATATAGTGATTCTTGGGGTAAAGTTTCCATTTAGAGCAGGCCCTTCATAGATGCTAAACTCCCCTTGACTTTGACCTCTATCACTTAAAACCCATCTCACATTGGAGTCATTTCTACCATTGCTACCAAAAAATATCTCTGATGCTGCGTTGGAGCCCACCGAATGTAAATGCAATTCGGCTCTATTAGCTGTTCGCATAGAGTGACCTAATTTAATTAAATTCGATACTGTAATATCACCCATTACCTCAAGATTATTGTCTATTCGTTCTTGAGCATAACAATTTCCAAAAAACATAAAAATAATTACCAATAAATTTATAAAATACTTCATAATTCTAATTTTGAATATTTAATCTTTTTATAATGATTATTAATTTGATTTCTTTTCCAAATAGAGGTGAAAAATTCGAAATTCTTATTTTTTTCTTGTTCCTAGATTCAATCAATAAATGCAACACTAAAGGTTTAAGGAAAGGAACCTAGGTTCCTTTCCTTAGGCTGAAATTAATAAATTAGTGTTGTCATGAATAAATTTAAACATCTCAGCCCAGAACAAAG
>NZ_JAKZGP010000007.1 GCF_022549775.1 Belliella filtrata | reverse complement strand
GCAACTTTGATTACTACCATGGAGAAACTTGATGGAAAAAATGCAGAAACCATTGAACAGAAAATATCAAAGAGAATACAGAGAATAGGATCATCATTCTTCAAATCAATAACCTTCGATAACGACATGGCATTCGCAAACCATCATAGAATCAGAGATAAATACAATGTCCCGACCTTCTTTACAAGACCATATACATCTCAGGATAAAGGTACGGTCGAAAATAGAATAGGACTTATCAGGACTTTCCTGCCTAAAGGGACTGACCTGAATGAAATATCATGGCAACATATTCAGTGTATTGAATCCAAAATCAATAATAGACCAGTAAGAAAGTTTGATTATCTTAGTCCTATTGAATGTCTAAAGAAAAAATTAGGCGTTGCATTTATGACTTGAACATGGCGTTCATTCAAAATAAATTTTTTAACTATAATTTTAAAATAATTACAACTAGTTAAGAGTCTTTTACCGAGAGAACACTTCAACGGGAGTTGGATTCTCGTTGGAGAAAGCCTATGCGTCTTTTACGTATAAATATACACATATCCTGGTTTTTGTATTGTGATTTGAATAGTTTTACGAGTTCATGTGAGGACAAAGAAGAGAGTCTCTGGGCCAGGTTGTGGACTGCCTCCTGTTTCCCTAGCATCTGTAGTCACCGGAACAAAAGATGATGTCAATAACTGATAGTTTTGGTCAAAGACCAGGACATTCAGGTATGCCTTAGGCCCTGTGGATTTGTCACTTCCATAGCCCATCAAGCCTGCAAAGGGCATCGGGTTAGTTCCTGCTGTGGCTCCATCTATCACTACACTTGAGGCATTGTTTGCCAAATTGGTGATCAGCTGTGCAAAGGCTGACCCTGGGGTTCCTGTAGTACTCGGATCCAGGTACTTCACATAAACTTGAGCATCTATTTAATCCTTACGATTGTTGGATCGTGTGTAAATGATCGTTATTTCTTACTAAAAATATAATAGGGAAACTTTGGACAGTTAGTGAAATGGTGAAGTTTATCTTGATCAATTCCTCTTACTTTTTGTCTTGACA
Source organism: Belliella filtrata (assembly GCF_022549775.1). Classification (GTDB taxonomy): domain Bacteria; phylum Bacteroidota; class Bacteroidia; order Cytophagales; family Cyclobacteriaceae; genus Belliella; species Belliella filtrata. The sequence continues at coordinate 111,660 of NZ_JAKZGP010000007.1, read as the reverse complement.
CAAAAAGTAACAAAAAAGTCAAGACGGAGAAATCCTATCCAGGCTACAGGCCACCGCTGGCCCGGATCTCCGTCATCCCACCCGCAAGCATGAAAAACAGTTTGAGGAAATAAAACCAACATTAGATTGGAAATTTAATTCTGATACTCGTGGTTTTTAAATGTACCCGAAGCATTTTTTTTAGCTACTCCTTCCCGCAACCTTGCTTAAGCCTAAAACAGTCCACTGGACTGTTTCTTAACGGCTTAACCGCTTCATTATGTTGTAAAAACTGTAACTTATTGTCCTCATATACAAAGCCTCCTACATAATCCGAAACCTTGGTAGTTCCTCCATCTACCGTTTTCTGGGACAGCTTGCTGCCACTGGCATCGTAGGTATATTCTATGTTTTTAGATGCGCTGAAGGTTACCTTGCTTGGTAGATTCAGTGGGTTGTAAGTGATTCTAGTGATTCCCACACTCTTTTAAACCCACCCTGCAACCTGGCCCTTCGCTAAAAGCTTTATCAAAGCTTTTTTAACGCTCAGTCCTCATTAGGATCATAGAGATACTCATCGGCTACATTTGCTCCGTCTTTGAAGCCTGAGCTTATCCCTGTGGCATCTGTCACCTTGCTAAGCTGATTGCCTTTGGCATAGAATCGTATACTTCAAGATGGAAAACAACCAGCAGGAGATCCCCGTCGATGCCCTAGAATTGGTCGACAAAATTCGGGATGTCGGTGGACGAAGTGATCTACTTCGACGAAAAGAACGGCGTCCCAGCCGAGGTATCCGTCAACGACAAGGCAGCACTCAAACAGCTACAGCTGATCAACGAACTCGACGAAGAGGAAAAATCCATCCTCCTGAAGCTTATTGAGACTTTCGTCTCCAAAAAACGCTTCAAGGACTACCTCCAGAAAAACATAGCCACACTGTAAGCAAAAAGCCCGGACATCGCCGGGCTTTTTGCTTTAGTTAGATTGATTTTTTACCACTTAGAGCCTTAACCTTGCTATCCTTCATCAATAGGATTAGCACAATTACAGTAAATATACTTTGTAGAGTAAAGACTATCGGTACTCTCGGATCACCACCTTCGTTATCAAACCAAAGTTGATTCAATTGGATAAGCTGTATAATGAACAAGCCAATCCCAAAGAAAAGCACTACCAAAGCAACTCGCTTTGAGGTAGCAAATACGAGGTAAAGTAGTCCTGTAAAGAACAGTAAGGTTACTGTGAAGAACACCATTTCCAATGTATTGCCATAAGCAAAGTAGGTAGCAAGTACCGGAAGAAGAGATAGTGATAAAAGTATGTATGCTATTTTCTTAAGAGCTTCCATTGCATTACCTAGTAGATCGAGTTTCAAATTGCTTGTTCCATTCGTCAAGTGTAAAGCTCCTATCTCCCACCGTTATACTCGTGAAAGTTCCTTTGTTGTCAATGTTTATGCTGAAGTTTGCATTTATCATTTCCCTGTAATTATCTCCCCACAAGCTTGTCAATACACTGCCATTTAATGAGCTGACTCCAATAAAAACAGAGTTTCCTGTCTGATCTGTAAGAAAAGCTTCTGCACTTGGGAAGTTATCCCCCTTAATGCTTGCCCCAACAGATAATATGCCTTTTTCTAAATTCTCAGTAATAGAAAATTTGGAATGAACATCAATATCAGGAGTCATAAACCCTGGTGTCAACGGATTCGCTCCTTCATAACCGGTCGAGATATTGTAAGAGCCGTTTCCTCCTGAAACATTGTAATATGCTTCATTTGGTACTTCTTTTCCAATTCCCCACACACCCCTTGTACCTACAAATCCACCTGGATGCATCGAAAGGTTATTAGCAAAACCCTTATTTGAAGTTTGACCTGTACTCGGGTCAAATGTGAAGTGCTGAGCTATTCTGGCAGAAGAGCTTGGATTATTAGAAAAACCCCTATTATCACCCATAAATCCGCCTCCAAAAGTTCTATCTGGATGAAATGATCTCACATGGAACGTATAAGGAAACTGACCATCTGGGTCAATAAACAATATCGGATTATTCAGACTGAATACATATGGAGACCAACCGGGCAGGGCATCCGCCAACGGGTCAACAACTCCCCATCTCCCCAAATCACTCATATACATCCTAGCCCCAAAGTCATCCCAGCCTGTCAGCTCTTCCCTTTCCTTGCCATTAAACTTGAATGCCTGCCCCACCCCACTAGGCGCCGAGTATGAATTAAACGTCATTCCAAATGGATAGTAGTCATCCTTTTGGACTATGTTGCTGTTGGTATGGGTTACCTTGAAGTCATCAAAGAACACTTCAACGGGAGTTGGATTCTCGTTGGAGAAGTAAATATACACATATCCTGGCTTTTGTATTGTGATTTGGATCGTTTTTAAGAGTTCGTGCGGAACATTCGTCCCTGTCTCTCTGGCTGCTAAAGTCACTGATTTGAAAGTGCTCTGATTTGGCTGAAACTGATAGTTTTGGTCAAAGACCAGGACATTCAGGTATGCCTTAGGCCCTGTGGAGTTGTCACTTCCATAGCCCATCAAGCCTGCAAAGGGCATCGGGTTAGTTCCAGCCGTGGCTCCATCTATCACTACACTTGAGGCATTGTTTGCCAAATTGGTGATCAGCTGTGCAAAGGCTGACCCTGGGGTTCCTGTAGTACTCGGATCCAGATATTTCACATAAACTTCCGCATCTATTTTATCTCCGGGCTTCACTGCAAGGGATTTCGCTAATCCATGCTTTGAATTTCCTACTCCAGTAAGCCTAACAGAAAATGAATTTCCAGACCCTGAAGTTCTGTTAAATATTGGGGCATTGATTCTGGTAACTTCGCCGTACCTGCTGAAATAATTGTTCTCATAGGTACTTGAAGCATTCTCGAATGTTGCCAGATATTGATCTATATCATGCTGTGTCTTGAAAGTTGCCCTCACATTACCCAAGTGGTCTTTCAGGTGGTACTGGTACTCGTAGTTCTGGAATGTCCCCGAAGCATTTCTTTTGGCTACTACTCGACCTTCATCATGTTGCATAAACTGCAGCTTGTTGTTCTCATATACAAAACCTCCTACGTAATCTGAGATTTTGGTTGTACCTCCATCTACCGATTTTTGGGACAGCTTGCTACCACTGGCATCGTAGGTATATTCTATGTATTTGGATGCGCTGAAGGTTACCTTGCTTGGTAGATTCAGTGGGTTGTAAGTAATCGACGTAATGCCTTTGTTCCTATCAACTGTCATGTTGCCATTTGGATCATAGAGATACTCATCGGCTACATTTGCTCCGTCTTTGAAGCCTGAGCTTATCCCTGTGGCATCTGTCACCTTGCTAAGCTGATTGCCTTTAGCATAGGTATAGGTCAGGTTGTCTATCAGTTGATTTGGCGTGTCATTGTGATTCCCTCTACGCTGCAATGTCTTTATGTTTCCATTCAGGTCATAGCTTATCGCAGGAACATTGAAGTTCATGGTATTTCCTGAGGCATTGTTGCTATAAATAGCAGTTGTCAGCCTGTTCATTTGGTCATAAGTGTAAGCGTAGGAATTCTTCATAGACTCATATGGATTCTTCCATTCGGTCTGACCTATGTTACCATTGAATCTCCTATTGGCTGTAGGCGCATCGTTATATTTCAAATCCATTTCAAAAAGCTTCGGTGTAGCATCCGACAGGTTATTGATCCTGGTCAGCCAGCCCCGCATGTTGTAGGCATAATCTATGTCTTCATAGCCATTGGCCAGATCCTTTTTGATCAACTCTCCCAGCTCATTATAAGTATTACTTAAAAGGGTAATCGTAGGGGAATTATTAATTTTGTGGGTAACAGTTAGTAGCCTACCTGCATGGTCATAACTGTAATCCTGAGCAATAGCGATGTTTTTGATATCCGCAGCGGGATTGTTGTGCTGCAGGTAGGTTTTCCTTACCCTACCCGCAAAATCATACTGCGTGGTGAGTACATCATTACCATTTTTGTAATTCACCATCCTGGATTGGATCAACCTATAGCGATCATCATAGAAGTTTACTGTTTCCACATATTGGTTTGTAGTTCCCAAGACCTTCACTTTAGTACCAGTGACTTGACCCTTGACGGTTAAAAATACAGCAGGAACTATGTTCCCTCCTGTGGTATTGAACTGACCTGAAGGTAGACTGAAAGTCGTGCTGGTAAACCTGTAGTCATCGTAATAAGTGATTGTATGGATATCAGCATCGGTTACCGAAGCAGGATAGGTAGTGTTGGCATATTTGGTAATTCCATTCCCGGTATAACTTTCCGATAAAACTGAATGGTTATGGACATTGCTTCTAATTGTCGTCAATGAAACGTTTGGAATAGCTTTTTCTCCTGTAATGACAGGCCTGTTGAATGCATCGTATTTTGTAAAGCTCCATTTGTTGGGATATTGGTTACCGTCCTGACTCAACACCAACCTGTCAAGTTTATCATAAACCAAATATACAGGCTTGGCTCCAGGCACCTGCTTTTCTACCAGTCTATTCCTCCCATCATACTTATATTGAAATGCCCAGTTATCAAGGTGATCTTGGCTTGGCATTACACCATGCTGTTTAATCTCAACTCCTGCTGCTAGGGTTGTTCCAGGGCTAATGGTCACTGTCGCCGTAGGAATATAGGCTACTTTGTTACGGTTTGCACTTGGAATAGCATTGTAGTTAATATTCTCCGTTACTAGATAAAAACCAGAGGGGGTATTCAAATTGGTACTGTTATAACCATTCTGCATTTCAGGAGGAAATACATAAGTCAAATTCCCAAAATCATCATAAACATAATAAGTATTTGCCCAAGTGCTTGCTGTCGCCTGCACTCTTTTAAGTATTACTCTATCTTGAAAATCTTTGAACTCAACTATTTTGTTTCCATCCTCATCAGTAGTGATCGTTTTATATAATGTACCGGGATTATAGTATCGATAGGCGATTGGACGACTATTAGATATTTCCCACAAAAAGACATTATCTGCAGCGATATTAGTAAGGTAATCCATCTTCACAGGCTTGTTGCCACCTCCATGGGCTGTTCTAGCCCATGGCTGACCCGGGGAATGTGCTTCCACCACCCTGTTCAGTGGAGAGCCATCATATACATTTTCGCTAAAAGCAAAATTCCCTGAGGATCCTCCAAAGTGTGTGTTGTGAAAAGCCTTTTGCTCTGCTTCTCCAGCAGGACGAAAATCACCTGCTGCAGTACCGTTGTCTCTGGTGTATGGAAGGAATGATTTTGCTTGCCTGCCAAACCCATCATAGGTTATGGGAACGATTATATCCCTTCCCAAAGGTGAAGCTTGCTTTTGAACTTCTTGCTTCGGACGGCCTAGGCCGTCGTAGTAGGTGACCCTTTCCTGAAAATCGCTATTTTGTCTAACAATGGGTATATTTGATACCGGAACGGTAGGCACCACTTCCCAAATATAATTCTGGTTAGAGGTTATCCCGCTTCCCCCTTCTACAGTATAGGTGACTGTAAGTTTAGGATGTTTGGATGCATTCGCATGTTTGCTAGAGGCAAAGTTCATCCTACGGTAATAATTTTCCGTATCCAACCTGAGCAATACCCCATGGTTTGGTTCTCCTTCTTCAACCCACAGCTTAACAAATGAGGTAATGTTCACCTGATAGTTTTGAGTATCATTACTGCTGGTGGGTAGGGACACTTTTTCGTTTCCATAATAAGTAGGGCTGTTGTTCCATGTTACTGTGTTTTCATTCCAACTTTGTGCAACAAGATACAGCCCTGCACTGTTCGAACCCGACATGGTGCTATGCACAGCCCAAGAAACACCATCTATAGGTGAATATAGATTGAGTACAGCATTAGTGATTACAGCATTGGGAGGCAAGGATCCAAAGTTGAACTGCATCAACCCTCTTCTCAAGCTTAGAGTACCGCTAGCTGTCCATGCCTGTCCAGAAAAATATGCTGATGAACCAAAATTAGTATTGACATAACTGGGGTCACCATTCCACAACAATACCTCTGCACTTTTTATGGGGGATAGTTGTACTGTATGTGATTGTTGAGAAACAGCATCCATTGAAATCAGTTGCAAGACTAAGGCAAGGAAGGTTGCCAAACATCCAGTAGAGTAAGTCCTGATCCTCATTGCTTTGGCAGATTATCGTTTGACTTAGGTTTACGGATAACCATTTTTGGATCTTGGTCAAGATATTCTTCTTTTGTTTGGATAGGAACTGGACTATCCAATCTCACCCGGTAAATCCGCTTTTCGGTATCCATCAAATACATATCCTTGGATTTCTTGATCTGTTCAAAATAGGGGGATGATTCACCTATAAACATTTTTCTACTTTTGCCTCCCCCGTTGTTGGCCTCACCGGTTCTGTTGGATGACAGCAGTTCATTTTGATAGTCCTTGTCATCAAACGAAACTCCTGTTATCGCCACCTCTTGCCGGAAATCAATCTCCAATGTTTGGACAAACACCGAATCGCTTTGTCCGTCAACCTTTCCAGTGAACTGAGAAACATAACTACAGGACACATCTTGAACCTTGGTGCTTTGCTGTGCAGAGCCAACCAAAACGACTAAAAATGTCATTAAAAACAATAATGCCTTTTTCATATCTAAATGTATTTTTATTTAAAACTTGACAACTTTGGAAAATTGACCAACAAGCCAATCTCTCCTATAGATTTCTGTCCAAACGATGGTCTAATATCAATTTCCATTATTCCTATAATTATATTCATAGCCTTTGAGGACATTTCCATCTTTGTCCCTGATGGTTTTGAGCCTACCAAATGAATCGTACTCGTAAAAAGTTGTGACACCATTGGGATCCGTTTCGCTTGTCATCCCTATCAGTGGATCATAGGTATAGGTGGTAACCATAGCTCCAGGAAGCACGTTCCGTAGGTTGTTGAGCTGTGTCAGGTTTAATTCGGTATAGTTTTTTAGGGAACTGACCGTGGTACCCAAAGCACTGGCTATTTGGGCATAAGAGGCATTTTCTATCTTGGCAATGGGGTATTGCTTACTGTACCCCCAAAAATAGCTGGTCGGTGTACCATTTTCCTTGGATACCGACAAAACATTTCCATGGGCATCCATGTCATGGTACCTGAGCCTATTTTCCCATGCATTACTGCCTTTTTTTGTTTCAACTGTCCTCGGTTTAACAATATTTCCGCCCCATTTGTGGTAATTGGTCTTTATAGCACCCAAAAAAGAATCCTCTTTATATTCAGCTGTCTCGATTACTGGACTCAAAATGTTTTTGGAAACCATTTCTTGATAAACATTCCCAGACGATGCAAAATCAGAAGGGTATTTATAGGTATATTTATTAATTTCTCCGCTACTGTTTTTGTAACTTTCTTCTATTTTAAACAAATTCTGATTGTAACTAAAACTAGTTGTTATCTCTTTCACCTCTGTGTTGAAATATTCTTTAACAACTGCGCTATCCAACTTTTGGGATAGTTGATCAAAATTGTTATTGTAAAATATAAAAAAATATACTTTATCACGTAAGTGGGATGCTTGGTGGGCATCAATTACCCTACTCACTTTTAGCCCCTTAACTCTTTTGATCAAATCATTTGAATAAAAATTTTCAATAGACTTTACAACTACCCCTTTATCATCATAAAAAAGTGATTTATACTCATTCACATTCCCAAATATATTGTTTTTATAAAAAACATTTAAGGGTCCTAAACTAAGGGGGCCACCAGCATTAAACCATGGGTATCCACGCTGAATACTCCAAGTATCCATAATGATTGGAGAAATAAATGACGCATTAAAAAAATGTTCTATCTTACCATTTTGATGATTTCCTTCGAAATAACTTTCTACAACTTTTGTATAAATAATTGGTCGTCCATTGTAGCTAATATCGACATTTGGCGAAGAAGAAGTATGGAAATAGTCAAAAACATACTCGGGATTTAAGGGTTGACCGCCGCTAGCTACAATATTATGACTCTTGAAGTAATCTTGGTTTATAAACTCCGACACACTATCCTCATACTTGAAATTTCTAGAAATAATATCGCTATTTGAGTTATCAATTATATTTTTTATTCTAATTCCACCCACATTATTCCCATATTTACCAACATTACCTTCATATTCAAAAGTATGTTCACCACCTGTAACATTTATAATCGATTTTAATGCACCTGATAAAGCATAATAGGAGTTTGGAGACCTAATGGCTGAACCAAAAATATTTGGTCCCCCAAAAACCATCCCATTCCATGAAAAATTAGGCATTAAATTCGCATTTAATGCGCCATTAAAATAGCCGAAATGATCAATTGAATATGTTTGGGGCGTATAAATACTAGAAGTATTTATATTTGGAAGTCCATGAAAATAGTACTGAAAACTATAACCATTGACCTTTACTAAATTTTCATCATAAAAAGTCAAATCATCAAGTTTGTACCAATTTATTTTGTTTTGAGACTCTGAAAATTGAGAACGAGAAAATTGGACCGTCTTTATTGGAGATGATAATTCATTGGAAAACACCTTTATGTTATCAAGCATTTGAGGACTGATTGAATGATCGTAACTAAATTCAACCCTTCCAGATTTGAATTTGATTTTTTCAATTCTTAATTCAGTGTATCCATACAAATAACTTTTAATTTCAGTACCTGAATATTGATTTTGACCGACTTCACCGTGTCCCCCCATTCTAGTGATTCTTACATTTTTGCTAAAGCTTTGATTACTTTTGCTGAAACCATTATTCCCCTGAGAATTTAGCATATAACCGTACTCAAAAGAAATTGTATCAGACTTATTTGCCGAAATAATTTCAGTCAACAACCAAGAATTATAACCAGCTTCAGAAGGTTTGTTCCAATTGAAATATTTTTCACGAAATCCACTTTGGGTGCTTGAAACAGATTTGCCATATCGATACAAAACCCCTTCATCATCTGTAATTTCAAAATAGTCAAAGATAACACCTTGCTCATTACCCAAAACAGGGGCGATTTTAACTGGGGAATAAGGTAATGTAATAGGCTTTAAAAATGCCTCCATTTGACTACTACGTTCAAATACAAACTTACCTCCACCTTTTGATGGGAAATTATAGGTAAAAAGATCTAGTTCTGAATCTCTCACATCTCTTGCTATTTTATCCAAAATATCAGCATCTGGATCTGCAACAAGATTATTTGTATTACTGCTAATTGCATATTTGTCTGGAATTTGGTAATTCCAATGCTTCTCATCAGGCATTTGATTCATTATCCTACTAACGTTTCCAACACAGTTCAAGCTCCATCCGAGCCCAACTATTCCACTTACATCTGAATTTGGCTTTAATCCAGAATTATGGTAATTAAGTTGGATTGGAAAATTAAATTCTTTCGTTTTAATTGTATAAATTGGAAGGCTTATTTGTGGTAAACCACTTGATAAATCCACCGGAAAATCAATAAATTTCTCTATCATCTGGGCTTGCGGAGATGGAGGTATTATCTCAGGCATCACAAAATTTTGACAGAAGCCAACTATTGAATTTACCATTAGCCCAAATACGAAAACAATATTTTTTTTTGACATGTTCTAAATTTTTCTAGTTTATTTATTTGACCAACCCCACTCTAAAGACCCAGGGATTGTTGTACATTGGATTTTCCCTGTAGTGAAAATTATAGAGCAATAGCACTTGACCATAAGACTTTCCTTTGAGTCGAAAGCGCTTCTGTAATCCCCCCAAGAAACTGCCATACCATATATTACCCAGCTGTCTATCTTTTGTCATTAGGGTATTGGACAGACTTTCATACTCTCCATGCACATATAGACTCTTCAAAATCTTTTGATTCACAAACCCACGATACCCTACCACATTTGGCTGTTTGATAGCATTTGGAAGATCTTTGGTATGCACATTCAACCTGTAAGTTCCTCCCAATCCAAACTCTAAATCCTTTTTCATTCTGTAGGAAATTTCCGGATTCAAATCTAGGTTTGTGCTTCTATCTACATGTAGCTGGAGCGTACCACCATAGACTAATCTATTCCTTATTGGCTCACCTTTAAGTGAATTTATTTTCGTAGCAGTCGACAGGTCTTCGGCATCTATAACTTCACTGTATTTCTTCTTTAAAACTGCCACTTTCTCCTGTGCAGCCTGTAAAACCTGTTCTTTTCCTGCAAAATGATCCACAGCCTGTGCCTCAGAGAGCAGAAGTAGTCCTTGTTCGTCAAAATTACCTTTCAAATGAGCGTGTTTATTTTGGAATTTCTGTAATTCCTTGTTTTGGAAACCACCCGGTAGTTCAGGCGTTTTATCATTTACAATTTCACCTGTGATAGCCTCAATCCTACTTTCATATGCCTCGCTTAGCTCCTCTTTTTTTTGTTTTACTTTGAAATTGATCTCATCCCTGTCTAGAGAGTCTATATTCGAAAGACTATCCTTATATTCCTTAATGATCCTTCTATGGGAAGCTATTTGACCTTTTAGCGCTTCATACTTCGAAAAGTATCCCCTACCTTCCAGCCTTTCCTTAGTCATTAGTATCGATTGGTTCTTCAAATTAAGTTCAGCTTTGTCCCAAGAAGCGATTTGCTCAAGGCTATAAAGGCTATCTACAAAAACATATTGTTCTTCTCTGAGTCTCAACAGCCTCTTGATAGAGTCTGTTGAAATCACATTTTTTAAACTATCATAATTCCCTAAGCTGTCTTTCTTTGCATGGTATTGCTTTTTCCTATCTTTTACATATTTCTTATATTCCCTCTGGACCTGACGGTACTCTTGTTTCATTTTATCAGTCTTTACCCCTGCTTGTTTGATACGTCCGTCAAACAGCTTCACATCGTAATGCTGAGCTTGAACACTGAGGCTGCTGATCAAAAACAATATCAAGAGAATGGCCTTTTTCAATGCTTGTTGGTTTTACAATTGTTTGTATGATTTCCTGTAGCTTATATTAATTATTTCAGTCTGGTTTGGAAGACTTTTCAGACAATCGGTCGAGTTCGATCTGCTGATTTTTAATTAATTCAGTTTGTGATTCGATCAGTTTCTGTTGTTGGATCAGGTAAAGGGTTACCTCCTCCACCTTCTCCAACAGCTTCTGATTCAGCTCCAGAATATTCACCCCTTCTTCTTCATAGACCTTGGCCGACTTCAATCCTGGCAGATGCCCATATTCCCCAATAAAGGCATCAACTTCTTCCAATGGGATCAATTCATAGTCTTTTCCAAAAACATAATCTGGCCAGTTGGTCGCTTCTAGCTTTACTTCCTTGGCTCGGATGGTACCGTTGACTTCGAGGCGGTGGTTGGGTAATAAAGTGCCAATGCCAACGTTGCCATTACTATGAATAAGAAGTCTATCATTTCCCCCAACATTTATCATAAATGAGTTAGTTTGATAAGCCCTTATCCTAGATGGATTGCCTACTAGTGAAATATCTTTGTTAAAATAAAACACTTCTCTATCCGTATAAATATGAGCACCAGTAGAATTTGCTGGACCTATGTCAATATACCCTACTTCATTTTGAAACCTAGCAGTCCATGTATTTCCACGATTAATATGAAGAGGACGCAAAGGACTTGTTGTTCCAATCCCCATGTTTCCTCCAGTTGAAGGAAATACAATGAAATTACCTGAGCCTGTTTGTATTGTAATGTCCCTATCCCCATATGTAAAAATTGAAAAATCATTCCCGTTTCCATATGCTGGACTATTATTATTCCACATAAATCCTGCATAATATGTAGTTGCATTGCCAAATCGGATATAACGGTAAATGTTACCAGTTCCAGAAAGCTTTGGATTTACATACTCAGACTCAATTGTCTGAGCAAATGAAAACATAGTGATTGCAAAACTAAAAACAACTAATAAAATCAAGCTTCTCATAAATTAATTATTAAATAAAATCTTCTCCTTTATAAAAATTAATTCGTACTCTAGTTTTTCCCTTTGCCTTTTTTCTTCTATTAAATAAAGTGTTAACTCTTCAATTTTCTCTAGGAGCTTCTGGTTTATTTCCAGCATATTCACCCCTTCTTCTTCATAAACCTTAGCCGGTTTCAAGCCAGGGAGGTGGCCATATTCCACAATAAAGGTATCTACCGCTTCCAATGGCATTAACTGATAATCTTTTTCAAATACATAATCTGGCCAGTTGGTCGCTTCCAGTTTGACCTCCTTGGCACGAATGGCACCATTGACTTCGAGTTTATGAGTAGGTAAGGTGGTTCCGATACCAACATTGCCAACATTAGTAATTCTCATTTTCTCTGAAGAACTTCCTCCAATGGTATTGAAAACAATCTTGCCTCCTCCCCTACTTGAATTAATCCTGACTCCATTTAAAGATTCTGATTCTCCTGTAGTACCTATATATCCAGCAGAATTTCCGTCATCAGATCTAATGTAAAACATTCCTTCGGCTGCGATGGTACCCTTAACATGGAGTGCTGTAGTTGGATTTATTATCCCAATTCCTACATTGCCATTTCCGCCAATGATCATTCTATTCATGAAGTCTCCATTTGAGTTTTTCCCTGTCTGAAACCTGATACTTCGATTCGTCTGCCCATTTCCCGTAGGGCTTGCCCTGATGAAAAGGTCCTTTTGATTTACTCCAGGATCATCACTGGTCAAAAATACCCCTCCAGAGTTTGAGTGTATCAACAAATGATTTCTACCTCCATTGTCCTGACGTTCAAAGAGTACATCACCATTGACATGTAGTGGTACACTTGGGGAAGTGATCCTTATTCCAACATTTCCCGAAGAAGGAAAAGTATTGGCTTGTCCAAATAGAAGGGAAGGTGTTACTGATTGTATTAAAAACAGTATAATGAAAATTTTCCTCATAATTTCCCCTCGATTAGTTGCCTAATTTCCTGAATTTCCGATTTAAGGTCATTGATCTCTTTATTTTGTTCTTTAATCTTTTTTTCCTGATCAATTGTATATAATGTCAATTCCTCTACTTTCTCCAATAGCTTTACATTCATTTCCCCAAGGTTGACTCCTTGATTTTCCACTTCTGAAGCGGTAGGGATTCCAGGTAGATGGTGATTGGAATTGATGAAACTCTCAAGGATTTCCAGACCTATCAAAGGGTATCCTTTTTCAAACACATGATCCGCCCAACCGGAAGTAGTGACATTGACTTCTTTGGTTTTTATGGAACCGTTCACCGATAGCTTAAACCCCGATATTGGGGCTATTCCAATTCCCATATTGCGATACACCCTAAGATCCCCAAGTCTGTTGAGCGTCATCAGATAATTGTTTCCAGCATTCTGGCCTGTACCCCAATAAAAATTCCCATTTGTATGAAAGCCAAACATCAATTCTGTACTTTCACCAGGGTTGAATACAATAGCAGAGTGACCTGGCGCAATTAATTGTATTGAATTTCTAAAATTATTTACTGAAGTAATCGGGTTACTACCTTCCACCGAAATACCTCCTTTTACATCCAACTTAGAGCTGGGGGAAACTGTACCAATCCCAACATTTCCAGAAGTAGGGAAGCTATTGGTTTGACCATACAAATAATTACTTGAAAAGAGTATGAGCCATATTATTATAATTGAATAAAATTTTTTCATGGGATCTCTCTAATTATTTTTTTTAAATATTCAAGTTCAGCTTCTAACCTATTTACTTTTTGAAACTTCTGTTCAAGTTGTAAAATATGTAATGTCAGCTCCTCCACCTTCTCCAGTAGCTTCTGGTTCAGTTCCAGCATATTTACACCCTCTTGCTCATATTCTTTAGCTGACTTCAATCCCGGCAGATGTCCTTTCTGATCTATAAATGATTTAACCTCTTCTAATGGCATCAACTCGTAACCTTTTTCGAAGACATAGTCTGGCCAGTTGATTGCTTCCAGTTTTACTTCCTTGGCTCGGATGGTGCCGTTGACTTCGAGGCGGTGGGTGGGAACAGTGGTACCAATACCAAGGTTTCCCATGATTGCACTGTTTCCACCCCTTAAGTGAAGGGGATGTTGCAAAACTGTCCCAGAAACTTTTACATATAAATCTACTTCAGATTTCTCATTATAAGTATGACTTCCATTGTGGGTCACATATGGCAATGAATTTTGAATACCATCATAAACAATGGGGGAAACATTGTAATTAGCATTATAATAATATGTTGTCCCACCACCTCTAAGCCAAATGATGATCCTTCTACTTTGATTTCCATTTGAAGAGTCCTCCCAACCAGCAATAAAGCCTAATGTCAATGGATTTCCTGAATTACTATTCACAATGTGTGCATTTATGAAATGTGATTGATGGCCCCAGTCGGTAACATGGAATTTGAAAGAAGCCAAAACAGAACCTCTAAATTGGCTATTTGTATGGATAAATGAGCGTCCAATATCTAATTCTGTCTGTCGGCTGGAACTCCAACCTCCATCCAACCACGTAACTGGATAAAATGTATTGAAATTCCCTCCCACAGTAATATTCCCACTTTGCTGAGCCTCTATCGAAGTACATACCCCAACAACAGCTAAAAGCAATAAGGGGACAAACTTTAAGACAATTTTTGCCATCATCTTAGATCAATTTTGTTGCTTTCTTTCCAGCTGTTTGATTCTTTTTTCCTGTTCGATCAAATGTAGCGTCAGCTCCTCCACCTTCTCCAACAGCTTCTGATTCATTTCCAGTATACTCACCCCTTCTTCATCATACTCCCTTGCCGTCTTCAGACCAGGTAGATGTCCTTTCTGATCTATATAGGATTTGACCTTTTCCAATGGCATTAACTCATAATCTTTTTCAAATACATAATCTGGCCAGTTGGTGGCTTCTAGTTTCACCTCCTTGGCTCGAATGATGCCGTTAACTTCAAGGCGGTGTGTGGGAACAGTAACGCCAATTCCGACATTGCCCTTACTAGTTCCAGCCCCGACAATTATATTTCCATTATGATAATGATTTAGATAAATATTTCTACCTAGTTTACTGTCTAGATGAAGATTACCATTGGAAGTAGCAATTCTTGAAGAAGTTACGTTTGTAGTCCAGCCTCCCAAAAAAAGACTCTCCCCATAAAAGGAATTAGGTCCTATTCTTACCCCTGGCAAATCACCTGAAGAAATGTCAAGCTTATATGCTGGAGATGTTGTTCCTATTCCCACATTCCCATTATGAAGCAACCGCATTAGACTTACGTCTGCTATAGTTTGGATATCTAAGCCATTTGCAGCCCCCTCCCCAATTCCTCCAATCCTTATCCTTGCTATATTATTCATCCAACCAAGGAAAGACACTGCGCCATTATTAGCTGGATTTGAAGTGACTAAATTAGAGTTTGTGCCAATTTCTCCAATTACTTCTAGTTTACGTGTTGGCGTTAATGTTCCAATCCCTATGTTTCCATTAGTAGGAAAAGTATTGCTTTGCCCAAAAAGATAGCCTGGTAGAAATAAGAGCACCAAACAAAGTAGTGTACAGACTTTTTTCATAATTTTTCTTTTATCAGTAGTTTCAATAATTCTACCTCGGCCTCCACATTTCTTAATTTCCTCTCTTGACTTATGGTATACAGCGTCAACTCTTCCACCTTTTCCAACAACTTCTGGTTCATTTCCAGCATATTCACCCCTTCATCCTCATATTCTTTAGCTGACTTCAAACCAGGTAAATGTGCATTTTCCTCGATAAAGGCATATACTTCTTCCAATGGCATCAATTCGTGGTCATTTCCAAAAACATAATCTGGCCAGTTGGTGGCTTCCAGCTTTACTTCCTTGGCTCGGATGGTACCGTTGACTTCAAGTTTGTTATTGAGAACATTTGTCCCTATACCGAGGTTACCTTTAATGAAAAACTTGTCAATTTCACGTCTAGAAACTGCTGTGGAGACATAGTCAATTACAGCACTAAGCTTATCTTGATTTTGAGCAATGCCATTCATTTCATATGTCACAACCTTTAATTCCTCTCCACTTGAGTTTGCCCATCCTACAAATTGAAATCCAAGAGTATGTTGTTGAGGGAGGTAAGGAACATCTAAGGCCATATATTTTTTACCATTATAAAAGCAGGTTTTAAGTTTCCACCCTGTCACATCATGATCATGAGAATCTAATGACGCAACAAAACTCCTGTACGCAGATCCAGAGTTTATTTGCATAACATTCAAACGATGCATTGCGTTTATATCTCCACGCATTGCTAAAATGGAACCAACGACAAAATTATTTGGCAAATCTGTACCATTATAAATTTCATGTAGCAGGATCAAAGTTTTAGTGTATGGAACGTTCTGATCTAAGGGAATTGTTACTGCTTTGTAATTTCCATGAATATTTGTTTGACAGTAAGCATTAAAAGCAAATACATAGCATAGGATTGAAAAAACAAATCGAAACATCTTTAATTATTTAAATTTTCTAAAACTTCAATTTTCAACTTCATGACCTCCAACTCTTTATCTTTCTGTATTAAATAAAGTGTTAATTCCTCAATTTTCTCTAGCAAAATCCTACTCATATCCCCTAATGAGACCCCATCTTGGATTACCTGATTTAATGATGGTACATTAGGTAAATGCCCATTTTTCAATATAAATTCCTCTGTTGCATTCAAAGACATCAGATCATAACCAGGCGAAAACACATAATCTGGCCATCCTGACAAAGTCACTTTTACTTCTTTAGCTTTTACAACACCATTTACATCAATACCTCCATCATTGAAAATAGCCTGTACTCCCCCACTTGAGTATCCTCTAATCAGCCAACTCTGACTTGTTCCATTATTTGCATATTGTCTAAGGTATTGACCGCTTGCATTGGAATTCAATTCTGTGTAACTTGATGCATTTCCATTCCAAGTTGCCGATCCATTCTGGTTGAGTCTATATATTTGTTGCCCTGAGGCATTTCTATGTTGAAAATACATGCCCTCTTTCTGCAGATCAAAAAGCAACCTGTCATTTGTACAGAATATTCTGATTTGTCCAGAATTATTTGAGGTTGACAGCTGGATGTACCCTCCTTGAGTTACCGATTTACCTTTGATGTCAAGAATTGAATAATTAGAATTTGAAATCGGGGCAGTCGTTCCAATACCGACACTTCCAGAAGTAGGGTAAATATTATTTTGAGCAATTAAATTAAAATTTATGGCTACCAACCCTATGATTGTAAAAAGTAACCAACTACTATTAGTATAAATGAGTTTTAAACGCATAAATGCAATTTTTATTGATGTGAGTTAATTGCTACTAGCCAATCCAATCATCAATACCTTGCTTGTAAGTTAAGCTCAAACAAAATGAGCTTAACTTACAACATTTACATTTTGAAACTAATAGATACTCGACAAATATTAAAAATTTAAAATTGTCAAAAAATACCTAGTTCTAGGTATTTTATTGTTCAGGAAAAATTCCTAACTAGCTGAATTTTATAGATCTAAACAAGAAAATTTTCAAATACAAATTATTGAATTTAGAACCATTAATAGATCATTTCATTTTAAGTCTGAAAACACCCCCAAATTTAATTTCTTACACCCCTCGAAAAAAAATAGAAGATTTTTTCAGTAAGATATTTTTTTAAGAAATTTCAACAAAAAATCAGCTTAATATTAAAATCTAAACCCTTATTCTTTACCCAATTACAAACCCTTAATTCATCAGTAATCAATCTAATTTTCATCACTTACTTAGAGCAAGGATACATTGCTTTGCTTTTTCGAGTAAGGATGTTTAAAAAATGAATGACTCATTCAACCAAATTTCCATAATAACCAAACAAGGAGGTCATAACAACCCCTCATCGTCAAATGAATAGTAGTTTGAATTGTGATTTATTAGTTCTTGTTTAAAAATAGTGTGACGAATTATTTCAACTTCACTTTTACCTCTTCCCTATGTGCTTTCATTTTCGATAGCACTAAAAAAAACTGTAATTAGACCAATAGAAATTTCGCTTCAGCAACAGCTTCTATATCCTCGAAAAAGTTCGACATAATTCCGACTCCCGCTACAGAACAGGCAGAATAGACGACAATATAGTCCTTCCCGTTTGCACCCATAAATTTGACTCCACAAAACCAAGAATAATAACCCACTTCCAAAATACAGTGTGATTTTTATCTGGTCATATACCTCAAATTGAGTCCACTTTCTTTTAATAAACAAAGAGGACATGAAAAGCAACAAATATGATATTTATCCAGATGAAATAATAAAAATCTGCAAACAACATGGATTGGATGTTAACTTAGAACAGGCAGAGTTCATTTTGAATTTTATCAGTATTTTAGCTATAGTAACATTTAATCTAGATACTTAAGAAAACAGCGATTCTATACATTCGAGTGAGTACAGACGAACAAGCGGACAAGGGGTACTCCCTCCAACATCAGGAAGAGTCACTTAGAAAGTACTGTCTGCACAATGATATCGAAGTTCGGAAAGTTGTTCAAGAAGATTACTCAGCTAAAACTTTTAGACGTCCTGCATGGACAGAAATGTTGGACGACATAAAAAAGCGTAAAATGAGGGCCAAATTAGTCCTTTTCACAAAGTGGGATAGGTTTAGTAGGAATGCTGGGGATGCTTATCAAATGATTAGTATTTTAAGAAAACTTGGGGTGGCACCTCAAGGAATAGAGCAACCACTGGATTTATCTGTCCCAGAAAATAAAATGATGCTCGCTTTCTATTTGGCTGCTCCTGAAGTCGAGAATGACCGCAGAGCCCTCAATGTTTTTCATGGTATGCGAAGAGCCAGAAAGGATGGTAGATGGCTTTGGAAAGCACCTTATGGTTATCGTAACCGTACTACTCCTGAAGGCAGACCTACAATAGTTGTCCATGAAGAAGAAGCCGCTCACCTTAAATGGATTTACACAACCATTGCAGAAGGTAATTACTCTTGTGAGCAAATTATAAAAAAAGCTAGGGAAAATGGTTCCAAGCTCACGAAAAATAACTTCTGGTGGCTTATCAGGAATCCATTCTACTATGGAAAAACCTTTGTGCCCCCTTACAAAGATGAACAAGGTGTGTTTGTAAAAGGCCAACACCAACCAATCATAACTGAAACTTTGTTTAATGAGGCTCAGTTGGTACTTGATGGCAACAAGCGCAACAGAAAAACACAAATAGTTACCAGTGAGCAAATTCCCCTTAGGGGTTTTCTTGACTGTCCAAAATGTTCTAGGTCTTTAACCGCGAGTGCGTCTAAAGGCAGAAAGCAAAACTACCATTACTATCATTGTACTTCCAAATGTGGGGTACGGTTCAAAGCTGATGAAGTAAATGATTCCTTTGTGAAACATCTTGCTAACTTCAAGCTTAAACCTGAATTTATTGGTGTGATCAAAACTATTTTTTCCCAACTTTTTGATAAGGAAAAAAACTCAGAAATAAAGGTAAAACACAAATTGTTGATCTTATAGATCAGGAAAACAATAAAATGGCTAAGGCTAGAAAATTGCTATTAAACGAATCCATAACCCCTGAAGATTATAAGGAAATGAAACGAGATTGTGAAGCTGAAATAACCAGTCTAGAAATCGAGTTGGCTAAGGTTGCACCACCACTTGACCTGCAACCTATTAAGTTTTTGGATAGTGTTCTGAAAATGGCTTCAAATATTGATAATCTGTATGTTACAGCTAACGTGGAGTTGAAAAGGCGTATATTTGGTTCGATCTATCCCAAAAATTGGTGTTTTGACGGAACACAACATCGAACCACTTTAGTCAATGAAGCACTTCGAAGTTTCTACCTGATTAACAACATGTTAGAATCTAAAAAAATAAGTCCAAAGTCGAAATTTTCGACTTTGGACAGTGTGGTGGACTCAACTATCAACATTTCGAACCGACTTTCAAATGATGTTGATATATTAAAAACTCTATATCAAGATATAGTCTTCATGATTTCTTCTTTTAGGTTAAAGATTTATATGATTATACGCTACTTTGCCAATAAGGCTGAACTGACGCAATAACAAGTCTATCAAATAGTTTTTCTCCAAAATATCTTCTGTTTAGCCTATAACAGAACTCATCGAGGTAGTTTTGGATATACTTCTCGGAAATCATTTTAAATTTCCTTAAATCACCCTTGAGGTTACTAATAGCTATATGAACCCATCTGACCTTGGAGTTCCAGCGCACTAAAGCCCTGCTTAGTTGCTGTAAAGAAGGTGATTGCGGTTAGCCATTCCTTAAGTGTAAGATTACTGTTTTCCATGACCGTACCACTCTTAAGGCTTGTTCTAAAACTACAGCTTTTACACTGAAACATATTCTTGGCGTGAAGCAAGTAATGATCTAATCCCTTTCATTTCTTACATACTACCCCTTCTTTGAGTCTTTTTGCCTTGAAGAATTCTATGCAAGACTTTTCATCTGGAAACCTTTCATTAAACTTAAGTATAATCATGATCAGTATTTTATATTTGATCACAATTAAACCATTTCAATCCTCCTCATCAAATCATTGACACTAAGTGTCAATATTTAATTTGGCCGCTGGCAAAGTTCCGTAGATTCATAAACTCTATTTTGAAATAACATAAGTTCTACTTTGAATTTGCATCTGGTAGAACCATGAAAAATCACCATACCAAAATCAAATTAAGCTTGTTCTTCATCCAAATTGACGATCTCAAAATCAAGCTCGGGTGGAATACCCCGAAACGCCAAGAAAATTCGTGCTGTAACTAGCACGTCTTTGGAGCAATAAGTGCGGATAGTCTGGAGATCATTATGCTTGTAGTAGCTCTCATTTACTTTTGATCCATCTATACCATCTTTGGAAGTAGGTATATCAAAAACAGTTGCCAATAACTCTAACCTTGTGTAATGTTTGTAATCCCCAAATTTCCAAAACTCCAAAGTGTCCAAGTGCCTGACTTCCCACGGCTTTTTGCCTGCAAGCTGTAGTGGTTCTGGTAAAGGAATCCTATTGATGAGAATCCTTCTTGCCAAATAAGGGAAATCAAATTCTTTTCCGTTGTGGGCGCAAAGTGTCCAAGGCTTTTTATCCAAAAGTTCTTTAAAAGCCTTTAGGGTATGGTATTCACTAGGCTCTGCAAAAGTCTTCGATCTATAGGTCAATGTTTCGGTTTCTTTATCGAAGTGAAAGAAACCTACACCTATGCAAATCACCTTCCCGAATTCGGCATAAATCCCTGCCTTTTCAAAAAACAAACTTCCAGGAACAAGCTCTTCCTTGACCCCATGTAAATGTCTTTCTTTCTTCAGCCACTCTTCTTGATACCTTTCAGAAAGCAATTCATAACCTGGCTCAATAGATGCTGTTTCTATATCTAAGAATAGGATATCATTCAATTCTTCAAAAAAATGTTTCATAGGATTGTGATTTTAACCATGCAGGACACCTTCTAGTCCCAGTTCAGGAATCATTCTGATATGTGAAGGATCCATACTTCCTTCAGTAAAGATAAACTTTTTGTCAAATATCTGATCCAAGATATAATAACTCACCCAAAACTCATTGTTCAGCACAAAAACGGAAGGATCAATCGGTTCCACCTTTGCAATAGATTGTGACCCCAACTGCTCAATCATGTGGCGCAAAGTAGACGTCTTACGCTGCTCTCCATCTATGATCCCGTATCCTTTGGAAGTGATCATCACAGTATTGAGTTCTATGAGGTTGAGGTTGATAATATATACCGACCACTCTTCATTTCCATTGACATAATCCTTGGCAATGGCCAATTTCACACCTGTGACTGGATGAAAATCTATATCTTTTTTCATTTACTCTTTATTGAAAGTTTCTTTTTCTTATTCCTAAATTAATGAACTAGCTATTTTCTTCATTCTAGAAGATTGATCGTACAAGTCAAATACCTATTAGTTTAAATAGGCATAATATTTGACAAAATTCAACCGCTTTTCATCGAATGAGATTCATTTATTTTTTGATCCAGAAAACATTTCTGGTCTATCCCAGTCAACTTTGTACACTAAACTTTGACCTATTTAAAAAGTATAACCTACTCTAATTCCATTTCGAATAGTGCAGCGATGTGTTTTTTGACTTTATCTTTTACTTCCTGCTCATCTACTGGTCTGTCCAGTTCCATGTGCATGGATGTGACAGCCTTATCGGCTATACCGCAAGGGACTATATTTCCAAAGTAACTCAAATCTGCATTTACATTGAATGCAAATCCATGCATGGTCACCCACCGGCTAGACTTCACTCCCAAAGCACATATTTTTCTCGGATTCTTCTGCGTTACATGATCCAGCCAAACCCCCGTAAGCCCATCTATTCTACCTGCTTCAATTCCATAATCTGCCAAAGTCATAATAATGGCCTCTTCTAGGAGTCTCAAATACTTATGGATATCCGTAAAGAAATTATCCAAATCCAATATCGGATAGCCCACCAACTGACCAGGGCCATGGTAGGTAATGTCTCCACCACGATTGATCTTATAAAATGTCGCTCCCTTTTCCGCTAATGCAAATTCATCCAACAATAAATGAGAAAGCTCACCACTTTTACCCAAAGTATAGACATGGGGGTGTTCTACAAAAAGTAAATAATTCTCGGTCAATTGTTGATTTTCCTCACCGGCCTTGCGATTCTCTATCTTCAAAGTGACAGTTTTTGCAAAAATTTCTTCCTGAAAATCCCAGGTTTCTTTGTAGTCCTTTTTACCAAGGTCTAGAAATTTTACTTTTTTATTGATAACTTTATTCACAGTGGGTATAAATTTCTTTTATTATCCAACGCCAATTGAAGCGATTCAGTTCTTGAATTGATGAAGTCCGAAATAGGCAAACAGTTTTTACTTTTCAAAATTAATGAATAATTGTCATGGCAACACACAATGAAAAAGGAAAGCTTGCAGAAGAACAAGTCAAAGATTAGCTAAGTGGCAAAGGTTATGAGTTCAAAGTATCCAATTACCGGCATGGATATGCAGAAATCGACTTGATTTTTGAGTACGAGGGAATTCTTGTATTTGTAGAAGTGAAGTTCAGAAGTGGAACTGGATTTGGCTATGCTGAGGAATTCGTAGTCTACACAAAACGAAAACTTCTCATCAAAGTGGCCGATCACTATATCCATGAAATCGATTGGCATAAAGACATCAGGTTCGACATCGTAGGTGAATATCAATACAAAAATGGAAACATCAACTTCAAGCATTTTGAAGATGCGTTTTATTTATTCTTCTTGAAATTCAAAAGATTAGCAAAACCAATACTAAAAAACTGAAATACTATGCCCGCCTGATTACTTAACACCCAGTTGTATTGAATACTTGATAAAACTTTTTATTTTTTTGAATACCTTAAATAGAAAAAGATCATAAAACCAACAAAATATCGTACACAATGGCTTTTGATCTTTATTTTTTATTCCAAAAAAGGTGTTGCTTTAAGCATCAAAACGATTGAACATGATATCAATAGTCAATCTAATGCTCACCTAGTAGGTAAGAATAAATGGATTCTGGAGAACAGGGATACCCTGACTAGGTTGTATATCGAAAGACTGGACTATGAGTTAGATGAGGAAGGTCAAGATTTGTTTGACTGTTTTTAGGGTTTTATTTTTGCATCTCTCTTACTCAACATTGAGTATATCAAACCAGATTATTTTGCTTTGGAAGCCATGGAGTTTGTGGAAAATATCTCCAAAGAACTCAATCTATATGTCCTTGACCCACAAATTGAAACAAATCAAAATCACCCAAGAAAACCACTTAAAAGAGATTTGATTGAAAGTTGGAAAGCAATCAATCATAAATTCGTCTTACATCATTATCAAACTGAATCCTTATGCTACGCCGAAGTCAAACAAACACAAAAAGTATTTGAATTTAATAAAATCAAAGTTGACTTGAAGGCTAGGTTTGGGCCTAAGTTTATGATAAATAAGCTTGAATTCCATAAACTAAAAGCAAATAATCAGATCATCACTGTCTACCCTTGGTAAGCAAGTTTACCAAGTATTTTACCTTCAGCTGATTATTACCTTTTGAGTAAAACTGTATGTAAACTTATCGAAACCGTAAATGAGGTAGGCCTGGTCAGTGAAAAAACATTCCATTTGAAATTTGGTGATTTCTTAACAAAAACCGAATCACCTATTTACAGTATTATGCTATCAGAAGATATTACACGAGCTTCCAAGGTAAATGGTGATATACAATTTGACCTTCAAGAAAAAGACATAAACTACTCTCATCGAACAAAGTCGTTAATGTAAAACCAGAAGATTAAAAAAATGGCACTTCGGTCTATTTCATTTCTTTAATCAAGGTAAGATCCATTTTTAAAAATTTGTAAATTAGCAAAGGTTGATTAATTGAGTTTAAGAATAGACGCTCAAGACAATCCTTTCAAAAACATCTAATACCAGAACTATGCGGCAACTTATTTTGATTCCACTATTATCTTTGATTTTAGGGTGCGATGATTTCAAAGAAAATCAACCTGGTACAAATCAAGACATGTACTTCCCGCCAAATTCTGGCAGTGATTGGGAAACAGAAAGTATATCATCCTTGGGTTGGAATAAAGATGCCATACCAGAGTTAAGAAACTACCTAATTGAGTCAAACACTAAAGCATTCATGATACTTATCAATGGCAGGATCGTATTAGAAGAATATTTTGATGGTCATAGCGTATCAGACAGTTGGGAATGGAATAGTGCTGGAAAAACACTCGTAGCAACTACCTCCACAATTGCCCTTCAAAATAATCAAATTCAGATCGATAGCAAGGTATCTGATTATTTGGGCACCGGGTGGACTAACATGCCTTCTGAAAAAGAAGCCCTAATCACTGTGAAAAATTTATTGAACATGTCTGCTGGAAACGATGAAAGTAAGCAGCTCATGGTAAAACAAAATATAACCTATATCGCAGATGCAAGTTCTAGATGGGCATACAGCAATATTTTTCAAAAATTAATTGAAATCACAGAAGTTTCAAGTGGCAGTTCTTACGAAAATTATTTCAATAAAAACCTCAAAGAAAAAATAGGGATGGACGGGTATTGGAATTTTGGTCTTGTCTTTACAATATACCACAGTACTGCACGAAGTATGGCAAAATTTGGAATTCTGGCTCTAAATAAAGGGAAATGGATGAACGAGCAAATTATTGATGAAGAGTTGTTCATTCAAAGCATATCTACTTCCCAAAATCTAAATCCATCTTATGGTTATATGTGGTGGCTCAATGGCAAAGAAAACTACATGTTACCCAGTGACAGAAATATATATCCAGGGATGCTTGTATCAAATGCCCCCGTTGACATGTATGCGGCTATGGGGGCATTTGACCAAAGACTTTATGTTGTACCAAGTAAAAATATGGTCGTTGTAAGAATGGGAAATGCATCAGATCCAAACAATCCAGTATTCGCCGGATCCAAATTTGATAATGAGCTCTGGTCAAAAATCAATAAAGTGTACCAATAACATCCTGTAATTTCACAACTTATCAAGTATTTAACCGTGCCTCCCAAAAGATCTCGTCTGATTTAGCCTCCCATGTCCTTTTGGTTCCAATGATTAGGTTTTTTGCCAAGTCAAACCCATGTGCTTGTCTTTCATAGAAATGCATCATATATCCCGCAGTATTTACAAAACACAGCAAATCACCAATCTGTGGAAACTGTGGTAACCTAATACACCTTTTCAAAATAAAGTCTTGCTCAAGACAATATCCTCCGACAAAGTAAACTTCACATGGTTCTGAATTCAACTTTTCTTGTGGAATAAACAGCGGGTCAACCAAAAAATCTGCACTAGCGCTAGTCATTTGTGATTTGTTCATCTCCAACCCTACCAATAAGCGGCCTTCTGCATCTTGCTTACGATAGGCTACTTTTGCTACAGTAAGTCCCGCTTGAGCCAAAATTGATCTCCCCGGCTCTATTCTTAGTTCAATATTTCTCTCATTAAGCAAATCGTAGCAACGTTGACCTTGCTTTTCAGTTAATAAAATTTCTTCTATAAACTTACCTTGAGACAATTTATTGAAGTACGGATAGACCTTTGGTTCACCTACTACCTGTCCATTCTGCAAAGTCATCCCTAGTAGATCTTTCTGAAAAGTTACTTCCTCCTTTTCATTTTTAGCACTCTCTTTCAAAGCTTGGTGAAACTCGTCCCATTCAGCTGCTGAAGCGAGGTAATTCATCAAAATCCCACCACCTATATCAATAAATGAAGTATCGAATCCATGTGGCCTTATTTCATCGGCTAAAGCTATGGTTTGAAAAAGTGCAGAAGCTCTCTCTGACACACTGTAGCCATTCAGATGAAAATGAAATCCATCAAAATTTAACCTGTTGAATTTCCCTCGAGGATTGAAATGCAAAAAGAGAAAATCTTTAACCTTCTCCACATCAAAACCAAACCTTGAATAAAGTCTTTGCTCTTTGTGCCGAAAACCACTGAGCCTAATCCCAACATTTAAGGTTTCATCATATTCCTGAAGTACTTTCTGCAATAAATCACATTCGTCCTCATTGTCCAAAATAAGCGGTATCTGATGCTTTACAGCATATTCTATAAGTTTTTGGTTTTTGATAGCGGCAGTGACTGTAATTGATGATGCTTCCAACCCAATAGCCACGCAGTCTTCAAGTTCCTCAATACTTGCTGTATCTACTCCGAATCCTAACTCTTTGGCTGCCCAGACGAGACTTTTACATTTATTAGATTTTCTTGCGAAAAATATTTTGTGTTTGAGACCATACTTATTAAAGACCTGCTCAAATTCCTGAAAATTCTCTCCGAACACATCCAAATTGATCAAATTGATAGGAGAACCAAATTTACTTATCCAATCAAAAATTAAATCGTGGTCTTTGTTAAGCTCTTCTATCCAAGGGTGTAAAATGGGTGTTAAAGGCAAATATTTCATTTTTAGTATATTTTATTAAACTCGTTTGAATCCAATTGGATAGTAGGTTATTGTTTGTTCTCGATAAACTTTCATTATCTAGTGTCCATCCTTCAGTAGGTACTCCATACATACAAATCCTTTCTTGACTGACTACCCTACCTATTTGATCCAAAGCCAGACAACCAGGGGTATAGCCATCATTATCAAAAAAGTTGACGTTTTGTAAATTCAAAAGTCGTTGAATATACTCTGGCTGAGTAGCAAATCCAGCTGACTTTGCAATTCTGGCATCAATACAGGTCTTTGCAATTTTATTATGTTCAGGTTTGCCGGACGCATTGTGCACTGCAACTTTATTTGTTTTTGCTAACTCACCTTTTCCGAAACTCAAAATACTTGTGTCTGCTAATGCCAAAAGCTTTTCTACATTCTCTTTGGGCGGGCCAAATGCTGTGCGTTGTATTTTCTTATAAAAATGCCTGTCAAAATAACGCTGACTTGTTCCCGTCAATTTCCCAAAAGCATAAAGTTGCTGACATAAAGGGTATATTTTTGCCCAAAGGGCTGACATAGCAATACGAGAAGCTTGTAAAGGTTTAGCTTTATCTGGGTTTGCACTCAATCTCAGGTATTTCACAGCTTGATGTGGCGCCCGTATAGAGCTGAACTTTGGACTAAGAAATTCATTCAAATCAAATGGTTTGAAACCTGGAAATAAGAGTCCTGCACAATGTTCCAAGTCACACAAAGTTTTGTCTTGAGGGATATGCTGATTGGTGTAAAAGTGTAACAAATGCATTACATATTGGTATCGAAACTCATGCACTATGAAAGGTAAAACTTGCTTCCTAAAGTCAAGTTTATTGAAGCTACGACATAAATAATCAACCGATTCTTGAGAAAAGAACCTCAAAGTAAAAACTTTATCAGCCAGTGGAGGCTGTCTGGCCATCATTGGGATCCCAGATCTAGAATATGCATAAATTGAATGTGGTTCATTTCTTGACGGTAAGTATTTGAGTTTTCCATTTTCTCGATAAAATTTTCCACCTCTTCCCTCTGTGAGTCCAAGGATCACATCAATACTTGTAAGTCCAAGACCTTTGACGACTACTTTCTCGCCTTTAACTTTTTGATTGCTTATGTTCTCTATAGGATAGATTTGATTTACTAATCCTTTAGTAGAGTTTTGCATTTTTCCATCATAAATATGTCGCTCCTTGGTATCCAATGTATAGCTGTGGCCTGAACAGCAAATAACTTCATCAAAACTTCCTAGCATTCCAGACTGGGTTTGAAGTTTGACTTTTCCCTCCTCATCAAGAAGACTGACTACCTCATCTATTATCAAATGAACTCTAATATTAGCAGGTAATGCTTCTATCACTTTGACAAAACAATGCTTGATATATAATCCAGTCAGTGCTCGTGAGCAAAATTGGTCAGGCTGAACATGCTTCTCTTTGTCAACTTTGTACCTTTTGATAAACTCTACCAAATTTGGTCTATCATGAATCAACTGCTCTTTTTCTTCGGTCCAAAAATTGACTTGACCAATAGGGTTATTCATCAACAAATATGCTGGTTGGGAAGTTGAAAAATTAGGACCTGTTCCAAAATCAGGTGTTTTGTTGAAGCAAACAATTTCTAAAGTTTTTCCTTTCCCTTTGGAGTTCCATACACTTGCAAGTCGTTCTATCGCATAAGCACCTCTAGGTCCTCCTCCTACTATTGCAATTCTTAGATTGGCCTCTTGAGCATAAGTGCCACTGTGAAAATCCTCAAGCAACGACTTGCTTTGACAAGAAAGGTTTCTTATTGAATCAATTCCCCACATAGTCATATGCTTTTTCATTGATTAAGGATAAGGTTTCGTACCCAAAGTTTTCTAAGATCCATTGATCAGAGAAGATAGTATCTAGGTATCTCTCGCCACGGTCACAAATGATGATCACAGCTTTTTCATCTCGTCCCATTTCTAATTTCTCAACAGCAGCCACTAAGGCTCCCGTGGAGCCACCTGCCAATATCGCTTCCTGACTCAGTAATTTTTTGCAGCCTACAATACACTCCCATTCGTGAACCCATTGTGGCTGATGTATCAGCCTTCTGTCTAAAAGCTTGGCAGGAACAGATGCTCCAAAACCAGGTATAACCCTTTTTGCAGGGGAACCTCCAAAAATCACACTACCATAAGCATCAACAGGAATTACTTTGACAAGATTCTCTTCACACCAACTCCCTTCAGCCAAGCCCATTAAAGTACCACATGTACTAGTTGCCGAAAGGATAAAATCTGGGGCTTGACCCAATTGCTCTTCAATTTCCTTAAAAGTATTGTGATGAGTCATCGGGTTTAGTGGATTTTCATATTGCTCTACCCAAAAAGCGTTGGAATGCTGCTCAAGAATTTCTTTGACCCTGGCTATTCTAGCACTCAGATAAGAACCAGATTCGTCTGGTGTTTGTACCATTTCCACTTCAGCGCCATAAGCTTTGATAAGTTTCAAGGTTTGTGTATTGATGTAGGGGTCAACGATTAGCTTCAATTTTAGGTGATGATACAAGCAAATTTGTGCCAAACCAACACCCATATTACCAGATGTGCTCTCCACAATTATTGAATTCCTATCGATAAGTCCATGTTTCATGGACTCTTCCACGATAAATTTTGCTGTACGATCTTTGATACTTCCAGCTGGATTCATTAGCTCGAGCTTTCCATATACCTGCTTGTCAGGGAAAAGTTTGGAAAGTCTCACAAGACCTGTATTTCCCACGAATGAAGTTATGCCGCATGGCACTTGCATCGTTCTATTCAAATATTCGATCATATAATAGTTGGTTTAGTAATGTGGGTAATCAAATGCTATGATCGCTTCATATAAAGCTTTCATAAGGATACGCTACGCTTAAAAACTCGAAAATCAGAGTTAAATCAAATTGTTTTTCCTTCAAAAGAGGAAATGTTTCACTCAAATAAACTTGAAGAAACGATACTCAAAATACACATCACTTAAGATGCTAGATATCCAAGAAAAATACTTCTAGGTGATAGGTTGATTTCTTGGCAAACAACTAGTTTAAAATTACAACAAATAATTTACCAAATAGTTAAAACCAGTGTTAAAAATTATTTAAATAAAACATATTTAAACATAAACGGTATTTACAACAATTTAAATTATATAAAATATATGTTTATTTAAAAAAACATAAATCACTTACTTGTTAAGATTTGTAATCCTGCCAACTCCACTCGACTAGCGGGAGGCGGAATTATATTGAACTTTTTCGAGGATATAGAGGCTGTTGCTGAAGCAAAGTTTTTGATGGGCTGAAAATGATTATCGCTTCATGATAAATACCCACTTGACCCTGTTCCAAGTTTTCTGTTAAAATAATTTGCTCTTAATTATTAATACTCTTATACCAATAGAAAAATGCTTCCGGATTGGTCTTTTTTAACTTATTCAATTTATTGTATGTTTGCTCATCAATCAACCAATCTTTGATTTCCAACGGATTTTTAAACCGTTCGATTTCCTGATTTTCTTTATTCAGTAATGATGTCAGATAGGCAACTTTAGATGATGCTGTTATGGCTTCTACGATTGAAAAACGGTCAATAATAAAATTTGTAAAGTTCTTAATCCCCAATTGTAGGTGCTTGAATTCATCAGATTTTGTATCTCTTTCCGCCAATGTATAGCAAGTCTGCCAGGTGTCTTTCAATACCTCGTCAGCATCCATATTTAACTTTCGATAGCCGATTTCTTCTTGCACCACTCTCGAATAACTTTCTTTTACTACGTTGAGGTCAGTTATTTGGTCAAACAAAAATCCTATGTCGTACAATTGTTTAATGATTTCGACTGGACGGTGTTTTGAATATAATATGCCTGTGGTTTTGGGTGCAAAAGCCGTTAACTTATCTCCCAAAATAGCCTCAAACGTTGGCAATACAACTATCGTATTTTTCCCCGACGTGGCTAACCAATTATGATTTATTGGATATTCTTTTGTTTCAGGGTATGTATTGGACGTGTATAATAAATCCAATAGTATCGGCTCTTCGTGACTATCTACAACACTTTTATAAAACATCTTGAAATGTCCGATGGGTGCATCTGGCGTATGTTTTCGGTCGTTATTACCTTCCCAACGGATAAACATTTCTAATTGGCTTATCTTTTCTAAAACCTCCTTGATTTTATCCTCAGGTTCTTCTGTAATGATGTCAATATCTATCGAAAACCGCTTAGGTATTTCCGTTGCTAAAAGTAGAGCCGTTCCGCCTTTAAACACAAAATTCAGATTATTCAATTGCAGTTGCTCCAAAAGTGTTAAAGCATATATTACTTTTTCAATAAGCTTTGGGTCAATTCGCTTTCCCAACTTATTTCTTAAGTTGGTAATCCATTCTATTGTGTATGATTTTGTATCTATCAGGTTTTATATTATTGGCACAAATAACATTATTTTGCCAAACTTATATTTATCAGTATTTCAATTTCTTCTTCTCTGTTTCTTCGGGCGGCATATCTACGCATCTTCAATTGGTTTAAAGTGTATTTCTGCATTACACTTCTTATAATAAACTCTCTTTCATTTTGCTGTGCCGAAAAAAGTGTTGTATCTATCAACATATCCACCAATAACTTTTCCAATGCAGGGATATTAATTTTATCTTTTTCCATCAAAGGAGACTCCGAAACCATATTTTTCACAATAAGAACTTTATCTTGATTATGAATGTATCGGTCAAATATTTCCTCACCAGGATTAAAGAAAACGTTTTTATTGCTTTCTCTTAGAAAGGCAAATACAGATTCAGACGCATCTTTTTCTACTTCAATAACGACATAATGTTTAAATGGCTGATGACGCATAAAATCATTTAACCACAACGTATCCCAAATACAAAAAGCGATATAAGGGAATTCATGTTTTACCTTATTAAATAATTTCTTTAAATTATTTGAAATATTGGGTTGAAAAGGAATGCTACGATCCATCTCATATATCCCTCTGGAAGGAGTATTTATTACCCCCTCTTTTTTTAGTTTGGACAGGTACATATTGATTGTGTTATCAGACCAGGATGGAAAATCCTTTTTTATTGACTCCACAAGCTTCTGCTTGGAAAGTCTTTCACTTTCCATAAAATAGCGACCGATATTTTTCCCTAACGTTTCTGCCAAAATTGTTTTTATTTGATAAATATAACACAAATTTATATAAGTTCGGCATAAATGGCATATTTTGTCAAAGTTATATTTCAGCTGATTTTTGTTTTCCAATATTTTAAGCCTATTTTCTATTGTAAATTAACGTCTAAAATAAGATGTTATAAAAAAGGGTAAAACACCAGAACAGAACCTTGAATATTTTGCTTAGCATTTTGAAATACATACTCCCCATCATCCGATTTGGTCAGCAATCCCGACAGAATATCTTTATAATAAATCTCCGCCTGTCGCATCATTGATGACTTTACAGTTAAAAGCAGCCGCTTTAAGATAGTTTTCCATTTCTCAAATACTAATGATTGCTTGAAGCTGTCAGTTTTATTTTCTATTCAATTTCTCAGCGATTTAGGATGTCATCCCCCACACATGGCAAGAGACTAGGGCATAAAGCAGTGGCGCTTTGCTTACTATTTATTTCGTTTCCTCTTGCATTCAGTGGAGGCTGAATCCTGGTGATGCTTCATAATTAAATCTTTAACCTAAAAGAAGAAATCATGAAAACTATATCTTGATATAGAGTATTTAATATATCAACATCATTTGAAAGTCGGTTCGAAATGTTGATAGTTGAGTCCAAGTCCCTTAACTTCTTGCCTGCAAATAAAAAATCATTTTAAATTCTCCAAACCCAATTTTATACTGATATTGAAATTAATCGAGGATTTTTTTTTGACTTTGATGAATTACTCTTAATATTAATAGACGAAGCACAAATTATTTAATATGAAAGAAGAATATTTTAAGTGGTACTCGCCACATCTTCACAGAGACGTTGAAATGCTTGTTTTTGGCCACGCCGGGTATCCTGTGGTGTTGTTCCCTACTTCCATGGGTTCATTTCATGAAAACAGAGACATGGGATTAATTGAATCAGCACGTTGGTTTATCGAGCAAGGTTTGGTTCAGGTATTTTGCCCCATGAGCAACGACCGTGATAGTTTTTACAATAAAGGAATTCATCCTCATGACCGCATTCAAAACCATGCTGCCTATGACCGTATGATTTGCCATGATATCGTAGAGAAAATCAGATACAACACCCCAGTAGGCAAAGTAGTGATGGCTGGCTGTAGTTTTGGTGGCTATCATGCTGCCAACTTTGCGTTTCGTCACCCTGGTTATGTTAGTCATATGTTTTCAATGTCTGGAGCCTTTGAGATCAGAAGCTTCATGCACGGTTATCAGCACGAAGACATCTATTACCACTCCCCATTGGAGTTTCTCAGAGATCTACATGATGGAGAATTATGGAAAATGGACATTGTATTAGGCACTTCAAACTGGGACATTTGCTTTGAGGCAAATATAAAGCTCAGTGATGTACTTGAAGGAAAGCGGGTGGGTCATTGGCTAGATGTTCGCAAAGACCGAAACCATGATTGGCCAGTATGGAAAGAAATGTTTCCTCATTACCTATCCAGAATTAAATTCAACTAATTATTTAAACTTATAAGTTTTAGCGTAAAAGATTTCTTGACAGCAAAATCTATTTTAAGAAGCCGAAGAATCTCTTTAGAAATTGAGTATTAAAAGAAAAACTAAATAAAAGAACATGAAAAAAATTGGAATTCTTTTTGGCATGGAAGACACTTTTCCCCATGCATTTATAGAAAGAGTAAATCAACAAAACATCAAAGGAATAGTGGCCGAAGCTGTCACCATTGATAAAGTGGTACAAAATCAATTGACAGAATATGCAGTAATCATAGACAGGATATCTCAAGACGTCCCTTTCTATAGGGCTTACCTGAAAAATGCTGCATTGACAGGAACAGCAGTGATCAATAACCCATTTTGGTGGTCAGCAGATGATAAGTTTTTCAACAATGCCCTCGCAGACACACTTGGTGTTCCCTTACCCAATACAGTATTATTACCTTCTGTAGAGCATCCTACTGATACTACTGCTAAGTCATTTAGGAACTTAAAAATGCCTTTGGATTGGGAAGGAATCTTTGAATATGTGAAATTCCCTGCCTATATGAAGCCTTATGCTGGTGGTGGTTGGAAAAACGTATATAGATTAGAAAGTAAAGAAGAGTTTTTCCAAAAGCATAGAGAAACTGGACAGTTGGTAATGCTGCTTCAAGAAGAAATTGTCTTTACAGAATACTTCAGGGTGTATTGCTTAGGTGGAAAAGCGGTGAGGATCATGCAGTATGAACCACGCAATCCTCATCACCTGCGCTATGTGATAGATGGTCCTCCAGCTTCAAAGAAGCTACTTACCAAGGTTAAAGAATATACCATAGCGCTATGTCAAGGTTTAGGATATGATTTCAACACCGTGGAATTTGCGGTTAGAGATGGGATTCCTTATGCAATTGACTTTGGAAACCCTGCACCTGACGCGGATATCAATTCAGTAGGTCAAGAAAATTTTGAATGGGTAGTGGAAGAATCTGCAAAATTGGCCATATCCTATGCAAAAAGTCAAAAACCAGGTCAAATCAACTTGACTTGGGGAAAATTTATGAAAGATGCAGTGAATTCAGCAAAACGTTTTTAAGATGAAAAAATTACCTGTTTTTACTTTAGGGGTTGAAGAAGAATACCAAATCATAGACCCTCATACTCGTGACCTTCGCTCCCACATGTCCAAAATCGTGGATGGCGCAAAGATTTTTCTGAAAGAGCAGGTAAAATCCGAAATGCACCAATCAGTGGTGGAGGTAGGTACCAATATTTGTAAAAATATCACGGACGCCAAAAATGAAGTAGCTTATTTAAGGCATAAAATAGTAGAGCTCGCTGCCAAACAAGCTTTGGTAGTCGGAGCCTCTGGTACACACCCATTTTCTAAATGGCAAGATCAGCAGATCACAGATGATCCAAGGTATCATAACATAGTCAATGAGCTTCAGGACACTGCACGAAGCAACCTAATCTTTGGTCTTCATGTTCATGTGGGTATAGAGAATAGGGAAATAGCCTTGAAAATCATGAATCAAGCATGCTATTTCTTACCCCACATCTATGCCCTATCAGCGAACTCTCCTTTTTGGGAAGGAAGAAACACCGGGTTCAAAGCTTATAGAGCAAAAGTATTTGCGAAATTCCCTCGAACTGGTCTTCCAGAATACTTTGACACAGTACAAGCCTATGATAGCTACTTAAATACTTTGGTAAAAACTAATTGCATTGACAATCCAAAAAAAATCTGGTGGGACCTAAGAATGCATCCTTTTTTCAGCACCATTGAATTCAGAATATGTGACATGTGCTTGACAGTTCAAGAAACCATCTGCATCGTCGCTTTGATACAAGCTGTAGTCGCGAAGCTCTACAAAATGAACCTTTCCAACACCAGTTTCAACATCTATCGAATCGCACTGATAAGAGAAAATAAATTCAGAGCAGCACGCTATGGAATCGACGGTAAAATGATAGATTTCGGAGAAAACAAAGAAGTCGAATACAGAGAATTGATGGTTGAATTACTTGATTTTGTAGATGATGTCGTAGATGAGCTTGGTAGTAGAGAGGAGATTAACTATGTACATCAGATCCTCAAAGAAGGTACAGGAGCTGACAAACAGCTTAAAATTTGGGAGGAGACCCAAGACCATCACAAAATTGTAGATTTTATCACATCTCAATTTACTAAAGGCATATAACCCTATTTGAATTGACTGTGTATCTTTGTAGAAAATAGTAAGCGTAATGATTAACGTAGCCATACTAGATATGTATGATGGCGAGCCCAACCAAGGCATGCGCTGCATCAAGGATATCATTAGTAGATTTGAAGGACAATTAACATACAAGGTCTATGATGTCCGAGGAAAAGCAGAGCTTCCAGACATTAAAGACCATGATTTGTATATCTCCACAGGAGGTCCTGGCGATCCACTCGAAGGTGACGGCATATGGGATCTCAAAAATAGTCAGTTCCTGTATAATTTGATAGAATGGAATAAAATCAACAAAAGGAAAAAATACCTTTTGTTGATTTGCCATTCATTCCAAATGGCTGTCAACACATTTGGGTTGGCTACACTTTCGAGAAGAAAGTCGACGTCATTTGGAGTAATGTCTATTCACAAGACAGCTGAAGGATTAGAGGATAGTCTTTTTGAATCTTTGGGAAATCCCTTTTGGGCAGTAGACTCCAGAGATTATCAAGTGGTACAGCCTAAGATGAAGAAATTCCAAGCCATGGGAGCAAAAATAATTGCTCTGGAAAAAATAAGGACTCACCTGGAGTATGAAAGGGCTTTGATGGCAATCAGGTTTTCTCCTGAAATTGTCGGTACCCAATTCCACCCTGAAGCTGACCCTATTAGTTTTATGAATCACCTTCGCAAAGAAGAAGTAAAGCAAAAAATAATAGCAAAAAAAGGGAAAGCCAAGTACAGAACCATGCTTGAGCACTTGGTAGATGATGATAAAATATTCAAAACCAATGAAACACTCATCCCAAACTTCCTAAAAGAGGCTATGGGCAACATTTTAGAACAACAAGAAATTTTTCAAGAATAAAGATATGATTCAAAAATACAGAACACTTTTCAACGACGCGTTTAGCCCTGAAAAGTATAAAGCGCTTCTAGAAGATATAGCAAGTGATTTTGATTATTTACCTACTTTTCGAATCGCAGAAACTCCATTTTTCATTTCCAAAGAATTGAAAAAGCAATTGATTGAAGCAACGGATGATGTAGTAAATTTTATACAAACTGAAGATTTCAAATCAAAGACACAACGTGCCGTCAACCTCAATACCGATGTGCCAAATGAGGACCAGCACACTCAGTTTCTTGCTGTAGATTTCGGAATCTGTGAGGAAGATGGAAAAGTGATCCCAAAACTCATAGAAGTTCAAGGGTTTCCTTCAGTTTTCAATTTTCAACATCATCTTCATGAAAAATTCCTAAGGCATTACCCTTCGCTTAATGACCTCACTCCATACTTTGGACAACTAGACAAAACATCCTATTTACAAAAGCTGAGTGAAACCATTCTTAACGGACATGCTCCTTCAGAAGTGGTACTGTTAGAAATTGAGCCAGAAAAGCAAAACACAAAAATAGACTTTTATTACTGCACCCGAGACCTTTCGATTCCATTTCTTTGCGTTACAGACCTGATCAAGGAAGGGCAGAAACTATTTTACAAAAGCGAGCAAGGTGATCTAGTCCAAATCAAAAGAATATACAATCGTGTCATCTTTGATGAACTAAATACCAGAACGGATCTCAAGCTAGCATTTGACTTCAAAGAAGATTTGGATGTTGAATGGGCTGGACATCCCAATTGGTTTTTTCGAATCAGCAAATACATGCTACCGATGCTCAGTGGGCCATATTTCATTGAGTCAACCCTACTATCCGACTTACAACGTATTCCTGAAGATTTGGAAAACTACGTCCTAAAGCCACTTTTCTCGTTTTCAGGAAGCGGTGTAGTATTTCACGTCAAACCCTCTGACATAGAGGCTGTGGTCGAAAAAGACCTCTATATACTCCAAAAAAAGGTGAATTATATACCCATTTTACAAGCTCCAGATACCAAAGTCAAAGCAGAAGTCAGAATGCTTCTTGTTTGGCCAGAAAAAGATGAGAAGCCAACCCTCATGACCAACCTTGTAAGGCTCAGTAGAGGAGAAATGATAGGCGTCAAATTCAACAAAGACAAAGATTGGGTTGGAGGAACAATAGGATTGTTTGAATCAAACTAACCCAAACACCATACATAATTTTATTTTTTATCAGAAATGGCAAGCATTAATTCAAATATTTGAAACATTGCAAATCATAATGACAAAAATCACTTTTTTATCTTATTCTTTTTGATAGTTTTAAACTTTGAAAGCAAGCCTTTCAAAACTTTAACACTATTCCAATACAACCTTAACACATGAAGATAGGCATTCTCAAAGAACCAACGGGAGAAGCACGAGTGGCTTTACTCCCAGAGGCGGTCAAAACCTTACTTTCTTGGGGCACAGCTGTAGTCGTAGAATCAGGAGCTGGGCAAGCCTCATTTGCAAGTGATGCCACCTATGAAGCTGCAGGTGCTACTATTGCCACTCGAGAAGCTATATTGACCACAGCAGACATGATTTGCGGTATTCAATCACTTGCTACCACCGAAATCAGCCAAATGAAGCCGGACGCGGTACTTTTGGCACAAATGGGGGCACTCTATAACCTAGACCTCACCAAATTCCTCTTGAAAGAAAAACGGACTGCTTTTAGTATGGAGCTTGTGCCACGTACTACACGTGCTCAAAGCATGGATGTACTTTCCTCTATGGCTACTGTAAGCGGCTACAAGGCAGCCTTACTTGCGGCCAATAGCCTTCCTAGGTTTTTTCCAATGTTCATGACTGCTGCTGGCAGTATCACTCCAGCCAGGGTAATGGTGATCGGTGCAGGAGTAGCTGGGCTACAAGCCATCGCAACCTCCAAAAGACTAGGAGCCACAGTGTATGCCTTTGATGTCAGAAAGGCAGCCAAAGAAGAAGTACTTTCTATCGGTGCCAAATTCATCGATGTAGAAGGAGCCAAAGAAGACAAAGGAGCTGGCGGCTATGCTGTAGAACAATCTGAAGAATATATCCAAAAACAAAAGGACACCATTCATGAGCACGCTCAAAAAGCTGACGCAATCATTACAACTGCCCAAATACCAGGAAGAAAAGCACCTCTTTTGGTAGAAGAAAGGACCGTACTTGCCATGAAGCCAGGCTCAGTTATCATAGACCTTGCAGCATCATCTGGAGGAAATTGCGCACTTTCTCAACCTGATCAAACTGTAGAAGTCAATGGAGTCAGAATCTTTGGAGTAGACAACCTTGCTACCCAACTCCCGCAGGATGCCAGCAAGATGTTTGGTAAAAATTACCTAAACTTCTTAAAACTCATCATCAAAGACGCAGCTATCAACCTCAATTTTGAAGACGATATAGTCCTTGGTACTTGTGTTTGTCATGCAGGAGAAGCAAAAAGTCCACGTGTCGCTCAACTTTTAAATCAATCATAATGGAACAATTACTGAATTATATAGGCGAAAACATGGAAATGATTTATTTCCTGATTTTGGCAATACTACTCGGAGTCGAAGTCATATCAAATGTTCCTGCCATTTTGCATACCCCGCTGATGTCCGGAGCCAATGCGGTACATGGTGTGGTAGTGGTCGGCGCAATCATCGTAATGCTGCATGCCTCTCCCGACAATTACCCATCCTTGATTGTTGGCTTTCTAGCAGTAGTGATGGGTACACTAAATGTCGTTGGAGGATTTGTGGTGACCGATAGAATGCTAGAGATGTTCAAGAAAAAACCGAAGAAATCATGACCTTAAATATACTTGAAATAGCCTATTTGATTGCGTCTTTGACTTTCGTAATCGGGCTCAAAATGCTTAGCCACCCTGAAAGTGCCCGTAAAGGCAACCTCATTGCGGCAGTAGGGATGCTTATCGCAGTGATTGCTACCATTACCATATATCAACCATTTGATAACTCGAAAACCCTTAACTACGGGTTGATTGCTTTAGGATTAGTGGTTGGGACTATCATAGGTACCATGATGGCAAAGAAAGTCAAGATGACAGCCATGCCTCAGATGGTATCTTTCTTCAATGGAATGGGAGGTGCTTGTGCTGCACTGATTGCTGTGATCGAATACCAAAACCACAATACTTCAGCTTCCCTAGGGTTTGATGGAGAGTTTTTGGTGATGCTACTTGGTCTGATTATCGGGTCAGTTTCCTTTTCTGGCTCTTTGATTGCTTATGGAAAATTGGAAGGAAAAATCAAGGACTTTGTCCTACCGATGAATCAAGTAGTCAACATGCTCATGTTGGCAACCATCCTAGGTTTGACAGTTTACCAAATGCTAGGTAATGATAGTACGCCATTATTCTACGGTTTATTAGCCATATCCCTGATATATGGTGTGTTATTTGTAATGCCAATCGGAGGTGCAGATATGCCTGTTGTGATCTCTTTGCTTAATTCGTTTACTGGGGTGGCCGCTGCATTTGGAGGCTTTCT
This sequence comes from Belliella filtrata, assembly GCF_022549775.1. Taxonomy (GTDB): domain Bacteria; phylum Bacteroidota; class Bacteroidia; order Cytophagales; family Cyclobacteriaceae; genus Belliella; species Belliella filtrata. The sequence continues at coordinate 71,492 of NZ_JAKZGP010000007.1, read as the reverse complement.
ATATAGTAACAAAGCCATGCTGACTGGTGGTATTTTAGTTGGATCTGCGGGTACCATTCTCACTATTTTGATGTGTAAAGCCATGAATAGGTCTTTGACTAATGTCTTGCTTGGTGCATTTGGAGGCAATGCATCAGGAGGTCCTAAAGGAGAAGCTGGCGATCAAACAGTAAGGGAAATCAGCATTACGGATACTGCTGTGCTATTATCTTATTCCCAGCAAGTAGTCATCGTTCCTGGGTATGGACTTGCTGTAGCACAAGCTCAACATATCTGCCATGAGCTTGAAAAATTGCTTGAGGAAAAAGGTGTAACAGTAAATTATGCCATCCATCCTGTAGCTGGAAGAATGCCTGGTCACATGAACGTATTGCTTGCTGAAGCAGACGTACCTTATGAAAGGCTTCAAGAGATGGAAGAAATCAACCCTAAGCTTGCAAGCACTGATGTGGTTGTCGTAATTGGAGCAAATGATGTGGTAAATCCTGCAGCGAAAAACGACAGCTCCTCGCCTATCTATGGCATGCCTATCCTGGAAGTTGACCAAGCTAAAAATGTTATCATATTGAAGCGAGGCATGAGTGCTGGGTATGCTGGAATTGAAAATGAACTTTTCTTTTATCCTAAGACCAGAATGCTTTTTGGAGATGCAAAAGATTCTTTACAAAAACTAACTTCTGAAGTAAAAGAGGTATAACAAATCTAAAAATAACAAAATAATAAAGGGAGACTACCAACAAGTCTTCCTTTTTTTATAATTTTATACTTAAGAAAACAGTGTTTTACGCTAATTTATTCTTGAATGCATTTCTGGAATCAAGAATAAAATTTAATAATCTTATTTCTTTTACAGGCTAAAGAATGAAAAATTAAAACATTCGTGAAGAAAATATTACTGGTTCAAAAAGCATTTCATTCCTTTAAAACGGCATATTTTAAATAAACCTAGAAATTTTCTCTTTACATCAAGCAAATTCAACACTCATTTATAAACATAATTCTTCTTTATGAAAAAGTTATTTTTACCCATGCTACTAATCACCCTTGGCTTTGAACAGGCCTTGGCTCAGACTTCATTTATTGGTGTGCAAAATAGCCCTAGAAAAGGAATCATCAGCGCAACCATGAATCCCGCTGAGATCAATAACCTTCACAAAAAAGTTGATGTGAATTTTTTCTCATTCAATGGATCTGTGAGTAACAATATCATTTCCTTTGGTGATATTTTTGAATATGGTGGGGATGTCGTTGATGTCGCTTTTCAAAGGGCTGATGGACCAGTAAATTTTCGATCAATGGCTAATATACTTGGACCTTCGATTGGAATAAAGTCAGGGAAATGGGCATTTGGATTGACAACTCAGGTTTTTACTAAAGCGGACATTGTAGATTTCGATCCAACTTTAGGTCAATCTTTATTGGATATTCAATTTGCTGGACAGAGTAACTCTGTAGCGATAGCAACCGAATACAACCAAAGAATTAATGCTACAGCTTATGGTGAGGTTGGCTTTGTAGTTGGTAGAGAAATTTTTGATACAGAAAAACATAAACTTTCTGTCGGTGCCACAGCAAAAATACTCATGCCGGGTGTGTATGCGAATGTCGGCTTAGATAAATTCCGTGCCGAAATTAACCAAGTTAATACAGCTGTAAGTGTAACGAAAGCTTCTGGTTCATTGAACTTCAGCTACTCTGAATCTGATCTCAATGGTTCAAATTTCGGCTTAGGAAGCAATGGTTTCAATATAGGATCCCCAAATGGTTTTGGGCTTGACCTAGGGGCAAATTATCAAATAAAAGACGACAGAGGAAGGACTAAACTCAATACTGGGCTATCACTGATGAATTTAGGAAGTATGACTTTCGCAAAAGGTCAAACTAACAACACCTATTCTATTGACATCCCAGAAGGTGATAGCTTTAGAATAGATCAACTTGAAGGTAATTTTGAAGAGATAGAAAATCAATTAATCTCAAGTGGGTACTTTACAAGATCTTCAGAGACAACTGGAATAAGAACAAGTTTGCCTTCTGTGATTTCTGCATATGCAGAAATGCACATCATTGGAGTACTCCATGGTAGTGCTTTCATCCAACAGAGATTTGGGGATGTAAACTCAAACCAACAATTGTCTTCTCAAAATGTATTGGTACTCACACCACGAGTTGTACTAGGTAAGTTGGAGATTTATTCACCTTGGACTCAAACAGAAATTTCAGGCTTTAACGGAGGGCTAGGACTTAGGTATGGAGGATTCTTTGTAGGTAGTAACTCTTTACTTACAGGCTTTACAGCAGACTCCAAACAAGCTGATTTCCACATGGGACTAAGTTGGGGATTTGGTCGATTTTAATACAAAACATAAAATAAGCCTTGGTAAACTACCAAGGCTTATTTGCTATCAAACCTTGAAACCACTTTAATTATTCAATTGAATTATTTTTATTTAATTTTTGCTGACTCAAACTCCCCAGCTCTTCTTCCATGGCTAATGTACTTATCCACTTAGAGATTTTTGGCAAGAAGGAGAGAATAAGCATGATCCCACCAAACAAGAAAATATGGTATGGGTTGGTGAAATAAGTACCTGACGAAAATATACCCAAGATCAAAAGCGTACTGAATGGCATAGAAAGCGCCAATAAATTCACTCCTAACTCCAAGTCAAAAGTTGGTTTAACCTTCTTTGATTCATCGCTTAACTCCATTGACCTTATCGCTGACATATGAGCAAATGGCCAGAAACTGACGGCGCTTTGAGGAAACACCACAGCCAATAAGACCGCTTCAATCGGCATGGGTACCAAAGCCACAAAAATTCCACTGATAACAAATGTAATTCCAGCCCTGAACAATAACATACCAGCTAACATCCTTAATTGATCCCATTTGAATACCACAGCTATACCAATAAACAACAATACCAATGGAGTCATCATGTCTTTCATCATCAAAATTGCCTCTGACATGAATACCGGAAGTGACTCCATGTTGATCCCAAAGCTTAATAAAATGATTGCAGAGATCATTACTAAATTGATTGGTTCTTTGAGCATGGCAAGCAAGAGCTGCTTTACCCTATCCTTTGTTGAGGCCTTTTTAAGCTGATGATGTTTGTAATACCAAGAAATCGCCAATAAATACGCCAATACCAATACAAAAAACTTGTTGCCAATATCCGCTAATGCTGCCCATGCTAGCACATCTTCTCCCAAATAAGACACTACAAATGGGAAACAAGTAAGTCCGGGTGCAAGGGATGGTAGCAATAGTAAAAGTGTTCGCATAGATGCTGTACCCTGCTCGATCCCCAAAACTGGTAAGGCATATTTTGAAATCAACAAAAACAAAATATTGAACAACAAGGCAAGCACCGGCAAGATCAACAAATCTGGATTTACTTCTATCTTCAACAGAGCCACAAAAATCATGGCCGGAAGTGCTACATCCAAGATGATCATTTTAAGCCCCTTATGCTGTTCAGGCTGGGTAAATTTTCGCTTGAGCACAAGCCCAAGGACAATAAGTAAAATCAGTGAAAATGTTTTTTGTAATGCTATACTCATAGTTTAAGCTGTTACTTTTTCGAAAGTTTCGACAAAATATTCCATCTCTTCCATCGTACCCATACTCACACGACAATATGGTTTCTCATCTATACTAAATACCCTAATACTCACTCCAGATTCATTCATTGCTTTCATAAATTCCATTCCGTTCATGGTAATAGGAAACAATACAAAGCTGGTAGATGATGGAATTATGTCATACCCCATAGCGGATATTTTGTCAACCACAAATGATCTACATTCCGTATTGAGCTTCTTACATTCTGCAGTGAACTGCTCATCGTTCATACTCGCTATGGCGCCTTTAAGGGAAGTAGAGCATAAACCCATTGTACTCCTAACTTTATCAGTAATAGATGAAATACGCTCTGGCTGAGCCACAATGTAACCTATCCTCAAACCAGCCATACCATGAATTTTGCTAAAAGTTCTCGCCACCACTACATCATCACCTTTAGCCACCAAATCGACCATAGAATGTGATTGACTATCATCTAGAAACTCCAAATATGCTTCATCAACAAATACGGGGACTTTGGAAGATACATCTGAGCAAAATGATCTCAATTTATCTGAGGCTGTTATGGATCCAGTAGGGTTGTTTGGATTGCAGACATACACCAACTTGGTATCACTATCTATAGCAGACTTCATGGCTTCAAGATCATGAGAATAGTCTGATTTAAGTTTTACAGGCTTCCAGCTTGCTCCCAAAGCTCTTGCCGTACTGATGATAGACATGTATGCAGGATCTGCAGACACGATATTCCCACCAGAAGGAAATGATACAAAAGCCATCTTCTCTAATAAATCTGAAGACCCTGGACCAAGCATGATGTGTTTAGGACTTACACCTTCTTTTTTGGCGATCATTTCGATCAAGTCAGATGCATCTCTATGGGCGTAGCGATTACCAGTCACAACCGCCTCCTTTATAGCTTCGACTACTGCTGGTGAAGGACCGTATGGATTTTCATTTGCGGACAATCTTGCAAGCATTCTTGGTGCATTGAAATCTTCACGAGGAGTGATTTCATAAAAGCTGGATTTTGGGAATGCTGCATTTACATCCATGGCACTTACAAGCTTCGGCATTGATGCTATAGCACCTATTCCCAAGAAGGATTTCTTAATCCATGATCTTCGATTGATTGACTTTTTCATTTGCTTATAGTTTTTTTTTAGAAATAGAATCATGAATCACCTTTAAGAAAACACACTGAAACAGCTCATTAGAACTATCATACAACTTTAACCAACTTTACCTTTTAAACTAACCCGATTAGCTCCCTACGAGTCTTTGCCTAAATCAAAGTAGTAGCTAGTTTTTCAAAGATTTAAGGTTGATTATTGCTGAAATTATAATTCATCTCCTACCCTATCACAGAGGTTTTCAAAAAGGTTATATTTGGGCGATATTCTAAAACAAGGTCTTATTTAAAACCGTATTCTTGAAATTTTCTGTTAATCTATGGATATTTAGTCTATTATAAAACCATATTTTTATTTTTTGTATAATTTTTTATTTAAACATGTTAAAAATTCACATGACATTCATTAATAACCACAGCGACGAGATAAATAAAAATGGATTAACTATTTTTGAACAAGTAAATGAACCGATTTCATAAAAATTCGATTTATACACCATGATCATACCGATAAGTATTACAGAGAAAGCCCAAATCGAAATCAAAAACATCATTTCAACAAAAAACATCCCTGCTGACTACTGCTTGAGGGTAGGCGTTAAAGGTGGTGGATGTGGTGGTATGTCATACGCTTTAGGTTTTGACAAGCTTAAAGATGGTGACCAAAAATTTGAACTTGAGGATATTCCAGTATTGATCGAAAAGAGGCATTTCATGTTTCTCATGGGAATGCAAATAGATTTTTATGAAGGGAATGATGCTAGAGGTTTCACATTTATAAATCCAGACATTCCAAAGAGACATGATGCAGAGTGACATAATCGATCTTGAAGTCAAAAAAGGCAATCTTAAATTTTAACAATACCAACGCAAAGAGACAGTAAATACTTGCATAGCATCAGTATTAGACATAATTTTGAATCTTAAAATCATCTACCCATGTTGCGTTTCATTGCAGGATCTATCTTTTTTGTTTCTATTTTCCTTTTTCTTAGCGTCTATATCTCCCCAGAGTTTTTTCCATACGCCGGACTACTCACATTACTGATTCCCTTTTTGATCGTGATCAATGCTATTTTATTCATTTTGTTAGCATTCTCTAAAAGGAAGTTAGCCTTTTTACCATTGATCGCAATAGTGATAGGATGGAAGTTTATTGGTATTACTTTTCAACTAAACACACCCAAAGAAGCTGAACCAAACCTTACCGTATTGAGCTACAATGTACATATGCTCAATTACACTAAACCTGGACAAAACGTCCAGGAGGTTACCAAAAACATTACCAAGTGGCTTCAGGACGACAACTCTGACATCAAATGCTTTCAGGAATTCTACCAAGACTACACCACACCTTCCAGAAATGCCATCAAAGCTATCGGTACAGAAAGAGGTTATGAGTATTCTTATCAAGTCGTAGACGGGAATGTTTCTAAAAGATCCTTCGGGCTGGCTATATTTAGTAGATATCCCATAATCAACGAAGGAAAGGTATTTGATACTAAAAGAAACAATGGTGTTATATTCGCAGACATTGTAGTCAAGAAAGATACGATCAGGATATATAATGCTCATCTTGAATCGATGTCTATTTCCTCCGAAGGTTTGACAGATATTGATGGGATCAAGGAAAACTACAGAGAAACCCTCAGCAAACTAAAGAGAGGCCAAGTCGTAAGAGCTTCTCAACTAGGTGTTTTAAAAGAGCACATGAATAATAGCCCATATGCAAATATCTTAGTGGGAGATTTCAATGATGTACCCTACAGCTACACCTACTTTTCATTGAGAAAACTGATGAATAATGCTTTTGAAAAAGCCGGACGTGGTTTTGGATTTACTTATAATAAGATTCTTTTCTTTTTACGAATTGACAATATTTTCTATGATGATCTATTAGAAATATTGGAGTTCAGGACACACAATGAGGTAGACTACTCTGATCATTATCCAGTATCAGCGAAGTTCAAATGGAACTCACCACTGATAAAGGAAAGTGAAGAAATTGAGTAGGATAGCATTTAAAGAAATACAAAAGTCAAGTGAGGTTTTGGGGAATTAATCCATAAAAATTGAGGCTAAAAAATAAAAACACCCTAGAAACTATGTCTCTAGGGTGTCAAAACAATAAACCCAATTAATTATCCATTATTTGTATCAAATCGATCACCTTGTTATTGAAAGTTCTCATCGATTCCATAAGAGGCTTATATGCATTAAACTCACTATCAACTATACCCTTGTTTGAATCCCTATTGGAATAATCTGTGGTAAGATCCAATGGGTCATTATCTTGGTAAGTAAACCAGTGCCAACCCACACAAGACTTACTTTCTAATAGTTTCATTGCGAAATTTTGATAAAAAATCCCTCTATCCTTTTGAGAAGGGACATTCCAGCCTGCTCCAGTTCTATTGGGTAGACCAGAATCTTCTCCTTTTACATACCACTCGGTAATAATAAAAGGCTTTCCTGACCATTTCTCCCAGTTTTCAAGCATTGCCAAGTCTGGCTCCCATTTTCTATAATGATTTACTGAAATAATGTCTATGTATTTTCCAGCTACCTCAAAAATCGCTGGATTCTGCAATTCCTCTTTTTCTTGGTTGAACCTACAGCCCAAAAACATGTGGTTAGGATCATATTTCTTTATAGCTGTACTTACTTTTGAAATATACTCTTCAAAATAGAATGCAGTAAAAGCTAACCTGTCATCATCATTAACATCGTCTATACTCGCATCCTTTCCCTTTCTTTCATCTAACCACGCTTTTGCAGCAAGATAACCATACTCATCTTTAGCCAAATACATCAAGTGCCTATCAAGAGCATCATTTTTCCAAGGCAATTCATTATCAGTATAATAACCAAGTAAGTGCTTGTCTTCAGCATATTTACTAATTGTCGCTATGGCTTTATCTACATATTCATCAAATTCTGGATCAAATACCATGATCAAATCAAACCTAAAGCCTTGCCAGCCAGTTTGCTTATATTCACCACCATATTTCTTAATATGATCAGATTTGTAATTCCCCATGGGGTTGACGATCACTGTGTAGACAAGTGGATCTTCGAGCTGTCTTAATAAATCCACATCAGACCAAGCTCCAGTACCATTGAACCCATGCGCTTTCAACAATGTCGACTCCTTTTCTGCCCAGGTCTGGATATCATTGTATTTGTCTTTCATTGATGCCTTTTGCTTTTCAGATTTACCAGGCCGAAAGACTGCAACTCCCTTATGTATAAACGGGTATCCATCTGGATCTATGATCCACCATCGATCATCAATTTTCTCTATCCTAAAGAATCCTGTCCCCTCTGACTGCATAAACTTCCACCCTCCATACTTACTTTGTATCGGAGATTTTTTCTTTTTTCTCAATGCAGGTATATGATCTACTGTTTTCGCTTGGTAAGTACCCCATACAGTATCATTAGCATTTTTTCTTGCTTTTACTTCATAAAACCCATTGGTGTCTTGGGCTTGTACACCGAAAATCACCATAGTGATCAGTATAATTGTAAGTGTGTATTTGAAATGATTCATCTTTCAAGATTATGCAAGGGAAACTTGTCTAATAGTTCCCCTTGCTTTGTGTTATAAAATAGGTTCGAGAAATTTACTTTCCCTTAGTCAGTTCAATCCTTCTAAAAAGCCATTATATGCCCTTTTCTTTTGAAAACTATCATCAAACAACAAAGGATATTCTTTTGGATGCCACCAATCCCTCAACCATGTCCCATTGTCTGCAACTCCCCAGGTAGTAATTGCAAATTTTTGATTTTGTGGAATAGATTCGTAAAAACTAACTATATCTCGATATGCTTCTGCATGCTTTGCTTGCTCTGAGGGCAGGTATACATAGTCATCTTCCCTGTTCACATTGACCCTAATATCCAGTTCGGAAATATGGATCAATAATCCAGATCCTGCCATATCCGTAAGGCCATTTCTAATTGTGTTCCTATTCGTAGACACCATGTAATGGAATTGATCTCCTAAGCCATCTATTGGATATCCATCTGCTTGAAAGCGATTGACCAGCTGTCTCATAGCCCCTCTTTTACCAGAAGCTAACACTACATTGTAATCATTATAGAATAGTTTGGCATCAGGATCTATAGCTCTTGCATAAGCAAAGCACCTCCCATAAAAAGCAATTGGATCACGAAATGTCTGATAGACAGGACAGTTCTCACTTCTCAATGTACCATTGTCATTAAATATTTCATTAGCGACATCCCAACTCACCACCTTACCTTTATACCTTTGGACAACTCTTTCGATATATGTTTTCACTCTAGATTCAAATGCAGCTGAATCATAGTTTGCACTTTTGAACCAATTCGGAAATGAGCTATACCAAACCAAAGTATGTCCATGTACCTTCATGTTATTGGTTTGGGCAAAGTTGACCATTTCATCGGCTGCTGCCCAGTCATAATTATTCTCACCTTTCCAGATGTGAGCCATTTTCATTTCAAATTCAGCTGTAATTTGAGAATAATGCGTACGAAGTGTATTTGCATATTGAGCACTTGAAAGCTCTCTATTAGTTACCGCAGCGCCAATATCAAATTTGGCTTTTAACCGGATATTATCCTCCTCTTTATCAGGGTCATCTGGAATCTCTACTACTGGTTCTTCACCTGAATCAGAGCAAGACCACATGCCACTCCCTATCAGTAGAAAAAGTCCTATCATCACACTATATTTTTTCATTTTATTCATATTTTAATTTACCATTACCTCGATCATGTCATTTAGTATCCTTGATTCTGAGGCATTACCCTATCTGTATTGGCATCAATCACACGCTGTGGAATCGGTAACAAAACTTGAAATTCTTGAATGCTTGCAGCAAACCTGTTGTGCGCTCGATTTCTTTCTACCAATTTACCAGTCCTTACCATAGTGTGTCTCCTATGCTCCTCGGTAACCAATTCCCTTGATCTTTCATCTAAAATAAAGTCTATTGTCACTTGATTTGGAGAAATTTCACTAGCATTTGATCTTCTCCTAATCTGATTGATCAGCGTTGCTGCCTCACCCAAATTACCAAGTTTAAACTCTGCCTCTGCCAGCAATAAATAAGTCTCTGCAACCCTTAAGTAGACTTGATCTGCAAAAGCATAGTTTGCATTCCAAAGATTCGGATCATTGTAGGTCCAATCCCATTTCCTAGTAGAAGCCCATCGATTGTTATTGATATTCATTTGACTTGGCTCCATGTGGGTACGGATTGTATCTCCATCGAAACCTATGTAAAACTTCCTTACAGCATATTCGCTAAACCTATCATCTTGAGGCTCATAAATACTAAATGCCCATGCTGAAATAGCAAGTCTGCCAATCCCCCTGCCACCATTTTCTGGAGTAAATGGAGCATATCCATTATAATTGATCACCCAAGACCTTCTCATAGAGTTAGAACTTGCCCCTGGAAGATTTAAAACATCTGAATTTGGGAAAATCCATAACGCTTCTCTATTCCCTTGATCTCTTGTGATGTTTCCATCATAAAACTGATCCATAAAAGGTACTCCAGGCTCATTGGCCCTAACTCCAAAGCGTGAAGTAGTGAGAGAAAAATCACCACCATATACTACTGTAGATGCTTTATCTCTTGCCTGTTCTGGCATATCCATCCATAAGTACATTTCTGCTAGATAATGCGAAGCTATAGCACCGGATAAGTTCAAAACGCTGTTTGACACATGTGGCAAATATTCTTCTGCCAGAAGCAAATCTTCTACGATCAATTCTTGGACTTCTCTAACAGGTCTTCGCTCCCAGTCATTCTTGTAATTCAATCCATTGATCTCCTCTGTCGATATAGGTACATCTCCAAAGCTATAAACCAAGTGTCTGTACGCCCAAGCTCTGATAAGATGAGCATGTCCCAAAATCAATTGCTTGTTTTGCAATTCCATTTCCGGAGAAGTAGCTTCCCAATCCACTGCTGGGTTTTCAGCTCTTGCGATGATCATGTTTGCGGAGTTGATCGCTCGATACATCAATAAAAATATACCAGGATTGCCAGCTGTGTCTCCATTGAGTAGCTGCATCTCTGGATTCAATTCAATATTATATTGATTGAGTCCTCTAGTCCATGATAGTTCAGTATTTGCCCATCCATTATCCACCCCAATCTTCCATGCGAAGCCGAGCTCGGCAGATTGGATTTTATCTTCTCGCTCATCACGGACAAAATCCAACAAAGCATTGGTAGCTAACCTAAAACCTTGAAAAGTCCCAAACAAGTTATCAGCATACAGGTTATCTCTCGGGTCTTCTTTTAAGAATTGCTCTTCATCACATCCTGTACTACCTGCAAGGATCAATATGATGATTGTATATAATATCTTTTTCATGTTTTTGACCAGTTAAAATTGTACTCTAAATCCAGCAATATATGATTTCACAAAAGGTATAGATCTCTGGCTGCTTAGCTCTGGATCTGTTCCTTCCCAGTCTGTTATTGTCACCAAATTCTTAGCATTGACATAGACCTCTGCCCTACCCAACTTCCACTTAGATAACAGTGAAGTGTTCAACCTATAACTCAAGGTCACATCATTGAGCCGTACATAACTGGCATTGTTTGATCTTCCAAAATATTGAACTTGAAAAGCATTCGAGTCATCTCTGTTTGCTGGCCATTCATTATTTGGGTTTTCAGGTGTCCACCAGTTTCTATTCAGCGTTCTGGTACGGCCATCAAAAAATGGATTCATCAACTCATTCCCTCTAGTCAAACCTTGAACAGTACTTATAAAAAACTGTAGAGATAAGTTTTTGTAAGAGACTGTGTTGTTTAATCCAGCAATAAAATCTGGTATTGCACTTCCTATGAAGGTTCGATCGTCAGCATTGATAGTTCCGTCACCATTTACATCTCTGACTCTAATATCTCCTGGTCTTGCCGTAGGCTGGGCGGAATTCACTATATCATCACCCACTTGCCATATTCCATCAAACAAATAGCTAAAGTTCACATTCAATGGCTGACCAATAAACCATCTATTGGCTAAATCATCAGCTGGATTGCCTAACTCATCACGAAGTCCCACATCTACGATTTCGTTCCTGAAAAATGAGAAAGTCAAATCACTTGTCCATTTCCAATCTCTTTGGTCTACATTGATCGATGAAATTTGCAGATCAAGACCTCTGTTCCTTGTCGAACCAATATTCTGCCTGATGATTCCTGTCCCGTTAACTTGAGAAATATTTCTATTTAAAAGTAAATCCACTGTTTGGGTCATGAAGTAATCTACTGAACCTTGTATTCTATTTTCGAAGAGGCCAAAATCAATACCCAAATTAGTTGATTTTGAAGTCTCCCACCCTAAACTTGGATCTCCAATTCCAGAGGGGTAAAATCCAAATGCAGTTCCTCTCAAATCATCTAAATAATTCTGAACACTCAAGCCAGGCAAGGTAGAATAAGGTGCAATAGCTTGATTCCCATTTTCTCCATAAGATACTCGTAGCTTCAATGCAGTAACCAGTGCCATGCTCTCCATAAAAGACTCCCTGTCAATGTTCCAACCAAGGGCAACAGAAGGAAACAAACCGAATTTTGTAGCATCTCCAAATCCTGAATATCCGTCTCTTCTAGCCGTCAGTGTCAACAAGTATTTGCTGTCAAATCCATAATTGACTCTTGCCATTTGCGATAAGTAGTTCCATTGTGTGTAATTGTCACTTGGATTCCACACAGTAGCTAAATTATTTTGGAAATTAGTCATGATATCACTGGGGAAACCACTTGCTGTTAGGTTATGGTTTTTACTCCATCTTTGCTGTGCACTGTATAGCCCGGTGAATCCTATCGTATGTTTTCCAAAACTCTTGTCATAGGTAAGAATGTTCTCTACAATCCAATCTTCCTCCTGCCAATTATTTGTAGTTGCCACTCCACCTTGCTGCAGCCCTGAACGGGTATTTCTACCAGAATATGTGTCTATAGCTCTATACCTATAATCGTACCCAGTATTCAATCTAAACTTCAACCCTTCCACAAATGGAACATCGACCTGTAAATAATTTTGAGTAATGATTCTTCTAGTTTTATCCTCATTGAGAATATTGAAAGGCTCTAGTGGGTTAGCATAGAATGAATCCTCTGGCCAAGGAAAAATCGTCAACGTCTCCCCATCTTCTTGAAAAGGTGTCGTCAGTGGGTTCATGTTGAATGCTGATCCGAAATTTGCTGCATTCGCACTTCTATCTGTATACAGAAGCTGGTTACTCGTACCCAATGTCAACCAAGGTGCAATCTTTGTGTCAACATTAAGTCTCAATGTAGTTCTAAGTAGATCATCGTTCTTTGCGACACCTTTAGCATCTACTAAATTCCCAGAAATAAAGTACTTTGTATCTTCTGTTCCCCCTGAGATCGAAAGGTTGTGTTGTTGTCTTGTCCCCATTCTAGTTGCAAGACCCAACCAGTCAGTGTCTACTCCATTTTCAAAAGCAATCTGCTCTGACTGAGAGATTGACCCAAGACCATACCGATCAACTTTGGTTTGGTAGAAAGTATTCCCATCCATCAAATCAGGAATATTTGCAATCTGATCTATTCCAAAGTAAGTATCATATGAAATTTTTGCTTTGCCCGTAGTTCCCCTTTTGGTTGTGATCAAGACAACACCATTTGCTGCTCTAGCACCATAAATCGCCGCTGAAGATGCATCTTTTAATACCTCCAATGATGAAATATCCATGGGGTTGATTTCAGAAATTCGGCCATTATAAGGTATTCCATCCAATACGATAAATGGCTCGCTGCTTGCTGCCAAGGAATTTCTTCCTCTAATTTGTAAGCTTACATTATCTCCTTCTACACCTGACCCTGAATTAGTTATTGCTAAACCAGCCACCCGTCCTTGTAATGCTTGACCAAGCGAAACTGTGGGCATTGTCTCAAGCTGTTCCGCCTTATAGGATGCGACAGCTCCAGTGATATCACTTTTCTTCTGAGTACCATACCCCACTACGATTACTTCAGACAAAGCTTGCAAATCTGACCCTAGTTCTATATTGATAATAGATCGACTTGCTACTTCAACTCTCTGTGTAAGGTAGCCTACAAAAGAAAATACTAAAACAGCATTAGATTCAGCACTTACTTCATAGTTCCCTTCTATATCAGTCACCGTACCTGTGTTAGTACCTTCCACCACTACATTGACTCCTGGTATTCCTAACCCATCATCTGGATCTATCACTTTTCCTGTTATTCTACTCTGTTGAGCATATGCTTGACCTAGCAAGCATATCAGTCCACAGATCATCGTGAGTATTTTTAACTTCATTGGATTGGTTATTTTGGTTTTACTTTTTTCTATCTTCGGGATTTGCAATCTGGGACAATTCAATGCTCATTCTATTTAGATATATAGAAGTCATCAATATAAAAATCATAGTTATTGGCATTTCTAACATCCCCCTCGCTTCTGAATACTAGCAAGTTGTTGATTGCGCTTAAATTCAAACTATTGTTGGCAGCTTTAAAGTCTGCAATAGGAATGGATAGTTTGTGCCAGTTACCATCTCTTTTGAATCCGTATTCTTCACCTGATGCGGTAAATTTCAAGATTGCATTTTGCCCTGCACTTTGAAACCTAATCAAAAATTCTCCATTACTAGTAGATTTCATCGCTACATTGTAAAAACCATCCTCGTAATCACTAAGATCAACAGGTCCAGACTGTGGGGTAATCGATGCCATAGCCCAATCAGAAGACCCATCTATCGTAAGTGCCAATGCCTTGGTTCCTTCAAAGGCATTAGTCTCTACTTCAGTAATAGTAAACTGATTATTTCTTTGAATATTTACACTGACCATGGCTGTAATCGCTGGATTTTCTGTATAAAATCCTATCCGCTGTACTTCTGGCTCTGGCAATCCCTCCACTTCTATCGTAAAATTTTTGGAGTCAGTGAGGTTATCTCTATAAGTCACATCTAATGTAGCGATGAATGTGCCACCTCTTTCAAAAATCACATCAACTTCTTGGTCTTCTGATACCGCTGGAGTACCTCCTTGAAAACTCCATCTTCTGGTATGAACTTTTGTGGATTGATCTTTAAAAGTCACTATCTCTCCCGCCATCACACTATTTGTGCTTGATGTGGCAATCAATTCTCCTGGTTCTGGAAGTTCGAGATCTCCCCCCTCTTCTACACATGCACCATAGACCAGCGTAGTGATCAGTGCCATGGCAAGAAGTCTTGCATGTTTAGTAATTGTACTCATTATTTTAGGTTTTATTGTTAAAATTATATGGGTACAATTTTAATTTGTCATGCAAAAAAAGGGATTCAATATTGTTTAAATTTAATTCATTATTGTCTTACACACCGTAAACATCTCATTAAAAGTAATTTAAGATCAGATTCAAGGGCTTGAATTGAGAAAAATAGCTGCTAAAAAAACAATTCAGATTTATCCTGTTTACCCTTGTTTGTTTTTATATTCTTTTGGAGAAATACCAAACTGCTTGACAAAAGATCTTGAAAAATATGATTGACTGCTGAATCCAACAGCATATGCGATTTCAGTAATATTCTTTGAGCTTTCTTTTAAAAGCTGCATTGACTTCTTTAACCTAATATTTCTTACAAACTCATTGACAGACTGGCCAGTCAAAGCTTCTACTTTCAAATACACCAAAGATCTGCTCATGTTAACTCGCTCTGCAATAAAATCTGCATTGATTTTTTCTTGTTCAATGTTCTGCAAAATGATATCAATAATTGATTGAATCAGTTTCCCATCACTATCTTCAATAGAATTAGAATCAAATTCAAAACTTTGACTTTCTCTGAACTTTTTAGCAAGTTCCTTTCTGGAACTCAATAGATTCGAAACCCTGGACTTGAGGATTTCTAGGTTGAAAGGCTTAACAATATAATCATCTGCTCCAGACTTCAACCCCTCTAGCTTTACATCTTGAGCATACCGCGCGGTAAGTAATATCACAGGAATGTGACTAGTCAACTCGTCCTCTTTAATTTTTTTACAAAATTCCAATCCATCCATTTCTGGCATAGTGATATCACTTATGATAAGCTGAGGCATATCCAATGTTGCCATTCTCAAACCTTCAACTCCATTCTTTGCAAGCAGGACTTCATAAGTGTCTTTAAGCTCATTGGCAATGAATTCTGCTAGTTCAGTATCATCTTCCAGTACGAGTATACGAGAAAGTGAGGTTTTCTTTAAGTTATGGACATTGGCATCATGCTCTTGCTTATACTCCAGAATTACATCGACTTTATTGATTGGTTTTTGCGAAACACTTTGAACATTGAGTGGAATCAGGAGAGAAAATACTGACCCTTCTCCTTTCTTTGAAGTCACTGTGATCTTGCCATTGTGTAATTCTGCTAACTCTTGTGAAAGTGCCAACCCAATACCTGTACCGCTTGATGCATCCTCTTCATTTTGCTGTGCACTATAGAACCTTTCAAATATACGCTTCAAGTCTTTCTTTGGAATACCAACACCATTATCTTTTACTGAAATCGAAACTAACTTTTCTGATTCATTTTCTAATTCTAACACATCCACAATCAGTGTAATGTGTCCATGTTCCTTGGTATTTTTAAAAGCATTAGATAGTAAATTACTTATGATTTTATCCAATTTATCTGCATCAAAAGTCATGTGAATTTTCTGAACTTTTGACTCAAAAGTATAAGTAATATGCTTCTTTGCGGCTAACACCTCAAATATTGCCCAAACTTTATTGGCAAATGCAACAATATCTCCTTGAGATGTTTCCAGGACAAGGCTTCCTGCTTCCATTTTTCGATAATCCATGAGCTGATCTACCAGTTTAAGCAGTTTATCAGTATTTCTTTGAATTAAATCAAAGTGATATTGCTTTTCTTCATCACCTAATGTCTTTTCTGATTTTAGCTTTTCGATAGGAGCTTTTATCAGTGTCAAAGGTGTTCGGAATTCATGTGAAACGTTAGTGAAAAATCTCAATTTCATCAAATTTGTCTCAGTAACATTTTTGATTTGAATCTTTTCAAGTTTTAGCTCATTCCTCAATTGAGCTCGATATAATATACTTTTTCTAAAAAAATAAAAAACAGCAATGATGAAACAGAAATAAGCAAAATAAGCCCAAGGGGTCAACCAAAACGGTGGATGTATAAGTATTTCAATAGCCACTCCAGAATCCTTCAACTCAGATCCCTCAGCCAACTGAACCTTGAACGTATAACTACCAGGAGGTAAGTTGGTGTAGGTAGCAAATCTTTTTTCACCAACGAAATACCATTCTTCATCAAAGCCTTCCATTTTGTATGCATACTCTAGCCTTTGGAAAGGTCTAAAATCTAGACCTGCAAACTCAAAAGTCATAACAGACTGATCATGCGCTAGCTCAATAAAGTTTGTTTCTATGATCGACTTCTTGATTGGAGAATCTTCTACTCCAGCTTTTTGTGATTTATTGAAGAGCTGGAAATCCACCACATATACTTTAGGGCTATTCTCCTGATCTATCAAGCTATCTGGATGAAATTTCAGCAAACCATGAATACCTCCAAAATACAATTCGCCAGCTTTGGATTTCAGCCTGGATCGTTCATAAAACTCCTGGTTTGGAATCTCCTTATTGATCCTATAATGCTTTATCTGGCTATTTTGGTGATTCCATTTTGTCAAACCTTGATTGGAACTCAACCAAAAATCTCCTCTATCATCTTCCAGTAGCCCTTTTATATTGATAGGCAGATCTTCTACTTCATTCCATCTTTTGACTTTAAGGCCATCATTCTCTACAAAGATCTGATCTAACCCTCCTGCACTTCCAACCCAAATATTCCCTTTGGCGTCTTCCATGATATCAAAGCAATAATTTGAACTTAAAGTTTCAGAATCGTTTTCCACATGCTTGATATTATGGACTTTGTGATCATACATGTATATTCCAGCGTAAGTCACTATCCATAACCTACCCTTACTATCCTCCATAAAAGAAACCGCATATTCTACTCCTAACAAAATAGGATCAAAGTCTCCAACATTGTCTGCATTATAAAACTGATCAGATTTTGCATCATATACTGTAATCCCCTTCTTTTCATGAGTAGCCAACCATACATTGCCTTTAAAATCTCTTAGAAGGCCTTTTACATTAGTAGACAAAGACTTGACACCAGCCCCCCGTCCTTTCATGAGATCTTCAAAGCGACCATTTCTTTTATCAAAACTATACAATCCCATATCCCATCCCGCTGCAAAAAGTTTGTCTGAATCAGCGCATACAATACCTAATACGCTAGATGCATGAGCTGGTGTGTTGAGGTGATACCTATCGAAGGTATTGGTAGATTGGCTATACTTATTTATTCCTCCTTCCTTAGTTCCAATCCAAATTATGCCATTTTTATCTTCCCAAATTGAACCAATTTTATTACTACTCAAAGAGAATTTATCTTGGTGATTGTGACTAAAAAACATAAAAGGGCTTTGGTTTTTACTCAACACATTCACTCCCCCTTCCTGAGTAGCTACCCAAAGATTTGAATGCGAATCCTCTGTAATATGCGTAATGATATCATTGCTTATATCATTATCCAAAAGATTACTTTCACGAAATACCACAAATTCACCTTGCAATCTATCATAAAGATTCAACCCTTTATTTGTCGTACCTATCCACAGGTTCTTTTTACTATCTTCAAAAATCTGTGAAATTGAATTGCTACTTAAGCTCCTCGGATTATTTGGCTGGTTTTCAAAAACCTCAACACTCCCAGTAGAGTCTCTTTTGATCAATCCTTTCGAGCTTGCTATCCAAAGGTTCTCATAGCTATCAAAAAATATAGGGCTGGTGTGACTAATTTTTAAATCATCAAAACCGTTTACCTTCAAACTTAATTTATTAATAAGATCATTTTCAGTGTTTAAAGTAAAAATCCCTAAGCTATTTTGAACTATAATTTCAATGGAATTTGAGTCAATGATTCTTCTGGTATCTAAAACCAAATCGTTGGACATACCAGTAGGAAAAGAATAGCGTTTGAAGTCATCAGTGCCCGACTGGTATTTAGCCAAACCATAATTAGTCCCAATCCAAACATTTCCGTTTAAGTCTACCTTTAGACATCGGATAATGTTCCCTGGTATAGAATTTTCACTCCCTGGTTCTGTATAATATCTGTAAAACCTATCTTCTGCCAAATTGTACCTTACCAAACCAGCATTATTGGTTCCTATCCAAATATTTCCTTTTCTATCTTCAGCGAGGCTGTAAATAAAATTCCCAGAAATAGAATTCGGGTCACTACTGTCCTTCTTAAAAATTTCAAATCCATATCCGTTCCACCTGTTCAACCCATCATAAGTCGCAACCCAAATGAATCCTTTGGAATCCTCTAAAACAGCGGTGACATGATTATTTGATAGTCCGCCTTCTATGGTAAGACTTTTGATGATATAGTTATCCTGTTGGGCAAATAGGTATTGTCCAAAACTGAATAATAAGAAAAAGATTATGATGGGTTTAATGTTCATTACCTTCAAATAACGTCAGAACAAAGTTCAGCTTCGTTAATTATTGTCTAAAGAAAATGAATTATTGTCTAAGTAGCTAATTCAAAAACAATAGGATAGCTATATGAACAAATTATGATGTTTAAAACAAAAACTATCCCAATGTCAGGACAAAATGGATGTTCCAAGAATGCTCAATTCACTTAATTCAACATCAGAACATGATTAAAAAAAATTAGTCACCATCAATTTGAAAATTTCGGAGTATGAAATTAAGGTTAACATTGAACCCAGTTCATAGTTATTAAATGTAAATCTAAGAACATATGAAAATCACAGAGACCAAATACATACAAAATAGCATGCCTAATGAACTTAAGCATGTGATCATCAAAACCCTTGATTTTTATCCTGACTTGGCAGATGTCACCATTGAATTTCGATTCAATGAAAACATTAGAAAATCCGTCATGCAAGCTCAACCAAAGTTCACTACCATGTTTGGTAGAAGAAAAAAACGAACCTATCTCATAAATATCAGTAGGTGCTTTACCCTAAAAGGTGTCACCATGCCCATTGAAGACCTTCCTGAGGATGTACTTATAGGCTGGATTGGCCATGAACTTGGACATATATCCGACTACCTTAATAGAAGTAATTGGTCAATGATCCTTTTCGGAATCGGGTACTTGACATCTAAGTCCTTTATCATATCGGCGGAAAGAGTAGCCGACACCTACGCTGTAGATCATGGCCTTGGTGACTATATCTTAGCCACCAAGGACTTTATCCTGCATCAGGCAGGTATGCCAGAGGCTTATATTGAAAAAATAAAAAGACTATACCTCCCGCCAGAAGAGATCATGTACCTTATGGAAAACAAATCCGTGGCTGACTAACCTCAGTGCTCGGATACATATGCTTCCCACTCTTTAAAATCTTCCGCTTTCATCACACGAGGCACTTTTACCTGACCTCCCTTTTGCTTGGTGTCTTCCGTCCACTTTCTGAACATTTCGTCAGTCACTATTCTTACCTCTATATGCTTCAAAGCCTTACCCCTGGCTACTTTGTAGTTTTTGTTATTCTCCTTGAGTAGATCATCTAGTCGCTCTGCGATCTGATTTTCATCCAGGGACTTCTCACAATCTACTCCCAAGTACCATCTGTGCCTGTACTCATCATCCTGCTCTACTGCTGCCACTGTAAACTCTTTAATCTGGCAGTCAAACTCATCGCTAAGCTTTTCCATGGCTTGGTTCATCTGAATCACCGACAAGTGCGAGCCAACGACGTTCAAAAAGTGTTTAGTCCTCCCTGTGATCTTTATTTCAGCACGATCTTTATCTGTAAAAGTAATCGTATCACCAATCATATATCTCCATGCCCCAGACACCGTACTAATCAATAACACATAATCTTTCCCCTCCTCTACATTTTCTATATTGACTACTTTAGCTTCTGGATTGATGCTTCCATCTTCATTCATATTTTCAGGTGTGAAATGTACGAATTCAAAATAGACACCATTATCCGTGATTAACGCCATAGCATCAGTCTCTTTACGAAGCTGTGTAGCCAAATAACCTTCAGAAGCTAGGTAAGTATCAATAACTGTGATTTCTTTTCCACAAAGCTTTTCAAAAGACTTTCTGTAAGGTTCAAATGCCACCCCACCTGAGGTATACACCTGAAAGTTTGGCCACACATCATGGATTGTCTCAGCATTGTGATGCGCTATCACACGTTTGAGCATAAGTTCTATCCAAGAAGGAATCCCAGAAATAGCTCCTATATCCCAATTCCCAGACTCTTTCGCCAAAGCCTCTACACGTTCATCCCAATCATCTATGGCCGAAATATCTTTGCCTGGTCTGTAGAATCCTTCAAACCAATAAGGAATTTGACTTGCACTAATTCCACTAATCTCTCCCTCAAGGTGCCCATTTACTTCTTTCAAATTGGTGCTACTCCCAAACATGAGTATTTCCTTTTCAAAAAAAGTTGCTGGAAGATCAAAATCAGCAATACCCTTGATCTGTTGCATTCCCGCCCTTCTAATGGACTGAAGCATTTCATCGGTTACGGGTATGTGCTTTTTGGTGGAAGTCGTTCCGCTTGAGACTGCAAAGTACTTGACTTTCCCTGGCCAAGTGACATCTTCACCACCATCTATTACTTTTTGCCACCATTCATCTCGCAATTGATCATAATTGAAATAAGGCACTTCTGCAGCGAAAGAAGCTCTGATATCTGAAGATTTTAGAATATTCTCAAATTGATAATACTTCCCAAATGCTGTGTTTTTGGCTTTCGACAACAAACTTTCCAAAACTTTTTGCTGTGCTTCTTTTGGATTTGGATTGGTAAAAATCTTATCTACTGTTTCTACAGATCTTTTAATAATTTCTCCTATAATTGGCATATTCGTTTTGTGGTAAAAGGTGAATAATTGTTTTGGCAAAATGAAAAATATTTGCTTTTGTAATTCCACACAACTTTCAAGCCATACCAAAGAAAAACCCTCAAAATTTTCCATAAAACATGAAAATCTTGAGGGTTTGTAAGTTATAAGGACAAATCCTTATATCTATTTTAACTTTTACAAGAATCAATAGTATTATACAAAACAATACTACTGAAACTTATTCTGTCTGAATCTTACCAAAACACAATGTAAAGTGCTGCAGTGATCAAAGTAATGATAAATGCTCCCACTTTGAAACCTGCACTCGTCTTGAACAAGTCTCCACTGACATCAATACTATTTGGATGATCTTTTCCTTTACCTTCTAGCAAACTGATGATGATCATCAAGGCTGCAAGTACCAAGAATACAATACCCATTCTATCTAGGAAAGGAAGAGAAGGCCAGAATTCTTTCAATACCACAGAAAGTGGAATACTCAAAGCTGCTCCTGTCAAGGCTGCATTGGATGTGGTTTTTTTCCAGAATACACCAAAGAAGAAAATGGCAAAAACACCTGGAGAAACAAAACCTGTGTATTCCTGAATAAACTGGAATGCTTGATCCAGTTGACCCAAAGCTGGTGCTATGATCGCAGCAATAATAAATGCAACTACAGCGGTGATTCTACCTACTTTCACTTGCTTGGATTCAGAAGCATCTTGTCCAAAGTACTTCTTGTAAATATCCATGGTAAATATAGTCGATGTACTATTTGCCATGGAAGCAAGTGAAGAAATAATTGCCGCAGTCAATGCTGCGAAAGCAAGACCCTTAAGTCCAACAGGAAGTAATTGTAATAGTGTAGGGTATGCTCTATCAGACTTGATGATTCCAGTAACTGGATCTTTCATCGACTCTACAAAACCAGCGTCAATTCCATTATTTACAATAACCAAGGCAGCTATACCAGGGATCACAACGATAAGTGGCATCAATAACTTCAAGAAACCAGCGAAAATCATCCCTTTTTGTGCTTCATCTAAACTCTTGGCAGCCAAAGCTCTTTGCGTGATATACTGGTTGAAACCCCAATATGATAAGTTTGTAATCCACATACCACCCACAAGTACACTGATACCTGGCAAATCCAAATAGGCATCTTTTACACCACCTTGACCATCTGGAGCCATCATTTCTCCTCTTGACAAGATCATCGAAAAGTGCCCTGGAACTTCTTTTCTCAACATTCCTAAGCCCTCCCAAGCGCTACCATCTCCAACCATAGACAAGGCGATGTATGTGGTCGCTAGACCTCCAGCTATCAAAAAGAAAACCTGAACCACATCAGTCCATGCTACGGCTTTCAACCCACCATAGATCGAATAAATCATAGCAAACAATGCTAGACCTATAATACCATAGGTCATGTCCACATCCAAAATGGTGTTCAAACTCAAGGCTCCAAGGTATAATACTGAAGTCAAGTTGACAAATACATACAAGGCAAGCCAGAATATGGCCATGGTCGTCCTTACTCTTGTATCATATCTATCCAAAAGGAAACCAGGCATGGTGTAAATGCCTTTTTTGATATATACTGGTAAAAAGAAAATGGCTACTACGATAAGGGTAATCGCAGCCATCCATTCATAAGTAGAAATTGCCAACCCGAGCGCAAAGCCCGATCCAGACATTCCTATAAACTGCTCGGCAGAGATATTGGAAGCAATCAAAGATGCACCTACAGCCCACCAAGGTAAAGCTTTGGAAGCTAAGAAGTAATCTTGTGAATTTTTAACGTGACCTTTCTTCTCACGAGAGACAAAAAGCCCCATCCCTATAATGAGGCAACAATAGCCGACAAATACTATAAGGTCTAAAGGTTCTAATAACATACGCTGAATTTGATTAATTGGGGTTTAATTTTGTTTGAGAGGCTCAAATATAAGTTTTTCAACTTATTAATATATGTATTTTGAAAAAATGTATAGCACTATCTTTCCTTTTGAAAAATAATCTTTATTAAAAACTGTTTTTTCCACACTTAATAAAAAAACTTCAAGCCCAAATTTCTCTTGTTTTTACAAATTCATTGTAATGTTAAGAGGAAATCAAGCTTGAAGTCTTGTTTAGGAATTTAAAGTGTTATGCTACAAATTATGTTTCTCAACAAAATTATTTATCATCTTCTAATTCATATTTCAATGTTCTTCCTTTCTCCACAGCTGGTAGGCCGTCTGTCATCCATAGTGGGGCAGGCGCTCCTTTGAGGTAATGGTCAAAAAACTGAGAGAGTCTGACAGAAAGGTCTTTCCTGTTTTTTCTTTGAACCAAGTTATGATCCTCTCCATTGTACTGTAGCAACCAAGCGGGCTTATCTAAGCGTTTCAAAGCCATAAACATCTCTATACCTTGATACCATGGAACTGCTCCATCTTCGTCGTTATGCATGATCAATACTGGTGTATTTACCCTATCCATAAAGAACAAAGGTGAGTTTTCAATATAGTATAGTGGCTTCTCCCAAAGCGTCCCTCCTATCCTACTTTGTGTCTTTTCGTATTGGAACATCCTGCTCATTCCCGTACCCCAGCGAATACCTCCATAAGCTGAAGTCATATTGACTACAGGTGCTCCTGAGCCTGCCGCCTTGAACATGTTAGTCCTTGTAATCAAGTAGGCTACTTGGTATCCTCCCCAGCTTTGTCCTTGGATAGCCATATTCTCTGCATCAACAAATCCCTTGGCCACAATAGACTGAACACCAGGTATGATACAATTGTAAGCACTTGGCCCTGGAAGACCAAGGTCATATTTGATATCTGGAACAAATACCAAATAATCATTGCTAACAAAATAAGGAATATTGATAGTAGAAGCACTTGGTGCAGGTGCCCTGTACATATGCAGACCATCTGAATTTCTTTCATAGAAATAAACCATCATAGGATACTTCTTGCTTGAATCGAAGTTTTCAGGCTTGAACAACAATCCTTGTAATGGAGTACCATCATTAGCCAAATACTCAACCAATTCTACAGAACCCCAATTTACTTGTGATTGCTGAGGGTTTGCAAAGGACAATTGCTCAAGGTTAGTCATAGACAGGTTAGAAGCATACACATCTGCATATTGCTGATAAGTAGATCTTCTTATGATAATATCATCTGTATTTTCAGCTTTTTTCAAACCCATATACCTATGGTCTGACATCAAGATTTTTTCAGGTGCCTTCGATCCATTGATATCGCCTTTGTAAAAACCATTTTGCTTGCTAAACTCATGAAATGCAGTCAGTATCAATGGAGTTTTTGGATCGATTCCTTCTTCCTCCTCTAGTTCCACTCGCTGTCTTCTAAACTCAATCTGCTGAGCCCTTCCTTCTCCCTTGGTAATGTTTTGTGGAGCAACTTTTCCAGTTGGATCGATTTTCCAAATATCATATTTATCATATAGCAAAAATGCTTTATCATCAAGCAACCAACCAGCTGAACCATAACTACCAGGTAATGAAGGAGAATCATGCTGTTCGTTGTAGACCAGAACACCAAGATCTTTTGAAATATTCTTGGAAACCTTACTTGCAACATCATACACAAACCAAGCACTATCGTAACTATCATACCAGTAGGCAAATTTTCCAGAAGGAGAAAGAGAAGGTCTTCCTGAAAGCTTCTTTTGGATAAGTGTTTTTGCTCCAGTTTCTACATTAACCAAATACAAATCCGAACCAACTTGCGTATCCCAGCTATAAGCCCTCCTGTAGGCTGAGTCATCAGATCCAAGTGCCAAATTATGCTTGGATTTGGCATCATACATCACATTACTTACCTCTTCATCAGCCAACTGAACAACCTTTTTTTCTTTGAGACTATAAGAAGCCAACAAGCTTCTATTCAGCTCTCTATTTTTATTTTTTAGCTGCATAGGCTGAATTTCAGCGTCTTGCCATCCCCAAATATCTAATTTGACACGCTCATCATCCAGTATGGTGGTATCATCCTCATAAGCAAAAGACTTATGATCATAGGTGGTTCCAAAGAACAACCTACTGTCATCTTGAGCAAAGCTGATCCTACCTGATTTACTCACCATACCATCTTTCAAAATACCTGGGGTATCTTTAGAAACAATTTTTTGATTACTTTTCTTGGCTACGTCATATAGATAAAGGTCATAATAAGGCTTCTTCGCTTTCAAAGAATCCTCTGTGGCCATGTAAGCCAAAAATTTATTTGATTCAGAGATTTGTGTGGCTACATAATCAGTTTTTCCAATGTCTATAATTTGAGAAACACCTGACTTCAAGTCTAAAATAAATATCCCGGCATTTTTCAAAGTATCTTCTTCTGCCTTCACATAATATAAGTGAGCACCATTTTCAGAAAAACCGTAAGATTTAACACGATCATATTCATAGATTGCTTTACCATCAAACGATCTCACCAAAAGCTTGGTACCGTCAGTTTTCTTTGGTTTTTCTGGCTTCGCTACTTGAGTTGTGTCTCCTTCTGCCTTCTTTTCTGGCTTTTTTGCTGTCTCCTTTTCAAAAAGAACGGCTAACCAGTTGCCTTCTTTTTCTGGTGTAGCAAAAGATTTGACCCTTGCCAATTTTTCAACATTACCAGAAGCTAAATCTAAAATAAATAGACTGTCCTTCGGCATATCATCAGTTTTGGTTTTTTTCAACTTGAGAGCCCTAACCGAATCACGCGCTGCAACGATTCTTCCTACCGCAAATTTACTGTCATTAGAAAAAGTCCATCTATCAGCTCTATGAAGTAAGTGACGCTTTTGAGCATCTGCATGATTGACTAATTCTAATCTCCCGTCTCCATCTTGTAGATTCACTTCAAATCCTACCCATTTGCCATCGGAAGATATTTTATCTGCCGATACAGACTCCCAACCATCATAATCTGAATGTGTCAACGCACGCTTCTGTTGGGCATTTACAACAAATACCACGAAAAAGCATAAGATTGACAAACATAGTTTTGTTTTCAATACCATAGTTCTTATCATTTGATCACAATATAAAAAAACAAAAAGCTTACACAGACCTACTTTTATATCAAAGGAAAATATGCGAGATAAGAAATCCCTTTGAGACTTCAATGAAAAAAAAATCCCTCCTGAATATTCAAGAGGGATTTGGAATACTAAACACTCAACTATCTTATTTTTTTATCACCAATTCAAAATCAACAGCATCATAGTTAGCATATCCAGGAATTGGTGTACACTTTGGAAGCTTTCTGAGTACATGCCCCACGCGCTGTTCCAATCCTTTGTCCGAATCGGTAAGCATTTGATAGCCTGTAAGCTTGCCTTGATTATTCACATTCAATACGATCCTTACTTCATCAAGCATAGCGCTCTGTTTTGTCCTGAACAAGAACGGAATATAACTAGCCAATAATTCCGAAGTGTGCGCTGGCCATTCCCAAGCACATCCAAAATCTTCTTCTGAAGACACGTTTTCAGCATCCCTTGACTTTTCATCTTTTAGTACTTTGAGGACAGGAATTAGATTTATGCCTTTCGAAAATAGCTCATCTCCCTTTTTATCATCATTGAAGTTTGTATTAGCTTGACCAACAACAGCTGTAAACATAAAAATTGCGATAAAAGCTGGTAAAACGAATTTCATAACTTTGGATTGAATTTCTTACAATGCTCAAATATACATTTTTTTAAATTTCAAACCACTTATATTGTATTTTATTTTTTTTGTGAATTAACAATAATCTAGGAATAACTTTCTAACACATTCATTGTGGGTTCAAGTGAATTGAAAAACAGTACTTTAGTAACCCCATACCTAATTTAAAGATTAAAGTGCTGCTGCTTTTTTGTTGTACATACAGCTCAATGTTTTATTTATCGATCACATATTGAGGCTTTCTAAGGAGAATAAAATCATCAAGAATAACTGATCGAGAAGCATGGTTTAGCTGGGGTGGTAGATCTTGAATAGTCGGGTATATGATTGTCCGTTTTTACAGTAGAAAAAGTATTTCATACAAACATTAGATTAATTCAGGATTAGCATCAATTATTAACTTGTCCGCTTGTGGCGGGTCTAATATCAATTAATACCTGAATCTTGTTAGCACCTTATATAATTTGGTTACTGGTACCTTAGCATATACATAATCAGGTATACTAAAAAACTTATTTTCAATGGGTAAAAAATAAAAAAGTCTTGCCAACAGCAAGACCCTTTTCAGAATATAAACCCAAATATAACTTTAGAGATTAAAAGTTTTCATATGTTATACACTTGAAATAAAAACCATTAAAGGTAATTTCAAATGAAAATTTGATTCAATTGAACCAAAGCCAAATTAAATTTACTCTTAATTCTTAAATGCCAAAATAAATGTATTTTCATCACTTTTACAAATTGAAAAATAAATTTTGCTTTATTTTAAGTATTTCATAATTTAACGCCATATTTGTTACGATACCAATAATAAAAACTCAAAATAATGGATAAAAATTTAGATATTGATAATGTAGATTTAAAGATAATATCCCTCCTCAATGAGGATGCAAAAACTCCTTACACCGAAATCGCAAAGAAAGTATTTGTATCTTCTGGAACAGTCCATGTAAGGATGAGAAAGCTAGAAGATCTGGGGATTGTAAAAAGCGCTACCTTAAACATAGATTTTTCAAAATTAGGATATGATATTTCTGCCTTCTTGGGGATTTATTTAGAAAAGAGTTCACTCTATGATGCAGTGATTGAAAATCTAAAGCAAATCCCTGAGGTAATCAATGCATATTACACCACTGGAAACTACAGTATATTCGCAAAAATCATCTGTAAAGACACCAATCACCTCAGAACTGTATTAGATAATATTCAAAAAGTGGAAGGTATTGATCGTACAGAGACTTTGATTGTGTTAGAAGAAAGCATCAATCGTCCAATTCAATTTTTTGACAAAACAGGAAAGTAACATTTATTAGCATTAGTTTAGATTAAATCTAAATAAATTTTTTTTATAATTATTTAAATAATATTTATAATTATAACAACCGGGTCAAGTTTTTAATCCTTGACCCGGAAATTCATACACCTTACTTATTATCAAATATTTATGATAGTTTTTTTCTATATCAAATAGATATTTGAAATCCCGCTGAACAATATATTTTAGATAAATGTTGTATCTTCGCAGAACAAAATATAATTAGTCTAAATAACTCACAACATGAGCAAAGACAACCAAATATTAGAAGAATTTACCTCCAAAGAATACGAACACGGGTGGTCAGTAGATATGGAAGTGGACGAGGCTCCTCCCGGGCTCAATGAAGAAATTATCAAATGGATTTCTGCCAAAAAAGAAGAACCACAATGGCTATTGGATTGGAGGCTCAAGGCATTCAAAACTTGGTCTGAAATGACCGAGCCTGAATGGGCAAATGTCACCTACCCTAAAATTGACTTACAAGCATTAAGATATTATTCAGCACCTAAAAAATCTAAAAAGCCTAAAAGCTTGGATGAGATAGATCCTGAATTATTACAGATATATGAAAGGTTAGGAATCTCCCTCAATGAGCAAAAGAAACTTCAAGGAATTGCAGTAGATGCCGTGCTAGATTCTGTCTCTGTTGGAACCACTTTCAAAGAAACCTTATCCAAATTGGGAATCATTTTCTGCTCATTCTCTGAGGCGGTGAAAGAACACCCTGAATTGGTGAAGCAGTACCTAGGGTCTGTCGTTCCAATGACTGACAATTACTATGCAGCTTTAAATTCAGCCGTTTTTTCTGACGGATCATTTTGTTTTATCCCCGCTGGAGTAAGATGTCCAATGGAACTTTCAACTTACTTTAGAATCAACGCCGCAAATACAGGGCAATTCGAGAGAACATTGATAGTAGCAGAGGACAGCTCTTATGTTTCATACCTTGAAGGATGTACAGCTCCGCAAAGAGACGAAAACCAACTTCACGCCGCTGTGGTTGAGATCTATGCTGCCAAAAATGCTGAAGTAAAATACTCAACAGTACAAAACTGGTTTCCAGGAGACAAAAACGGAAAAGGTGGAATCTATAACTTCGTAACCAAAAGAGGTATTTGCGCAGGAGACAATTCCAAAATTTCTTGGACACAGGTAGAAACAGGTTCTGCCGTAACTTGGAAATACCCTTCTTGTATCCTAAAAGGTGACAATTCTGTTGGTGAGTTTTATTCTGTGGCTGTGACAAACAATTATCAGCAAGCAGATACAGGTACCAAAATGATCCACATTGGTAAAAACACAAAATCAAGAATTGTATCTAAAGGAATTTCTGCTGGAAAATCTCAAAACTCCTACAGAGGACAGGTACAAGTAATGAAACGTGCTACCAATGCTAGAAACTTCTCTCAATGTGATTCATTGCTTATGGGAGATAGATGTGGTGCACATACCTTTCCATATATAGACATTCAGAATTCATCCGCTAAAGTTGAGCATGAAGCGACTACCTCCAAAATCGGTGAAGACCAGCTGTTTTATTGCAACCAAAGAGGTATATCGACTGAAGATGCTGTAGCACTTATTGTCAATGGATATGCAAAAGAAGTTCTAAATCAACTTCCTATGGAATTTGCTGTTGAAGCACAGAAGCTTTTGGCTTTGACTTTGGAAGGATCAGTGGGTTAATAATAGCATTAACACACTCATCTAAGTACTTTCCAAATCAGTAAAATTTATCTGAAATGGAGGGTATTTCATGAAGCCCAATAAATTCAACATGGACTAGAGCATTTCACTTTAAGCCATTGGATTTGTAGAAGTTTATTAAATTAAAAAATGAGCTAAATTTTAGCATTATAATATCAATTATGTTATCAATCAAGAATCTCCACGCCTCTATTGAAGGCACACCCATACTTAGAGGAATCAACTTAGAAGTAAAGCCAGGCGAAGTTCATGCCATCATGGGTCCTAATGGATCAGGTAAATCTACTTTGGCCTCTGTCCTAGCAGGAAGAGAAGAATATGAAGTAACTGAAGGATCGGTAAACTTCCTTGGAAAAGATCTTTTGGATCTTGCTCCTGAAGACAGGGCTAGAGAAGGTGTCTTTTTGGCATTTCAATACCCCGTTGAAATCCCTGGAGTAAGCTCTACCAACTTCTTGAGAACTGCCGTAAACCAAGTCAGAGAATATAGAGGACTAGAACCTTTGGATGCTGTAAAGTTTCTTTCTGAAATGAAAGAGAAAATGAAACTTGTAGAAATCGATCAAAAACTTCTAAGTCGAGCGCTTAATGAAGGTTTTTCAGGTGGAGAGAAGAAGAGAAATGAAATCTTCCAAATGGCAATGCTTGAGCCTAAGCTAGCTATTCTAGACGAAACTGACTCTGGACTAGATATTGATGCTTTGAGAGTCGTGTCAAATGGCGTAAACAAACTGAAAAGTAATGAAAATGCGACCATCGTAGTGACCCACTACCAAAGGTTGCTTGATTACATTGTACCTGATTATGTTCATGTCCTTTACAAAGGAAGGATTGTGAAATCTGGCACAAAAGAATTAGCCTTAGAATTGGAAGAAAAAGGATACGACTGGATCAAAGAAGAGGTAGATGCCGCTGTATAATTTTCCTTTTATCTGCTAATCAATTCACAACTAATGAAAACTATCCAAATAAATAAGGCAACAGAGCAATTCCTTCAAGTTCAGCCATCTCATACCAGTTTTTCTGAATTGAGAAAAGCTGGCCTTGAGATACTCGAACATGTTGGTCTGCCACATTTCAAAGAAGAAGAATACAAGTTCACCGCTATTAGCAAAAAAATAGAGCAACAAATCAAGGATTATAGACCTGCTACTTCATTGACATTGACAGCTGATCAAGTCGATCAAGCATTATTCAATGGTTTTGAAGGAGATATCGTGGTGTTCAACAATGGCAAGTTTGAGCCATCACTTTCCAAAGTTTCTAATGAGGGTTATACTTTATCTTCTCTTCAAGAATCTTCAAGCAGCTTGCTAGGTAGTATTGCCAATGCAGAAGCTGATCCTTTTGTAGCTTTAAACAACTTGTTTTTTGAAAATGGGGTTAGTATCAAAGTGCTAAAGGGTAGCCAAGTTCAAAAGCCAATATTCATTCTTCATTTCAATCAAGCACAAGGTGGTCAGGCGATACATTCACGTGTGCTGATAGAAGTAGAAGAACAAGCTGAAGTTACACTTTTGGAAAACACCATTTCTCTTGACCAGGATGTGTACTTTTCAAACACTGTCACAGAGGTAAAAGTTGGTTCCAATGCACATGCCCATTACTACAGGCTTCAGAATGAAAATCGACAAGCTATTGTGGCCAATAATTTTGTAACTGACATTCATAGATCAGCTACATTCACTACTGTAGCTACCCAACTTAGTGGTGACATGCTTAGAAACAACCTAAGCTTAAACCTGCTTGATGCTGGCTGTGAAGGAAACATGTATGGATTGTACTTGCTCAATGGCAAAACCCATGTTGACAACCATACCAATGTAGACCACACCAAGCCACATGCAGACTCCAATGAGCTGTACAAAGGAATATTGGCAGATTCATCCAGAGGCGTTTTCAATGGAAAGATATTTGTCCGACAGGACGCGCAAAAAACAAATGCATTCCAGCAAAACAACAACATCCTGCTTTCTGAAGACGCAATCATCAACACCAAACCACAATTGGAAATTTGGGCTGATGATGTGAAATGTTCACATGGCTGTACCACAGGTCAACTGGACGAGGAAGCATTGTTCTACCTTCAAGCGCGAGGTATTGGCAAAGATCAAGCACGCGGGCTTTTGCTATATGCTTTTGCTGGAGAGGTTCTTGATCACATTGCCTATGAACCTTTCAAAGCATATTGCATCGAAATGGTTCAGGAGCGATTAGGGACACAATTCTAACAAAATTCATGGCATTAGATATCCAAAAAATAAGAGCTCAATTCCCCATTCTTCATCAGCAAGTCAATGGTAAACCTTTGATCTATTTTGACAATGCTGCAACGACGCAAAAACCACAAGAAGTAATAGATGCCTTAAGCAACTACTACCATATGGATAACTCAAACATTCACAGAGGTGCCCATACTTTAGCTGATCGTGCTACCAGGTATTATGAATCGACTAGGACTTTGCTCAAGGATTTTATCAATGCGAAGGAGGAGGCTGAAATCATATTCACGAAAGGCACCACAGAAGGTATCAATTTAGTTGCTACTTGCTTTGGGAAAAAGTTCATTGAACAAGGTGATGAAATTATCATTTCTACGCTTGAGCATCATTCGAATATCGTTCCTTGGCAAATACTATGTGAAGAAAAAGGCGCAAAGCTAAACATCATCCCTATCAATGAGGAAGGTGAAATAGACTTTGAAGCATTTGAAAACTTGCTAAGTTCAAAAACAAAGCTAGTTAGCATCGTCCATGCTTCCAATGCGCTAGGTACGATCAACCCGGTAGAAAAAATCATCTCCAAAGCCCACCAAGTAGGTGCAAAAATACTACTAGACGGAGCTCAGTCTAGTTCTCATTTAGAAATCGACGTTCAAGCACTGGACTGTGATTTCTTTGTGCTTTCGGCACACAAGCTATATGGCCCTACTGGACTTGGTGCACTTTATGGCAAAAGAGAAGTCCTAGACGCCATGCCTCCATACCAAGGAGGTGGTGAGATGATCAAAGAAGTGACATTTGCAAAAACGACCTTCAATGAGCTTCCATTCAAATTCGAGGCTGGTACACCCAATATAGCTGATGTGATTGCTTTTGGAAAAGCATTGGAATTCATCAACGACTTGGGTAAAAAAGCGATCAAGGCACATGAAGATGAACTCCTCTCCTACGCTAGTGCTGAACTTTCAAAAATCAATGGCTTCATTCCTGTGGGAACTGCCAAGGACAAAGTTTCAGTGATCTCATTCAATATCAATGGCATGCACCCTTTTGATGTGGGCATGATGCTTGATGCGAATGGAATAGCAGTAAGAACTGGACATCACTGCACACAGCCTTTGATGCAGAGATTTGGGATAGAGGGAACTGTAAGGGCTTCCTTTGCTGTTTACAATACCAAATCAGAAATAGATACTTTGGTAGCATCTGTGGCCAAAATTGCAAAATTGAAAAACAAATCATGAGTATAAATAAGGTTCAGGAAGAGATCATCGAAGAGTTCGATATCCTAGGAAGTGATAGAGAATCTACTATTTTCTATATCATGGAGATAGGTGCAAAACTTCCAGAAATGCCTGAAAATGATAAAACAGAAGAAAACATCATCAAAGGATGTCAATCCAAAGTTTGGCTCTCTGCAAGTGAAGCACAAGGAAAGATCAACTTTCTTGCAGATTCTAATACTGACATTACCAAAGGGTTGATTAGTCTTCTGATTAGAATACTATCAGGTAGAACCCCAGAAGAAATCATTCAAGCAGAATTATACTTCATAGAGAAAATCGGAATGGGAAACATCATTGGTTCACAAAGATCTAATGGACTCGCAGCGATGATCAAGCAAATGAAACTTTATGCTTTGGGATATCAGGCAAAGCTCAACTCCTAAATAATCACAAAATGTCTGAAACTAACAACCTTCAGGAAATCCCTGCACAAGAACTGAAAGAAAAAGTAATCACAGCGATCAAACAAGTCTATGACCCAGAGATCCCTGTAGATGTATATGAACTAGGTTTGATATATGAGATCAGTGTGTATCCTGTCAATAATGTATTCATATTGATGACACTGACCTCACCAAACTGCCCTTCAGCAGAATTTATACCTAGCGAAATCAAAGATAAAATTCAACAAATTCAAGGAATCAACCATGTCGAGCTAGAACTGACTTTCGATCCGCCATATTCACAAGATATGATGTCAGAAGCCGCTAAGCTAGAACTAGGTTTTCTGTAATTTTAAGTATACAAAAACGATAACAATATGTATCCAGAGGATTTAATTGCCCCAATGAGGGCAGAACTTACAGATGTAGGTTTTCAAGAATTCAGAACTGACGAAGATGTCGTCAATCACCTCAAAGACCATAAAGGCACCACGCTAGTAGTGATCAATTCCGTTTGTGGATGTGCGGCTGGTGCTGCCAGACCAGGGGTAAGATTTGCACTTGAGAAAAGCAGTGTAAAGCCTACACATCTTGCTACAGCATTTGCTGGAAATGATGTGTCAGCTGTCAACAAATTCAGAGAAGTAGTACTTCCTTATCCTCCTTCATCTCCAGCCATGGCCTTTTTCAAGGACGGAGAGTTGGTACATTTCATCGAAAGACACCACATTGAAGGTAGAAATGCTCAGATGATTGGAGAACATTTAGTAGAAGTATTCGAACACTTCTGTAAATAACGAAAAGCCCTATTGGGCTTTTTTTCTGCTAAAAAAATATAGAAATTTTGGAAGTATAATTCGAAACTATATTTGGGAAAAATCCATATATCCGAACTTAAATCCCGAAAACATCTAAAAGGACTCAAGTTCATTTAAGTGCTTTTCTTTAAGTCTAAGCAATTGTTTACAAAACTTAACATTTATAGTTACCGTTGGTTTTAAATAACATGTAAATAACACTCATTTTTGCTAACTTAAGGCGCTGAAACCAGTTAATAAAACATTAGAATCAATAAACTAATTAATAATAATCAATCTATGTCCGAAATAGCTAAGTTATCATACGGCGGGAAGGAATACGAACTCCCAGTAATTGAAGGAACAGAAAATGAGAAAGCAGTAGATATCGCCAAATTAAGAGGGCAATCAGGCTTGATCACCATAGACCCAGGGTTCAAAAACACAGGTTCTACAACTTCTGCCATCACTTACTTAGATGGAGAGAATGGAATTTTGAAATATAGAGGTTATAAGATAGAAGATTTGGCTGAAAAATCTTCATTTTTAGAAGTAGCTTATCTTTTGATATATGGTGAGTTACCTACTCAAAAAGAATACGAAAAATTCACCAGAGAAATAACAACACACACTTTGGTACATGAAGACATCAAAAAAATATTGGATGGCTTCCCTTCCAACTCTCACCCAATGGGAGTACTTTCTTCATTGATCTGTTCGCTTACCGCTTTCTATCCTGAATCCCTGGATCCTACAAGAAACGAAGATGCAGTTAACTTAA
The DNA here is from genome assembly GCF_022549775.1 of Belliella filtrata. Classification (GTDB taxonomy): domain Bacteria; phylum Bacteroidota; class Bacteroidia; order Cytophagales; family Cyclobacteriaceae; genus Belliella; species Belliella filtrata. The sequence goes on along the minus strand of NZ_JAKZGP010000007.1, from coordinate 35,662 downwards.
GCATCATCAGACTTCTAGCCAAAATGCCAACTTTTGCAGCATGGGCATTCAAAAACAAAGTAGGACATCCAGTAAACTATCCAGACAACAGCTTAGACTATTGTTCAAACTTCCTGAAAATGATGTTTGCACTTCCTGCTGAGCGCTATGATGTAGACCCAGTAGTTTCAAAAGCCTTGGATCAGTTACTAATTCTTCACGCAGATCATGAGCAGAACTGCTCAACTTCTACAGTGAGAATCGTAGGCTCTTCACAAGCGTCTATCTATGCATCTATTTCTGCTGGTATCAATGCCCTTTGGGGACCACTACACGGTGGAGCAAACCAAGCAGTAATTGAAATGCTTGAAGCTATCAAGGCTGACGGTGGTGACACGAAGAAGTTCTTGGACAAAGCCAAAGACAAAAATGATCCATTCAGATTGATGGGCTTCGGTCACAGGGTATACAAAAACTTTGACCCAAGAGCAAAAATCATCAAGAAAGCAGCCGATGATGTATTGGCTAAGCTTGGTGTAAACGATCCAGTATTGGATATTGCAAAAGAACTAGAGGAGGCTGCATTGAGCGATCAATACTTTGTGGACAGAAACCTCTATCCAAATGTAGATTTCTATTCAGGTATCATCTATAGGGCATTAGGTATTCCTACTGATATGTTTACAGTAATGTTTGCCATCGGTAGACTTCCTGGCTGGATCGCTCAGTGGAAAGAAATGAGAGAAAATGGCGAACCAATCGGAAGACCTAGACAGATTTACACAGGTGCAACTGATAGAGAGTATGTATCTATGAACAAAAGAGGCTAATTTTAACTGGCCTTTTAGAATAAAGAAAGTCCCCCTACTCACAAAGTTGGGGGATTTTTTAATGATTACCTAAACCCTCAAACCTTTCATTTTATTATTGATTACCAATCAGTTATTAGACAAAATCGAGTAAAGCCTAGAAGGTCTATTTTTACCATAAATTAATAGGTTACAACATTCTCTTGTGGATTTTTAGTATTAATTAGTTAGAAAATTCATTAATCCCTATATTTGGAAACCAAAACATATAAATCGAGTTTTCTATGCAAGCAAATACCATTGAGGAAGCCATGGCGCTTACCAAAAAATTCACTTCCAAACCTTCAAATGAAGAACTTTTGAAAATCTATGCTTTGTATAAGCAAGCTACTGAAGGGGATAATGAAACCGAAAGACCAGGAGGATTTGATTTCAAAGCAGCTGCCAAATACAATGCATGGCTTGCACAAGCTGGAAAAAGTAAATCAGATGCTAGTCAAGAATATGTGGATTTCATCAATGAAATTTCACCGAAATACCTTTGATCACCAAATTATTTTTTAAAATACAGAAGTAAAAATTGAGAATATTCCAAAAACATTCTAGAATGATTAGGAATTCCAAATAATTACTCCTACCTTTGCACTCGAATTAAATTATAACATTTTTCTAGCCGTGGGTTTCCTTACTGTCGCTTACAATAGGAGGTTCTTAGGAAATCATGGTTGAGAAAAGTAAGGAAACATTTCATGGAACAAGAATTATTATTCTCAGACCTTGGGATTTCAGAAGAAATCCTAAAGGCAGTGGAAGAAATGGGCTATACCCAACCTTCCCAAATTCAAGCACAATCTATCCCATTACTTCTTGAAGGAAAAGACGTTATCGGACAGGCCCAAACAGGTACTGGTAAGACAGCTTCTTTTGGTATACCAATCATCGATTCGGTAGATCCCTCTTCAAAAAAGCCACAGGCACTTATCCTTTGTCCTACAAGGGAGCTAGCCGTACAGGTAGAAGGTGAAATCGTAAAATTATCAAAATTTAAAAGAGGAGTTACCAGCACATGTATATATGGTGGTGAATCCATCGATCGACAGATCAAAAGCCTTAAAAGAGGTGTTCAAATCGTCGTAGGAACACCTGGACGTATCATGGATCACATGGATAGAAGAACATTGAATCTATCTGATGTTAAAATGATCGTATTGGATGAGGCAGACGAAATGCTAGACATGGGTTTTAGAGATGATATCGAAACCATCCTAAGCTCGATGAATGATGATAGACAGACAGTCTTCTTCTCAGCTACCATGCCTAAACCAATCTTGGATCTTACAAGAAAATACCAAGACAATCCTGAGATTGTAAAAGTATTGAGAAAAGAGTTGACTGTAGAGAACATCACACAGTCTTACTATGAAGTAAAGCCAGGCCTAAGGGTAGAATTGATGGCTAGGTTGATGGATATCAATCAGTTCAAGCTAAGTGTAGTATTCTGTAATACAAAAAGATCAACTGACGAAGTTACTGAAGCCTTGATGTCTAAAGGTATCGGAGCCGAAGCACTTCATGGAGATCTTTCTCAAGCACAGCGTACCAAAGTAATGAATAAATTCAGAAAAGGTACTTGTACTGTTCTTGTCGCTACAGATGTAGCAGCTAGAGGTATAGATGTAGATGATGTAGAAGCAGTATTCAACTACGACCTTCCCCTTGATGAAGAGAACTACGTTCACAGAATCGGCAGAACGGGTAGAGCAGGAAGATCTGGTATGGCTATCAGCTTTATCACTGGTAGAAAAGATACTTACAGACTTCGTGACTTGGAGAAATTCATCAAGACTAGCATTACAAAAATGGATCCTCCTTCCGTGAGTGATTTGATAGAGTTAAAGAAAGCATCTCTAGTAAAAGATATCCATAGAGCAATCAGCAAGGAAGAAAATAACCAGTTTATCGAAGAGGTAATTGGTCAAATGCTTTCTGAAGGCATTACCATGGAACAGGTTACTCTTGGAATGGCTAAACTTTACCTTGGTGATTCACTCAAAGAAATGGAAGACCAAAACTTTGGCTTAGACTTCGGAAGTAGAGAAAGAGGTGGAGACAGAGGCGGAAGAAGAGAGCGTGACTTTGGAGGTAGAGGAAGATCAGAAGGAAGATCAGAGCGTGGAGATAGATTCTCAGGAAGAGATAAATCAGATCGTGGTGATAGAGGTCCAAGAAGAGAAAGACCAAGCAGAGAGAAAGGTGTAAGAGAGCCAGGAATGGCCAGACTTTTCATCAATGTAGGTAAAAAAGATAGAATACGTCCTAATGATATCGTAGGTGCCATCGCAGGAGAAACAGGTGTACCTGGAAGAAGCATTGGAGGAATTGACATTTTTGACAACTTCTCTTTTGTAGATGTACCTCAGAAAGATGCTCAACACGTAATCAGCGTAATGAGAGACAATACGATCAAAGGAAAAGTAGTTAACATTGAGATATCAAAAGGTTAATTCATAAAGGTTAGTTAGTTAGTAAATTCAAAAAGCGTGTCCGGTTTGGACACGCTTTTTTTGATTTAACGCTATCATATCCCAAGGATTTGCTATTTTTACGAATTCAGAAAAAAAAGAAGCATGCAGCTATTTTTCACATCGCAAACCACAGAAAATCAGTTCGAATTGGATTCTGAAGAATCCAAGCACCTCATCAAGGTATTAAGGAAGTCTCAGGGAGATACGGTATATTTCACAGACGGGCGAGGAAATCTCTACCATTGCAAAATCATTGATGCCAATGCAAAGAAAGCTGTTTTGAGAATTGAGGATCGGGAGTTCCAGCCTGAAGACGACTACTATATCCACTTAGCAATCTCCCCTACCAAGAATGCGGACCGCATGGAATGGATGATAGAAAAACTTACCGAGATAGGGGTACATGAGATTACATTTATGGAGTCTGAATTTTCTGAACGAAGCCATCTCAAGCTCGAAAGGCTTGAAAAAAAAATCGTTGCAGCATGCAAGCAGAGTTTAAAAACTTGGCTTCCTAAGCTAAACCCTGTCAGGCCAATGAAAGAATTGCTTCAAGACCAGCAATTCAATGATTATCAGAGATTCATTGCCTATGTAGATAAAGAGAATGACAGGCATTTGTTTGCAAAAGCTAAAGCAGACCAAGCTTATTTAATTCTTATAGGGCCAGAAGGTGACTTCTCACAGCAAGAAATACAGCTTGCATTTGACAATCATTTCTTACCTTGCTCATTAGGTAAAAGTCGGCTTAGGTCAGAGACAGCAGCAGTAGCAGCTGTGCATACTTTACAATTGGTAAATAACTTAAAAGATTTATGAAAAAAAACTTACTTATCCTCGCAGCATTCGCTACCATATCTTCCTGTCAAATCAACCATCAAGAAAAAGAAGAAGCATCTGCTGTTGGTAGCGGAGGATGGCTAGCAGGGGACACCAATGAAAAGTTTGAAGAAGTCGCTCATCAACTGGGCGGGTTTAGCAAAACCATGATTGAGGTATCATACAGGTATTCTGAATTATATTGGGCTGGTATGGATGAAAACTGGCAATATGCAGATCATCAAGTGGAGCATTTGCTGGAAGCATTGGAAGATGGCTTGAAGCGGAGAAAAGAAAGGGCTGCATCAGCTGAAAGCTTCTTAAATGAGGCTATCCCAAGCATAGAAGCCGTGATCAAGAAAGAAGATAAAGAGGAATTTCTCAAAGGATTCAGGTCTCTAACATCTGCCTGCAATGCTTGCCATGCCAAGGAAGGCGAATCCTTTATCATGATCAAAGAGCCAGAAGTAAGAACTTCCCCTGTTAGGTTTTGATAAAAATCGCTCAGATTAATTATTCAAAGTATATTTCAACCATGACTTTTCAACCTTTAGAACAATCTACAAAAAAAAATGCTGGCTTGACCATTGTCTTGACTACTGACGAAGATGATGAAAGGCCAGTCTATATATCAGGCAATTTTAATAACTGGGTAACTCAAGACAAAAAACATCGCATGGAAAAATTGGAAGAGGGTAAGTACCAATTTCAATTTCCAGAAGATTTTCACTTCAACTATCCAATTGAATATAAATTCACTAAAGGAGACTGGTCAGAAGTAGAGATAGACAAGTACGGAAACAAAACACCAAATAGGAAGCTTGAGAAGCAAGAAAGTCAAGTAGAAGCATTTGTCCCTAGATGGAGAAAAAACTGGCTTCCCTTCAAAGAAGAGTATCTGCCAAAAATCCACCTTATTTCGGAAGAATTTGAAATTCCACAGCTCAATAAAACGCGGAAAATCTGGGCCCTCCTACCCAATGATTATGATGAATCTACCGACTCGTATCCCGTACTCTACTTGCATGATGCACAGAATCTTTTCAATGAAAACTCAGCTTTTGGCAATTGGCAAATTGACAAAAAATTAGCTGTAATGGCATACTATGGCATTGGCAAGCTCATCGTGATCGCCATAGAGCATGGGGAGAGTGAGCGAGTCCTAGAATATAATGTGGGGAACACAAGACTGGGAAAAGGTCAAGGGAAAAAATACATCCGGTTCATTACGGATACTTTAAAGCCATTTGTAGATAAAAGTTACCGTACCAAACCACAGCGTGAGTTCACCGGAATCGGTGGCAGCTCTATGGGTGGACTGGTGAGTATATTCAGTGGCCTGATGTATCCAGAAGTTTACGGAAAGCTCATGATCTTCTCTCCTTCCCTATGGGTATTGCCTAAGATCAAGTTTTCCTTTTTAGACATGGATGATGTATCCGAAACCAAAATCTATCTCTACGCAGGTGGTGATGAGAGTGAGAAAATGATCAAACATGTCAAAAAATTCAAAAAGAAACTCTTGAAAAAGGATCACTTAGAAGGGAAAATGAAAGTAAGACTGTCTATCAATCAAGAAGGAAAGCATAACGAAAGCTATTGGAGTGATGAATTCCCAAAAGCAATGGAATGGCTTTTCTTTAGCGAAAAATCAGAATAGCATTAGAAATTTAATTGCTATTCAAACACCTAAAACATAATTTATATCCCCAAATTTTTAAATCAATTGCTAAACTCCAAACAATGAAAATTAAGATCCACCAATCCATTGAAGAATCAAACGGGCTCATCATTTTACCATTTTTCGAAAATGAAGCAGGAGTAGCATTTCCAAAAGGACTTAGCGAGAAATCTATCTCTACTAAACTTTTCACTGGAAAAAAAGACAGCCATTATCTTTTTGAAGATGAAAAAGGCTTGTATTTACTCCTTGGGCTTGGGAAAAGCGATACCCATTATAAAACCATCCAAACAGCTTTTAGGAGGGTGACTGCCAAGCATGAGTCAATTATAGAAAATGAGATAAGCATTATTTTCCCCGAAGCGTTTGACTCTGATCAAATTCAGGCAGCCATCACTGGCTTGAAGCTTGGAACTTATAGATTAGCACACTTCAAGAAATCCGAACCCAAAAAGAAAGATTGGGATCAAGTAAACCTCAATCTATTTTCCAATGGCTCAGACCTCGATAAGATAGCTGAATACAGCTTGACTTTGGCAACAGCTCAGCTGGAAACCATGAAAATGGTAGACCTACCATCCAATGAAGCTACTCCAGCATATTTAGCCAATTGGGCAAAAGAAAAAAGTAAAGCGCTCGGCTTTAAAGCGACCGTATTGGAGAGGAAGGAAGCGGAAGCTCTGGGTCTACATGCATTCCTAGCGGTAAGCCAAGGGAGTAGTGTAAAAAAATCCCCACGATTCATCATAGCAGAATATAGAAATGAGAAAGCCACAAAACACCTCGGTCTAGTGGGCAAGGGGGTGACTTTTGACACGGGAGGGCTCAACATCAAAACAGCTGGCATGGTACACATGAAGTGTGACATGGGAGGTGCGGCAGCCGTGCTAGGAGCTTTAGCTGCTGTGGCTAGCTTATCCTTGCCGGTCAACCTGACAGCTATCGTCCCTTGCGTAGAAAACAGCATCGACAAGGATTCATTTCTGCCTTCGGATGTCATCAATAGCTACAGCGGCAAGACCATAGAAATCATAGACACAGATGCAGAAGGAAGATTAATCTTGGCAGATGGATTAAGCTATCTGATCAAAAACTATGAGATAGACACGGTAATAGACCTAGCTACACTTACAGGTAGTGCAGTTGGGACATTTGGTTATGAATGTGCCGCATTGTTTAGCAAAGATCAGGTTCTCCTTGATGCGCTTCAAAAAGCTGGCTCCGATGTCGGAGAGAAAATGTGGCCACTTCCTATGTGGGATACTTACGCCTCAGAAATGGACAGTGAAATCGCAGATATCAAAAACTATCACGGAAAACCTTTTGCAGGAGCGATCACTGCAGCAAAATTCCTTGAAGCTTTTACGGATTCTCATGCCTCTTGGGCACATATAGACATCGCAGGGACAGCATTCGGAGATTCTGAATTTGCAAAAACAAAACATGCCACTGCATATGGTGTCCATTTAATTGTTAAATTGATCGAAAACATGTAAGCTATGAAAACCACATCCAAAACTTTTATTTGCTTGTCCAATTATTTTAAAGGCAAAGACTTCATGATCCAATTGAATAAACTTGGTAACAAAGTCTATCTAATCACAACAGAAAGCCTCAGAGATGCAGGTTGGCCTCATGAGCATTTGGAGGAGATTTTTTACATGCCAGGATTGGATCTGGAGTGGAACATGGATCATTTACTTTTGGGCGTGGCGGGACTGATGAAGTCAAACAAAATTGCCTCTATCATTGCCCTTGATGATTATGATGTAGAAAAGGGTACTTTTCTAAGAGAAAACTTACGCATCCCTGGCATGGGTCAAACCACAGGAAGGTATTTCAGAGACAAGCTCGCCATGCGTATCAAAGCCCAAGATGAGGGTGTATTGGTTCCTGCATTTTCTGGACTATTCAATGATGAAGAGATCAACCATTTTGCAGACACTGTCGCTGCACCTTGGGTATTGAAACCAAGATCAGAAGCCTCTGCCAATGGAATCATAAAAGTACATGATAAGGACGACCTCTGGAAGCACATCCATGAACTAGGGGATCAACGTGTGAAGTATTTGGTAGAACAGTTCAAACCAGGAGATGTCTACCATGCAGATGGCTTGAATGTCAATGGAAAGGTACTTTCATGCACGGTTTCTCAGTACCTGGCCACTCCTATGGAAATCTCCCAAGGTGGCGGCATATTCAGAAGTGCCAATGTGCCTTATGGTTCAGCGGATGAAAAAGCTATCCAAAAAGCCAATAAGGAAGTTATGAAGGCATTTGGAATGAAAAATGGCGCCTCTCATACCGAGTTCATCAAAAACAGAGAAGATGGTAAAATGTATTTCCTTGAGACTTCTAGCCGAGTGGGCGGTGCTCATCTAGCCGAAATGGTAGAAGCAGCTACAGGAATAAACCTTTGGGCAGAATGGGCAAAAATTGAAGATGCCATTGCCAAATCATATGAATATAAACTCCCGAAAATCCGCAAGGAGTATGCAGGCATAGTCCTCACTTTGTCTAAATTCGAACACCCGGATTTGTCTTCATTTGATGATAAAGAGGTTTGCTTTAGGGTGCCATTGAAGTACCACGCAGGCTTGATTGTCAAGTCAAAAGATCACGGAAGGGTAAGAGCACTATTAGATAGCTATGCTGAAAAACTCAGCAGTGATTTCTCTTCAGTGGCAGCACCGGAAAAGTTAAAAAAGCTACATTAAAAAATAAAATTTCGAATTGACCTCCACATCCTGGTAATTCATTTCGTATCATTGAGTCTAGTTGAATTATACTTAACTTTGACTCAACGTGTACATTTATCTATTGCATCCTCATGATTCAGCATAAAAAAATAGCCATCATCGGTTGTGGCAACTTGGGTACTTCCATTGCAAATGGACTACTTGAACAAACCAACTTTTCTGCGCAAGACCTGCACATTACCAAAAGGAATCCTGGCAACCTACTTCATCTTCAAGATAAAGGTGTAAGGGTACATAGTGATAACTTGATCGCTGCCAGTGAGTCAGACATCATCATTCTTGGCGTAAAACCCTATAATGTGGCTGGCATCCTGAAGCAAATCAAACCCGTCCTAGACCCTAAACGACACACCATCATATCTCTGGCGACTGGGATTACCCTTGATGAGATGTATGCTGTCGTAGATCCTAGCATGGTGGTCTATAGGGCTATGCCAAATATCGCAGCTGACATCAACGAATCCATCACTTGCATCTGTGGCAGGAACAATACCCTTGATGCTGATGAACAAGTCAAAAATTTATTCAATAGTATTGGCTTTTCCATTACCATTGATGAGGCATTGATGGAAGCTGCTACCGTCTTGGGGGCCTGTGGGATTGCTTATGTGTTGAGGTTTATGAGAGCGATGATTCAAGGCGGAATTCAGATTGGCTTTGATGCCAAAACAGCCTCCCAAATCGTAAACCAAACGGTGAAAGGTGCTGCAGAATTGATGATTCAAAAAGACATGCATCCAGAGCAAGCCATAGATAAGGTAACTACACCAAAAGGATGTACCATAGTAGGACTCAACGAAATGGAACACCAAGGGTTTTCATCAGCCATGGTACGAGGTGTACTCGCTTCCTATGAGAAAATTGCTAAGGATTGATTGTAGATATTAGATTTTAAATCATAGTCCTGATATCGGTTTTAGTGTGTAGAACTTGTTCCGATTATCGGAATATCCATTAGATGAAGTTGGAAGGGATAAATTAAAGATAAAGATATAAAATTAAGATTAGCAGGATAAAGCCTGCAAAAAATCAACCTAGAATGAATTACAAAAAGCATGGCCTGTGGAGACACAGGCCATGGGTATAAATTTATCTCTTCGTTTGTGCTAACACAAATCTTTATTTAAAAACTCACTCCTCTACTCTGATATAGCGCATAGGGGTTGGTACGGCACAAATGGGGAGAACTCCTGTAATCATATCATGACATTCAGAAAATAGCAGAATCATTACCTTGTTGTTGTCTTCAAAGGTAATTTCTACTCTCTCAGTACGGATAAAGAATTTATGACTCTCTACCAACTCTTCTACAGTAGCAGGTGGATTTTCATAGATTTCAGCATTGAATGCTGTTTGTGTTGACACCACAAGCTTATCATCTTCAAAAGCATAATTTCCTGTTGAAAAAGACAATATTCCAGTTTCATAATCCCCTTCCCCTTGCGTTCTGTCATTATGCCGCTCAAAAGTGCCATTGGAGTAAAAGATGAAAGTTGATTCTATTGTTTGGTTTTCAAGTTCGAACTCATGGACCCAGGTTCCCTGGACAGTTTCCATGTTTAATTTGTCTGAATCCTCTATGCAAGAGAATAATAGAAAAGGCAGGAATAACAAGTATATTTTTTTCATGGTATATTGTATTATTAAAATTTTGGTTGTTTAACAAATATATAAATTTAGTCGAAAACACTTTCAGAATTAACGATTTCAATCCTGACGATGTTACCAGTATCGTTGGTGGAGACAACTTTCCATTCCTGGACATTTCTACCACCCCAAAAACCCATATTTAGGTTAAATATTGAACCTCTATTCGACCAATTTCCAGAATAGTCAGCATATATAACAGGTGGAGTTCCACAGAATCCTGCAATTGTCCTGGAAGTCATTTTCCCATTTTTATGAAAAGAATAACCATAGGTATTCTCAGGCAAACTTTCATTCCTTATCAAGCTAAAACCGTTTTCATGTCTTTCACTGATTGTCCAATTACCAATAGGAAATTCTCCATCTCCTAGAAATTCATCTTCAACGCAGGAAGCAAAGAAAACTAGAAACAAAAAGGCAAGTAAGATCTTTTTCATAAGCACTAAACATCTGGTTATATCTTCTAGACGGAGATTAGTTGAAAAATGTCTTATGCACTTTAATATTTTTTCAAAATATTATGAATATCCTACTGAAAAGAACATTAAATAATCACCTATGTAACTCTATTAACAAGAATATTCCTTCTTCAGCATCATACACACCCTCTAAAAAACCACCTCATACAAATGCACATCCCAAGCTGAGTTATCATGGGTGAAGACCTTTTTCAAGTTGAGGTGTGGGTCGATCACTGGCACGGCAGAAAGGACGTACTCACATCCTAAAGACCGCAATTTTTCATAATTATACTTGGGTTCTTTCACCTCCACTGATGCTCTCCATTTGAACCTCATGAAATCATCTCCTAAGGTATGGTTGAAAAGGTATGCCTTATTGCCCCAGCCTTGAAAATGCCAATAAAGCCAATTCTCCTTGTCTGGTAAACCCAACTCCTGCTCAAGCACTTCATATAGCAAATGCTTGTAAGCCAAGGGGTAATTACTGGTATAACCATCTATCGCATGAAGACCGTTGTATGAAGCTATAGCAGGATGCATCCCAATACTCCCAACGCGATATTTCACTTCGCCTGCTCGGTCTTCTACTAAAAATGCCTTGATCTCTTCAAATTGCTCTTCGGCAAAAAACTGTCTATAAGTTGGATACTTCTCCCCTATGCCAAGCATGGGTTTGATCAGCTGATTTTTGACATTATCGTCTAGGATGAAAAAATTATAGCTCAACACGCTCAGCCCTAACACAAAGGCGGCTTGCTTGCTGTACTTTTTCCCCAAATGTAAAAGCTGATCCAGCATCAAAACAAACAAAAACAGCATAATGGGATAAATCAGGAAATAAAACCGCTCAAAACTAAACTGATTGATCTTCAGCACCAAGGGAATCCGCTCTACCAAAGGAAGGTAAGTGAAAAGCGCAGCAAGCAGCGCCACCACATGAATCCCTAAAAATAGACCAATCATCAACCGATGCCTTTTCCAAGCTTGCCTCCCCTCCTGCCTGAGCAAGTACATCATGTACCCCATCAAACTGACATAAACCAAAGGTGAAATATACATCGCATGTACCTGCCCCATAAAGAGTATTTGGAAGAGTTTTGCCCAAAATGCATCATGATACCTGCCAAAACTATAAATATCAAACTCCACCCTGTGAGGAACAAACCAGTCACGCTGAAAGTAATAAATATCAAACAGCCTATAGTTGAAACCCAAATATGCTATGAAAAGCAGTGCCAAAGCCAACCAATAGGACGCTGTAAAATACTTTCGAATCAATAGGTCATAGCACCCTGCCAAGGCAATAGCTGCTAAGACAAATACACCATTGAGGTAAACAATGGAATAAAAACAGTAGATAATCAGGAGGAAAACATGGCTTAACCTTAGCCTTTCGCCCTGAGCTAACTTATAAAACACCACAAATAAGACTGGAACAAAGGCCAATCCTACCCCAGCTTCTGGCCAAAATGGTGAACAGGCCCAAAACAAAGCATACAAATACACTGGGCCACGAATGATGTCCTTTGTCAAACTGATCAAAAAGTAATAAGCAGCAAGGTAAGCAATAAGGTGTATCAGCAGCTTATTGAACAAGACAGCATGGAAAGTGTCCAGGCTATAGAAAATCCATGTCATCAAAGAAAACTCGGATGCATAAGAGCCTCTAGGCAATATTCCCAACATGCCTTCTACACCCTTAGCATTGGGCTGAAACATTGCCCCACTGTCTATGAGTAGCTTGTACCAATGTACGATCAACTCCATGTAATCATTGGCATACCAGACACTATCCTGGCCAAGCCACAAGTAATGCGAGTAAAAAAGTAGCACCATCAAGATGCCTAACAGTAGTGGATTGATTTTTAGATTTCTGAGAAATTGCAAGGTTTTGAGAAGGAATTAATGTGTATTTCAATCATCCTGTTCCAAAATAATAGCCGAGTAACATTGCTCAAATTCAGCCACTATATTTTCAAGAGCATATTTTTCTTCCACAAGAAATTTGGCTTGAGAAAGTATTTTTTCTTTAGATGCGGGATCTTTGTGTAAGACATCTTTGACTGCACGAAGAAAAGATATCCTATCTCCACTAGGAACACACCATCCTGTTTGGTCATTGATCAACACTTCGGCAATCCCTCCTACTCCATACGCTATCACTGGCACTTTACAATACATGGCTTCAAGTATTACACCCGGCAAACCTTCTATCTTCGAAGGCATGACCAAGGCTGCTGCGTGCTGCAACCATGGGAAAATATTGTTTTGACTAGGGATGAATTGTACGCAATCTGATAATCCCAAGTCATTGACTTGACTCAAAAGCGGTTGCTTTAACTTTCCTGTTCCTAAAAACAGGAGCTTAAGCTGAGGTTCTTTTAAGGCATGAAATATCTCCACCATGGCCATTGGATCTTTTTCTGGCACCAATCCCCCAATTTGAATCAAATAGGGTCGCTCGACCTTCAGATCATGTGGTTCTGCTAGTCTGGAATTAATAGCTTTGCTATCTATCCCTATTGGAATGACTGTGGTAAGAGAAGGTGGATATTGGAATTTTCTCAAAAAGTCAACTTGAGAGGCTTTGGATACAGCGATTACGGTGGCTGTTCTAGAGAGTAAAAATTGATTGAATTTCTGATGCCAAGAATTTGTGATAAAATCACCCATTTGGTTGGCATTTCGGTAGACTATCGGAATATTCCACCTAAAAATAAGCTTTGAAAAAACTGCGAATTTCAGGGTATCTGCAGCATTTGCTTGAATCAGGTCTGGTTTAAAAGTTTTTATTAGCTTCGCAAATGATTGCCACCCTTTCCAATCATAAAATCTCCGTGAAATAGGCCTATCCAAATGTACTTGCTGCCCATCAAAAGGTAAATCAGCTTTCCCTTCAAATATAGACACCAAGATAACTTGATGACCACGATTCTCCAATTCTTGAGCCAATTGAGCGGCAAAAATCTCTGCACCTCTTCGTTGTGGCTTTTGGATAAGTTGAAGGATTTTCATCCATTTATCATTTTCTGATACAAGTCCTCATACTGCTGAACTACCTTCTTGATATTAAACTGTGCTTTTGCATATTCAAAAGCCTTATTTGTACGTAAATCCCAGTCTGATACGGCTAATGCATTTTCTAATTGATTTGCCAAGTCTGCTACATCCCCTACTTGATGAAAGATCGCCATGCCTTCTTGGAGACATTCTCTGTTTTCAGGAATATCCGAAACAATAATGGGCAGCTTAGAAATCATCGCTTCTATCAATACACCTGGTAAACCCTCATAGTGACTTGGAAAAACAAAGAAGTCAGCAGCTCCTAACCAAGAAACTACATTTGATTGGTTTCCGAGTAAAAAGACATGTTCCTGCAAATTCAGGTCTTCAATCAATTGATCTAGTCTCTTATGCTCCTCTCCTTCTCCCAAAATCCACAGAACAGCATTCGGGTATTTTTGTATATGGCGATGAAAGGCTTGGATCAACTCGTTGTGTCCCTTGCGACGGATAAGTCTACCCACCGTCAACCAAACTTTAGTATCTTGCCTTGGTAAGCTTGATCTGATTTTTTGAATTTCAATTGGATCAGAATCACTTTGGGATGTAATAGATCTACCTCGGTGTATCACTTGGATTTTTGCTGAAGGAATACCCAAGTAGCGCTGATGAACTTGACTAATGTAGCTTGAGTTTGCAACAAACATGTCTACTTTTCCCTTACACAGGTAATCCATCACCTGCACCCTAAGCAATGCCAACCTCCCTTTCCAAGTAAGTCCTGCATACCTTCTTTTGTGGTAGGAATTGTTCACCAAGCTATTGATCAAAGGTACACGAAGGCCTAATCGTCGAGAGAGCATCTCTGCATTATAAAGTGTGGCATGAACTAAGTCAGGCCTAAGTATAGCAATATGCTCCTTGAGTGTAGGTAAAATATGGCTGTATGGTGTCCCCTTAGGGAAATCAAGATGAATTACGCTCACTCCTCGTCCTTCATAAGCTGCATGTAAAGCATGAGTATCTTTATAGACAGTAATAAATACAGCCTCAAAGCCCCTCAAACCACTTGCTATCTCTAGCAAGCTCCTTTCAGCCCCTCCTGTTTGCAGGGTATCTATGAGGTAGAGGATTTTCAAAGGCGATATCTCTTGATTATAAATAGGAGATTATAAACTTCTATATGCATTAAACCACCATCTTTTTTTACTTTTAGAAGACCATTCCTTCATATCAATTACAGCTTTTTCAAAAACACTGATATAATCTGAAACAATATTTTCTTCTTCAAATTTTGATTCTACCATCTTATGAACCTTTGACACCTTATTAAATGTCTCTTGGGGATTGCTTACTATCCTATCAAGTTCAAAAATCAATTCTGCATATGATGAAACAATTGGCAAATCTGGGTAATAATTGTTCTTAAAATAAATCGAGCTACTTTCATTTCCTGCAATAACCAAACATCCAGCTTTTAGTGCATTTAAAATCTTAGCATATGGCTTATGATAAAATCTTTCATTTTTGAATGATCTTATTGTTAGAACAATATCTATTTCACAATAGTCATTCCAATTTTCATAATTCTCTTCGAGCTGGAAATCTATGCCTTTTTTGTTTAAATCATATTTTAGATTTTCTCTCATTTCTATAGGAAAGTTCTTTTCTAGACCCATGTAACTAACCCTTTTTATCGCATTCTTTCTTTTTTTATCCCTTGTGATCAAATTTGGCTGACTCCAAGAACGAATAAAAAAAGATTTTGCAAAACTCAATAATAAATCTAGGATCAGCTTTCTACTTCCTCCAAATACATTTAATTGACATGGGTTTTGACAAATATGATATTGAGCAAATTTATGTCTTCCATGGTCCGATTGAACACATATAAAAAACTGACTCTTGTTAGGTTTTAGCATTGATGGAAAATGACCTTTATGAAAAACAATTATCCCGTTTTTTGGAATTTCATTTACAAGATTAAATTTAAATTGACCCGAGTATTTTATCAAATGAAAATAAGTATTATTTATCCAGCACTCTAAACCATTTTTTGGAAACTGATTAGATCTTTTTGGAGTTTCACTTGGTGAATAAAAAAAAATTTCTTCCATTTTTAAATAATAACCTTACCTCTAATCCCTTTTAAAGCATGTAAGAAAGCCAACAGCTTTAAATAAAGTCTCCTTTTTTTTTGATCTTGAAATCTAAAGATCGCATAAGTGAATTTCGCTTCTCTGATTAACCATGCTAAAATTATAGATAAATCCCTCCTTGCTATTCCCAAATGAAGGTGATTTCTAGTATTATAATACTGTCTCCAAGGTGGTGTACCTCCTTGAGAACCAAGCTTCTCATCTGCAATCAAGCCATTGGGTAAGGTATAAATCTTAAAGCCTTTATCTTTTGCTTTCAAACAATAATCAAATTCATATGTACCCATGAAGTAGCTAGGATCACAATAGCCAATCTGATCAAAAACATCTTTATGAATAAAGCATCCATCAAATGTCACCAGATCACTCTCAATAGGAACATTACTAATCGAATGGTAGCTTGGCTTTCTCACGCCTTTCCAATGAAGAACAATTGCTTCACCATTGGAATTGAGGTTTGCAATTTTAACTAAGCCTAGAGGCTTATTTTTCAAAGTATTGATAGCGTCATAAAATGCATTTAACGCACCTTTTAAAGGTCTGGAATCATCATTGAATAATAATGCCCATCCATAACCTACTTTATGAACATATTGCATACCTAATGCAAAACCTCCTGAAGAAGCAATATTTTCATTGGGATGTATGGTATTGACACCTAAAAATTGAGTGTAGAATTTTTGATCTTTAGATTCACCTTGATTGTTATCAATAATGAAAATATCTTTCAAACCTATACCTTCTGAAAGTAAAGCTTCTATAGTTAACTTAAGCTCATTATATCGTTGATAAGTGACTATAACCGCTCCAATGTCAGCTTTCATTTTTAAAGGAGTTTAGCGGTATTTGCATACCTGTTTTGTTTGATAAATAATGGAAAAACGCTAACCAAATAAGTCTGAAATTTTCTAGTCCATATTTGAAACCATACATAAAGCCAAACAACGATTTTAAAGACCATCTAAGAAACAAATGAAGCTTCATGAATCCAAATCCATGTTTATCTGCAATCAATAAGAGGTTTCTATAGCTATAATATTCACGATTTAGATTAGTCTTTTTGATGTAATTAGGTTTTGTTAAATTACTTCTTTTATAATGATTTCTTAAAAATAAAGATAGAGATGAATTTATAGCAATCTCAAAATCATTTGATTTAACTGAGAGGCAAAAATCAAGTTCTTCAAAACCGAAAAAGAATCTATCATCAGGTATTATTCCTCTTTCAATAACTTTTCTTGAAACAAGCATAGACATATTGCCAGCGACACAATCAATTAAGCTTACTTCACTTCTAAAAAGCTCATTGTTTGAAACTTTTGTCATTTTTCCCTTTTGGCTATCAAAAAAATGACCAACAGCTCCTATGACCCCTAATTTCGGTATACTGACAATATTATTGAACAACCTTTCAAAACAATCATTAGGAAATGGCGGATCATTGTCGTCCCCCCAATATATCCAATCAGCTCCATCTGCTGTACAAAGTTCCAATCCCTTAGCTGCTGCACCAGCTGGACCAGCATTGTGGCCCATGGCATGGTACTTTACATTTTCAAAACTTAATCTCTCAATTGCATGCTTGGTTTGATCATCACTGGAATTATCAATAATCCAAAGAAATTCAGGTGGATAGGATTGTGCAAACACATGCTCAATGGTTTCTAACAGAATTTTTGGTCTATGATAGGTTATAATAAAGCCAGCAAATGTCATGCTTGATTATTATGATTTCTATACACATATTGGGAAAGCTTCCTACTACATCCAATGAGAAGGCGCAAATATGTTTTCAGTTTAAATGGCTTGTAGAATAATGCTTTTATCAAAAAAGTCCTTCCTTTCTTTAGCAAACCTGCTCTGAGGTAATTCACACCTATGATTTGATTATATAAAAACTTGACATGGTTTGTTAAAAATTCTTGATGCTTTTCTAAAATAAATAGTAAGGCATTGGTTTGCTGTTTTCTATTTTTACTTCCACCATGTTCACTTGCATGGTAATTCACCAGAATTTCTGACAAATATTTGATTTGACCTGCATTTTGCTTCACTCTAAAAAACAACTCAGTATTCTCTGCATATTTTATATTCTCATCATATCCATTTAAACTCTGAAAAAAATCCCTTTTAATTGTAAATGTTCCAGGAATAAATGCTTCATGGTTAACTAATGATCTTCTATTCTTTCGTAGTATTCTATAGCTGCCTTTTATAACATTATGAATTGGATCAATTGAATTACCTAATAAAGTAAGTGTATTAAAAATAAGTTCATCATCTGAATCTAAAAAAACAAGCCAATCTCCTTGAGCTAAAGCAGCTCCATAATTCCGTGCAGCAGATACTCCTTTATTTTCTTGATAGTAATACTTTGCTGATAGTTGGCTTAAAACAACCTCTTTCGTATTATCCGTGGATCCATCATCAATTACAATAAGTTCGTAGTCATCGAAAGTTTGATTTAAGACCGAGTTTATCGCATTACTAATGCAATAAGATCGATTAAAAGTTGGGATAATTACAGTAAACTTAGGCATGAAATACCTGAATTAACTGATTAAAATATTTAGAAGCATTACGCCAATGGAAAAAATATGATTTCATTCTTGACCTCAGAATCACTAAAGCGAGTTGCCTTTCAGAAGTTGCTTTTGCAATCTTACTTATAATAAAATGTTTTACATATAAAGCGAAAGACTTAAAGCTAAATGTAAAGTAATATAATTGTAAACTAAGTATAGAGCGAATTCCTCTCTCATAATACAATTTGTAAACCTCCAAAACACCTGCACTACTTGTAATACCAGACTTTAGTTTCAAGTAATAATCCCAAGTAAGCCTATTTGCATTAAGAACATGGTAAAACTTCAATGATTCTTCAAATGAAACTGTAAATCCTAAAAACTGCATCAAATAACACCATTCAACGTCATCTCCTGAACTTAAAGTATTACCAATTCTACCGCCTAAAATTGGCTCATAACCTGAGTTTAATAATTCTAACAAAGGTTGTTTCCTATAAATTGAACAGGCACCGTAGACGTAGTTTAGATTACCAATATCTTCACTGCTTCTAAGTTGACTACCTAAAGCATAACTAGATGAATACTTATCAAACCACACTGGCTTTTCTGAATTAAATAGGGGTTCACCATAACTTCCGAGTACACCAAGGTTAGAATCAAGATTAAGAAATTTTGTACAATTTGAAATAAAGTTGTTATAAAGAATGTTGTCATCATCACAGAAAAGCACCCAATCAAATAATGCTGATTTTAGTCCAGTTATTCTAGCGTATTTTAGTCCTACCTTTATTTCTTTGATTACAGACCAATTGATACTAGCATAATTTTCCAAATAATTAGTTACAATCGAATTGGTCTCATCATTCGATGCATTATCTACTACAATTAATTCAAAAACTGGATTTCCTTCTTGATTAACAATACTTTCTAAACAAGGAAGTATTCTATTACTACCATTGTATGTACATACTACTATACTTATCATTTAAACTTTAAAAATTCTAAAAATCAAATTATTAAACTTGGACTTAATAAATCGACCAAACCTATGCTTCTTTTTGCTTGGTTCTTGGTAAAACTTTAGCTTCGGCTTTAGCTTAGATAAATAATCGTAGTCATTTTGTCTTAATTTTTCAGCGTAATCAGCAAAAAACTTTTGCAATATGCTATTATCTAAAATTTCAAACTCCCTTTTTTCTAATCTTTCAGTTGCATTTTTATTGCCTGGCTTAAAACCTGAAAAATGAAAAAATAATAAGGGCCATTCCGTTGAATTTACATAATATGTGTTTCCCTTCAAGATCAACTCTCTTTCACTAAAATTCCACCAAGCCATGTTCCATCCAAAATTCTTTATGGATTTTATTTGGTCAAAATACAATGGTGCTAAATCAATCCATTTTTGATCCACAAAAATCCCTTTGCATTTATCAATTTTACAATAATTTGTTAATCTTTCTTTCCACCAAGAAATCAACCCAACACCTTGAACCCCGCGTTTGATCCCTATAAAACCTAGATTATTTATTCCATGTCTTAAGGATGCCAGTTCCCCAGTTGTCGTTTTATTTGGGAGTGAAATTTGATTTGGGGTAAGCATAATTTCGTTAACTCCCCAATAAGTATCCATTAATGATGGCGATTGATAAAAATAAAGATCAGGATCTAAGTAATAAATAGCATCTACATCCTTGAATTTTTCAAACAAATACTCAAAATAAAAAGGCTTAACAGCTGTATTAAATTCAATGACATTGTATCGAGTTAACATATCATCAAACTCTTGATATCCTAAATCAAAACATGGGAGAATTAGTGATTGTGATACTTCATCATAATTGATTTTTTCATCTTTAAGATCAACTAAACCAATTATAAATTGAATATCTGGGCAATTACACCTTAATGACTTTTCTAAAGAAAAAGCAAATGGAAGGTAATTATTTGAGCAAAGAGTAAAGTATAAAGTTTTCAATGATTGTTATTTATAAATATCTCTGTAAATAATAAAAAACCTGACTTCTTTTTTCTTTGATATTTGTTACTTTTCTCCAGTTAGATAGACTCACAAAATGACACCATGTATTATCTAAGATTTCAATTTTATCATTTTGGATATCATTATTTATTTTATCTGAAAGTGAAACAACTTCGTAACTTGAAAATGAGGTTGGAAGGTTTATTTTCGAGTAGACCTTATCCCATAAACCACCCCCAGTATCTAAATAATCCCCATTTGGGAAATGCTTTGAGAAAAAATTAAATCTACATGGATAAATCCCATTAAACATAATTTTATCGAAAAAACAAAAACCTGCCCATAAAGACCAATAAGGATGTTCATTTGATAAGTCCTCATGATATCCACCTGTGAAATATGCATTTACTTTTCTTCCATATACCCCATTTTTTATCCTATCTAATACACTGTATGAAGTAGTCGGGAAGATGTCATGATCTAAAAAACCAAAAAAACTGTATTTACTTTTTCTAATTAAATTAAAGTATCCCCAGTGCATTGCAGCTGCATGAGATTTATTATTTGAGTATGGATTTTTAGGTAATCCAATGTACTTAACTTTATGTGATTTACAAATTCGCTTTAAATTGATTCTAGCTTCTTGAATTGAAGAATTATCAAGTATATAATGATCAAAGTCATCTTTCAAATACTTTTTCAAAAGCTGTATCTGTAGTTCAATTATTTCAGGGTCATTAAATGCTATTGTCATTATAGCTAATCTAGAATTACTTAAATATAAAACGTTCAATCCACTATATAAAAATTTATAATAGTTACATTTTAACTTTATCTTACATAAAAAATTCGTAAAATATTTAATCATTAGATAATGGTTCTTCTTAAAATGTATTTATAATAAATAATCTTGAAAAAATATAAAAATGGTCGATGTTGAATTTTTAATAAAACACGATAATATTGACGGTACTTCTTATGAATAACATAGCCATATTTTTGACCAAGATATTTTTGAGTTTGTTCAATAATTACATCATCAGCTGTGCCAATCATTGAGTCTTCTCTTATCCTATATTTGAATAAGTACTCATTTATAAATTGAAATTTCCAACCAGAAATCCCCAATCTAATCCATAAATCCCAATCTTCGCTAATTCTTAGATTTTTATTTTCGTCAAATCCTCCAACGCTATCAAAAGCAATCCTTCTCACAAAAGAACATGCATCAATAAAATTCCCTGCTAAAAGAGCGTCGAAATTATAGGCTTTGGTTTGAAATCTAGGAGTATTTGTTGAGCCGAAAAACTCAGGAATAGAATATACAACACCAACGGTTGAATCTTCTTTAAAAAATTTAATGGCTTGCTCAAAATACCCATCTAAAATTTTATTATCACTATCTAAAAATAAAACAAACTCTCCATTTGAATTTCTAACTCCTAAATTTCGTGCTGAACTCAACCCTTTATTTTCTTGTGTAATTATTTTAATTTTTTTATGCTTAATAAGTCCCAATATTTGATTTGTTTGATTATCATCCGAACCATCATTCACTATAATTATTTCATAATCTTGAAAGTTGCAATTAAATACACTTTCTAGGGCATCTTCGAGGTATTGACCTGTATTATAACATGGTATTATTATGGAAATCATTTTACCTTTAATCTTATTTTCTGGTATATAATTCTGATAAGAAGTGAAAAATCGAATCCGATTTTTTTTGCATATTTAAAAAACATTTTCTCACTTTTTAGCATCCTAAAATTAGGATCTAAAACTACAATTCTCATCCAAGCTAATTTTGCAAGAGCTGGCGATTTGTCTAAAACTCTTAATATAAATCCCACATAATTTTGTATAATCCCACTCACAATTTTTAAATTCTTTTCGTTCTCTTTCAATATTCTTTCATAAGAATTTATCACAATAAAATCAGATCGAAATGCTGCTATACTTTTTATACCACTAATATGATTAGAATCAGGAACTCTATAATAACCAATTGATTTTTTAACATATACAATGTTTTCACAAGTCATTAAAATGTTGAAAAAAAAATCTCCATCTTGATTTTTTAACAAATTTGGTCTCCAATTGTATTGAATTAATTTTCTAGGAATTAAAAAACAAAAAACTGGAATAAACTTTTGTTCATTCCATAAAATTTCGAATAATGAGATTATGGACTCTGGATATTGTTCTAGTTTATACTTAGACAAAAACTTATTCGCATCTTTTCTCCCAAAATACTCCCAATTTGAAATTAAAATACTTTCATAATCTTGAAAACAATTTAATTGATTTAAAATTTTGTTATGTTCCAATATATCATCAGAATCTAGATATTGAATCATCTCTCCCTTTGACTGTTCTAATGCAAAATTCCTACAAGAAGTAGCTCCTTTAGATAGTTTTAATGGTCTTTTATATATTTCAAACCTAGAATCTTTATTAGCATACTCTTCCAATATCTCCCACGAATTATCCGTGCTATGATCGTCTACAATAATACATTCCCAATTTGTATGAGTTTGAAATAAAACTGAATTTAAGGTTTCTCTTAGAAACAGCTCTTTATTGTAATTTGGTATTAAAATGGATATTAATTTTTTTTCTGAATCCATATTTTTTTTAAAATTCTATAATAATAAGATAGGAAAACAAAAAACATCCATCTATGATAAATTCTATCTTTTTGCAACTCTTTAGAAAAAAAAATCAAGTATTTTATGTGGGATAGATGTGCGATTTTTTTTAAGTCGGTTGAAAAGTCTATTTCTTTAATCTTTCTAATTGTATACAATGAGGAAGTCATTTTTTTATATTTAGTCAAAGGTGACCAAACGCCATTAGGGTGAATTCTATATGTTCCAAAGTTTACATTTAAAAACTTTCCAGTTCCAAATTTTGCAAGATATGCAAACAAATATGAATCGCAATTAAGTAACTTTGAAGGAAAACTAATATTACTTAGATCACCTCTGAACATTACAGTCAGGGTCGGAATCAAAGGACACTTTATTAAATCACTTTTTGAATAATCAGATTTATCTATTTCTTTAACTTTAAAATTATCTAGATTATTACCTTCGACATCAATAACATTACAATTTCCAAAGCACAATGAAAATTCAGGTTCCTTTTCTAAGAACTCCTTTTGAATTTTCAATTTTTTATTATTTATCCAATAGTCATCTCCTTCACAAATTGCAATGTATTCACCTTTACATTCTTTTAATGCAAAACTGAAGTTTTTGACCATGCCAATGTTCTTCTCTTGCTTAATATATCTTATCCAATTACCATTTGGATGATTATCTATAATTTCTTTAACTATTTGATGAGTATTATCAGGAGAAGCGTCATCAACTATAACTAATTCAATATCAAAATCAACAACTTGCATTAACACACCTTCAATAGCTTTTGCTATAAAAGCTTCATGCCCATATGTAATCATGCACACAGAAACCATGACATTTCTATCCATTTTTATTTAATTTCTGAACTGTAATCCCATATACAACTGAATCATCAGAAACATTCTTAGTCACAACGGCACCTGCACCTATCACACAATTAGCTCCAATTTGAATATTTGGTAAGATCGTAGCATTTGCACCTATCAGGGTAAAGCTCCCAATTTTAACTTTACCTAATATAACTGCACCTGGTCCAATTTCTACAAATTCACCTAAAGTTGATTCATGATGAACATTAGCAGCAGTATTTATTAAAGTCCCCTTACCTATCTTGACATATGGGCCAATAAAACACTGATCCATCACATCTACATAGTCTAAGCTTGAGTATTTACTAATTGTCGAAGTTTGGCTACGAAGGCTTACTAGTTCACCTCCTAGAGATTTAAAAAATTGATACAATGCCTGCCTGTGTTTTGGATTACCAACTGCAATAACAAATTGATTGTCATTTTTAAAAACTTCAAGAAGATCGAGTTTATTTTTAATAACCCTATAATTCCTCACTGAAATGATATCCGGATTAATATCATCATAAAGTTTGATATCAAGTTTTCCTTCAATCTCCAAGATGTCAAGCACTTCCAAAGCATGCCCTCCAGCTCCCACTAAAATCATTTTAAACTTTCAGTTAATAAATCACAAATAAACTGTTGATCAGGATAAGTCAATGCATGAAATAAAGGAATACACAATACCCTTTTTGAAATACTTTCAGCCAATGGAACTTGTCCTGCCACATAATCAAGCTTATTTAAACTAGGATAAAAATATCTTCTAGAACCAATCTTATTATCCTCTAATTTAGCCTTTACCTTTAAAAGTTCTTCTTCGGACTGAAATTGTATTGGGAAATACGAGTAATTGAATGAAGTCAAGTTCTCCAAAAGGATTAAACTAACCGCTAAGTGAGACAACCGTTTATGATAAAACATAAACTGATCTTTCCTTTTGAGCATGATTTCTTCCAAATACTTTAAGTTCGCTAATCCCATGGCTGCATGGAATTCCGAATTTTTTGCATTGATGCCTACACCATTAAACCTATCAAATCCATCATGTCCAAAATTCCTCAAATAACCCAATTTTTTGAATAGTGACTTATCCTTTGTAAACACAGCCCCTCCTTCTATCGTCTGATAAAGCTTGGTGGCATGAAAACTACAAGTAGAAATATCTCCATACTCAAAAATTGATTTACCCTTTACTTTAACTCCAAATGCATGTGCACCATCATAAATTACTTTAAGATTATGTTTATCAGCTATTCTCTGAATTTCTTCAACCTGACATGGAATACCGTAAACATGAGTAGCAAGAATTGCTGAAGTTTTAGGCGTTATAGCTTCTTCAATCAACTTAGGATCAATCGTATAATCAGGCAAGATATCTACGAAAATAGGTGTACATCCTTCCCATACTATACTCGAAGTCGTAGCTACATAGGAAAAAGGTGTAGTAAGAACTTCTCCCTTGATTCCCAAAGCCTTGATTGCTAACTGAAGAGCTAAAGTACCATTTGCAACAAAAAGCATATTGGAAACTTGAAGAATCTCTTTTAATTTGGTTTCTAGCTCTCTCACTAGTTCGCCATCATTGGTAAGCCAGTTTCTTTGCCATATTCCTTCAAGGTACTCCTCATATTCAATTCTAGGTGGCAGGAAAGGTTGCGTAACTGGAATCATACTTGTATTGTAAATGGTAAATCAGGGCGGAAAAAACCAGGGAATTTTCCATGCCAATGCATGTCTTCTCTATGAATATCTTGAATTTCAAAGGACAGTGCATTTTTCAATTCAAACAATGCTGTAGTTGTGTCCTTTACGATCATCATTGAAATAGAATAAAAACCAGAATTCAACAACTTTTTCGGGAATTTACAGGTTGAAAAGTGTAAACCTTTTCTCAATGTTGGAGGAGGCATTTGGCTGTGAATATTCATTAAGCATTCACCAGTCCCAGCATACAGATGCAAGCTTAAATTAATTCTCAAATCATCCTTTTCAAGCCAAAACTCTGTCAATACCTCAAGATCATCATGTACAGTAAAAGAAGCTTGATTGTTAATTGATTTTCTTATTACAATTGACTTGAACTTGACAAATTCATTTCCAGGTGCGTCTTGATAACTCCACTCCTGCATATGCTCACCAATAAAACACCTTTGAAGGTAATCATTAATTACATTTTCAGTTTTATCAAATAGATGCATTTTCCCTTGATTCAAACTCAAAGCTTTAGGGCATAATGCTTTCACTGCTTCCATATTATGACTCACAAAAAGCACCGTCCTACCCTGATTTTTACTCACATCCTCCATCTTGCCCAAGCACTTCTTTTGAAACTCATAATCTCCCACTGCTAGCACTTCATCAATAATCAGTATCTCTGGATCCAAATGGGCCGCTACTGAAAAACCTAGGCGTACTTTCATTCCTGAAGAGTAGAATTTCACAGGTGTATCGATAAACTTCTCCACTCCAGAAAAATCAATGATCTCATCCAGCTTGCTATCTATCTCTCTTCTTGTCATCCCAAGAATAGTCCCATTCATATAGATATTCTCCCTTCCAGAAAGTTCAGGATGAAAACCTGTCCCTACTTCCAAAAGGGATGCTACCCTACCTCGCATTTCAATTCTTCCTGAGGTCGGCTCTGTGATCTGGGAAAGGATTTTCAGAAGTGTAGATTTACCAGCTCCATTTTTCCCAATAATACCCAATACTTCTCCTTGCTGCACTTCGAAATTGATGTCTTTTAGAGCCCAGAAAACAGATTCATTTTGTTCACCAAACTTGCTAAGACTTCTCAGTCTTTTAAAATTATCATAAGGTGACTTGATGATATTTCCTAACAGCTCCATCAAGGTTTTTGCTTGCTTTTCTTTTAAGCCAAGCCGGTAGCGTTTGGAAACTCCTTCTACTTTAATTATTGACATCTATATTTAGTCTTATGAATTTTCCTCATTTATCCATGATATGATCTTCCAATTTTGGTTGAATATTTATATCCTCCAAATCAAGCACAATGTACAAGCTCTTAAAACCTCCCAACCCCAACAACAATCTCACCAACCCTCTCTCACTCCACCCATCCCACTTTCTTTCTCCAAGTATTCATTTCTAGGTTTCTTTGCTGAAGGTCTGTAGGAGCTTGGTGGTTTTCGGATTGGGCTCGGAGCCTGATGGACTGGGTCTGTTCCTCTAAGCTGGGAAGCGCGAGGGAGGCTCTTCTTTCATTGACCAGAGCTATATTATCATAGGCATTGGGACTCAACTTCCCTTCCTCGTCCCAGTCAAACTGTGTCCCATACAGCTGCTTCTGTCCTGACAGCACTGCAATCCTATCACTGAGGTAGGCCAAGTCCAGCGCTGAAGCATCTCCTTGATCTACAGCTTCAGAGAGCAGTTGCTGACACTTTCGCATAAAACTTGGGTTGCTGATCGCATGCTGAATAATCAACCATGCCGCTGCACTTCCCTCCTCACCTACTTTGCTGATCGTAGGGTAACCAATCTCATCGATCACTTGCTCAAGTATCGCTGCATGCTTCAAGTGCATCGCTTCCATCTCTTCAGCATACCCATCTTGTAGCTTTCCACTACGCATCAGCATATCCCGAAGCGCCAAGTCAGCATTACGAAGGCTGATCAGTTTATTTGCTATGGCTGGATAATGAGGCATTTTGGAGAAGCGAGAAGCGAGAGACTAGATGTGAGAGGCAAGAAACAAGAATCAAGACATTCATATCTAAGATTGTAGATTTCAGATTTTAGATTTTAGTTCCGATAACTATTGCTCTAGCCGACCAATATCGCTGCAGGCAAATATCAACTTTTTTCGTTTTAGCGTATGTCTCATCTCTAAATTCTCTATCTATTCCCCATAACCCTCTGCGTTGCTTTGCCCCTCTACGCGCTCTGCAAGAGAATCTTAGCTTCCAAAAATCATAATTCCCTTTACTTCCTCCAGTTCATCTTCCTGAATGTGGACGATGACTTTGCGTTGGAGTTTTTCGTAGGTTTTGTTTTTTAGAAATTCGAGGTATTGAAGGTCTAAGTTTTTGCCAATCAAGAGAATTTCTATCTCCCCAGTATCGTTGCCCATGGCATATTCACCTATGATATAAGCTTTGTCCACAGCACCCATTCTTCGGACGATTTTCTCCATGAGTTCTTCAAGTCCAAAGAATTTGGATACCATATTTCTGATTTCGGAGAAAAATGGATGTCCTTCATTGGCCTTGTAAACCTTGAGCCTACCTTCATCCACTGTCTCCAATAATCCTGCATCTGTCAGCCGATTGAGTTCGACACGTACCGAATTAGTCGATTCGTCAAACTCCTTCGCCAATGCACGCAAGTATCCTGTGTTGTTATGAGAAAAAAACTTCAAAAGGAGCTTAATTCTAGTTTTGGAAGTAACGATGGAGGAGAGCAAGGGGTTGGTTGGGGTGTTAAGTGTTGAGTGATGCGCGGTTAACGATTAACATTGTCGGAGTTCGTGGGTGTGTTGAGGGTTAAGCGTTAAATCATGCACGATTAACGTTGAACAATTTACGATTTGCACATTTCCCCTGTCCACAGCTTCGCCCTGTCAGTCACAGGTGAACTTAGCTTGAATGAGTAATTTTTTTACTCAACAGTAGCAAAGTTATTGATAGTTGGGAAAATAGCAAATGAGAAATGTGCAAAGTACGAAGTATAAAGTACCAAGTACCATGTAGAGAGAAGATTCGAGAGACTGATGAAGGGTGAAATATGCCAAAGAAATGTAAAGTTGATATATGTATAGGGCGAAATATACATCCTTTATCAATACCCATGTGTAATTTAAAGAGGAGTCTTATCTTGAGTATTGTAACTTATGTCTTGCGCATCAAATCTATTATTCCAAACAAGAATGACAAAGCACAGTATTTCTAAAAATGCTCAGCCAGGGCTATCTCTATTTGCTTGAGATAAATTTTATCCATAGGAGCTTGGTATGGATCATTCATCTTTAAACCTATAGTATAAAGTGATTTAGCCTTTTCCAATTGCTCGATATACTTTTTCTTTTGACCAAGCTTTTTATAAACCATAGCTAGGTAATACCTGTTTTCCGCAAGGTCATTGAATGCTTCTTGCTTTTCAAAACATGCTTTTGCCTTTTGTAAATCACCTTGCTCTGCATACAGTACCCCAAGGTGAAGCATATCAAATATTCCCATCATGTAATTAGCCTCATGATGTCTTTCCAATATTGTCTCAATTGCTTTGTTTGGATCTCCAAGCGCCTTGTAGCTCAAGGCCAAAACGATATCCAAATGATACTGACCATTGGCAGTATATCCCATATCATTATTCATAACTTTTTTCAGAAGCAAACAATCCTCTATAGCCCCTGTATAATCTCTAAAAAACTGAAACCTGCATCCTGCTCTATAGCCCAAGTAAGTAACTGTATCATATGCTACAGCTTGGTCTATAAGCTTTTTCCAATTGATAAAATCTCCTGATTTGAGGTAAGACACAGACTTTGCACGATAAGGCAAAGCCCATGTAGGATCCATTTCCATTACTCTATCATAAACTTCATGGAATTCTTTGCTAAACTGATAGAATTCATTTGATTTATTTGCTTCGAGACAAGCTTGGTATCTTACCATATTTCCTTGCGCTTTAAACCATTCACAATTGTATTGTGCATGGGCGGCTTTACCCAAAAAAGAAATAAAAACTACAAAAATCAAACTTCTAATATGCATGACTATCAATATTAAATAAAAACCTCAATTAGTTATCAGTTACCAATGGCAAACCTATCTTAGGGTAACATTTCCACAATAGATCCATTTTTAATTTTGAATACCAAATACTGGTAGTAATCAAGGCCTCTCTCTTCATTTTCATAACCAATCCAGCCTTTAAGGCTTTTTGTCAATTCGAGGATTTGATTAGAAATAGCTTTATCAAAAGGTCTTTCATTGTAATTTTCATCCGATTCAATCATTCTAAAACGTCCAGTTTGCCAATGGCAATTGACTATAAACCGTACCCTAATCCATCCAGATTCATCAATAGATACAGGCTGATAATGTTCTTGAAAGTAATCGTAAATAGCAATTCTTTCACCTTCATACTTGTCAGAGTCTCCAAAATTGAAATATTGCAACACAGCATCTTCCTCCCCGCACAATTCAAAATCTGCATCATCTAAACTTGAATCAGTTACAATATCCCCTATATGTCTTAAATATTCGGGTTTGAATTCAGTTTTGGCATTACATGAAAACAATCCAAAAACAATGAGCATCAATAGCATACGAATCATATCAAACAATTTTAACCTATGCAAAGAAAGAAATTCCAAATGCTACTAACAAGTTAAACACGAAGGAAAGTCATTATAATTTTACTAAAATAGCTTATGAGTAAGATACTGAATAGCATTTTAAATTTTGTTAAGAAACTTTAAATGCCTTTGAAAACTAAGATATTTTAGAGATTTTTAATAGATGAAAAAATCAATTACGTCCTTTTTAATAGCATTCACTTTTATCTTTCAAGCCAAATCTCAAGAAATCTTCACTCATGAAAGAACCATTGAGATGAAGGCAACATATTCAGAAATAGAGATTTCGGCTATAAATGATAAAGATAACATCATGCTTTTCGGCAGTTTGATTATGCCTTCTGATGATTTTTCAAAGATTATATTTATCGTACCTGGATCAGGACCTGACACAAGACACAATCACCCTTTTTTGACTGAAGCTTTTTTAGAAAAAAACATAGCTATTTTCAGATACGATGAACGTGGGAATGGAAGCTCAACAGGAACTTACAATGACTACAGCTATACCCTCCCTATGCTTGGAAGAGATTTGCAGAAATTGGTTGAAAAACTAAAATCTATTCCTATTCTTGAAGGCAAAATTTTTGGAATACTGGGACACAGTTATGGAGGAATGGGTATTTTAGAAGCTATAGAAATAGGTATTGAGCCTGATTTTCTTGTCTTTTTGGCAAGTCCCATCCAAAAGCATGGAGCCTTTTTTACACATCAGTTAGAAAATGACAATCCTACCCTAAAAGATAAATTCAAGTATAACACATTAGAAGAAAAAGTCAGTGTAGTCGAGATCATCAATGATGAAATTGGCAAAAACAGCCACCTCCCAAATCAAGAAATAAGGAAAATCGCCTATAGAAAAGCAAAAGAAATCGGCTACACCAAAAGACGGTATAATAAATTCTCTTACTTCTCCACACCTTACAATCTTGAGATGATCAAAAGAAACTTCGAACCCATTTTTGAAAATTTAGCTATCCCAACACTTTATGTGATCGGCGAAAAAGATCAATTTATCAGTGCTGAGAGCGAAACTCAGCTATTGAAATCAATCAAAAACTCTAAGATAAAAATTAAGGTTTTTGATAGGTTGGGACACTTTTTCAAAGAAGACCCTGTGGATATTATGGGTGCCTACAATATGGATCACGAGCCGAAAGAGTTTATTACGAATTGGGTTAGAGATTTAGAATTTTGAGGGATAAAATAACAAACCATACCCCATGAACCTTCTTAGCTTTTTATCCAAAGTCCAAAGCTTTAATTCATTTAAAAACAACACCTCTCATCGGCGATTCAAATCTCTTAATTCCTGAGCAGTGTATTTAAACACTAAGGGCTCAATCACATTAGCATCTCCAATTGCTTGACTTAATGAGAGCGGATGTAAGAAACTAAGGCCACCTTCAAAGCCTCTGTGATCATATCAGCCTTGGAAAGCCCCATAGCTTCTTTAATCAATTCCTGGGGAATTATCGATTTAACTTTCATATTATGAAGTTTTTACAAAAAAAAAAAAAGATAGTGTATCGTGTAATAGCAAGTTTTTGATAATATTTTTTGCTTCTTGACTTGGTCTAGCTTAAAAGGCAATATCCCAAAAAGCTAAATAAACTCCAGTACTTTTGCCAAACAAACCTTGACTTCGGCTAATTCAGGTTCTGTAAGTACTCCAATTTTCTTCACAAACCTTTTTTCAGACAAACTTTTTACTTGAAAACAATCTGCGAAGGTATCTTTTGATGATCTATTATTGTGTAGACTGCTATTTTGTTTTTTCGGACCTCCTCCATTTCCAACTATATATCCACATAATCATCATTATATTTCTATTCTATATCCACCTAATTTCTATGGCATATCATAAACCATATATCTATCAATATCATTTTTTATTTATATCAAACCCAACACCTTACCCAATGCCGCATTCCTATTCCCCTTTTTCCAAACAGCATACAGCTCCGTTTTTTGCTTGATCTTATCCAGTTCAAGAAACTTCACATTCAAATCATACCCCTGCTTTAAAGAAGTCGGCACAATGGCCACCCCCAAACCAGCTTCCACCAATTTGAAAATGGTGAGAGCATGCACAGACTTATGGGTGATGCGTGGTGAAAAACCCCTATCTTCACAAATAGACATAATTTTATCGTAGTAAATGGAGGAATAATCCTGTGAAAAAAGTATAAAATTCTCTTCTTTTAATTGCCCAACATGCTTGAAATCAACTTCAGACAAGGAATGATCCTTTGGCAAAACCAATGAAAAAGTATCTTGATGAACCAATTTCATCTTCAATGTTTCTGGAACACGAGCAAGCCTGACGAAGCCCAAATCCAGCTTGTTTTTTTCCAACATTTCAACCTGCATGGCATTACTGAGTTCTTCAAGTGAAGTTTGGATGCTTGGATAGGTTTGAGAGATTTTGACGAGGAGCTCAGGAATTACTGTATGAGCTGCAGAGCCTAGAAATCCAACCCTCAATTCCCCTATGTTACCCGAAGCAATTTCCTTGAGTTGGGTTTTGGTCAGTTCTAGGTGATTGAAGATGTAATCCACTTCCGCTTTCAGGAAGTGTCCTGCAGGGGTGAGTACTACTTTCCGCTTAGTTCGTTCGAAGAGTTGTACTTCCAATATCTCCTCCATTTGCTTGATCTGTCGGCTGAGACCTGGTTGGGAGATAAACAGTCGCTCCGCTGCCCGGCCAAAGTTCAGTTCTTCAGCAACGGCACGAAAGTATTCGAGGTGTCTTAATTCTATGTTCAAGGTTCCATGTTTTTATTACCGCAAAGACACAAAGATAATTATATGCCACAAAGGCACTAAGGAAGGTGTAATTTGCCACAAGGCATTAAGTTTATTTTTAACATCACTAAGGCACAAAGATGCTTTTTAAGTCATAAAGGCATCTAAATTATGGACATGATAGGATTGGGTATTGCCACCATTTTATTTCTGAGGTTAGTGCTTTATGATTTTTGGATTATTTTTTATTCAATTCCCATTGTGTCTATGAGCCTTAGTGGCAACCCTTTAAATAACGAAACCTCCTTATCCCTTTCTTTATCAATGGTCATTAAAGTTTATCAAAAGCCCAGGGATACACCTGTCATCTTCAAATGGCTAATAATTTGAGCTTCCCACACTGGATTGACTTGTTCAACAGATTTCAACTCAATGATAACCTTGTCCTCTACAAGTAAATCTAATATCAAGCCCTCATCGAATTTTATTCCATCATATAGAATAGGAATCGTTACTTGCCTTTTAACTTCCAAACATGCTTTTCTAAGCTCATGGGTAAGACAAACTTCATAAACCTTCTCTAAAAGACCAGGTCCAATACTTTTATGAATTAGAAAACAAGCATTGACAATACACTTTCCTTTTCTCTCTTTTTCAAAACTATAGGTTATTGAATTCCATTTGTTAAAAGTTTAAAATTAAAAAAAACAAAATACGGATTCAATTCAAAAGGCTCAAGATTTATAACAAATTGAAACGATTAATTTATAATAACCTGAAGTTATTAGTAATGCATTAAATTGGTATTTATAATTATGTTTATAACTGACTAATTTTGAAATGTATTTGTAATGCCATGAAAGCACTAAGGTTTCAATTTGCTAATAAAAAACACCTTGAAATAACTCTTAGTGCCTTTGTGACTTTGCGAGAAACAATAAGAACCATATGAAAACCTTCCAATACGGCCAACAACACCTTACTCCTTCCATAGCCCTGGGCATCGCTAGAGGGGAAATAAGAGGTATACTAACTCCTGAAACCCGCGAAAAAGTACGGGTAAGTGCTGCTGCTATAGAAAAAATCGTAGCTAATGGCAAACCGGTATATGGCATCAACACTGGTTTTGGACCATTATGTACCACATTGATCTCTCCCGATCAGACTCAGAAACTCCAAGAAAACCTACTCAAAAGCCATGCAGTAGGTGTGGGCGAGCCTATTCCTGTGGAGATTTCCAAACTGATGCTGATCCTGAAGTTACATGCGCTTGCCAAGGGATACTCAGGCATTCAGGAACAGACTTTGGATAGGATACTTTGGCACATTGAAAATGATATCATTCCATTGGTACCCAAACAAGGTTCTTTAGGTGCATCAGGTGACCTCGCTCCTCTTTCCCATTTGTTTTTGCCGCTGATTGGTTTGGGGAAGGTACATGTAGGTGAGAAAATACTATCGGCAGCTACAGTCCTCCAAGAGCATCACCTATCCCCCATTCACCTTGGACCCAAAGAGGGATTGGGATTGATCAATGGCACACAATTTATCGCCGCCTTTGGCGTGAAAGTTTTGGAGCGGTTTTACAATATCCTTGCCCATGCAGATCTCACGGGTGCCATGATGTTAGAAGGATTGCTGGGTTCGATCAAGCCATTTTCCGCAGAGCTCCATCAACTACGTCCCTACGCAGGTAATCAGCACGTAGCCCAAACCATCCTGAACCTCTTACACGAATCTGAAATCGTGCATTCCCATGCAACCTGTGCACGGGTGCAGGATCCTTATTCTTTGCGCTGTATGCCACAAGTTCACGGAGCTTCACGCAATGCATGGCTGCACCTGAAGCAGATGCTTGAAACAGAGATCAACTCAGTGACTGACAACCCAGTGGTATTTGACGAAAACCACACCATCAGCGGTGGCAATTTCCACGGTCAACCCATTGCCATGCCTCTGGATTATGCTTGTTTGGCCGCATCCGAAATCGGCAATATCTCTGATAGAAGAATATATCTTTCCTTGGAAGGTGACACCCCTGGAGTTCCTAAACTACTTCTCAAAGAAACAGGCCTAAACTCAGGATTTATGATCCCTCAATATACTACAGCTGCCCTTGCCAGTGAAAATAAGGGTTTATGTTTTCCGTCCTCCGCTGACAGCATTCCAACATCTTTGGGTCAAGAGGATCATGTAAGTATGGGAAGCATTGGAGCTAGAAAGGCCTTA
The DNA here is from genome assembly GCF_022549775.1 of Belliella filtrata. Lineage (GTDB taxonomy): Bacteria > Bacteroidota > Bacteroidia > Cytophagales > Cyclobacteriaceae > Belliella > Belliella filtrata. The sequence continues at coordinate 513 of NZ_JAKZGP010000007.1, read as the reverse complement.
CAAGTGATCGAAAATGTAGAGAAAATATTAGGTGTAGAGTTATTCTGTGCTGCGCAAGCTGTAGATTTTCATGCACCAATGAAATCAGGAAAAATCATGACTGCCCTCTACGAGCATGTACGTACCAAAATCAAGCATATCACCGAAGATCAAATCATGTATGAAGATATGGAAACCGCCATTGAAATCATCAGAAGTGGGGAATTGCTTATCTTAGCGCGAGAAGTAGCAAAAAAAGAAGAATTAGAGTTTGAGACGCAATGGTCGGGGGATTTTGATAGATTTTAAAAAAAGTCACTAAGTCTCTAAGGTACCAAAAAAAATAGGAGATAAATATTAATTGAAGATTAGATTCGAGAGACGAGATGCGAGAAATTAGACAAAGATGTCATGTCCTGAAATAGCTTGACAAATTAAATCAAACTAAAATTGGGAAAAACATGACAAAAAGTGTTCGAGAGTTCAAGCGGTACAGTATTAGCTTCAAGAAGCAAGTAGTAGAGGAATTGGAAA
>NZ_JAKZGP010000079.1 GCF_022549775.1 Belliella filtrata | reverse complement strand
TTCCAATTCCTCTACTACTTGCTTCTTGAAGCTAATACTGTACCGCTTGAACTCTCGAACACTTTTTGTCATGTTTTTCCCAATTTTAGTTTGATTTAATTTGTCAAGCTATTTCAGGACATGACATACACATCTTGAGTCTTAAATCTTGTATCTTGAGTCTACAAAAAGTCCTGGCAGTACGGGCATGGCGTATGAGGTTCGCCACAAACCCAGTTTAGCATCACTTGGTTTATTGTTAAACATATACCCCGTAGCTGCACAGGCTTTTTAGATTGTAGAATTGAGAACTTGTCCTGATACTCAGGATTGGGGTTTTGAGTATTAATTCGTTAATTGTTAAACCGTTAAAGGTTAAGTCCCCGATATTCATTAGGACAGCGCTTAATTCTTCACGCTACCCTATCTTGTTTCTAGCCTCTTGTCTCTTCCCAAAAGGCATATCCTTCCCAGCAAGGAAAAAGACTGCGTTTTTTCCAAAGGGATGCAGAAACATGGGAATGCTTCTGGAGGCTAAGAAGATGGGATTATAGACTTTCCGATGCTGCTCCTGCAGTAGCGATAGGATCGGAAAGGTGCAAGGACATCCATGGCGTATCGACCTTGGAAAAACGTATCTGAGTAGATGCCTTGTCTCTCATTAGGTTAAAATAGGTTTAGATAGGGTTCTTTGGCTTGCGCTCAAAGAGGATGTCGAAGTTTGTAAAACTCATTATTGTTTTTTTAATGATTTTATCTTTCAAGATTTTCTTCTTTCAGATAATCCAATAGTTTGTATGTTTTTTTAATACATTCAATTAATTCAGTATTGCAATTGACTATTTCAAATTCACTTAGAATCCCCAATAGACTTTTCCTATATTCCGCTAATTCTTCAGCACCACTAATAGGTATTGTAATATGGTTTTTATTAGCAAGATCCGTTTTGTTGTTCATGGAATATACTTTATATCGGTATAAATATACCGATTATCAGTATATAACAAAAATAATTAATAATATTTTTCAATATATTTATCCCGTTTTCCTACATTAGAATCATGAAAAAGGGGAAATATCGAACTAGGCTTGGTATTTATTTAGACCAAAGAGCAATTAACCAAGCTGAGGTATCACGGAAAACAGGAATTGACACTAACAAGATATCAGGGTTTTGTACAAAAGATTTGCAACTTTTAAGAATTTCTGCTTGTGAATTGTATTTAATCTCTCTTGCGATAAAGGTTAATCCGTGTGATTTATTGAATCACATCTGTGGGGATTTAAAAATCAAAAACTAAATTGTTCAAATAAAGATGAAATTACTAAATAACTCATATGAAAAAGGGAAAGTATAGAACTAAATTAGGTAGTATCTTTGATGAAAGATCTGTAAATCAATCAGATGTTTCGAAAAGAACTAAAATAGGAAAAAATAGATTGACCGATCTATGCACCAAAGAGTCGGTGAGAATTAAGGCTGATGAACTCTACTTGATTTCTTTGGCAATAAAAATGGATTCTTGTCACCTATTAGAAGAATTATGCTCACATAATGAACTAGTTGAAGATAAAAATTAATGTAATTGATTTAACAATAAGATTTTTATAAAAAATAGACATATAACTAATTGAGCTATTCCTTACTTTTTTGCTTGATCAAAAAAGTAACCAACCCCCGAAGCTTTCGGGGCAAGACGGAGATATTTCCGTCATACGGAACAAGCTATATCTGCCCGCATCCTACCGCTGGCCACCCACATGTGAGAAAATCCCGGATCTCCGTCCTCCCGCCCACATCAGACGGTTTGTAGTAGTAGAGGAAGGAACAAAAAGTTGTTATTATCACCGTGATTTTTTTGAAAGCCTCTTAAATGGGGCTTTCTTTTTGTTTTCACCTTGAAAAATACCCTGTTGTAGGTATTTTATGTTAAGGTCGGAATGGTTATGTTTGGAGATAATTCTGATATAGACGCCATAATGGCACTTATCTCTCCGAATTTGAATGCTCTACGCCATAATGGCGTAGAGAAATCGTTGTAGCCAATTTGACAAATGAACATTCAATATAACATAATTGCAAATAAGGATATTCAGAACTCGAACCGAGAGACTTTTATGAAGTTGTTAAAAATCCAAGGTAAAGTTCAAGGGGATTTGTCTAAAAAGGCGGATAGATGCAAGATAATTTGCATTGCATCCATTAATGATGAACCTATCGCTATTGGTGGAATTAAACCTAAAACAAATTCGGACTTTAATGAAGAAAAAGCAGACCTGCCAAATCTATCAAAGGAATTTGAATGGGAATTAGGTTATTTATTCACCATTGAAAAATATTGTGGTAAAGGGATTGCATCAAATATAGTCAGGCTATTAATTGGCGAATTTGGTGAAAATAACCTAATGGCCTCAACTGAAATTACTTCTAATCCAGGTATGGTAAAAATTTTAGAAAGAAATGGGTTTCGGCACTATGGAAAACCTTGGAGTAGTAATATTCACGGAAACTATTTGGGACTTTTTTTAAAATTTCGATAGGAATGGAAAAAACCAATCAATTTCATCCACCAATTGAGGGAAGTGTTCTTGAAGGGATTGCCAAAACTTTAGGTGACACCAATAATGGGCTGACAGGAACAGAGATAAGTAAGTTCCTACAAGAAGTTAATATCCCAGATATAGACCCCTTGAATTCCAAATGGAAAAGATTATATAATGCCTTTGTAGATTTCCAAAACAAAAAGCAATTTTCAAACAACATTTTGAAATTCATAAACAAATCAATGGCACCTTCAAGATTTGTTGGCAAATATGAACAATTTGAATTTCTTAGAGCAGAACTCAACAAAAGAATTGCGTTTATAGGCTTAGAACTTTCAGAGCGAGGAAAATTTATCAAGACACAAAATGCTTTAACTATTACCGAAGCTGAACAAAGGGCAAACAAGCTAAAAAGTAAACTTGAGCAACGAAACATTCACCCGACAATTTATCAATATTGCAAAGCAGAACTTTTAGCAGAAAACTACTTCCACACTGTTTTTGAAGCCACTAAAAGTATTGCAGAGACAATTAGACAGAGGACAGGGCTGAAAGAGGATGGAGCTGAATTAGTAGATAAAGCTTTTTCCATCAAAAACCCATTAATTCAGATTAACGACTTATCAACCGAAACAAAAGAAAGCGAGCATAAAGGGTTTGCAAATTTAATAAAGGGTGTATTTGGAATGTTTAGGAATACAACAGCTCATTCCGCTAAAATTATTTGGGAAATTAATGAAAGTGATGCTTTGGATATTCTTTCAACAATATCATTAATACACAGAAGATTGAACATAAATGAATGAAAACTGGCTACAATCGAGACGGCCTCGCCAACCGTCAAGATAGCGAGGTGCGCCTCTCACACCACCGTACGTACGGGTCTCCCCGAATCAAGTTAGGGGCGGACTGTATACGGCGGTTCACTGGATTGTAGGTTGCGCCCGCCTATATGATATTGTCGGGCAGGATTTGAGGTAATAGGAAAGCATCGATTCATACCAGTTCTGTTGTATGATGACATTATATTTAGAGATTAATAAGTAAATTGATAAATTGGGTCTGACTAATGGGTATTGGAAATGAACATAAATTGAGGGGTTTTGGTTGAGATAGTCAAAATTATAAAACAAAACATAATACAAGATGAAACATATACTTTTGAATAGAGCATTTAAATACAGAAAACGCAAAGACATAAATCCACCAAAGGACTATGATTACAATTCTATTTTAGGTGCTTGGTTCAATATTAATAGCAAATCACCTTTGATCTTTGCAGAGGACTTCAAAGCTCAAGGCACAAAAAAATTAGATGTTGAAACAGGCGAAGACAACAAAGGACAGTAGTATGAAATATCCTGAAGTTTTGCTAATATCTAATCGTTTTGATTTTTCTACTGATTTTATTGCGTTAGAATTAGCAAATCAAGGCATTAATTTCATCAGAGTAAATCGTGATGAATTAAAAGATTATTCAATTGAATTTGATCCAATCAAACCTGAAATAAAAGCTAAGTACAACGATTACTCTTTTAAAATTTCAACTAAGTATTTAAAATCAATTTATTATCGTGCGCCAACATTTTTAAGAGATATTTTTCAAGAAGGATTGTCTGAAGATGAACAATTAATCCGAACACAATGGGCTGCTTTTGTTCGCTCATTATGTGTTTTTGAAAATGTCAAATGGTTAAACAATCCTGCAGATATATACAAAGCAGAAATAAAACCATATCAATTATTCATTGCAAATAAATTGGGAATTAAAATTCCTCAAACAATAGTTTCCAATGTTACCTTAAATTCAGATTTTGAATATCAGGCAATAAAATCAATTGATACCGCTATTGTTAGCAATGGTGACGACGAGGGTTTTGTCTATACTGAGATTTATAAAAAAAATGAATTGAAAGAAGTGAAATATACTTCACCCTTTTTTATACAACAAGGTTTAGTCCCAAAAATTGACATAAGAGTTACCGTTGTAGAGAATGATGTAGTTGCCATTAAAATTACAAGTGAAAAAAAAATTAATGAAGATTGGAGAAGATTCAAAGATGAATTGACTTACACTATTTTTGAGTTACCCAAAACGGTACACGACTTTTGTATTAACTACACAAAAAAACTCAACTTGAATTTTGGTGCTATTGATTTAGTTTTTCACAACAATGAATATTACTTCATTGAAATCAATCCAACAGGTGAATGGTCGTGGTTGCAAAAAAATACAGCATATGATTTTGATAAACTAATTGTAAAATCATTAACCAATGTTTGAAATTAAATACTTCATATTACAACATGTTTTTCCAGGATTTTATGCTGAATACGCAAACGGGATTGTTTCTAAAATACAGAAGAATCAACAGGGCTTTGATGTTGATTTAACAGCTATTCCAACGGGACAAGAAAAAGAATACATTGACCAAGTTAAAGCCGATTTAAAAGAACAGCATGATGGAAAAAAAATAATTGAGGATAAGGCAAAATCTCTTCTTTTTATAATAGCAGTGTCTATCACTGCTATTACATTTTCATTGACATATCTTAATTCACTTTATTTTAATGTATATCAATTAATCGCTTTGTGTTTTTTAGGAATAAGTATTTCATATTTTGTTTCAGGAGTAATTAGAGCTTTGCAAACACTAAACATTAGACCGTTCAATGTCATTCAAGCGGAAGTAGAAATTACCGACAGTAATTATAAATTAAATAAAAAAAAAATGACTATGATTTTTTAAAAGAACTGATTATAAAAAAACAACTAAACGACTTGACAAATGTTTGTTTAGCGAATTACACTTATGCGTCTTTCAGTTTGGTTAGAAACGGTATTATTTTCTTTGTTGTGTTCTTTGCAACGACAACATGGGGGAATTACTTTTCTCAAAAAGGCAAGGTTAATGAAACTTTACCAATAAACAAGGAAATTATAATAAAAATTAATGACTCAATTGACGTAAAAATACCTTACACGTTTGAGTTAAAATACGACATACAGAACTTGGAAATTGATAAGAAAGAAAAGAAATAACTGTGGCTTAGATTTAGCCAACTTACCAAAATGCCCTTATAAAAAGCCCTGATTAATCCATTCATCTATCAGGTTTTTTGGTTAGTGGCTGCCGTGCGCGCCTATGGTGTATTGACTGACATCCTCAGGGTGAAGGGTTTGCAAGGTGGAAAAGTAGGCTGATTTGGTGAATTTTAGGAAGTGGTTATTTTAGTTTTTGGTTGTATTTAGATGGTTTTGCTTTGGTTTGGGCATGACTTCCCCTACCCAACATCTGGGGATTTGAATTGGCGGCATGTCTTGGATCCAACCCTTGATTTCTTGAATCCTGTAAATGGATCAAGAGGGGGCTGGATTTGATTTAAGAGGTTTTGGTCTCCATAACATAACATTGGAAATTGGTTCAAGCTTATGTAAATTAGAACCGAAGGGATTTATAAAAATGAAGAGCCGTGTGAGGTGAGAGTCTCACGCACAGCCTGTCCCGAAAATCGGGAGTTCTATGGGAAGGTGAGGGTGCAATTCCCTCGCATGACCTGATTAGCAGAAAATCATAAAAATGTTGAGACCGAGGATATTCATTATTTTAAAGATGATACTCTTATTTAGTTGTAAAGGTAATTATATATATGAAAATGAAGAGATTACCTCGCTTTCAAAAACTCTTCCAGAGGTATTTGAATCATTTTATTATTCAAACTACTGTAAGTGGGTTGAAGATGATTTGAGTAGTTTTTATGATACAATTCCATTCAATGACGACGATAATTCATCGGAATTGGTTTTCAAGAAGCTTGTTGAAAAGGAATGTAGTATTGGTCATATTGCAGAATTTGATGGTAATTTGATTTCGTTACCTGAAGTTATTAATCAAAATGATTGGTTAATTAATATCTATGATACTAGTGATATTGTTTACTTTGATTTGACTACCACAAAAAACTTTGCAACACTTAAGTCAAGATGTATTGGTTTTAATAATCTTTATTTGAATGAAAAATACAAAATTGAACCGATAGATTTTAAAGAAAATTATACCAATAAAAATTTCAAGCTTAGACCCGAAATAAGTAGAGTGAGTTTCAACGACAGTCTTACTCAAGGTTTTTACTATATTACCATTTGGAAAGATGGTGGTTTCCAAAAAACTGGTACATCTACATTAGTTCTGATTGAAAAGGAAAGAAACAATTGGGTAGTGAAAGAAATCAAATACTTTAGAAAGAATTAAATTTTGCTAACATTTAGCCCACCAGCCAAAAGCCTTTGCTACCGACTCCAATCGGTAATCTCTGATTTCCGTCTTCCAGCCCGCATTAGATAAGTAGAAGTAAATCAGATGAATTTGAGTAAAAATACCCTGATCGGGGTATTTTTTGTTTGAGGGGGATTGAGTAGGTTTGGGAATGGGAAAATATCCCTAGAAATTTTAGAATATATCATTCGCTTACTTTCCTATATTGAAGGTTGCTAAGCGAAAGTTGTATCAGGTATATTTAAGTTAGCGAACATATGATGAAACCCATCTACATATTTTTGATTCTGGTTATGGTTGCTAATCAATCAAAAGCGACCTCTCAAATTCCTGATGTCTTATTTTTTGGAAAGGACACTTTAAATTTTTATGATTCTCCACTAGATAAGATTGAAGGAATAAGTGAAAAATTGTTGAAATTAAGGAAAGATGAATATGTAGTTTCTTCTGATTGTTGGAAGGGTTTTCGAGCAGAATGGAGGATAATTAACGATGTTCTGTATTTATCCAATGTACTTGATTGCCATTTAGAAAAACAATTAAATCCATTGATAGAAGAAATATTAGGGATAAAATTTACTAATGGATTAATGAGAGCAGATTTTGTTGATGGAGATTATTGGGCAGGGAAAAACCAAGTTTATGAACAGTCATTTTATAATCCAATTTATAAACAGGAAATAAAATTTGCCATTAATAAAGGAAGAGTTGTCAATTCAACAAAAACTGAGTCTATTCAATGTGATTATTTAGATAAGGAAGATTTAAAGGATTTTATCCTTAGAAATCTTAATCCTAATGAAATAGAAGATTTGAAAGAGGAATCAATAAAAGTCTCAGTGAATATTAAGTCAGATAAAACAGGAAAAATAAGGGAAGTGAAAATCGTGCACTCCACACATCCCGTAACTAACAAGCATTTCCAAGATTCCATTATGAAACTACCATGCCGTCCTGTCTACTTTCTTAAAGGAGAGTATTGTTCTATTGAAGAATCATTTTATCTGTCCTTTAATATGAAGGAGCTAAAAGAATACGTTCGCTAATCGAGTAGACGGCCTCGCCAACCGTTAAGTTGACGAGGTGCGCCTCTCACACCACCGTACGTACGGGTCTCGTATACGGCGGTTCACTGGATTGTAGGTTGCGATTTGAGGTAGTAGGAAAGCATTGATTCATACCCTTTTCGTCTCAGGCGTGACAGAGTTATAGTAGTAATAAGTATAGGGCTTTGAGCTACTGCCCAGCCGCCTTTCCTAGTTCTACTCCATGCGTATGCATGGTCTTGGTCCACACCTAATCTAATCAAGTTTTTACGTTTCCGCTCAGGTTTCTTCCAGTCATGCCAAATACAGTATCGAAGTCGGTTTCTTAGCCACTCGTCGAGTGATTTCAGCTTTGCTGAGATACTGGCTAGGCGGTAATTGTTTACCCATCCTATCCAGACCTCTTTGAGCTTTTGGAGCCGTTCAGCGAAGCTGTACGGTTTGGTTTTCTTGGTGATCTGCTTGAGCTTACGTTTCAGTGAGTCCCAGCTGTTTTTCTTCACCACCAATTGATATTTTCCTTTGACTCCTTTTTGGTACGTTGGAACAAATGCATGACCCAGCATTTCAAAGTTGGACGGTCTTCGGATGCCGCTTTTCTCCCTGTTGATGGGAAGTCTGAGTTTTTCCTTTAGAAAAAGGTAAATTTCGTTACCTACTTTTCTGGCTTCCTTCTTTGACTTGGTGTAGATGCTGAAATCATCCGCATATCGGACGTATTTCAGGTTTCTTCGTTCTAGTTCCTTATCCAGTAAATCCAAAAGGATGTTGGATAAAAGCGGACTGATGGGAGATCCCTGTGGTACTCCTTTTCTACGTCTGTGCAGTTTTCCGTTGATCTGGATTGGTGCACGCAGCCATTTTCGGATAAGCCTTAGGGTAGTCGGACATTTTACCCGTTGGTAGATCAGTTGAAGTAGAACCGAGTGGTCAACTTCGTCAAAGAATCCCTTAAGGTCGATGTCCACTATATCCTGATAGCCATCATTGATGTTTTTCAGGGCTTGTGTTACCGCCTTATGGATGTTTTTCTCTGGGCGGAAGCCGTAGCTGTGCTCTTCGAACGTAAGTTCGTATTTGGTCATCAGCACTTGGCTTACCGCCTGTTGGAGCCATCTGTCTACTACTGTTGGGACTCCAAGCAATCTTGTCTTTCCGTTACTCTTGGGTATTTCGACCCCTTTGATAGGTTTGGGTACATACGTATGGTTCAGGATGGAGGTGGCAATCCTATCCCTGTTGCTTTCCATAAAAGAAAGCAGTTCGGAGACCTTCATGCCATCCACCCCTGCAGAACCCTTGTTCCGCACCACCTGGCGGTATGCTTTATACAGGTTCTTACGGTTGAGTACTTTTTCTATCATAACTTAATGTATTAACCCTGTCCGCTTAAGATAAGGCTACCCCAAAAGTTGCTCCTTATCGAATTTGGACGTAATCCAATGTTCAGTCCTTCACTGTTCCGTGAGACCATCAGGGATATGGTTTTGGCAGTCCCTGCTCGTTTCTCCAGCTACTATAACTTCGGCTGACTTCTTGGCTCATAGAAACCTAGTCTATTCCAAGATCTCCCTTGGTAAGGTGAATATCCTTGTGTCTATCACTGCCATATCTACTACTTCGGCACTTCCTCCCTTGGGAAGGTTTGGACTTCGGTGTGATGTGCCACCTCATCCGACCTCGTAGCCTCCGTATATGGTTCCTGTTCGTCAGTACAGACACCGCAGTCTGGCTTACTTCACTGCATGCCTCACGGCAAACCAGCTTGCCACTTGCTTGGCTTCGGGACGTTACCCCCGCGCTTAAGGGACTCTCACCCGTTGGAACAGTCAACTTCTTGACCTATATTCACCATTCAAGGCACACACAGCGGCTTTGTGCAATGGCGGGTGACGTAGTAGCCGAAGGTTATCGCATTTTATTTACATTAGCGGTGGCCGACAGTTTAGCGTTCCAAAACCGCCACTGACACAAAGCCACGGGTCGTTATAGCACATTAAAAAGAGCCAACGCAAATTCGATGGAACAATTTATAATATGAAGTTTTTAAGGACATTCTCAAAAAGGGAGGTTTTATCCTCATTTTTATCTGCCATTATGATGGTGTCTCTATTCTTTTTTTTCAAGCAGAACAAATTATTTGATTCATATTTCTTCATATTTGGACTGATAATCTTCTTACCTATTTTCCTAAAGCATAGGATTTATTTCTTAGAACATAAAAGAAGGAATAGACTGATTGGAAGATTTCTGCACGATGTAATTACAATTGTTTTTATTGTAATTCTAGCCAGTTTGAGCTTGAAGACCGTAGGGAAATTTTATAGAATTGGAAGTTTTTCAAACTTGTTTATTGCCTCATTTACAGCTGTTATAATGGCAGAAATGGCATTTTCAATTTTTAATCAGATTTTGCTCAGGGTCTTTAAAATTCGAGTATGTTAAAGAAGCAGAAACTACTGGGGATATTAATTTGCTTTGTTTTATTGTTGATATCCCTTTCAATAGAAGTTTCTTATAAGGATTCAAATCCAGAGAGATATAAAGTATGGGCAGAAGATTCTGTTCTCAAAGTCGAAGATTTTCTTGGGCAGCCACCTTTTTATGGAGGAACAGATGCAAAAATATACTACAGAGGTAAAGTAATTACCAGTCCCGAAATCAGGGTAGTTACTGAAATGGATAGATTTCAATCTTACATAAAAAAAAGCCGAATTACTGAAAAATTAATCAGACACGAAGCATATCACCTTAAGCTTACCCAAGCTTTATTTTCTGATGTCAATGAAAAGATTTTATCGCAAAATTTAAGCATAGAAGAATCTAATCAATTGACATTAAGAACGTTTCAAAGAATAAAGCAATACCAAAAGTTATATGATAAAGAAACAAATCACAGCTTGGTAGAGGCTCAGCAAAATTATTGGGAATACAAGATTGATTCAATGTTGAACAAATCCATTGACTTTCAAATCTTTCAAGAGATAGAAAATATTGAAGTATATTTCCCAGAGAAACCTAAGATCCTAGTAATTTCTATTGACGATGAAAAATATAATGGTTATCTACTTGATAAATACGATGTTAAGTTTTGGATAGTTGATATGGAATTTTACAGCAATGATACTCTAACCATTGAAAATTATTTAGTTAATATCCTTCATGCAGGAGGGCTATCAGACATAATTGTAAATGGAAATTTACCTCACCCTAAAGCAATTTTTGAGTCCTATAGCCAAGATACCATAGGAAATGAAATAGTTTTAGACAAATTACTTCTAGGAAAAAACACTTCCTTTTGGCTAAGATTTAGATATCCAATAGTAATAGAAAATGAAGAAGTTTATAAAAGAATGGGAGATCAATTCTTCAACTCGTTTGAAGTTATTGATGAATGAAAATAAACGTGCTATAATCGAGTAGCCCGACCTGAGCCAAACGGCTCAGGTTGAGGCTCTCACACCACCGTATCCCGAAGTCGGGACAAGCAGTACGGGTCTTCCCGATGCATCGGGAGCGGTTCACTGGACCGTTGGTAGGGTCCGCTCATTGATGAAGCTTTTATTATGCAGTATTATAGTCCATTTTATTAGACTAATTTTCACCCCAGTTCCCAGTGATAGAACAGGTTTAGATAAGAGACTATAACTTCTCTAAGACAATTAACGGCTTTGACCTTGCCTCCCTTGAAGCTCGTGTATTTGATCATGACCCTCCTGGTCAATCATGATGAAATTAAAAATAGCTATAGCCCTGCTCAGTCCAACTAAGTTTCAAACGCAATCTTGATATATCTATTTATTATAGTTATTTTTTTAGTTAGATTGCGTCTAAAACACTTTACGTTGGTGGCAATGCTAAGTGGCGACACAACAAGACAATGAAAAAAGAATTAGACGGATATGTTATTTACTGTAAAGACTCAGACAGAGAGACTCCTTTGGGTGTTGTTTCCGACAGTTATGACTGCCAAGCTCTTTCAGATTATATTCCAACTCGTTTGAAAAATTTCTTAGTCGAAATCGAAGATAAAAGATTTTATAGTCATAAAGGTATTGACTTTAAAGGCGTATCAAGGGCTATTGTTGAAAATTTAAAAGCAGGACGCATAGTTCAGGGTGGTAGCACAATAAGCCAACAATTAGCAAGAAATATCATTCGAGATACTCGAAAGACAGTAACAAGGAAATTAAAGGAGACCATTAAAGCAATTCAGATTGAAAAGCAATTTTCAAAGGACGAGATTTTGAATTTGTATTTCAACAACGTATACTTTGGCAAAAACATTTGGGGGTTAAGAACTGCAGGACTTTATTACTTTGGGAAGGAAGTCAAGAAGTTAACCCAAACAGAACTACTCTATTTGTTGACTATTTTACGGGGGCCTAATTACTACAAAAAAAGGCCAGAAATTACTCAAAAGAGATATAATACAATAAACAACATTTTACTTGAAAGGAAATTAATTTCAAAAAGCAGATTTCAAAAAAATATAAACTCTAAACTGACCATTTCTGAAACTCAACTTTCAAGTTTTAAAAATGCGGCCATCCCTTTTATAACCAATCGAATTGACGATAAAAAAAAGACCATAGTATCTTCCATTGACTATAAAACTCAAGATTTTGCTAGAAAATTTGTTGCTGAATCAAAATATCCCGTATCAATCATTGCTTTGAGAAAAGGTAAGATTGTTGGCTTTGCTAGCAGTTATGGAACAGACTATCCATTTATTTCAAAATCAAATGTCGGCTCAACATTAAAACCATTTTTATATTGCCACCTAAGAGAAAACGGAATTTCGGAATTTGAAAAATTTGACGCATTTAATAACAATTTAGATTGGGAAGTAAGGGAAGTTGGTTATTACAAATCTCAGCTTAACATCCAAGAAGCATTATTTTATTCAAACAATAATTCATTTGTAAATGCTACAAGTAAAGTTGGATTTGAGACCAACTTAAAATTCTTGTCAGACATTTTTAACAAACCGGCAACAGATTTCTTCCCTTCAAGTGTTTTAGGTGCAACAAAAAGTGGTATTTCTTTATATGAATTAGCGCTAGCTTACTCAAATTATTTTAATCCCACCAGATTAACTGACACCAAAACTGAGTGCCTTTCAATTCTTAACAAAGTATTTCACGAGAAGTTAGGTCTTAAAATAGAAAATGCCTTTCTTAAAACAGGCACGACTAATGAAAACAAAGAAAGATATGCCGTCTTGGGCAATGCGGACTTGGTTTATGCTGTCCTAAGAAATGAAAATGATTTCAATGATCAATCTAAAGAAGGAAGTTTTATGAAACAAATTTCAAGAAGCATTTCTTCAATGCTTAAAACTGACAAGAACTTTGTATGGATATAATAACAATCATAAAAGAAGCCAACCCTAACGTTGTAATTTTCTTATTGACAACTTTTGTTGCCTTCATTTCTTGGCTAATAAAAAGCTTAGTAGAGAAGCCCCTTGCTGAATCTAAAAACACTTTCACAAAATATTTTGACAAACGAATTGAGATTTTAACAGAAGTAAAAACAAGACTTAATTTTATTGCTTATTTCCCAGAAGGTGAAGACAACTTAGAATACAAAAATCAACTACAGACAATACTACTCACTGATGGTAAAGCAGCTTATTTGAGCAAAGAGGTATATAACAATGTTCTAAGAATTGCAATTGACGAAAAAACAAATGAAACTCTGCTCTTAGACACAGTCAAGATGATTGACGAAGAGCTTTATTTGAAAATATCTAAGGTTCAAGATGAGATAGAGTTTTACAGACGTTTTTCTAATTACAGCCCATTTAGACGATTTTTCGGCATTACAGTCCTGTCTTTACAATATGTTATTGCTTTGACAATAGTATTTTCGATATTGACATATATGACTATTTTGTTTATAGACAGTAATTTATACCAACGAATCGGAATAATAGTAGCAGGAATTTTAGGAATATATTTACTTGACAAATGGCTGAAAAGATGAGAAGCACAGCCACCAATGAGTAGGTAAAGGGGAATTCCACCCCTAAACCTCTCACAGAACCGTATCCCGATTTTCGGAACAGGCAGTGAACCTCTCAATTGTTCATGTTGGTTTTGTTTTTATTTGTACTCACGAATGCTTGGGCATTTCATACAGCCTGTTCCGCTCATTGCGGAAGCTCTTATTATGCGGTCGGATAGTCCATTTTATTAGACTAATTTGTATCCCAATTCCCAGTGATAAAACAGGTTTGGATAAGCAACCGACACTTGCCTAAGCCATTTAATTGCTTTGACCTTGCTTCCTTTGAAGCTCTTGTACTTGCTCATAATCAACCTGTTCAATCATGATGAAATTAAATGCAGCTATAGGGATAACACGGCATAATCCAACTATGTTTTAAAGGTAATCTTGATATATCTATTTATTATAGTTGTTTTTTAGTTAGATTGCGTTTAAAACACTTTACGTTAGCACCAATTTTAGGACGACAGCAACCGAATGACTGAAAGGCCAAACATATTAGTAGTTTGCGGACGAAATAAAAAGCGTAGTAGGACGGCTGAATACATTTTTAAAAATGACGACCGTTTTAATATTCGTTCTGCTGGACTAAGCCCTAAAAGTGACAGGAAAATTTCAGAAAATGACTTGAATTGGGCGGACTTGGTTTTTGTAATGGAAACAGGACAACGTGGAAAAATTTGGGGATTATACAGACATCTAGAATTACCTGACATTGAAGTTTTGAATATACCTGACGACTATGAATTTATGAATGATGAATTAGTTGAGTTGCTCACGGACAGAATTAATGACACGTTGAAAATAGTGTACAAAATCTAAAATGAATTGACAGCAATAACAACGACTGGAGAGTGCATGGACAGGAAGAATATCTTTTTGGTAAGAGTTTTATTCATAAAAGGTATGCCGATAAAACAACAAAAACGGACCACGACCATTGTGAGTTTTGCTCAGACAAATTTTCTACAACTATTGCCAACTGCTTGACGGAAGGATATACAACGACAGTCGATTATCATTGGATTTGTAAAAACTGCTTTAATGACTTTAAGAACGACTTCAAATGGACGACAATATAAAAATTGAAGAAAGAAAAACTGGTACTAACGTTTAGCCCTCGAAAAAAAGCCCTGATAGGAGAAAAAATCTATCATAGTACCGAGCTATCGGAATAGTGGCTGTTGACTGACATCCGCAGGGTGAAAATCTTGCTAGGTGGAATAGTAGGCTGGTTGGAGGGTTTTAGGAAGCGGCTGTTTTGGTTTATGGTTGAAATTAGGTGGTTTTTTTTTGGTTTGAGGATGGTCTCCCCTACCCTTTGTATTGGAGTTGGATTTTACGATAAGTCCTAGATCTAGTCCTTGATTTCTTGGATCCTGTAAGTGGATAAAGAGGGATTGAATTTGGTAGTTTTTGAAAGAAAGTTGGGATTAGTTGTAAAAATTAAAAAGGGAATTGATAAATTAGAGTGAATTGAGGCTTTTTGACCTCGTTAGTTCAAATTAAAAATGTCTTACATACTAATCCTCATAATTAATCTTATCATTCTAGGTATTTGGTATAAATATCGAAGAAAAAAAGGAAAGGACTTGCCATGGTTCGCTGGTTGGATTCTACCGAGCGATATTGTCGTTTTTTTTGGATTTCTTTTAATGGGAACCTTTGCAATAGTGATGTTTTTTAGCAACAATTTTCCAATGGGGCAAAAGCGAACTGAAAAAGAAATGTCAGACATGAAAAAGTCTATAATTAAGTTTAAAAATGACAACAAGGGTTTTCCAGATTCTATAGAGGAACTCATTAGGAAGAATCCTTTAAGAAAGAATTGGAAAGAAGATTATTGGGAAACTCCTTACAGACTTTCTAAAAAAGGTGATCAATCTATGGAGCTGATATCTGCTGGTTCTGACCGACAATTTGGAACTAAGGATGATTTAAAAATTATAATTATAGACTGATTCAAATGAATAAACAAAGGGAAAACCCATTCCTACATCGCTCACAGAGTTCTAGTAAACTGTTGAATATTCTGAAGCAAAGCTTGTCCCGATTCTAGGGGTCCCCCCCTAACCCAGAATGATTTTGATCAGAGAAAGTGTCCTGAATGGCCAGAATCGACTGACATTCCGGCTGATGTTGACCCCTCTAACGAATGGTTTTGGTTTCTTAGCGGATACTTTAAAACAACCGCTAATTATAATTCAATGGCTTGAACACCAAAACCAATGAGTCAGATAAAACAATTGATAATTCTTAATAAATCTGTGAAGTTATAAGTAGATTTAAAGATAATATTTATGATAATATGACTATTCACAATCTTACACGTTTGTTTGAATAGCTGCAATAATTAGTCTGTCAAATAATTTTTCACCAAAAAACCTTCTGTTTAGCTTGTAGACAAATTCATCAAGATAATTCTGTAGGTATTTTTCTGTAACCATATGGTAAATGCCCAATAGATTCTTTTTCAGATTACTTATAGCTGTATGAACCCAATTCAGTTCATCATTTGTCGATTTTTCAGATGATTTCACTTTTATATGACATTCTACAAGCTTCTCCAAATTAACATAAGCCTGATTTTTATCCGTGATTAATACCGATTCTTTATCAATTGCATCATTAACAAACCCTTCAACAGAACTCGCTGAAGCATCAGGAATCACCTTCATTTTGAAAAAGCCACATTGATTTGATTTCTCTCCAGTATTTTCATCTTCAAGTGGGGTCGATTCAGCTGCAACTGCAACTATTGCTTGTCTTAGGCTACCTTTTCCTCGTTTCAGTTGATTCTTTAATTCTTCATCAACTGCCTTTTCAACATAGGCTTCATCATATTCAACCATTCCTTTTAGCATATAGGTGCTATCTCTTTTACCCATTATAGACCTTATTTTATGCATAAGGTTAAATGCAGTTTCATATCGACTAAAGCCTAGCTGTCTTTGGAATTCGAGACAAGAAAACCCCTTCTTAGTCGCAGACATCAATAGAAAAGCCGTAAACCAAGTGTGCAATGTAAGGTTACTGGATTCCATTATAGTTCCTGCTTTTAAAGAAGTCCTTCTTCTGCACTTACTGCATTCGGAGAATTTCTTTCCACTAAACCAATATTGTCTGGTGAAACTGCTACATGTTTTGCATTAAACTCCTTCCTTTTCCCTGTATGCTTTCAGAAATTTCTCACAACTCTCTTAGTCGGGGAAATGGGTTATAAAGTCAATGATGTTTATGATTCTAAATTTTCTTCAAGTAACATCATTTTATCCTTTTGAGAAACTAGTTGACACTAGCTGTCATAGAATATTTGCCTACGTGTAAAATCACGGAGAATTATATTAAATATTTAGATTTAGAATCAATCGGCATAAAAAGAAAAAACATTTTGAAACCGATTTCATTTTTTATATTTTGGATGTTCAATTGAAACAATCTTTAAATATTAAAATCTATGAACCTAGAATTTCCTAAACGACTGCTTTTGTATACAGCAGTTCCTTTGTTATTACTGAGTTGCAACGAGCAAAAGCAACAAGATAACCAGGAAGAGCAAGTAGTTGAAAATGAAGAGAATGTAAAATTTTTGAATAAACCATTGGTTAGCCACATGTACACCGCTGATCCTTCGGCACATGTCTTTGATGGTAAAATCTACATCTACCCATCGCATGATGTACAGTCAGTAGTAGAAGAGGATGATTCTGGTGCGCACTTTAACATGAGAGATTATCATGTATTTAGCATGGATGATGTCAATTCTGAAGCTGTAGACCATGGTAAGGCTCTCGACTTAGATGATATCAAATGGGCCAAAAGACAGCTTTGGGCTCCTGATGCAGCTAAAAAAGGTAACAAATATTACTTGTATTTTCCTGCAAAAGATCATGATGATATCTTTAGATTAGGTGTTGCCGTAAGTGATAGCCCAACAGGGCCATTTACTCCACAACCAGAGCCTATGAAGGGTTCTTATAGTATTGACCCCGCTGTGTTTCAAGATGGAAACGAATACTATATCTATTGGGGTGGAATATGGGGTGGACAATTACAGAAATGGAGAACTGGAGAATACCTGTCTACTGGTAGCTCACCTTATGATGATGAGCCAGAAGATGACCAACCAGCTATCAGCCCAATGGTAGCTAAGCTAAGTGGAGATATGCTAGAGTTTGGAGAAAAGCCGAGGAAAGTTTCAATTCTTGACAAAGACGGCTCACCAATCACTGCTGGTGATCACGACAGAAGATTCTTCGAAGCTGCTTGGGTACACAAGTATAATGACAAGTATTACTTCTCTTATTCTACTGGTGACACACATAATATCGCATACGCCATCGGAGACTCTCCGTATGGGCCATTCACTTATGAAGGTGTAATATTAAACCCTGTACAAGGCTGGACAAACCATCACTCCATTGTTGAAGTTGACGGAAAGTGGTACATATTCTATCATGATACAGAGCTTTCAGGAGAAACATACCTGAGAAATATTAAAATGACTGAAATGGAGCATAAAGCTGATGGAACTATCAAGACCATAGACGCTATCGTAAAATAAATCAAATAAGCTCACTGTCAAATAGAGTAGGAAGATAGGGATTATTTCCCTATCTGTCCTCTCACACCACCGTACGTACCGTTCGGTATACGGCGGTTCTTTAAGTTTTGATTCTAACCTTTTGGTAATAGTCCGACAGGAATACA
>NZ_JAKZGP010000078.1 GCF_022549775.1 Belliella filtrata | reverse complement strand
GGATAAACCAACTTTAAAGCTGATTTTCGTACATTAACATACAAATACGCGTCAATACGCTACAAAGGAGCACAAGACTCCAAATATTTGAATATTGGTCAGTAAATAATGTACCTGAGTAGTTACAATTGATGAATTTTTAATGATTTTTTTTTAAAAGTATCATTTGAATTATCAAAACTTCGTCAAATAGTATCTATCTTCTATTGAAGGGATATTAATATCTTATGTTAACAAGCTGAAGAAAAAAAATGCACAATTTCTATGTCTCAATTAACGAAACATAAATCAGGATAAAATACATAAAAACATGTATTTTGATAACAATCCTCAAGATTCCTGATAGACTAAAACCCTTTTTCTTTTATGGTAAAGATTGATGTGTTTGGATCAACTTTCAATTTGGTTCTCTAAAAAGTATGGTTTGGGTAGACTTATATGTAAGGGATTGGTAAAATTTTTATTAACGTTTATATATTTCAACATCAACAGCCTAGGTATTACCACATCATCATCTAATGCTTCCCAATCTCCTCAACCTGTAATCCTTCGGAGACTCTCCCTGTATCCTTTTAAAAACCCTATTGAAGTAAGACAAATTTTGAAAACCACTTTGGTATGCTACTTCAGCTATGGATAGATCTGACTCTATGAGTAGTTGACTGGCATGGTGTATACGAACTTGAGATAAAAAAGCCGTAAAGGTCTTTCCCGTACGATCTTTGAAAAATCTACAAAAGGCTTCCTTACTCAAATGTGCCATATCAGCCATATCACCAAGTTGAATCACCTTGTGACTTTTTGTCAAAATATAGTTCATAATATTCCCCATTCGCTTACCTTCAGATTCTGTGTAATCACGCTCAGAAAAGTACTTATTCAAAGTCTTTAAGTTAGAGGAGTCTTTTAGTAATTTCAAAACTCTCAATGCCTGTAGTAATTTCTCAAGGCCTTTTACATCTTCAAAATGAAGCATCTCTTCTTGCAAAGTTTCCTTGGTTTCGTTTGAAATCATGTAACTCCCTCTTACATGCGACACCCAATGACCAAGTTCATTCAACTCGTCCAACTCTAACATGCTAGGTCCCAATACCTCAAAATCAAAAAACAAAGTATAACCTATAGACAATTTCTCATTTGACTCTTCAAAATACGACGGGTCAGACCTAAACACATGTGGCATATTCGATGTGAATAGAAACATATCCCCTGGACCAAATCTACCTAAATAGTCTCCAACCATCAATTGACCTTTTCCTTCTATTATCAAAGTAAGTTGCCATTGCGGGTGCTGATGTAACTTTTCGTAGAAATGTTTTCCTGAATCTATCTGAAATCTTACAAACTCTTTGTTTGATTTTGGAATTTGAAAAGAGATGATCTTTTTGGCCATAGTTTTCAATTTGATATAATATTAATCATAGAAATTGACAAAGCTTTTGAAATTGTTAATATTGTATCACTAAGAACTAAATAAGTGCAAGCCTTTCTTTCCAATTGTTCTTAGTTTTGAAAAAGTAAATATTGTCATACTAGATATAGCAACTCAGCCTCCTCCCTGGAGCCTTAAATTATAAATCAGTACTTTAACTTGAATTAAAAAGTATTTTAAGTAACAATTAACTTTAAGATATGAATTGGCAAGGAGTTTTTCCAGCAGTAACGACAAAGTTTCATCAAGATGGCACTTTGGATATGGGCATGTTTTTCAAAAATATAGATGCTCAATTGGAGGCAGGTGTACAAGGAATCATCCTAGGAGGCACACTAGGAGAATCCTCTGTACTTTCCTTGGATGAAAAAATAAGCTTAACATCTCAAACTGTAGCTTATGTATCAGGACAAGTTCCCATAGTCCTCAACATCGCTGAGGGTGCTACTCACGATGCAGTATACTGGGCTAAAAAGGCGAAAGAACTTGGAGCCTCTGGTCTTATGCTGCTTCCACCTATGCGCTATGCTGCAGATCATAGAGAAGTAGTAAGTTATTTTAAAGCAGTGGCTGAAAGTACTGACCTACCTATCATGATCTATAATAATCCCATTGATTACAAAACCTTGGTAACTATACCTATGTTTGAAGAACTTACTGAATGTAATAACATTCAAGCTATCAAAGAATCAACCAGAGACATTTCAAATGTGACTCGCATGCGCAACAAGTTTGGTGACCGCTACAAGATCCTATGTGGTGTTGACACATTAGCTATGGAGGAGCTAGTAATGGGAGCAGATGGATGGGTTGCAGGATTGGTTTGTGCTTTTCCAAAAGAAACAGTCAACATTTATAATCTTGTCAAAGCTGGTAAGTATGAAGAAGCCTTATCGATCTATCGCTGGTTTTTACCACTTTTGGAACTTGATATCCATCCGAAACTTGTACAGTATATTAAACTTGCAGAACAGTTGACAGGAATTGGGACAGAATGGGTGAGAGCGCCTAGGCTTACACTCATAGGAGAGGAACGTATTAAAGTCGAAAACATCATCAAACGAGGGATAGAGAATAGGCCGAATAGTTGATCGGAGAGATTAGAAGCAATAGACGAAATCCTTTTTAAGAACTTACTTTGATAAATTAAACTTTCTTAGCTGATTTCATCAATTGAATCCTACTCTAAATTCCAATGGGCTTTGCTTGGTTTTGGATTTGAATAGTTTACTAAAACTCTGAGGATGCTCGAATCCCAGTTCGTAGGCGATTTCGCTGACTGATAGGTTTGTTGTGGAAAATCTTTCTCTTCTAAAAACTCAAAGTAAACATCGTGAATTTGTCAGGATGTGAGATTACTTCAAGTCTACCTTTGTGAAGGTGCATGATTTGACGGGAGATGGCTAGGCCTATTCCAGAGCCTGTTTTTTTTGTTGTGAAAAAAGGTACAAAAATTCTTTCTAATGCTTCAGGAACTATCCCTTCGCCAGAGTCAATCACCTGTATGAAAGGCCTTGTTCCACTTTCTAGCCCAGCTTTGATTTCTATGATTTTCTCATTTGAGTTTGTAAGTGCTTCCATTGCATTCTTTATTAAATTGATCAGGATCATTTGGATCAACTCTCGATCTGCATGCAAATAGAAGCCTTCTGGCGACACATTGATCTTGAGTATGATGTCTGATTTTTTTAGCTCTTCACGAAACAATATCCCTACGTCTTCTAGCAGCTGTTTTATTGGGAATTTTGAAAATACTGGTGTAGGTGTATTCGTATAGTCTCGATAAGCATTCACAAAATCGACCAACCCCATACTTCGTTTTGAAATGGTTTCTAATCCCTCGGATAGGTCGAGATAGCTTTCCCTATTAAGATAAAGTTCTCCAGGTGTAGATTCTACCAAATCTTCTTCCAATATGACACCCAATGAACTCGCTAAGCTTGCTATGGGAGTCATCGAATTCATTATCTCATGCCTCAAGACTTTTGTTAGATTCTGCCAAGCCTCCAATTCATTTTTCTGCAATTCCTCCTTGATGTTTTGGAAAGAAAGTAAGGTCCAGTTATTTCCATCCATGACAAATGCGGCGGACTGCACATTCAAATGAATGTCAGGCCTAACCTTCATGGTAAAAGAGCTCCCGGGTTGTAAGGAAAGTACAGTTCGAAGAAGTTCTTTGGACAGCTTTCCCAAATCATGGATATCTTTGAACTGAGGGATTTGAAGGAGTTGTTTGGCTGATCCATTGATCACCCCTATACGTCCTTTGCTATCAAATGAGATAATCCCAGTATTGATGTGCTGGATCATGATTTGAAGAAAAATCATTTGTTGTTCCTTGTCTGCCCGAGTTTTTTTGAATGCTTCAATAACTTCATTAAAGGAGCGGTTGAGTTCTTCAAATGACTGCCCAAGATCACTGTCTTTGGAAAATGAACTGGAAAAATCTGAGTAGCGAATAGATTCAAGAAACAAACTGATTTTTCTATTTGTCTTCGATACATAGCCAATAAGATTCAGTGTGAGTATCAGCAAGATGATAGCACAGAGCAATACCTGAATGAAGGCATCATCGGCATAGAAAGCAAAACCTCCAATTATTGCAGTCAATACGATCAGTACGACCCTTACGAAAATTCCAAAGGAGAATGATTTAAAGGCCATATCGCTCTAGTCTTCTATACAATGATGATCTTGTGAGTCCAAGCTCCTCTGCCGCACGGGTAATGTGTCCATTGTGTTTTTGAAGAGCTTTTCGGATCAGGATTTTTTCCACATCTTCGATATTCAGGTGCTCAAGAGATACCATTTCATCTTGTTTTTCAGGTAGGATATGGTTTTGGGTAAACAAATCCTCAGGTTGAAGCACACTGTGTTTGCTCATGATTACAGCCCGCTCTATGCTGTGCTGTAGCTCGCGGATGTTGCCAGGCCAATGATACTTTTGCATCCTTTTGATCAATGCTTCTCCAGCTTTTCGGATGTCTTTGTTGTATTTTTTACTGTAGATATCTATAAAGTGATTGGCAAGCAGGGGGATATCTTCTTGCCTTTCTCGCAGAGGAGGTAAGGTGATTTCTATGGTGTTGAGTCTATAAAGCAAGTCTTGTCTGAAACTGTTTTCATGCACCATGCTGTGCAAAGCCATATTGGTAGCCGAGACCAAGCGAATATTTACAGGAATGGACTTGTTCGTGCCCACACGTGTGACTTCTCTATTCTGTAAAGTTGCAAGTAGTTTGGCTTGCAGTGTCAATGGGATATTTCCGATTTCATCTAGAAATAAAGTTCCTTTATTGGCTTGCTCAAACCTGCCCGCACGATCTTCTTTGGCATCAGTGAAGGCTCCTTTTTTGTGACCAAAAAGTTCGCTTTCGAAAAGCGAAGAGGTGATCGAGCCCAAGTCTACACCAACAAAAGCCTCTCGGTGACGCTTGGAATTCCTGTGAATGGCTCTAGCTACTAGCTCTTTCCCTGTTCCATTTTCTCCTAAAATCAACACATTGGCATCAGTTGCAGCTACCCTGTCAATGGTTTCGAAAACTTTTTGCATGGATGCACTTTGGCCTATGATGTCTTTGAATTTCCTATCCATATCCTGGAGGAGCTGCTGCTGTTGATCCTTAAGCTGAATGACTTCAATCTTGGATTTCCTCAATTTCAATGCAGCATGAAGTGTTGCCAGCAGCTTTTCATTTTCCCATGGCTTGAGAACAAAATCTGTAGCGCCTTCTTTGATTGCTTTCACCGCGGTGGTCACATCTCCATAGGCAGTGATCAAGACCACTACAGCTGAAGAATCAATGGTCAGGATTCTGTCTAGCCAATAAAATCCCTCTTGGCCACTACTCACATCCTTGGTGAAGTTCATGTCTAATAGGATGACATCATATTGTTCATTGACCATCAGGATGGGTATCAAACCCGGATTCGACTCAGTGTCTACTTGCTCAAAATGTCGCTTCAAAAAAATTTTTGCGGCCTTCAGTAGGTCTTCGTTGTCATCGATGATGAGAATTTTTCCCAGCTTTTGATCTTTCATAGTAGGTGGTAATAGAATTATGCTAAATATAAATCAGTATCAGGCAAGTGTCCAAAAGCTATACCGAAGTATTAAGAAAAGAATCTTCTCTTAAAATACTGTTTCAGGCTTGAAAAAACGGTATTATCTCAAAAAAATACAATGATGTAATCATTTGGATTGGCGTTCGATTTTGAGGATTTTGGTCGCTGACGGACGATAATGTTCGAATTGTTTCTATAGAATTATTCAGATATTGCGAATTTTGAACGTAAAGGTACTTTTTCTGGTGGCATATAATTGGCAAATCATCAGAAAGCCAAAAAGAAGATTTGATACATCATGGATAGAAAATTAGAAAAGAAACTGTGGACACCAAAGCGTATAGGTTTTATGAACCTGGGGATATTAATCCTGGGATTTATTGCCTACCAATTTTTTTTCGCTGATCTCAGGGCAAATATGAATGTGTCCATGGAGCGTGTGACCATAGCCACGGTAAAGGAAGGTGAGTTTACAGATTATATTCCTGTCAGTGGCAACATAGAGCCTGGAGAAGTTTTCTATTTGGATGCGCTCGAAGGTGGAAGTATACAGCAAATCATTCGTGAGTCAGGATCTTTCGTCAATAAGGGCGATACCATTCTTTTGCTTTCTAACTCCAAGCTTCAGCTTGAAGTGATGGAAAGAGAGTCAGGTCTATATTTTCAAATCAACAACCTTAGGCAAGTCCGTCTACAGCTGGATCAAAATGACCTCAGCCAGCAAGGACAATTGGCCGAAATCGACTATCAGATCAGTTTATTGAAACCACAATATGAGCGCTTTAAGGAGCTACATGGTAAAAAACTTGTTTCCGACCGGGAGTATGAAGAAGTGAGGGAGCAATATGAGTATAATGTCAAAAGGAGAAAACTCACTTATGAGGCTTACAGAAATGACTCCATCTCAAGGGTGACTCAAAAAAGGCAATTACAAGATTCTGAGCGACGCATGAACCAATCTTTGGACGGTGTAGGACATATATTGGACAACTTGGCACTGCAAGCACCTATCAGTGGTCAATTGTCTACAGAGCAGATTGAAGTTGGGCAAGCCATAAGCCCTGGTCAGAGGTTTGGACAAATCGATATCTTGGACAAGTTTAAAGTGAGGGTTCCTATTGATGAACTTTATTTATCAAGGGTTTACACAGGTCTGAAAGGGACATTTACTTTTTCTGGAGAAAGTCATGAGCTTGAAATATCGAAAATCTACCCTAATGTCACTGGGGGAAGATTTGAAGTGGATATGAATTTCACTGGTGAGATTCCTACCGGTATCCGTAGGGGTCAGACCGTCCGCATCAGACTGGAGCTAGGAGAAAGCGAGCAGGCGGTGCTGCTATCTTCCGGCGGATTCTATAAAGATACTGGAGGCAACTGGGTCTTTGTCGTAAATCAATCTACAGGAAAAGCAGAAAAGCGGAACATAAGACTGGGACGAAAAAACCCGGAATTCTACGAAGTCATAGAAGGCTTAAAGCCAGGTGAAAAGGTGATTGTAAGTGGCTATGAGGGTTTTGGGAAGAATGAAGTGTTGAACTTAAAGTGAGATTTGGATGAAGGATGAGGGATCAGATGCAAGAAGCGAGAGACGAGAAGGAATTAAGAAACAAGAAGCTGATATGTTAAAGAAACTATCATATTGATAAGTCCTGTAAGGACAATCAACACCTTAGCCCACAAATCATATGTCTCTCTATTAGCGCCTTTGAGGCCAATAAATTATATTAAAACTAGTAGCCAACACAACCAAAATAAATTTTCATGTTTACAAACTATGTAAAGATTGCTTGGAGGAATCTCTGGAGAAACAAGGAATTCTCCTTTATCAACATCATAGGTCTCACCTTAGGAATAGGTGGGGCTGTGTTGATTTTGCTTTGGATCCAGTATGAGCGAAGTTTTGATCAGTTTCATGAGAAAAAAGAGCAACTCTTCGAAGTTTGGAATCAGGCGGATTTCAATGGGGAGATTTCTTCATGGGGTTGGACACCAAAGCCTTTAGGCCCTGTATTGGGGGCTGATCAAGCGGAAGTTGCTGCATTTTCCCGTTATCAGACACCATATGATATGTTGTTGAAGTACCAAGTGAAAGGGATCAATCAACAAACGGTGGTCATAGATCCTGAATTTTTCTCCATGTTTGATTTTCCTTTAATTATGGGAGAAAAGGATCAAGTCTTTGCCAAGCCAGAGTCCTTGGTACTCACTGAAAGTGCTGTGAAGCGACTGTTTGGTGATGAAAATCCCATTGGTAAAGAAGTAGTTTTGGAAAACCAGACCTCTTTGATAGTTACAGGAGTTTTGGCAGATTTTCCTTCCAATACAAAATTTCAGTTTGATGCAGCCATTCCATGGGCACTGTATAAGCAGTTAGGTTTTGAAGATGAATTCTGGGGGAACAATAGCGTAATTACCTATATAGAACTTCACCCCGAAGTTAAAGTAGAAACAGCAGCAGCCAATATTCGTGACGTTACCCAAAAACATTCATCCGAGCAAGTCAGTCTGATCTTGCATCCACTTACAAAAGCTCACCTGTATGATCATTATGATAACGGCGTGCTGGCAGAAGGAAAGATCAAAATGATCAGGCTCTTTTTCTGGATTGCGATTTTGATCATTTTGATAGCTTGTATCAATTTTATGAACCTTAGCACTGCGAGAAGTGAAAAACGCGCTAAGGAAATCGGTATAAGAAAGATTTCTGGAGCTGGTAGAGGGAGGTTGATTCTTCAGTTTATTGGAGAATCCATGGTCACCACCGTGATTGCTTCGTTCTTAGCTCTTTTGATTGTAAGTCTACTGATCCCTCATTTCAATAATTTGATGGGAACGTCCATATACTTACCTTTCGGAGAACCCATTTTCTGGATAATTTACATACCATTTGTCATCCTCATTGGGATCATTGCGGGTTCATATCCAGCTTTGTTTCTTTCTTCTCTGGTACCTGCAAGGATACTCAAAGGGAAGGTAAGTTCACCAAAATCTGCCTTTTCACTTAGAAAGGTATTGGTAGTGATGCAGTTTACATTTGCTGCGATTCTTATAGCAGCTACTTTGGTCGTCAAATCTCAGATTGACTTTGCACAAAGTAGAAATGCAGGCTACGACAGAGATCAATTGATCTATCTGATGATGTCTGATCAACTTCGAGATAAATATGAGCCTTTTAGGGCAGAAGTTTTGTCTTCTGGCGCTGCCACATCCCTCACTCGCACCATGTCACCTATCTCAGAGACCTGGAGCAATACTTGGGGGATGTCTTGGGAAGGTAAAGATCCAGATGTGACTATCACCATCGACAGGTACAGTACAGATGCAGACCTTTCTAAGACTTTGGGATTGAATATCATTGAAGGGAGAGATATAGATATCTATAAGTATGCTACAGATTCCAATGCCGTATTATTGAATGAAGCTGCACTCAAGTTGATGGATTTTGAGAACCCACTGGGTCAACTTATAAAAGATAATAATAAAGAGTGGAAAGTAGTGGGCATTGTGGAAGATTTTGTGGTGAACTCACCGTTTCACCAAGTAAAGCCTTTGGTGATTTTTGGTCCAAAAGCATGGTTCAATGTATTTCATCTCAAACTAAGCCCGAGTAATTCGGTAGCTGAAAATTTAGCAAAGGTGGAGCAGATATTTGATAAGTATAGTGCAGATTTTCCTTTTGACTACACCTTTGTAGATCAAGATTATGCTAACAAGTTTCAAAGTGAACAACGGGTATCTGCCCTTACCCTATGGTTTTCAGGATTAGCCATATTTATATCTTGTCTTGGACTATTTGGGCTTGCGGCATTTATGGCAGAGCAGCGCTTGAAAGAGATCAGCATACGCAAAGTTTTAGGAGCATCTTCTGCTAATCTTATCGTCCTTTTGACCTCTGATTTCATCAAGTTAGTAGCTATATCACTGTTGATCGGAATTCCCATAGCTTGGTATGTTATGAATATCTGGCTAGAAAACTTCAATTACAGGATAGAATTAGGTGTCGGAATATTTGGGTTAGTTGCTTTAATTACCTTGCTGATTGCACTGCTCACCGTCAGTTCCCAAGCCTTAAAAGCCGCTTGGTCCAATCCAATCAAAGCTCTCAAAGGCGATTAAATCAAAATCTAATCCCGAAGTCTCAAAACTAAAATCTATCCCAAATCCTCGGGACTTAAATTTAAACTCTAATCCCGATGGCTATCGGGACTAAAATCTTCTCATATGGAAAATATCATCAAAACAACTCATCTCAAAAAACTCTATACGACCGAAGAAGTCGAAACTACAGCCTTGGACGATATCAATATTGAAATCAAAAAAGGAGAATTTGTCGCTATCATGGGACCTTCGGGTTGTGGGAAATCCACTTTGCTCAATATCATTGGCTTGCTTGATAATCCAGATGATGGGCAATACCACTTTCTGAATGAAGAGGTAGCAAAGTATTCTGAGAGGCAACGATCACAACTTAGAAAGGGAAATATAGGATTTGTCTTCCAAAGCTTCAACCTGATCGATGAATTGACATGCTATGAAAACGTCGAGCTGCCACTATTGTACTTGAAGCTTCCTGCAGATGAGCGGAAAAAGAAAGTTGTGGAGGTACTCACCAGAATGAACATCATGCATCGAAAAGACCACTTTCCACAGCAGCTTTCTGGTGGTCAGCAGCAAAGAGTAGCCATCGCCAGAGCCATCGTAGCCAAACCAGCAGTTATCCTTGCCGATGAACCTACAGGTAACCTAGACTCTGCCAACGGTGAAGAAGTGATGCGACTTCTTGAAGAACTCAATAATGAAGGAACCACCATCGTGATGGTGACCCACTCTCCGCATGATGCAAATTATGCTCACCGCATCATCAATCTATTTGACGGCAAAGTGGTGACGGAAAATATTAGGGAGCAGTTTCATGTTTAGACTTGCCTGCTGCAAGCAGGAGTGGATGAGGCGAAATTAGAAACAATTAGTACTAAGTACCAAGTAAATTCAATCTACAATCTCTCGGAGATGCAAGAGTCAAGATGCAAGAAACAAGAAATCAATGTCATGTCCGAGAGATTATAAGGGATAGATAATGATATATGCCTAGCGGCGAAATATTAATGGTGTGTAAATAAGAGACCAAACAAATTACCAAAATAAAATACTAGAAGGATGTTACTTAACTATTTGAAAATATTTCTCAGAAACCTGAAAAAGCAACCAGCATATATGTTTATCAATATATTAGGACTATCTGTTGGCATGGCTTCTAGTATTTTGATTTTTCTCTTTGTGCAGCACGAATTGAGTTATGATAAGTATCATGAGAAATCTGATAGGATATACAGGGTATCGAGGTCTTTTTTCAATCAAAATGGAGAGGTAAACCTTTACCTTGCACATACAGCGCCTCCTTTTGGACCATTGATGAAGTCTGACTTTAGTGAGGACTTGGAACAAGCTGTCCGTGTTTTAAATACTAATGTAATTTTAAAATCTGGAGAAAAGATTTTCGAAGAAGAGAAGGTTTATTTCTCCGATCCAGAGGTTTTTAGTGTGTTTTCTTGGGAGCTAGTGGATGGAAATGGTGAAGAAGCCCTCAATTTTCCAGATGGAATGGTGATTTCTGAAAGCATGGCAAGAAAATATTTTGGGGATGCAGACCCCATAGGAAAAAGCTTAGAATTGATGATAAGTCAGCATCAAGTAAATTTGCAAGTAAGGGCAGTGATGAAAGATATTCCAGATAACTCTCATTTCAGGGCTGATTTTTTGGTCTCCATGGAAATGGTAACGGGGTACTTTGGAGGTTATGATGAAATGATGAAAAACTATGGGTCCAATCAATTTGGTACTTATATTTTACTCAAAGAAGGGTCGAATATTAAAAATATTGAAGACCAAATACCAGATTTTCTCAATAGACACATTCAGGTAGGTGAAGGTGGAGCTTTGGCATCTACATGGACTTCCTTGCACCTATGGCCTATTACTGACATTCATTTGCATTCCAATCTGGATTCTGAGTTGGAGCCAAATAGCAATATTGAGCATGTTTATATCTATACAGCTATTGCATTTTTTATTTTATTGATTGCTTGTGTGAACTTTATGAACTTGGCTACAGCGCGTTCATCAAAGCGAGCCTTGGAAGTAGGATTGAGAAAAACACTTGGAGCCGAAAAGCGATTCATCATTGGTCAGTTTATGAGTGAATCTATTTTGATGTCCTTGATTTCATTGGTTTTAGCACTAGTGATGACTTCATTGATGTTGCCATTTTTTGAGAACTTTACAGGGAAGGATTTAAGTTTTAATCTATTTGAACAGCCAATTTACCTTTTTGGATTATTGGGTTTTGTATTAGTAGTTGGTATGATTGCAGGGAGTTATCCCTCACTTTTCCTTTCTAGTTTTCAACCTGTCAAGGTTCTGAAAGGCACCTTTAAGATTGGAACCATACATGAGAAACTCCGCGCTGCATTGGTCGTGGGACAGTTTGCGATTTCTATCATATTGATAGTTGCTGTTTTGGTAGTAGTTCATCAGCTTGATTTTATGAAAAATAAAGACTTGGGTTTTGAAAAGGATAGGATTGCAGTACTTCCAGCATATGAAGAGTTGGTCGGAAATTTTGAAAATCTAAGTCAAAGGTTCTTGCAGCATGAAGGCATAGAGTCTGTCTCATTGGGGTCGAGAGTCCCTTCCGGTAGGCTTTTGGACTCTGGTATAACTAGCGCAGAGCTGAAAGATGGCTTAACAAACATTGACATTCGGCTATCGGATATACATGTGAGCCATGGATATATGGAGACTTTTGGAATAGAGATAGTGGCTGGTAGGGATTTTGACTTCCAACTACCAACTGACAGCACACAAGCATTTTTGTTAAATGAATCTGCCGTTAGAGCTATTGGTTGGACGTCAGCGGAAGATGCTATTGGCAAATCACTTCACTATGATGCAAGACGAGGTTATGTTGTTGGAGTAGTAAAAGATTTTCATTTTGAATCTTTGCATCAACCTATTATTCCCATGGTCTTCATGATACCTGATACACGTTTCAACTCCGTAGCGATTAGGTTAAAACAGGGTTTTGAAGAGGAAACGATAGCTTATTTAAAGGAAGAGTGGATTGCATTGAAGCCAGATTTTCCTTTCAGTTATTATACAATAGAGGATAAGTTTCAACAACAATATGAATCAGAGGAAAAGGTTGGTGTTGTTTTCGGATTTTTTGCTGGGATAGCTATTTTGATCTCGGTGTTGGGTTTGTTTGGTCTTTCAGCTTTTGCGGCAGAACAGCGCACCAAGGAAATAGGAGTAAGAAAGGTCTTGGGTGCAAGTGTAAAGAGCATTGTTTTGCTGTTAGGAAAAGATTTTCTCAAGCTTGTACTTTTCGGGTTCTTGCTAGCAGTACCAATTGCTTGGTTCGCAATGAACTCATGGTTGGAAAGCTTTGCTTACAGTGTTTCCATTTCTTGGGGAGTCTTTGGTTTGGCTGGTTTGATTGCAGTGGTGATCGCTACTTTTACCATCAGCAGTCAATCTATCCGTTCGGCATTGACCAATCCTGTGGATTCATTTAAGACAAATTGATAGGTGTTTTGAAGGAAATATGGTGGATAGATACGCTACTTTCTGGTAGAAAGGTTCGTGAAATAAGATTGAAATTTACTGCGTGATATAGGCTTTGTGATATAAGGTGGAAATATTCCGAATTAGATATTACTGGATACTGGTGGATACTGGATATTTTGGAAAGATATTGATTGAAATATAGTAGAAATATATTCTATCTTCTGGTAGATAAGCTCGTGAAATAGTTTGCTATTAATACAGGCTGGTTTTAAAGAAAACTTCCTAAAAGGTAATACGGGATCGGTGAGGAAAATTATTTCAATCTATTTTCATCCTATTTCATTTATAGAA
The DNA here is from genome assembly GCF_022549775.1 of Belliella filtrata. Taxonomy (GTDB): domain Bacteria; phylum Bacteroidota; class Bacteroidia; order Cytophagales; family Cyclobacteriaceae; genus Belliella; species Belliella filtrata. The sequence continues at coordinate 5,383 of NZ_JAKZGP010000078.1, read as the reverse complement.
ACCTGACAATATTTGAATTAAAATTTAGTAAGATTTAGAAAAATAACTGATATGCTCAAAAACTATTTTAAAATCGCTTGGCGCTCCTTGACCAGAAGCAAATGGATAGGTGCCATCAATATCTTGGGATTGACTATCGGGATCACTGCGGCTTTATTGCTTTTTGTGGTGGTGCAATATGAGCTGAGCTACGATAAGTTTCTCAGCAATTATGATCAGATCTATCGAATAGTCACTCATGATCAATACGATGATTTTTATGATCAGACCTCTGGCGTAGCCAACCCTTTCCCTGATGCGCTAAGAGCTGATCCGATGAGTTTTGAGCAGGTCGTTCCGATAGTTTCCCATTACTTTGTGCAAGTGAATATCGAAAATCTGAAAAGTGAGGATATCGATAAACATAGGGCAGAAAGTTTGTTTTTTTCAACACCTGATTTTGCTGAGCTTCTTGAGTTAAACTTCCTTGTAGGTAATGTAAACGCTCTTGGACAACCTGACCAAGTGATCTTGCCTAAATCTGAAGCAGAAAAATATTTTGGAAGCTGGAAGGATGCTCAAGGAAAGACTTTGCAGCTGACCAATGGTGTTCAATTGGAGGTAGCTGCTGTGGTTGAGGATATGCCTGAGAACAGCAACTTCGGATTTAAGCTTTTGGCTTCATTTGAAACTATTCGTTCACATCAAGAAGCTTTTGGCTATGATTTGGAAGAATGGGGAAGTACAGGGAGCAACTTTCAAGTTTATGTCAAGACGAATCCAGCAACGGATTTTGCATTGATCCAAAGTCAGCTTGATGAATTTTCCAAAAAACATTTTGAAGGAAGAGGAACTTCTATCAAGTCTCATCACCTTCAGCCATTGAGCGATATCCATTTCAATTCTCTTTATGAGCCACTCACTGGAAGCAGGATCAGAAATTCTACCATCAAAACATTGATACTAGTCGGAGTCTTTATCCTCATCATGGCTTCTATCAATTTTGTGAACCTTACCACCTCGCAAGCAATCGGTAAAAGCAAGGAAATAGGCGTAAGGAAAGTAATGGGTAGCACAAAGACTCAGATTGCTTTACAATCCTTTGGAGAGACCTTTTTGACTGTTTTGATAGCCTCATTTTTGTCTCTTGTATTCGCTTCCATATTTCTGCCGCTTTTGGATAAAATCGCCAACATTCCAGATTCAGTTAGTTTGTTTCAGTGGCAAGTTGGCTTGTTTATTCTTGTGCTGATAGGTTTATTGTCTTTGCTGTCAGGATTTTATCCCGCCATGATCATAGCAAAATATCAGCCTATCAGGGCATTGAAAAACAAGTTTCAAAGTGCAGATATAGGGGGTGTTTCTATCAGAAGAGGTTTGGTAGTTCTACAGTTTGCAATCGCTCAGATCCTTATGATTGGTACACTGATCGCTGTTAGGCAAATGAATTTGGTTCAAAACATAGATCTGGGCTTCAATAAGGAAGCCATTTACTATGTTCATGTTCCATCGGATAAAGCCAATGGTGAGATGAGAATAGAAGGTTTCAAGCAAGAGCTACTAAGGATGCCTGGCGTCAAAGGGGTTACTTTGGCTTCAGATGTACCATCTTCAGATAACAACTCAGCAACCAACTTTTATTTTGACAATAAAAGTGAGGATATCATCTTTCCAGCATTTTTGAAGTTTGCTGACGAGACGTATTTTGAATTGTTTGAAATGGAATTTGTCGCTGGACATGCATACCCTCCGAGTGATACGATCAGAAATGTGGTGATCAATGAAACTATGGCCAAAAAGCTGATGATCCAAACTCCCGAAGAAGCTATAGGTAAAAACCTCCGCCTTGGGGCTGGCCCATGGGTTCCTGTGAGTGGAGTAGTCAAAGACTTTACGGTCAATTCTCTGCGCGAAGAGATGAAGCAATTGGTGATTACCACTAGAAAAAATATGTACTCGATCGTAGCTGTAAAGCTAGATGGAGCAGTTAGTAAGGCAACCCTAGAAAGTATACAAGGAAAGTTTGAAGAGATTTACCCAGAGCAAATTTATACTGCTGGATTCTTGGATGAGGCTATAGCTGCTTTTTATGAAAATGAGCAGAAGCTTGCCATGGTTTATAAGGTATTTGCTGCCTTGGCAATTTTGATTTCTTGCATTGGTTTGTATGGTTTGATTTCCTTTATGGTAGGTCAGAAGATCAAAGAAATAGGAATCCGAAAGGTGCTCGGAGCTTCAGTAACACAAATCACCGTGATGCTATCCAAAGAGTTTGTTTGGATGGTGTTGATTGCCTTTGGGGTTGCTATTCCCTTGGCCTATTATATGGTGCAAGAATGGCTGGCATCTTTTGCCTACAAAACGCCTGTTACGATAGGCTTATTTGTATTGGTGATGCTCATCTCCTTACTCATCACAGGCTTGACCGTTGGCTTCAAATCCTTTCGGGCTGCCATCACCAATCCAGTGAATAGTTTGAGAAGCGAGTGATTAGATGCGTTTGTTGAAGTACCAAGTACCAAGTGCTTGGTACAATGTACAAAAAGAAGCCAGAGATTATGATTGGTGAAGGGTGGGTAATGAAGCGAGCGATTGTGTATAAAGTTTCAAGTAGAAATAGTCCCTTAAACCTTTGTTTGAAGTCCTATTTTTTTAAGATTGGTGTAGTTGCAGAAACAGCTTTGTCCGCATGCGGTCAATATTGTTCGCAAACATGTTTTTCTGGCCTAGAAAACCTATTAAATTAAGGCATTGGGGCCACTTTGGATTGGTACGAACTTGGTTCTAGGTTGGTTAAATTCAAGTTTACGTCAAGCAAATTCTTATGTGGAAAAACTACCTACTAATTGCTCTTAGAAATATTCGTAGAAATAAACTAAGGACTTTTGTACATGTCTTTGGACTATCACTTGGAGTCGGGATATGCTTGTTGATATTTCAAGTGGTACTTCATGCCTTTAGTTTTGATAGGTTTCATTCAGATGCAGATAGGATTTATAGGGTTCACACTGTATCAGAGTGGCAACCGGGCGAAAGATTTGAATCTTCAGGAACATCTGGTCCATTGGGAGAAGTGATTGATGATGAGTTGGCTTTTATTGAGACCAAAGGAAGGCTATATACATTGAGCGAGGTTTCAGCTGTCGTTCCAGATCAAAATAGGTATATCGGGAAATCAAATCTGGTGGCATTTGCAGATCAGGGTTTTATGAAGATTTTTGAAAGGGTGTGGTTAGCAGGAAATCCAGAAACTGCCTTATCTTCTCCGTTTCAAGCGGTGATCTCTGAATCTAGTATGCAGAAATACTTTCCTGGACTTGAAGCTTCTGAGGTTTTGGGTAAAGAAATGCTCTGGATAGATGCTGCGGACTCAATCTATACCCATATACATGGCGTAGTAAGAGATTATGATCAGCTTACGGATTTTATTTTCAAGGACTTTATCTCCTTCAGCACCATAGCACAACTAGAGAAAAGTGACTGGTATGGATTACACAGTTGGACTAATTTGAATTCTTCCAGCCAACTATTTGTAAAGATTGCAAAAAGCGAAGACCAAGCTCAATTGGATGAAGGACTTCAAAAGGTTGCTTCCAAGTATTTAGATATTGATGATAATTCTGAGAAGTTTTCTGCAAAACCGTTGAATACAATGCATTTTTCAGAGAATTTTAATGGGACAGAAGTTTCTTTAGATTTATTAAAAGGTTTGATTTTCATAGGTGTGATCATCATGCTATTAGCATGTTTGAATTTTGTCAATTTGGAAACAGCCCTTGCAATTAAAAGGTCTAAAGAAGTAGGAATCAGGAAGACCCTTGGATCAGATAGGAAACAGCTGATGCTACAATTTTTAAGCGAAACATTTCTTTTGGTGATTGCGGCGGCATGTTTGTCAGTGTTTTTAGCAGATGGTTATTATCAATTGTTTTCCTCATACCTACCAGAGACATTTCAATATATTAGTTTCAGTGTTTACAATGGGCTTTTCCTTCTATTGATTTCCGTGTTGATAACTTGCTTATCTGGCATTTATCCTGCGGTAATACTTTCTGGATATCAACCACAGCGCGCATTGAAAGGAGAGGTTCAAGGAGGATCTCAACTTGGTTATGGATCATTTTTAAGAAAAAATCTAACAGTCATACAGTTTACAGCTTCAATTACATTTATATGTTTGGTTTTAGTACTAAGGTCACAGCTACAATATGTCAGCTCACAACCTTTGGGCTTCGAAAAAGATGCTGTGATGTATGTAAGGTTACCTTTTATGGGTGATCCAGAGGTAAAGGCACAGCTTAATGATCGCATATGGCAGCAAAGTTCAGTTTCAGCAGCAAGTTTGAGCAATGCGCTGATTTCATCTAATAGCCTGTGGACCACTGATTCTTATCTACAAGGAGATACCACAGGGCAAGCCTTGTATGTGCATGTGATGAATGTGGACTCCGCATTTGTAGAAGTTCACGGTCTGAATATCCTTGCAGGTAAGCGTGCGAGTAACAAGATCGATGAGGTACTGGTCAATAAAAATTTCCTTCACCAAGCGAATCTATCAAGTCCTGAAGAAGCCTTAGGTATGTCTCTACAAATCAGTGGAGAGCAAAGGAGAATTGTCGGTGTTTTGGATAATTTCAATGCAAGAAATCTACGTGAAGAAATTCTGCCTATGGTATTTATTTACAGTCCTACCTATTACAATTACTTGAATGTCAAGCTTGCCCCAAGCCAAAATCTATCCCATGCAAAACTTAGCCTAGAGGCCATTGTGAAGGAGGTATATCCTTATGAATCAGGGGAGTTTTTGTTTATAGATGAAGCTATTGAGGGTTTCTATGAAGCAGATAGGAGGATTCAGGGAATACTTAGCTTTGCTTCTGGGATTGCGATATTGATTTCTATCCTTGGCTTGTACGGCTTGTCTTCATATACTATTGCACAGCGAAGCAAGGAAGTCAGTATTCGAAAAGTACTTGGGGCAGGTGTTACTAGTATTTTGATGTTGATAAGTAAACAATATATCTGGTTAGTCTTGATTTCGACCACACTGGCGATCATTCCAGCATACTACTTTAGTAACCAATGGCTCAAAGAGTTTGCATATAAAATTGAGATGCCATACGTCGTGTTCGGCCTTGTAGGATTGGCAGTCTTGGGTATGGCACTTACAGTAGTTTTCATCCATTCCTTACAAGTCATCAGAACTAATCCTGCAAAAGTGCTGAAAAGTGAGTAAGGCGAGAAGCGAGAGTTTAGAAGCAAGAAACAAGTGTCATGTGTCATGTCCTGAAATAGCTTGACAAATTAAATCAAACTAAAATTGGGAAAAACATGACAAAAAGTGTTCGAGAGTTCAAGCGGTACAGTATTAGCTTCAAGAAGCAAGTAGTAGAGGAATTGGAAA
>NZ_JAKZGP010000077.1 GCF_022549775.1 Belliella filtrata | reverse complement strand
CCGTCTATTTAATATAGCGGCCTTTTTTGTTAGTTTTACAATAGTAATATTTAGCTGAGGTAAAGATAAGCAAGGATGCCGTCCTTTGCCAATTCTTTACCTCTTTTCTTAACTTGACAAAGTAGGGCTAATTAGGGAGTTGAAATAAATGGGTGAAATTCTTCTGGCAAATATTCCCTCCCATAAGATTTGATGGATTTGATTTTAGCATGAGGGCCAATAATTTGAACCATCTTTTCCTCTAGGTCCATGGTAGCCTTTTCTACTCCCAAAAAAGATGGGTAAACTTTGAATAGCATCAATTGTGCTCCTTTCTGAACCAATTTCAATTCTTGCTCTTGACAAAAATTGATCAGATCAACCAAAAGCTCACCTCGGCCTTCATCCAATTCTATGACCTGATAGATTTCAGGGTAAAGTACCATCAAGTTGACTGGTTCTTTCGTTTTTTCTTGTGCCATCGAATGAAAACTAAGCATCGACAAAAATAATACAAGGATCTGTTTCATAATCAAAAGGTTTTATAACAGGACGTGAAATACATATGGGGATGTTTCAAAAGTATGATGCCCTAATTTTGCTCTTGAAGAAAAAAAATGATTGCAAATAGATCATTGAACAGTGAATAAGACAACAGCGAATCCAAAATATTTGGTTCGCAACTGGTAGCGCCGTCGCGTATCAAATAAAACATGTAAGTTTAATGAAACAATTCTTTGGAAGTTTATATTCAAACAGTTTTTAGTAAACAAAATGAAACATAACTATCAATTAATTTTAAATCTTAAAAAAACATATTTACTTTTGCTATGTATTTAGTTTTTATGAGGTCACATATAGTTTTATTGGTTATACTTTTGACGTTTTCTGCTTGCGATGATGTTGTTCCTACGGAAAATCTCAATCCTGAGCCCTACCCGGCAATAGAAAACCTATCGGAAGAGATCATATACGTAAGAGAATCAGACTTTGAAGTAAAAAGGGAATTTGCTTGGGATATACATACAGAAGCATCGCTCTCATACACTGAAGGATCCCTTTTTGGGCTGTATGGGAAAAACATACTTTCTCGAAGCAGAAGCAGATTCGGAAGCCAAATCTCTTATGCCTGTGCCAATAGTAAAATCAATGGTTTCGAAATGTGCAAACCAGACTACTATTGCAACTATGAAGAGTATTTTAAAACTGGCGCATGGGATTCATATGGAGAAGTCAAAACCCCTGGGTATTTTGAGTGGGAATTTGTTGACTTGCACCTAACAAAGAAATTTATTCTGAAGTTTGACGAGTTGCCAAAGCCGGCAAAAATCACAAGCTACGAATCCACTTTGAATCTGGATGGTATGAATAGGATCGAGTTTCAAAAAGAGAATCCAGCAGACTCTGTCTTTTTTCAATTGGTTAAAATCCAAAAAAGCAATTTTGAACTAGATAATTATACTGGAACATCTACAACTTCCTTTGCATTTTTGACCGATGGAAATTCTTTCGAATTTCATGGTGATGATTTATTCCCTTATGACAGGTCAGCAGTTCCAACAGAGCAGGATTCTGTTTTTATCAATGTTGTGACTGTAAAAAGAATAATCAAAGAGGTAAACAATACCCTCTTTGGTTTTACTTATTATGTGAATGACCTTAAGCCAATCCGACTAAATTAAGCCTCATTTTGAAAACCGAACACTAATCTGGGAATTTTTGAGACAATCCTCAATCCAAAAATCTCCATGAACTCATGAAATCCTTCGGTAAATCATTTTTCATTCTGGCTCTTAGAAGCTCAATGGGCATGTAATTCTGGGTGATGAAGTAGTCGTGAAATTCCTTTTCTGTCATTTTCCCGCCTTCCACCATCTCTTGTCGAAGTTGATAGACTTGAATCCCTCCGATCATATAGGCAAGCTGGTACAATGGTCCATAACTTCCCTCAAAAGACCTCCTAACCTCCGCTTCTGCATTGGCACGCTCATGTCCTACTTGATCTACCAAAAAATCTATACACTGCTGCGGTGTCCATTCGCCTAAATGATACTTTAGCGAAAACACAATTCTTGCGGCCCTATGCATACGCCAAAATAACATTCCTACTTTATCTTCAACATTTCTGGGGAAACCCTTGTCCCAGAGATTAAACTCCCAGTAAAGTGTCCATCCTTCCACCCAAAACGGAGTATTGAACATGCGTCTATGGGGAAAATGTCGCTGATTCATAAATTGTTGAAGGTGATGGCCTGGGATCAATTCATGATGAACTACGGCCCTGGAGAAATGAGGGTTGTTCCCTCTCATACTCATCATTTTGTCTTGATGAGACATTTCAGAAGTAGGGTAGGAAATGATGATCGTTTCTCCCCCCAAGAAAAATGGACTTACTTTTTGTCTTGCTGCCGACATCATTGTCGTGCGCCAGGTTTCTTTTGCCATATCTGGCACAGTAAGCAAATCATACTCCTCCACATATGAAATGGCTTCATCTACCATTTCCACTACCATCTGTGGCCATTCCCCAGCAGGAACATACTTATTCTTCACATGCTCTAGCGCCTTCCTCCAATCCCCCGCAAATCCAAGCTCTTCCGATGCCTTAATCATCTCATCTTGGCACCATGCATATTGTCGCTCTCCTTCTTTGATCAATTCCTCTGCTGAATACGGAATCATGTTAAATTGTAGCTCCTTCTCGATATTGATTTTCCCAATCGGTTTTCCAATAATACCAGACCCATCATCTTTTACTACGGTATTTTCAAAATGATTTTTTAAAAAGTCTTCGTACCCTTCAAGGCTCTTGATTAAACTTTCTATCGGCTTCTTTACCCACCAAGTAAATTCTGGATCATAATCGAAATAGAACAAATAAGCTTCATTAGTGCTTATCTTCAAAGTTTTTATAACGTTGGATGCCAGCTCAGCTTCTTGCCAAGAGTCATATGGCTTAGCTTGCTTCATTTCCGCCCATTTAGACCTTACTAATTTCTCCACCTCATCCATTGAAGCTGCAAGTGCTGAGGCATCTGGCTTGACAGCTTGCCTACGAGATTGATAAAACTTCTCCAATGGCTCTGCAAAAGATGCTACATTTTTTACAGCTCTATATGATTCATAATTCGATTGATGAAAATATTTTTCTTTCTCTAGGTAGTTTTTGAAAATCTGATAATCCAACTTCCCATCTATTGAAAAGCTATCATAAGGCATCTTATCCAGTGCTTTTAGCCAATCTGTATAAAGCTTTTCAAAACGCTGAAAATATTCTTCCGAAAGTGGATTATTGTATTTCCTATTTAAAGCACTGACATCTGCTTGGAAGCTACTTATTGCAGGATACATCTCAGTGGCCAGACTTACTTTTACAATGACTAAAAAAAGAATAATAAGGAAAATAAACTTTTTCATGCTGGAAACCATAAAGCTCTATAGATTGGTAATGAATTTAATAGAAAAGTGCAGAAGTTGATCAAAAAATTTGATAAACGGATACCCAATAGACTGCCCATACTATAAAACATCCTCCCAAATGAATTGAATTGGGGAAATTGAGAAGAATTCACTTTTTTTACATTGCTTTAAGACTTGAACAAAATGTAAACTCAAATATTCAATATGATTCAAATAAATAAAATATGGACAATAGCTCTGATGATCGTGCTTTGTCACTCAACTTTTGCGCAGCAGAAGAAAAAAGTAACACTCGAAGATGTTTTCAAATCAAACACATTTTCAGCAAAAGGAGTATATGGCATCAACTGGATGAAAGATGGACAGTACTATAGCTCATTAACTCGTACTGCAACTGGGCCTGTGGTAGTAAAAATCAATGTAGCCACAGGAAAGCAAGAAGAAACTCTAATAGACGGTGGAAAACTTGGTGTGGACTTTTCAAGCTATAGCTTTAATGCAGACGAGTCTAAGGCATTGCTTGCATCTGATATCGAAAGGATATACAGACGATCTAGCAAAGCAATCAATCACGTCGTAGACCTCAAATCAGGCGACGCACAACTCCTTGTCAATGGAGAAAAAATCATGTATGCCACACTTTCTCCAGACAATGATAAAGTAGCTTATGTTCAAGACAACAACTTATTCATTGTCAATATTTCTGATCAAAAAATCACTCAAGTGACCGAAGACGGAAAATGGAACCATATCATCAATGGTGCAGCAGATTGGGTTTATGAGGAAGAATTTTCCATGGCAAAAGCCTTCGAATGGTCTCCTGATGGGAGAAAAATCGCATTCATTCGATTTGATGAGTCTGAGGTGCCTGAATTCAATATGCAAACTTGGGGAAAACTTTATCCAGAAGACTACAAATTCAAGTATCCAAAGGCTGGAGAAAAAAATGCCGAAGTTAGTATTCATATCTACGATCTTGCTAGTAACAAAACTGTAAAAGTTGATAGTGGTGAAGAGACTGATATTTATTTACCTAGAATCTATTGGACTGCAAGCTCAAACACTCTGGCTTATATCAGACTCAATAGACTTCAAAATCAACTGGATTTCTTAGCTGCAAATGCTACTTCGGGTGAAAGCAAACTTATCCTCCAAGAAAAATCTGATACCTATGTAGACTTAGACTTTAATGATAACTATCATTTTCTCAAAGATGGCAAGGGCTTTATCCGTACATCTGAACAAGATGGCTACAAGCATATTTATCATCACGATATGTCAGGAAAATTGATCAAACAAATCACCTCTGGTGATTGGGAAGTAAGTAATCTTGTCGGTGTGGATGAAAAAGGGAAAAAGATATTCTTTACATCTACAGAAGCTTCACCTCTTGAAAGAAATCTGTATGTCATTAACCTAGATGGGAAAAATAAAAAGATACTCACTCCGGCATCAGGTACACATAGTATAAACATGAGTAAAGACTTCAAATACTATATTACCACACATACAGAAGCGAATCGACCTGCTAGGATCACTTTGAATAACACAGCGGGAAAAGAGCATCAAGTACTAGAAGACAACCAAGAATTGGTAGACAGGTTGAAGAATTTTGCTATTTCTAAAAAGGAGTACTTCACTTTCGAAACAGTAGATGGGACTTCTCTAAATGCGTACATGATCAAGCCAGCTGATTTCGATGAATCTAAAAAGTACCCAGTGCTAATGTATGTGTATGGAGGCCCAGGCTCTCAAAATGTCACTAACAGTTGGGGAGGTTTAAGAGACTTCTGGCACCATCATCTTGCAGCAGAAGGTTACATTATAGTCTGTGTAGACAATAGAGGTACAGGTGCTAGAGGAAGAGAGTTCAAGCATGCCACATATGCAAACTTAGGTGCAATAGAAACAGAAGATCAGATCGCTGGAGCAAAACATCTCGGCACCTTACCATTTGTAGATAAAGAAAGGATAGGAATATGGGGATGGTCTTATGGTGGCTACATGTCTTCACTAGCCCTGATGACAGGAAATGACGTTTTCAAATCTGCAATAGCTGTTGCACCTGTGACCACATGGAGATATTATGATTCTATCTATACCGAAAGATACCTACAAACTCCACAGCTGAATCCTTCAGGGTACGATGACAACAGCCCTATCACACATGTTAATAAACTGAAAGGCAATCTTTTGCTCATTCATGGTACAGGTGATGATAATGTACACTTTCAAAACGCTGTAGATCTTGTCGATGCTTTGATCAAAGCAGACAAACAGTTTGAATCATTTTATTACCCTAATAGAAACCACGGAATCTCAGGTGGAAATACAAGTTGGCACCTTTACAGCATGATGACAGATTTTATTAAGAGAAAACTTTAATCAGATTAGGTTTATTCATTTGTCCAAAAGAAAAATTTAATCGCTAAGACTCTTGTGCTTTGGTGTCTATTTAGGTCAAACTCACACTATGTTTGCTGGAGACACCAAAGCACAAATTTTTGATATTTTAGGTTTTATCCCTATATTAAATGGTCAATTAAAAGACCTGTATTTACAATTGTATTTCAGATTGTAGGAAAGAAGTGAAATTTGAAAGTTTTTTACTGAGTATTATCACAAATACATGTTGCATCATAAGTGCATATAAGTAACAACCCAAAACATAAAACCAATGAGAGAGAGACTAAACACTTCTATACAGTCTATAAGCCTTGTGCTAGTTATCGCAGGATTAGCTTGGGTAGTCTGGTCAGCGAGCACCACGATGCCACAAATGCTGAAATATCTACTGATTATCGTAGCGATCATCGAAGGTTTGAGTCTCTACTTAGTAGCCAAGGTTTATCCTGAGAGCCATACATCATTCAAAATGGGGATTATTGCCTCATTTTTGATTCTCATTGGCATCAAAACCATGCTTCCAGGTATGTTTGTACCCTTAACCATCACCGCTTTTGCGATTAACTTTTTGTATAATTTCTACACCAACAACAAACGTAGACAAGGAGCATTTAAAAGAAGAGCTGGCAAAAGGATGAAAATCAGATAATTTATTGTACTAAAAAGTGACAAATATATTCTCGGCACATTATTTGATTTTTTACTTAAAATCAAATAATTACACCTGTCACTATGAAGCGACTCATCACCTTGATCTTATTCCTTTCTCCTATGATGCTGTTTGGCCAAGCCAAATTGGAAATGCTCATGCAAGAAAGGCAAAGTTTGCACCAACAATGGCAGCAATCTGAAAGTAAAAAATCAGGCATCTTTGGCAATAGAACCAAAAAAGACATGATCGAAACTAATAATTGGATGGAAAGGATCATAAGAAAAGATAATCAAATCATGGATGAGCTGAAAATGCTCAGTGAGATTCAAAAAACAGAAATCACTTACGAAAAAAACGATTATAAGTACATTGCTTCTAAGCAAGAACGTGAAATTGCATCATTGAAAAGAGCACTTGAAGACAAAGATTCAAATATCCAAACGGGGAAATCTGGAAAAAGAACCTACGAATGGACTACTTTTATTTTTTTCCTGAGCACCATTACCCTCGGGATTTTGTACTGGAAACAAGTGCTTAGTAAAAAGACTTTTCCACATTGGTTTTCAAGAAAGTAAAAAAAGTGTTAGGTGATTGGTTTGTGGAGACACAAGCCAAGACAACAATCAAATACCTAAAACCCGCAGACTTTTCAGGTTCTATTGACTACCAATAAATTATTAGAAATAATCGAGTGAAACCTGGAAGATCTATTGGCTCTATTATTCAATCAATTACAACATTCTCTTGCGGATTTTAGGAAATAATAAAAAAATCCCTCTTAAGGTCATTTCTGATTAAAGAGGGATTTTAATATTTTATGATTCAGGCTTTAGTTTAAATATGCCGAAAGAAAATAAAGAAACTTAATCCTTAAGTTTGGCAATTGCTGTACGGCCACCTTTGGTCTTTTGATCAATATCGACAAGAATCTCTGAATCTAGTGGTAAAAATACATCAACCCTTGAGCCAAACTTGATAAATCCAAATTCGCCACATTGCTGTAATGGACTACCGGCATCTACATACCATTTGATCCTTCTTGCTAATGCACCAGCAATTTGCCTTACCAAAAGCTCTGTGCCATTTTTTCCTTGGATTACCATAGTGGTTCTTTCATTCTCAGTGCTTGATTTGGGATGCCACGCTACAAGGTATTTTCCTGGATGATACTTAAAAAACTTAACTATTCCAGCTATCGGGGACCTATTGACGTGTACATTGATCGGGGACATAAAAATAGAAACTTGCTTCTTACTTGCTTTAAAATACTCATCCTCCACGACCTCTTCGATCACCACCACTTTACCATCAGCTGGAGCATATACTATTCCCTCTTCGTTTTTAATAGGCACAAATGGATTTCTGAAGAATTGCAATACGATCAAATAAAATACAACACTTGCCAAAAGCACAACATTTAGCAACACCTCTTGAGAGGGCAAGTAATAATATAATCCATAATTTAAAGCTGCTAATATTATCAGCATCCAAAACAAAAGAGATCGTCCTTCTTTATGTATAGTCATGGTGTTTTCTTAATTTCAAGGCTTAAAGAAAAAGGTGTGAAAGCAATACTTCCACACCTCAAATATAATTAAACTTTCGATTTTTTTATTTTAGAAGCCGCCCCTGAAGGTATAAGTTTTAGCGACTTTATCAATGGCTACGATATAAGCGGCTATTCTCATAGGCACATCATACTTTACAGATGCTTCATAGACGTTGTCAAAAGCATCTTTCATGATCCTATCAGATCTTCTATTGACGCGTTCTGCTGTCCATTTATAACCGAGTCTGTTTTGCACCCATTCGAAATAGGATACTGTCACACCACCTGCATTTGCTAAAATGTCAGGCACTGCCATGATACCTTTTTCATTGATTATCGCATCAGCTTTAGCGGAAGTAGGTCCATTAGCACCTTCTACGATCAGCTTTGCTTTTATCTTGTCAGCATTGGATGTCGTGATCACATCCTCTACAGCTGCTGGTACCAGCACATCTACATCAAGAAGCAGCAACTCCATCGGATCAGTCAATTTCTCTGCACCTTTGAATCCTTCAAGGGTTCCATTATTGCTATCCCTATAAGCAATTGCCTCTTGGATATTGATACCGTTCTCGTTGTGATAAGCGCCCGAAATGTCAGATACTGAAACTATCTTCAGCCCTCTTTCTTCTAAAAGTAAAGCTGCCCAAGATCCTACATTTCCAAAACCTTGCACGGCACAAGTAGCTTGAAAAGGATTGATTTTTAGTTTTTGCATCGCTGCCAAAGCTGAGACCATCACCCCTCTACCAGTAGCCTCTGTTCTTCCTAGAGAGCCTCCTAACACCAGTGGTTTACCTGTAACTACTGCATTCACTGTCATACCATGTGCTTTGGAATACTCATCCATCAGCCATGCCATTTCTCTAGGCCCTGTACCCATATCTGGTGCAGGGATATCCTTGTCTGGACCGAATACATCAATCATTGCAAGGGTATAAGCCCGCATTAATCTTTCGATTTCACCTTTTGACATCTCCCTAGGATTACACCTCACACCACCTTTTCCACCACCATACGGGATATCTACTACAGCACATTTCCAAGTCATCCATGCCGCCAAAGCTCTCACTTCGTCAAGGTGGACATCTGGAGCAAATCTAATCCCACCTTTTGCGGGACCAAGGATATTTGAGTGGATCACTCTGATACCTTCAAACACTTTGATTTTTCCATTGTCCATCGTTATCGGTAGCGATACGATTACTTGCTTGGCTGGATTCTTCAAAACATTGTAAACTTCGTCAGAAAGTCCAAGTTTTTCAGCTGCGAGGTTAAACCTCTCCATCATTGACTCCAACGGATTCTCTGCATCCTTGATCGGAGCCGGTTCAATGTAAGCCATATTTGGGTTGTTTTTAGTTTAGCTTTTTGAATTACAACACAATATTAACGAGTATTTTCAATAAGATATAGGCATTTTTAAAAGATTTTCAAAAATGCTGCAATAAAAGGGGCAGATAATAACAATCCGTCAAATCTATCCATAAATCCGCCATGTCCTGGCAGCATCCTACTTGAATCTTTAATTTCTATACTTCGTTTGAATAGCGATTCGATAAGATCTCCATACGTGCCCGCTATGATAATAATAGTCGATATACAAAACCACTCCCAGACAGCAAGTGACACAAAATATAGTCCAAGAAAATAAGCCACAGCAAAAGCTGCCACAGCACCCCCTAAAAATCCTTCCCAAGATTTTTTAGGCGAAACTCTTTCAAACAGCTTCGTCTTACCAAATTTAGTTCCTGCAAAATAGGCTCCTGAGTCTGAAGCCCATAAGATAAACAATGACCCTACAATCACCTCATAATGAAATGTTCCATCCACGGAAAAAGCCGCTAAGTTTAGTAAGGCAAAAGGCACCGCTACATAAAATATCCCCAAGAAAGTGAAAGCAACACCAGTAAAGGGCTTTTTGTCCGACTTCCTATAAAGCTTGATAAAAAATACTAAGGAAGATAAGGGGAAAATCAAGAAATAATAACGGTCTTGCAAATGCTGCATCTCAATCAGAAATGAAAGAGAGAATATCAAAACCCCTAGAAAAGTACCAAACGTCTTCAAAGGCAACATACCATCTAAACCAGAAAGTCTATAAAATTCCATTTGAGAAAAGACCAGTATGACACCAAATATGACAAAATATAGCCACTCACTGTATACTGAGCCAAAAACTATCAATGTCGCCCCAATCAATGCAGTAATGATGCGTTGAGCTAGGTTACTATAATTGTTAATATTAAATCTTGATCTTAGCTTAAAAGGTGATCTCATTCTGGATAATTTTGGAAGCTTCATGAAAATCTTGCTCAGGCACCATTACTTCTGAATGGCCATGGATTTTGTAAGCAGACTCTGTTTTATTAAGGATGTAAGCAGGAATGCCATGAGACTCCAATACTCCTTTTACAATCTCGGCTCGTACTGGGGAACCATCTTCATATACTTTATTCCAGTTTTTCATGAGTTAAATTGGGTTTGCTTTTCTCCGAAAATAATTTCAAACATATCACTAAAAGAACCAAGCCTCCAAGTGCAACAGGCCATGATGCCTCATCTACTTCATCTATGTTGAAGTCGATTTTGCCCAACTTGCCTAAATATACCAACACTACAGTAAACGTATTGTTGAATATATGCGCTAAAATTGGATAAATCAAACTTCCAGAATAACAGTAAAGATAACCAAATATTGCTCCTAAAAGCATCCTAGGTAAAAAACCATAAAATTGCATATGGATAGCAGAGAAAATAAAAGCTGTCAACCAGACCCCCAAGTGCATGTTCCCTGTGTAGCTATGAAGCTTGGGCTGTAAAAGTCCCCTAAAGAAAAGTTCCTCTCCCAAGCCTGCCATGATCCCGATCACCAGCACCCCCATCAAAAGCTCTTGAACAGAATCAAAATCTGTAAGATACTTGGTCAATCGCATCAATTCTTCTTCTTTTTGTTGTAGCATTTGCTCAAATTCTGCCAAAAACGAGGGGAATTGAAAGTTTCCGTTGAGATCAATCAAAAGTGTATTAAACAGCATCCCCCCAAAGATTACAAATATCATGATAAGAAATGGGATGAACTTAAAGTTAGCAAAATGTTGTTTGAATCCCATGTCCGCTTTGTCTACTAGCTTCGCTATCACAAGCGTAGCTACTATAAAGGCAAAGCCTGCACCAAGACCTTGAATAATTAAAAGTGCCATACGCCCATTTGGGTTTGTACTTTGACCAGTTGCAACTTGCAGAACATCTTCAAGAGACAGCTCGAACAAAGGCACTACCAGAAATAAAGAAAGTCCTTGAAACAGAAAAAGGACGCCAATTGTAACCAACAAAGTAACGACCATGGACAATAACCAGTTACTTTTCTTAGCAATTGTAGATTGTGTTTTATAAATCTCCATAATTGCGGTAAATTTACACCATTAAATAGAATTGAGAAGTGGTAAAGATAGGAAACTTAGAATTAGGGGAATTTCCCTTGCTTTTGGCACCCATGGAAGATGTCAGTGATCCGCCATTCAGAGCAGTATGTAAAGAAAATGGTGCGGATTTGATGTACACAGAATTTATTAGCTCTGAAGGACTTATAAGAGACGCTGCCAAAAGTGTACAAAAATTGGATATTTATGATTATGAAAAACCCATAGGAATCCAAATATTCGGTAATGAGATAGATTCTATGAGAGAAGCTGCGGCAATTGCAGCAGCAGCCAAGCCTGATATTCTTGATATCAATTACGGCTGTCCTGTCAATAAGGTCACCTGTAAAGGAGCAGGTGCAGGAATTCTTTTGGATATAGACAAAATGGTCTCCATGACCGCTGAAATAGTTAAAGCTGTAAATATCCCAGTAACTGTAAAGACAAGACTAGGCTGGTCTCAAGACACCATCAGAATAGTCGAAGTTGCTGAAAGACTACAAGACGTAGGTATTCAAGCCATTAGTATTCATGCCCGAACACGCCAACAGATGTACAAAGGGGAAGCTGACTGGTCTTACCTTAACCAAGTCAAAGCAAACCCAAGGTTACACATACCAGTTTTTGGCAATGGAGATATCGACTCTCCCCAGAAGGCAAAAGAATACAGAGAAAAGTATAATGTTGACGGCATGATGATAGGACGTGCAGCGATTGGCTACCCATGGGTATTCAATGAAATCAAGCACTACTTCACCACTGGGGAAATGCTCGAAGCACCAAGCTTACAAGAAAGAATCAATGTAACAAAAAAGCATCTAGACTTCTCCGTACAGTGGAAAGGTGAAAAACAGGGAATCTTAGAGATGAGAAGGCACTACACAAATTACTTTAGAGGCATGCCAAATTTCAAACCATTCAGAACAGAGATGGTAACAGCAGAAAGCTATGATCATGTGATCAAGCTTCTGGATCAAGTAGCAGAAGTATATGCTGATTATGAGTTTTGAATTGTATCATAATCAGTTACTTCTTTTTGTACCATTTGAAATTCCTATCAAAGCACCTTAATGTCTCGAGATATCCAATCCGAAAACCTCCTCAAGGCATGGGGTTTTCTAATACTTCTAGCCTTAATCTGGGGAAGTTCCTTTATTTTGATCAAAAGAGGTCTAGAAGTCTTTTCACCAGGAGAAGTTGGGGCCTTTAGAATCGTCACAGCAGGTTTGGTTTTGTTACCTCTATCCCTACCTAGACTAAAGTCTTTGAACAAAAGACAAATCATCAACTTGATCATCGTAGGTTTAGTAGGTAGTTTTATTCCTGCTTTTCTCTTTGCCAAAGCTCAAACACAATTGAGTAGTTCACTTACTGGAGTATTCAATGCGATGACTCCACTGTTTGTTGTTATCATAGGTGCAATCTTCTTTGGTGCACGTATTACCAAAAGAAATACAATTGGCTTGTTCATTGCGCTGATCGGTGTGATTGTATTACTGACAGTCAAAGAAGGGGCTGGACTCGGAGCATTTTCAGGCATCAATGCTTATGCATTCTATGTACTATTAGCCTGCGTCTGTTATGGAATAAACCTTAATATCATAAAGTACAGGTTTGTAGAACTCAAACCAGTAGCTATCACAGCGATTTCATTGCTCATGGTACTTCCCGCTGCTTTGATTTTCTTGTTTGCAGCCACATCATTCTCATTCAAGATTGTGCATGTAGAAGGAGCTCTGGTGGCTGCGGGATATGTAACACTACTTGGTGTCCTTGGCACAGCTATAGCATTGATCCTTTTCAATATTATGGTCAAAGTGGCTACACCCGTGTTTGCAAGTTCTGTCACTTATCTGATACCAGTAGTAGCGATCATGTGGGGATTATTAGATGGAGAGGTTTTACTACTAGGCCACTATTTGGGGATCGCTGCAGTCATATTGGGGGTTTGGGTCGGAAATAGACGATAACTCAGACCCTATCTAGAATTTTGAACAGCTCTAATTTCTTTTTTAGATAGTTCTAAGTTAACCCAGTTTTCAGGATGAACGGAAAGCATTTTGAAGCCGTTCTCAGGTCTAATAGTTGATTTTTCACTATGGACAACCGCAAAACTTTCAGCCTTTTGCTCAAGTTCAACATCACTTGCAACTATAACTTTTCTGAGCATTCTCACCTGTGGACCACCTTCAAACTCTTCATTTACAGATGAAGCTATCTTCATTCCTGGATACACTGTATCACCTACTTTTACCAATGCAGATCCACTTTTGAAAATCTCCAAATGAGTAATTGTTCCATCGACATGATAGATTTCGAGAAAATTATTTGACTCATCTTCTCCATCAACAATGGTGGAAATAACCCCTTTCCTTGGCGCTCTTATAGGGAGTGGCTTTGAGAAATAAAAAGTTATTCCAATACCCTTGATATTTTCGTGATCTACTTCGAAATCTGATAATTTATTAACTTTCTCTACTGAAACATATTCACCAGCGTCTATTGGAATCAAATAAGGAACATCAAAACCAGAATCAGAATGTACTCTTCCCTTCAAAATTTTTGCTACATACTCAATTTTTGTGGGGTGGTTAGGGTTTGAGGCTTTTACTACCATCAAGTTTGTTTTTCCAGGCGCAACTTCAAAATGTGAGGGTTTTGTGGATGAAGTATCCAAGTTTTCTACCTCCAAAAACTCTAGACCAATTGAATAAGTGACAATATCAGAATTCTCGGATACTATAGTGGCATCCCCATTTTTATCATATACTGTATAGACTTTTACTTCCTGTTCTGCGTAAGTGTGGGTGACTATGAGCGAAAAAACGGCTAAAATGAGTGATTTGATCATGTAATCTAATTTTAAACTAAACTTAATAATAATTTAAAATAGAATTACGATATAAATGAAAAAATAGTTTAAATTAAACTAATTAGTCTTCAGACTTTAGTCTTTTTCTCCAAGCGAAAGCGAGCATAGGTAATTGTTGATAGCTTAAAACCCCTGCTTTTACACCTTGGGTTTTTAGAAAAAGGTCATTTGACTTTCTGCTCAATTCCAAGTTGATTGGTTTATACTTATCTGCATTTCTATTGATTGATGTCAGGTCATTTCTAATTCCTACAGGTATTGTTCTATAAAAATGGGTATAAAGAGGTTTCGAAATTCTATACAAATCATTCATTTGATACCTTAACAATCTTAGCTGAGCAGAATACTGAAGCAATGGATCGTCACTGTTTGACCCAATTACCCAAGCGATAAAGTTCGCTTCACCTTCATCAGTCACACCGTAACTATGTGCCATTTCATGAGCAATAGTAAAAGGCTTTTCTAAAGGATGTAAAGTAGGATCGATATAACTTTCTCCAGTAAAAGGAAAGTAGATTCCCAAAATCCCCATTTTTCTCATGAATCCAGCTGGGTGAAATTCCTTGGTCCTTGGCTCACCCGTAAAATTCAATCCCAATAAATAGAGATGTTCACGCATATTTGCCCTTACCATACGCTCAAGATCTGGATATGGCATGATAGAATCTATTGCAGTAGTGTCCTCAGTCACCAAATCTCTAAGCTGATGAACGAGGTTTCGGGTAAGTTCAATTTCTGGAATCAGCTCTTCCTCTGTAAGTGCCTTGGGCTTCATGCCGATTTGCTCAAACACCGGAATTCTATTGTAGTTGTATCCCCAAAGAACCAAAAAGAAAAAAACTATCGCACCAAGAAAATTAAAAAAAGACCTAATACTATAGCCTAATTTTTCTTTCCAACCTATTTTTTTAATTAGAAAATAAATAAACATTCCTATGAAAAGGAATACTGAGGCTATAAAAATGTAAACAGTGGGGAATGAAAATGAAGAGATAGTCATATCGATGATATTCCTAATTCCTGGAAAAAACTTTCTGGAATAAATCTCTTCTGTTTTGTCTGGGTGCTTAATGGCAAAATGCCTGATCACTAAACTGATCAGGCCCAATATTGCCCATGCCCAATTCCCCTTCAACATAAGAATAGTTATACCCCTTGTGCTTGAACTTCTTTAACTTCTGGTAGCATTCTTGTAAGTAGATTTTGAATACCAGCTTTTAAAGTAACGGTGCTTGAAGGGCATCCAGAACAACTTCCTTGAAGCAATACCTTCACGATTCCATCTTGGAAGCTATGAAAAACAATTGCCCCACCATCTTGCTCTACAGCTGGTCTAATATATTCATCCAAGATACCTTTGATTTTTTTGACAACTTCAGAATCATTCTCATCAAACAAAGGGTCTTCTTCAAATGAGGCTTTCACAGGAGCTTTTCCTTCTTCGAGGTATTTTTTTATTTGATCTCTTACGATATCCTGAATCTCAACCCACTCTACATCATCTTTTTTGGTCACAGTAACAAAATTTGAAGCAATAAAAACACGTTCTACAGCCTCAAAATTAAACAGTTCCTGTGCCAGTGGTGAATTTTCTGCACTTTGCAAATCTGGGTAATCGAAGCTAATCCCATCATCAACTAACATGAAGTTGACCACAAACTTCAATGAGTTTGGATTAGGATTAGCTTCCATATAAATATTGGTGGGTCTTTTTTGTGCTTGTAACATAATCAATATAATCTAATCTGTGTGATAAGATAACAGCAATATGGCTGTTAAGTTCCCCATAAGGTACTATTCATTTTTCCATTTTGGCTTGATAACTTGAAACAAATAGCTCAAAGTAAATTCAAGGTTGGTAGAAGTCATATCAAAAATCCGATCTTGAGCCTCGAGCCTATTGAAGTCGTAGGAAAACCTAACTTCTCCAGCAAGTGTACTTTTTCCAAACAGATTTGATAAGCCTGCACCTGCAGATAGGCCGTATAGGAATTTGTTGGGCTGGTCAGCTTCACCACCATAAGTAGGAATAAGTCCAGGAACCTCATACTCTCTAAGGTCATCGGTAGCATTCATCAAATACCCTACATGTGTTCCAATTTTGATATGAAACCTTCCGCGGTTACCAAAGTAAAAATTCGACATCAACGGCACCTTGATATAGTTTAATCGTGACTGGTTGGTCCTATCCAATGTGTCTCGCTGCGTATATCCCAGTTGGAGGTATTGAATTTCGAGTTGAGCACCTGCATTTTTTGCTAAAAACTGCTCAATCACAAAACTATAGGTGGGAGATGTAACCCCCAAAACCCTCTCTGTCCTCGATCCTGGAGATGCACGATAGCTTACATTGGATACTGTATATCCACCTCTGACTCCTACGCTGGTTTGAGCTACTAGTTCTTCGGCCATGAATAGAAGCAATAGCACTCCCAAAAAAGAAATTAATTTTGGCATTGTAAGGCTATTTCTTCTTTCCTTTTTTTATTTCCGATATATCCTCTCTATCCTTAAGCTTTTTGTCTTCGACATTATTATTGAGGAACTCATTAAGTTTATCAATTGGAAATGAGCTGGAAATTTCTCCAAAAGAATCTATATCCATCCTAAAACCATCTAAGTCTTTGTGGACTTTGGGTTTTTCTTCCTTTTTGGGTTTCTTAGCCATAACTTAAATAGGGTGAAAGGGGAATAACTCCCCCATGTGAATTATGATTGGATTTGCAAAGTATCAAGTGCGTAAGATATTCGGCTGATCAACTCCTCTTTACCTATAATCTCAAAGACAGCCATCAAGTCTGGTCCAGCACCTACTCCTGTAACAGCTAACCTCACGGCTTGCATTACTTTACCAAATTTGATATCATGAACTGCCGCTGACTCTTCTAACAAAGCCTTTGCTGACTCAGCCGTAATAGATTCATTCAAATTTGCTAACTTTTCTTTGTAAGTGCTCAAAACAGTGATTGCTTCTTGATTCCACTTCTTGGAAGCTACTGCCTCGTCAAATTTCTGAGGTGCAATCAGCATAAACTTCCCTTCTTTCCAAAGATCTGCAGGGAATGTAGCCCTCTCTTTCATGATAGCAACTATTTTTGCTGCCTTGTCTTCACTTACACTTAACCCGTCTTTCTCTACATCCGCTATTAGATAACGGGAAAGTTCTTGATCTGTTTTAGATCTAAGGTATTGTTCATTGAACCATTTCGCCTTGTTGATGTCGAATTTGGTTCCTGACTTTCCAATTCTTTCTACAGAAAAGGCATCGACCAATTCATCTAGGGTAAATAACTCCCTATGATCACCTGGGTTCCAACCTAGAAAAGCCAAAAAGTTCAAAAATGCATCTGGCAAATAACCAGCCTCCTTGAATCCTATGGCCTTATCACCTGAATTCGGGTCTGCCCAATCCATCGGGAACACAGGGAATCCATGCTTATCTGCATCTCTTTTAGAAAGCTTACCGTTTCCGTCAGGCTTTAGTAAAAGTGGTAAATGAGCGAACTGCGGCATGCTATCTTCCCAGCCAAAATACCTATACAATAACACATGTAATGGCGCTGAAGGCAACCATTCCTCACCTCTAATCACATGTGTAATGCCCATCAAATGATCATCTACGATGTTTGCCAAATGGTAGGTAGGCATTCCATCAGACTTCATCAAAACCTTATCATCTAGGGTATTGGAATGCACCATTACCCAGCCTCGAATCATATCGTTGAGTCTTACTTCTTCTTTTCTTGGGATTTTGATTCTGATCACGTACGGATCACCTGAAGCCAACCTTGCCTTCACCTCATCCTCTGGCAAAGTCAAGGAGTTTTTCATCTGTGTTCTCGTGATGGTATTGTATTGAGGAGACACCACCCTGGCTGCTGTCAGTCTTTCTCTCATCGCATCAAGCTCTTCTGAGGTATCGAATGCGTAATATGCGTGACCTTTCTCAACAAGATCTAGTGCATACTGCATATACATTGGTTTTCTTTCAGACTGTCTATATGGACCGCAGTTACCTGGGGACCATGGACTTTCATCTGGAGAAATGTTCAACCACTCCAAGGCATCCTTGATATATGCTTCTGCACCAGAGACAAACCTTGTCTGATCAGTATCTTCAATTCTAAGTAAAAATTTTCCTCCCATTTTGCGGGCAAAAAGAAAATTATACAGGGCGGTCCTTACCCCTCCAATATGCAAAGCCCCTGTAGGAGAAGGAGCAAAACGTACGCGTACTTCTTTATTCATGATGATGATTTATATTTTTAATCAACCTAATTAAGGATGACTTGGATATTAATTTTCAAAAATTAAAGATACAAAGGTAATAAAATCATGCAGTGTATCTAAATATAATTGAAGGCAAGAATTTAACATTTCTTCCATTAAATTTTTGGGGATAGTTCATTAAACTGTGTCTAAGGTTAAATCTTTCTTTCAGCCTACTGTCTTAGTTGCCTTAAGGCAACTAAGACAGTAGGCTGAAAATTTAGTTTTTTTGCGGTACCCTCTCTGGGTATAGT